>CAKZXA010000100.1 GCA_937922045.1 uncultured Acidimicrobiales bacterium | reverse complement strand
CCCCTTCGCCACAGCCGAAACGGCGCTATCACAGAACTTCTTACACATACGGGCCGCAGTGGCCGCACCGCCCGCAATCGGGATCATCGCCGCCGCCGACAACGCAGCATTCGCATAATCACCCTCAGCCAAATACAACAACGCGTTCGCACCATCAGCGAACTCGCCCAACCCAGGCACCAACCCAGCAACATCCAACGCAACATGGGTAGCAGCCAACACCTGCTTCGCGTCGATCTTCTTCGCCGCCGCCGAAACCGCGCCACCAACCTTCTTCACCGCCGACTTGATCGACGACAACCCCCACTCCCCTGTTGGGTCGTAATAGGTGGCCGGGTTCTGCAAGGCGTAGGCATAGCGGTTGTGCGAAATGTTGTTGGCCAAGTCCCCGATGCGAGAATCGGGCGACACAAACCCACCCAACGCCGGGTCATAGAAACGCGGACCATAATCCAACAGCCCCGTCACCGTCGACGGGCGCTGACCAGCAAACCCGATCGTGCCCGGCACCGGCGCACCCCGCACCTCACCCCACGGCCGATAACGCCCAACCTCAACCACCGAACCATCGGTGCTCGCCACCGCAGCAGTCGAATTGATGTGGTCGCTGAACGTGTAGTGCAGGTCGCCGCCTTCGAGCATCGCTACTCGACGGCCACCCAGGAAATACTGCGACGTCTGCGAACGCGAACCGCCATCCGAGTTCCACTCAAAAGTCTGGCCCACAAACACCGTGGCCGTGTCACCCTGAACCCGAACGATCCGCTCACCATCAGCTCCATACAGGAACCGTTCAACCGACGGCCCCGGCGGAGGAGGCGGAGGCGGATTGCCGGTGCCGTCGACACAGCCATAGGCCTCCCACCACATCGAGCCGGTATCGAAGACCTCCCCATCGGGAGCGATGGCCACGATCACATAGCAGCCCTTGGCCAAACCATCGAAGCTAAACCGGCCCTCAGCATCGGTCTTCACCGACCGCAGATAGGCACCGCGAACATAAGGCTTGTCCGCTTCAAACAGATCGATCGAAACACCTTCGACCGGCTTCTTCTCCTTGCGGACTACACCGCTAAAGGAGTCGTCATCCGCCGTCGCTTCCACCGTCAACGGTTGCCTCGGTGTACCTGGCTCAGTTACACACACCCGGTCTTCCTGCCACCGCGAGCCGTCGGCGAACAACCAGCCGTCGGGGGCGACCGTCACCGTCACGTAGCAGCCGACATCGAGATCGACAAACACGAACTCGCCGTCATGGCCTGATGCCGTTGACGTGAGGTACTTCTCCCTCAGCCCCGATTTCTCGTCGGCGGCGAACAGGTCGACGTAGATACCCTTCTCGGCCTTGCCTGCATCGTCGGACACCGTGCCCGCGATGGACCCGGGCTCCGCTTTCACACTCGACACAAGTGTCTGCGTGTCGGGAGCGTCGACGCAGACACCTACTTCCTTCCATTGGGTGCCGTTGTCCCAGCGGTAAACGTCGCCCGCTATGCCAACCAGCACGTAGCATCCGTCGGACACGTCAAGAAAGCGGGTCCCGGCACCGTCTGCCGTCGACTGCTGAGCAACGAACTTCGCTCTCGCTCCGTCATCGCTTGCGGTGTACAGATCTACCGCGACGCCGTCGACGGGAGCCGATTCGGAGAACACGTCGACGTCGATTGCGCCGTTGGCATCGTCAGCCTTGACCGACAACGACAGCACCTTGGCATCGCTTGGCGTGGCCGCCAGCATCTCATCGGCTGCAACCGGCTTGCCGCTCTGTTTCTCCTTGTTTTTGTCCTGCTTTACCTTCTTGTCGTTGCCGTTCCCGTTGGCTTTGCCATCGGACGGGTCAGAATTGCCGGCTGTGTCATCGAAGTGCGGGCGTCGCAGGCTGAACTCAAGTGGCGCTCGCTGGCCGGCGGCGCTGGCTTCGCTTGGCTCAAAGGCACCGGCCTGTGCCTCGGCTGCGCCCTGGGCGCCTTCGGCCGGTGGCGCAATCGACGAGAGTCGGTTGTCGGCATCGTAAGCCAGGAGTTGGGTCGCTCCATCGACGGTGCGCAGCGTCTGATTACCGTTGGCGTCGTAGGCGTAGCGATTACCTGACGAGGTCGACGTTACCGAGTAGGGTCCGGCGGTGCCTTCACCGTAGGTGTAGTCGCCAGGCCCCGTCTTCGACGCGAACGTGTGGATCGAGTTGTAGTCGTAAGTCTCATCGAAGGGGTCTGCGCCCCGGCTCAGGTCGGCCGAATTGCAGCCGTCGTCGCCGGTGAATCCGCTGGTCAGTCGAGAGAAGGCGTCGTAGCCGAAGCAGATGGTTTGGCCCGCGTTCTCGTTGTCGACGACACGGGTGGTGTTACCGCGGGCGTCGTAGCCATAGTCGAGCGATACAACTGCGGTGCCGCCCACCAATGCCCGGTAGGCCTGCGTGCGTTCGGTGGTGGCATCGACATCCCATGATTCGGCTGCGGCCGCTCCGCCATCGCCAAAGGTTCGACTTCTTCTCTGCCCATCGGGGCCGTAGACCGTGGCGTCAACCAGGGTTCCTTGCACCGACGACGAAAGGCCGACCGGCAGCCCGGTACGCCAGTCGAAGGTGGTGGTGGCAACCTCGCCGGTCTCGCCGATGTTGTTGGCCGGGTAGGTCAAGCCAAGCTGCTGACCGGCCGGGCCGTAGCTGAACTTCTGGCGGAACGTGCCACCGACGTCTCCCGGCACCTCGGTGACCTGTTCGGTCACGTTGCCCTCGGCGTTGTAGGCGGCATTGGTGATGACGAGTGGCCCGTCCGGCGTGTTGGAGGTGGAGCGGTGGAGCCGATCTCGCCCGGCCGGGCCGTCGTAGTCGTAGGAGGCGCGAAGTCCATCTTCGACCACAGCGCCAGCCTCGTTCATTTCGCTTCGTGTCGTGACCCGGTTCAAGGCGTCGTAGTCGAAGGCGAGCCACGTATTGCGGCCGTCGCGTTGACGGATCATGTTGCCTGCCGGGTCGTAGCGGAACTCCCATGCTCCCATCGAGGGAGCGTCGATCGAGCGGCGACGACCGAGCTGGTCATAGCCGATCGTGGTCGTGTTGCCGTCGTCGTCGGTGGTGCTGCGGAGCCGGTCGGCAGCATCGAAGCTCGACGTGGCCGTGGAATAGGGCGTCGATCCAGAGCCGTACTCGTCAACCTGCACCAGGTTGCCCCAGGCGTCGTAGGTGTAGTCGACCCGGTTGTCCTGCTCGTCGGCCACAGCCGTTGTCCAACCCGCATAGGAGTAGGTCATGTCCCAATCGAGATCCCCGCCGCCATAGGTGGCGTCGCGAACCATCTCGCCCCGAGCGTCGTAGGTGAACTCGTGGTAGAGGGGAACCGTCGACCAGTCGGCGTCGAAGAACCCGTCGCCGGGTTCGCCGGATCGTTCGAAAGCGGTCGACTGGCGTTTCAGTTGGCCGGCTTCGTCGAACTGCACGGCCGAGATCCAGCGAGCGCCACTGGCTTGAGCTCGGGCTTGGGCCTGCACATCGCGGCCCATACCGTCGACGTAGGCCACGTTGATCAGGTAGCGTTCGTCTCCGGTGCGAGAGTCGTCGAAGAGCTGTTTTGTCGTGGCCGATACCGGTCTGGTGTCGAGGTCGTAGCTGAAGGCGTAGCTCGGGACGCCGGTGCTGTTCTCCGGCAGGGTCACCGCCACCATTCGCGAGTACCCGTCGTAGTTGAAGGTGATGGTGTTGGTGTTCACGTCGACGAGTGACGTTTGGTTGCCGCGCTCGTCGTAGACGTAGGTGCGCTCCCAGCCGAGCGGGTTCGTGTCGCCAACAACCCAGCCCTGAACCGGGTCGAGATCGAAGCTGTTGGTGTTGCCGTTGGGGTCGGTCTCGGCCGTCACCTGACCGCGTTGGTTCAAGGTGGTGACGGTGTGGGCGGTGGCGGTGTCGTCGATAAAGGCCCACGTGTCGGTCAGGCCACCCTTCGTTGGGGCGGTGCACGAATCGCCCGGGGCGTTGGCGATGCCGTCGTAGCCCCATCGAGTTTGGGAGACGATGTCGCTGTCTACTCCGGCCACGGTCTCGCGGCAGGCCAGGTTGATAATCCACCCGCCGGTATTGATGGCGAAGGAGCGACTGAAGGTTCGATCGTCGGTAGCGTCGGCCTCGTCGCCTGCGTGTCGTTCGGTCACCACATTGCCGTAGGCGTCGTAGGTGAAGTCGACAGCCGTGGTCTTCTCCACGCCACCGGAGAGGGTGGTGGTTTCGGTTTTGGCCGGGGCGACGAACCAGGCGCCATCCCGGTCGTTCGGGCCGGCTGTGTTGAAGATGCCGTTCTCGCCGCTGCCGTCGAATTCGCCGCGGTCGGCAGGCGGTTCGAAGAACACCCGCTCCCGTTCCACCAGGGTTCCGGCTGTGTCGAACCGGCGCATCTCATACATCTGCCCTTGCAGAAGGACCGAGTCGGCGATGGCGGTGCCATCGGAGTAGCTCCAGCTCAGGCTGCCGGTTCCGCAGCCACCGTCGGCGCCTTCTCGGCTGCCGTCGATGCCGGTGAGGTAGCGGGTCTTGGTGGAGCCGAGCTCGTCGGTTACCGTCACCTCGTTGTGGCCGCGGAAGTCTGAGAAAAAGCTGGGCGAGGAACAGTTGTCGTCGGAGGGGGCATACGCCCAAACCGGACGCGAGTAGGCGTAGGCGAGGTCGACCACTGGTTGGGCGGCGCCCGGGTCGAAAGAGGTGGACAGAACCTTGTACTTTTTCCAGATGACGACGTCGTCGTTCACGCCGTCGCCGCCATCACCGAAGACGGTTCCGTAGCAGTCGTAGATCCAGCCCTGCGCTTCGTCGCGCCCCGACGGTGGGCAGGCAGCCGACTGGCCCATGTCGAAGACGACCACGCCACCGATCTCGTTTTCGATCGTCTTGATGCGCGGCATTTTCAGGTCGGGAAGCTCGGTGGCTTCAACGTTTCGGCGGTTCGGAAGCCACAACCATGCGGCGTTCGAATCGGCCTGGTCAGCCGGGTTGAGGTAACGGACCGGGGGCAAGCCGGGAAGGTCGGTGTCGCCCGGCTCGAACTGAATCGACGCCATGGAGACGTCGCCGCTAGTGAAGCTCACCTGCACGTTCTGGCCGCCGCCGGCAACCGTTACCGTTTCAGACACGGTCGCGTACTTGCCCACCGTTGCGGGCAGGGTCAGCGTTGCTGCGGTTGATCCGTCAACCAGGATTTCAGCCGAAGCCGCGACCGACGCCGAGTAGCGGATCGAGACCGACTCGGCCCGCCCTTCGGCTCCTTGGCCGCCGAGCCAAACCTCGTCGAAGGTGAGGGAATCGCCAGCGCCGAGGCCGGTCATCACCGCTGGTGTTCCAACGTCGGCCGAGCCGATGCCCTCGCTCGCTGTACCCGTAAGCGCATCGCGATCAACGGCCATGATCGGACTGAACCCGAAGTGCGAGCTGACCGCTGAGGCCGAACCGGTTGGCCGTTGACGGATCTCGGCTACCACGAGCTTTGTGTTGTTTTCGGCGCCGTTCTCCGAACGAGGAGCGTCGGGGAAGGCGTGGCTCAGATCATGCACGCCTTCGTTGACCCAGCGGTCACCGTCTCGCAATTGGGTGGCGATGGATACGAGCTTCAGGTGAGTCCAGTAGGTGGGAGCGGGTTGGAAGGAACAGCCCTGGTCGGTGGGGCACCACAGATCGCTCGGCGCGTCTGGATAGTCGACGGTTCCCGGGCGACAGTCGGAGCCGTCGAGGCAGCGAGCGTCATAACTAAAGACCACCCGGGCGTTCGGTTCGGCACCAGCGCTCGTCCCGCCATAGGTGATCTCGGTGACGGCGGCGTTCTGCACATACGGGCGGCGACCGATGTCGGGATCCACACCTCCGGGTGCGTTGTAGCGGTTGATCTCCTGGCGGTACGCGAAGTCCATCTGGTTACCGAAGGTGTCGATCACCTTGCGCAAGTCCCATTGCTGGACCACGTCACACATCTTGAACGCGTCGTCGCATCCTGGGGGCAAAGCAACGTTCGCGCCTCGGCCGAAAAACACGGGGACAAACCGTGTGCTCTGAGCGTCGGTTCCGAATTGCCAGCGGGTGCCCTCAGGGGTGGTGACCTCCCACCATTCGCCCCAAGCTCGCCCGTGACCGGCGCCGGTCTTGTAGGAGACTCTCCACATCGGGTCGTCCTTCACCCGGAAGTCGTTGCTCGTGCCGATCCGCACCAGCTCCGACGACACACCGTTCAGGTTGATCGAGAAATCTTCACCGGTGAGAGGCTTGTCTTCGGGCAGGCAACGATCCTGGTTTGCACCCGCCACCGCGCAGGCTTCGAGCGAGCGCTTTATCGAGCCGCCGGTCATGAGCGTCCAACCGAGGCCTACCGTGCCGCCCTGATTGTTTTCGGCGTTGTTCATCCCGTCGATCTGACCCGATGAATAGTGCAACGCCACCTGGGGTTCCGGTCCGGCGGCAGCGGTCGGCACCGGGATTGCATAGGTCGATTCGGCCGAGCCGGTCTGGCCGCTCACCTCGTAGCTCGACAGGGACTCGATCGGCGTGGCCGTGTAGTCACCCTCGATGCTCTGAGCTGCGAAGGCCACCGCCACTACTTGGTCTGCGACTTCGGCTTCTTCTGCTTCCTCGACTCCGGCATCGGGAGCGGGGTCGACCTGGTCAGAGTGGACAAGGGCCGAAACCAAGCCGGCTGCCTCATCGACCTCAGTGTCGAGATAGGCCACATCGTCACAGGTCTCCGGTGCCTCTGGGTCGCATTCATTAAAGAGTGCAAGGCGAAGCCTCGACTTCTGCTCAGGGGTCAGAGCCGAGGCCTCGAAGTCGACGTCAAAGGTGACGCGCAACGCCTCGTCCAACGCATCGCCAGATCCCCCGGCGTCGCTGAGCGCCGCTGCCGCGGCGAGAGGGGAGAGGGCGAGTGCCTTATCCGGAGCCATCATCTCCAGGGTTGCCGTTGCGGTGTCTCCCGATCCTGGTCCCGACAAGGCGCCGGCCACATTGACGCTACGAGCAGCAACGCCCGTGACGAATGAGCCCTCAGACGGAATTGGGGGCGTCCACTCGTCTATCTCATCAAGGGGCGCAAGCTCGCGTTGCTCAGAAGCCAAGGCCCCGAGAACGGGCGAGGCGGGACCTTCGGCGAAGGCGCTCGGCATAGTGGGTTTGGCGGACACTGGACCGGGACTAGCCGGCTCAGCCGCTGCTATTGACGGAGCCATACTCAAGGTCAAAATCGCGGCTAGCACCGCAATCAGGCCGCGCCGGAAGAAAGTCGTCGCCAGACTCATAGTACTAAACCCTCCAAGGTTCGTACCTGTATCGCTCAGGCCTGCCCGGCCAAAACGCTGTTGATGGTTCTACAGGTAGCTCGTACCTTAGAATCCCTTTGGCGGATGGTCAAGGATTACCACCTCGGCCTTATCCGGTAAACGAACGCCTCGGCGTCATCTCTAATCATGGCCACGAAGCTGGCGCGCCAACAGACCCCACTCCGATCGCATGAGCCCACCCTACGACGTCAACGCCGCGTCGGAAAATGGGATAGCCGAAGTTGGTTCCGATCCCGGCTCTCGAAGATCCGCTGCAGTTGACCAAGCCCGCCACACCATGGCTGCCGATGCCGCCACGCCGGTTATGCCAAGAATCGTGAGTGTTGTGTCAGCGCGCCCTATGCCGAATGCAAGCCAACAGGTCATCTCGCACAGAACCAAACGCCAAGTGCCGATCGACAGCCCGGTTGGAACCTTGATGGTGAACGCCGCCCACAACGACGGAATCACCTGTACCGCAAACGCAGCCGCGAGCACGCCCTGAAGCCCCTCAGTTCCCCAGACCATCGTGGTCGTCAACACCACCAGCGCCCAACTCCCGGGTCCGACCACAACTGGTACCGCGCTTTGAGAAAATCGAACAATCAGCACGGTGAGGACCGCGCTCATCGCCACCACCGAGGCGTTCGGCACGATCGCTGTCGTGTAGCCAACGTCGACGAAGTACACGATCCAGGCGGCGTTGTTCACCCCCGTGAGAGCAGACCACAGCGGCGACACTCCCGACGCGTCACCATCGCCGACCAGTTTGCGGATCTGAGGCAGAAACTGCGGGAACGCGAAGAGCGCAGCGAACAGTGGAAGTACGTCAATGAACTGCATGAATTCATCATCACCCAACACTCGGTTGGACAGGCACCAAACTTACCTGTTGAAACGGTAAGTATTAGCATGATCCACTATGGATCAACTAGATCATGAGATTCTCGAACACTTGCAGTCTGATGCTCGCATGACAAACGCTGAACTGGCGCGCAGCATTCGCCTCAGCCCAACCCCGACGCTTCGTCGCGTACGAGCGTTGGAATCTCGAGGCGTCATCACCGGATACCACGCCGCAGTCTCCCCGGCCGCGCTGGGTCGCGGCTTCGAGGTACTTGTGTCGATAAATATCACACTTGGTGGCAGCGATGACCTTGCGGTGTTCGAACAGGCGGTCGCGAATATTGACGAAGTTGTTGAAGCCCATCGCCTATACGGAGAACCAGATTTTCTTCTTCGCGTGGCCGTCAGCGACAACGAGGCCTACGAACAGTTGTACTCCAACCAGCTGACCCGGCTCCCGGGAGTCGCCAAAGCGTGGTCACAGATGATCATGAAGAGCATCAAATAGTTAGGCCGCGCTGTCCACGCCATCGGGAATTCACCATTGCCGGCGTTCGACACCGCCTTAAACAGGTCGATCGAAACACCTTCAACTGGCTTCTTCTCCTTGCGGACTACACCGCTAGAGGAGTCGTCACCCGCTGAACTCGGGATCACTGATCTGATACATACGTTGGACACGGTCCTGGTTGGCGGTAATGCGTCTACAAACTAGTAATGTCACCGATGCGAGTGCGTTGGGAATTGTTCGTCCGGTTATTGCGATCATTGCACTAGCCGCCATGGCAGGGTTTCGACCTCGATACGGCCTGAAGATGCGCTACAGTGCAGCAGCAACAACCACCTGGTTAAGGTTGATCACCTTCCATGGAGGGCGGGTACCACGTGAGTAACTTCTCCAAATATCGTTCTCGATGTCTGGCGCTGGCGGCAGCGCTCGTCGTGCTTCTGAGCGCTTGCACCACCGACAACGGCATAGAAGACGCATCTGCGACGACCTCCGAAACGGTTGTCACGACTGCGTCTACAACGACGTCGTCTTCCACGACGGCTCAGCCCACAACCACCGAAACAACCGAGCCCACATCAACAACCCTCGACGACGAAGCCGTCATCCGCGAGCTTCACACCTACTTCATGACCGAAGTGTTCGCTCGCGACGAGCGCAGTTTCGATCCCGATGCCTGGCTAACTGAAGTCGAGCAACTATCCACGGGCCGGCTTGAAGCACGAATTCTCCAAAACACGGCCAAGCGTCAAGACGAGGGCCGATACATCGTTTCGCCGGGCTACGACTCGAACATTGTCGAAGTCCGGATCAACGGGGAGAGCGCATCCGTACTCGATTGCGGGATGGGACTCGCAAGGCTGATCGACGCAAACGGGACCGTACTGGTACCAGAGGACGACTTCTTCAAGTTCCGGGAGGCAATCTACGAGGTCGAGGATGGCCACTGGGTCATCGAAGAGATTGCGACAGGTGGTGACACGCGATGCGAGCCTTAGCAACAGCATCCTGCCTCGTCGTTCTGATCGCCCTGATGGCAGTGCCGAGACCTGCCAGCGCTGACGGTGAAGACGGGAGTAGTTCCAACACCCTCCTCGAAACGTACGCGGCCAATCGTAAGTACGAAGCCACCCTGACCAGTGCTCAAGAAGTGGCAATGGTCAAAGGACCCGGCGCACCCGCCTGGCTCCGAGCCTGCTCCTGGGACGATGACGTCACCAACTACGACGTCTACCTCTACTTCCACAACTACATCACCAACGCCGACCCTCTCACACCCACCGAATTCGCCACCAACGGCGAAGACCCAGACGAACAATGGGCCATCATCTACTGCCCCGCCACCCCGACCTCCCTCACCGCCGCACCACAAATCGGCTACACCGGCGCCTACGCAGCCTGGGCCGTCGGCGGCCCGCCACCCCAACTCGTCCTCGACCTGCTCATCGCCCGCGCCTACGCCTCGGTCGAACTCCCCACCACCACCGGCACCTCAAGCCCACCCGGCGACACCACAATCCCCATGATCACCCAACTCCCCACCTGGCTCTGGATCGACAACACCACCTGGAACGCCAACTACACCGCCACCACCCCACCCCTCTACGGCACAACCGCCACCGTCACCGCCACCCCCGTCAACGTCACCTTCGAAGCCGACAACCAAACCATCGACTGCGGCCCTAACACCGGCACCCCCTACGACCTCACCAAAGACGAAGACGACCAAACCACAAACTGCTCCCTCACCTACAACCACGCATCGGTCCCTGCCGATCACTACCTCCAAGCCACCATCACCTGGACCGCCACCTACACCTGCAACCAATACTGCGGCACCGGCACCCTCCCCAACTACACCATCACCACCCGCCGCCCCGTCACCGTCGAACAATGGCAAGTCGTCAACAGCTAGCCGCACGCCACGCACTCATTCGTAACGCGGCCGGTCCACGAGCGTTGATCAAGCAAATGACAAAAACAGTGAGCGACTGATCGGTCGGAGGTGCAATGCCATGGCGAAGTTCGAGGTTCGACCCGATGAGCTGCGCGCCACAGGCGACCAATTCGAAACGATCGCAGAAGGCTACGACGAGACCGCCAGCCGCCTCAGTCGCAGGCCACTGAGCGCTCTGCTCAACCCCGCCGATGAATCGATCTCGATCACCGCCCTCGATGGTCGCGTCCAACACGCCAGAGCAGCCGCGGCTCGGCTCGCGACCGAAACCCGGGTCGATGCCGCACTCATGCAACAAACCGTCACCCAAGTCATCACCGCCGACACCACCAGCCCCCTCGCCACCACCGCCCACGCAAACCTCATACCAGCACCGTGGAACCGGCCGCCCAATCCATCAGCGCTCACCCACGCCCAACGCACCGAACAACTCAGAGACCTAGCCGACGCCAACCAGTGGAGTCCATGGGCTCGATTTGGGCTTGCGAACAACACCCGCCAAACCATCCTCCACTCACCCAAATCCTGGCAGCTCATCCGACACGGCCCCACGAACTGGCACGCCCACATCGCACGCCGCACCGAAGACGCCGCCGATCTCATCGCAAACGAGGGC
>CAKZXA010000099.1 GCA_937922045.1 uncultured Acidimicrobiales bacterium | reverse complement strand
ATGTTGCTGTGGCTGATGAGGCTCCGGTTGCTGATGTTGCTGTGGCTGATGAGGCTCCGGTTGCTGATGTTGCTGTGGCTGATGAGGCTCCGGTCGCTGCGGTAGATCCCGAGGTCGAGCCAGAGGGCTAGCATTTCCGCCTGTTTGGAAAACAAATAGTCGTCGCAATGGCCACCGGATTCGTCCGGTGGCCATTGGCGTTTTCGCCATGCCAAGAGCTGGGGAGCGAAGGATGACAGGAATTTCCTAACTATGGCCCTGGGACAAGCCGACAGATTACCTAAGAACCGATGCGGCACTGTTGAACAGCTGCCCCGCCAGACCCAGGAGAGTGTCGTGAATTCACGACGGACAGTGATCTTGATTGTTGCGGTAGTTGCTGGAGCGTTTGCCGCTCTTGGCTTGATGAACTACGTCAGGAACGTCGAAAATAGCGCGGGCGATGCGGGGGCAATCTCGCAGGTCTGGGTGGTCAAGGCCCCAATCCCGAGAGGGACACCAGCCGAGACCGTCATCAACCAGCAGATGATCGGACTCGAAGACGTAGCCGAGGGCCTCATAGCCCCGACTGCCGTCGTCGACCCCAACACCGAATTGGCCGGGCTTGTTGCCGTCGCCGATCTCGATGTGAACATGCCGCTGGTTACCGGCTTCTTCGCCTCGCCGTCAGTAATAAAGACGGGCGTTGCTGATCGGCTGGAGGAGCGGGGCCTCGTCACCGTTACCTTCAACGTCGACCAAGCTCGAGGTGCCGCTTACCTGATCGAGCCTGGTGACCGGGTCAACGTCCTGGTTGAACGGCCGTGGGATACCCCGTTCTTTGATCAGGAGACGCCGCTCGACCTCACCGCTGAGTCCACGGCCGAACTGGCCGAGGTCCTCGCCGAGAGCGGCACGTCAAGGCCTATCTTGACCGATGTCTATCCAGTCGATGTGCGCTTTGTTTACCACAACGCCGAGGTGCTGGCGATCGGTACCTCGTTGGTGCCGACGGTGGGCCAGGGCGACCTTGCGCCCGAGGAGCAGGCTGCGCAGGACCGTGGCCTCGTGACTCTTGCCGTACCGCCTGAAGCTGTGCAGACGATCCTGGCTGCTGGACGCGACAATCTCTACCTCTCGCTCGTACCGGTCGATTACGAGCCACGAGCGATCCAGCCACAGGACCCAACTCGCCAGGTCTACCCGGGTGAGAAGAGTGAGGTCCTGACCCCCTACGTCGAAGCCGAAGCCGCCGGGTTCGTGGCGAAGAGCGATCTGCCCTTCTCCGATGCAGCCGATCGAATCGGCTCAACGCCGGGCCGTGCCGGTTCAGGCACCGAAGTCGATGAAACCACGTCGACAACGGCCGCCAACGCCGACACCACGGTAAGCAGCAACAATCCTGATGCACCGGCTGTGACGACAACCACGGCCGAAGCCGACGGTGAACAAACCACAACCGTTCAAGCCGAGGGTGAGTGATTCATGCAGGACTACGACTTTTCGAACTTCGAGGACTTTGGTTCGGGTGCCATTGATCAAGACGATCATGAACCCGAACATCGGCTGGCCGGTGGTGCCGCCCTGGCTGTCGTCGATGGCGACCGCGCCGTATGTGACTACCTAGCTGGCCTCTTCGAAGGCCGCGTCGATACTGCTGGCTCGCTTGGAGAGCTCGAACCTCAGCTCGGACTCGCCTCTCGAGTGGTGGTCCTTGGCCCATCATGCTCTACGCCCGATGACCTGGCGACCGTTGAGGCTTGGGGTCGTCGCCATCCAAATGTGGCCACGGTTCTCGTTACATCCGAGCTCTCAACCCAGCTACTCCATAAGGCGCTACGGGCCGGTGTCAAGGATGTTCTCTCGGCACCGATTGAACAGGCCCAGCTCATCGAAACCGTCGATCGGGTAGCCGAAGGCTTGCCCAGTGCCGAGCAACTTGTTTCTGGGCCGAGCGGATCGCCAGCGACATCCGATGAGTCCAGCGGTAAGGGCCGAGTCATCACCGTGTTCTCCACGAAGGGTGGCTCCGGTAAGACCGTGACCGCAACCAACCTGGCTGTTGTTCTCGCCAAGAGGTCAGCGAAACCGGTGGTCATCATCGACGGGCATCTTCAGTTCGGCGACGTCGCCGTGATGCTCAAACTTCACCCTAAACGAACCGTTGTCGATGCCATCAGCCAGCTCGATGTCCTCGACGCCAACATGCTTGAAGACCTTACGACGGTTCACGAACCGTCGGGTCTCCTGGTGTTGCCCGCTCCTCTGGAGCCAACGTTCGCCGATCAGATCTCGGGTCCTGAAATGGCCGCTCTGGTCGAGAAGGTGCGGTCGATTGCCGGCTACGTCGTCGTCGATCTGCCGTCGATCTTCAACGAGGTTGTTCTCAATGTGGTCGAGGTCAGCGATGACATTATCTTTGTAGCCGGCCTCGACATACCCAACATCAAGAACGTGAAGATCGGCATTAGCACACTGAACATGCTGAACGTGCCTCGAGAGAAGCTTCACCTCGTCTTGAACCGAGCCGACTCCAAGGTGAAGCTCGATGTCTCGGAGGTTGAGCGAACCCTCGGCGTGGAGGCCGCAGCCCATGTGCCCTCCGATGTCGTTGTACCGATCTCGGTCAACAAGGGCGACCCCGTCGTGCTTTCGGCCCCGAAATCAGGCGTCGCTCGTTCGTTTGAGCAGCTCGCCAGCCGATTCCTTGACGGAGCGGTTACCCAGGAGCCGGTCGCCAGCGGGCGACGCAAGTTCTTTGGCTAGCAAGGCTCAGCGAAGCAAGTTGATGGACACCTAGTCCTTCCAGGCCGCAGGGCCTGCCCACCACCAGCAAAAACCCACCCAGAAACCTACGACCGCAGTCTGCGAAGGAACAAGTCGGATGTCGCTTTACCAACGACTCAATGAAGGACAACCGGATTCGGGCGCAAGTCACGAGTCGACACGAACCAAGGAACTCGACGGTCTCCGTCACAGAATCCATGGTTCGCTGATCGAAGAACTAGGCCCGATCCTGTATGACAAGCGGCTGTCTGAGGACGAGCTGCGCACGAAGGTTCGGGATGCTCTGCAGGCCGCCCTGACAGCCGAGCGAGCGCCCTTATCAGCCGCTGACAAGGCTCAGCTCGTACAAGACGTGTCGGACGACATTCTTGGCTACGGCCCGATCGACAAGTTGCTTCGGGACGAGGACGTCTCGGAAATAATGTGCAACGGGCCCGACAGCATCTTTGTCGAGCGAGCGGGCAAACTTACGCTTGAAAACGTGAGTTTCGTCGACGAGCTCCATCTGCGCCGCATCATCGACAAGATCGTGGCCCAGGTCGGCCGTCGCATCGACGAATCATCACCACTCTGTGACGCTCGCCTGCCCGACGGTTCCCGTGTGAACGCAGTGATCTCACCGCTCGCCATCGGTGGTCCGTTCCTCACTATCCGAAAGTTCTCAGCCGATCCACTCCAGATCGATGACCTCATCCGTTTCGGCACCCTGAGCGTCCACGCCGCCAGATTCCTTCAGGCCTGCATCGTCGGCCGACTCAATGTGATCGTCTCCGGCGGTACCGGCACCGGTAAGACGACCACCCTCAACGTACTCTCCGGGTTCATTCCCGACGGGGAACGTATCATCACCGTCGAGGACGCCAAAGAACTCCAGCTCAACCAGGACCATGTACTGGCTCTGGAAACCCGGCCGCCCAATATCGAAGGCAAGGGTGAGATCACCATTCGAGATCTGGTGAAGAACACCCTACGTATGCGGCCGGACCGCATCGTGGTTGGTGAGTGTCGTTCTGGAGAAGCGCTCGACATGCTCCAGGCCATGAACACTGGTCACGACGGCTCGCTGACAACCTTGCACGCCAACAACCCTCGTGACTCGCTCAGTCGTCTCGAGACGCTGGTTCTCATGGCGGGCTACGACCTGCCGGTGCGAGCCATCCGCGAACAGATCTCCTCCGCGGTGGACTGCATCGTGCAGCTCCAGCGCCTTCGCGACGGCACTCGGCGCATTACACACATAACAGAAGTGGCCGGTATGGAGGGTGAAATCATCACGCTCCAGGATGTCTTCCTCTTCGACTTTGGCGCCGGTGTCGACGAGCAGGGCCGCTTCCGTGGCAACTTGAAGCCGACTGGGGTTCGTCCCAAGTTTGCAGAGAAGCTCGCCGATGGCGGTATCCGACTCGGACCAGAAATGTTCTCGCCCACCAGTGGCGAGGGCGGTCGAGGGCGGAACCGCTAATGTCGAACATTTTCCAAGGTCGATTCGTGCGGGTGGTGGTGTTGGCGGTCGTTGCCCTCACCATCACAGCGCTCAGCGTCGGATCTGTCGCCGCCCAGGACCTTCCGGGCATCGATGAGCAACTTCCGAAGGTCAGTCAGGTCGACGCCTCCGAAGACCCCGTCCAGCTGTCGCTCCTCGCGGCCGACTATGACGTGAGCGAATCCGATGTCTCGATCCTCGAAAACGGAATCGAGGCTGAGGTTGGCGAACTCATTTCGGCTGTCGCCGTGAGCACGCCGATCGAGGTTGTCTACGTGATCGACGTCGACAACCGAAACGCCAGAGACGCAACGCTGACCCGCGTTGGCCGGATGATTCTGGCTGCAACCAATGATCTGCCGGCTGCGACCAGAGTCGGTGTCGTGACGGCGGGGCAGACAAGCGTGGCTCGCGTGCCCCTGACGACGAGCTATGAGCGTCTTGAACGATCGCTCGTCGATGTTCGGGCTGAGCGTGGCGCCAGTATCTATGATGGCATCACCACCGCTGCCGGGATGTTCTCCGACGAACAGGGCGTTGCCCGGTCTGTTGTGGTCATTAGTGGCGGTGGCGATACCACCTCGACCGCCACGTCTACGACCGCAGCGGCCTCACTCGTGCAACGCGGAGCCCAGGCCATCAGCCTCGGACTCGGTGAATCGGATCAGATGCGAGAGCTCACGTCGAGCACAGGCGGCGCCTTCATCGCCGTCGAATCGAACGAGCAGCTTCTCGCTCAGGTCGGAGCCGTCTCAGAGATCGCTCTCGACCGACTACTCGTCACCTTTTCCGGGTCCGCCGAGGTTGGAGGCCGCATGCCGCTGGCCGTGACCATCGGCGACAAGACGATCGAGCTCTCGTATCCGGGAGGCGTCTTCACCCGAAGTGTCTCCCAGCTCCGACCGCTCCCGGCCCCGCCCGAACCAGGCTTCGCTTTCTTCGGTAGTTCGTGGGTGCTCTACGGCTCGATTCTGCTGGCATTCGCCACCATTGCTCTAGCCGTTGGCTCGCTTGGTTCACTCTTCGTCGGCGGCGATTCCAATCTCGACACCCTGCTCGCTCGCTACTCCGAGAGCGATGACCTGGATGAGAGCGAAGTACAAGAACTTCTCGTGCAATCGAGCCTTGTTCGACGTGCTGTCGATATCACCGAGGCCCTGGCCGAAGATCGAGGCGTACTGGTTCGCATCGAGAAGATGCTGGAGCGAGCCGACCTGCCGATGCGGGCCGGTGAGGCGATGTTCTTCCTCCTGGCAGCCGCTGTTCTCGCCTTCGCCCTGGTGTGGGTTGTGGCCAAGAGCGTGCTCATGGCCGTAGCCGTCGGTGGCATCGTGGCTGCGTTCGGCTACTTCGCCGTACAGTTTCTTGCCCGCCGCCGTCTGCGTAAGTTTGAGCAACAACTACCGGACACGCTCAACATGCTGGCCGGAACCCTTCGGGCTGGCTACTCCCTGCCTCAAGGGCTCCATGCCGTCTCCGACGAGATGGCGGATCCTATGGGCGAGGAGCTGCGTCGAGCCATGACAGAAAACCAGCTCGGCCGCGAGATCGATGAGTCGCTTGGCGGTGTCGCCGAGCGTCTTGACAGCCCCGACTTTGCCTGGGCAGTCATGGCTATCGGCATTCAGCGCGAGGTTGGTGGCAATCTCAACGAGCTGCTGATGACGGTTGCCGACACCATGATCCAGCGCCAGCGAATTCGTCGAGAAGTAAGCGCCTTGACCGCTGAAGGTCGAGTATCGGCCGGCATTCTCTCGATGCTGCCTCCGGGCCTCGGTTTTGTGCTGTGGGTCATGAACCCCGACTACGTAAACGTTCTGTTCAGCAACACGATTGGTCTCATCCTGCTGGGAGCTGCAGTTGTCTCGGCCATGGTCGGACTGATCTGGATGAAGAAAGTTATCACGATCGATGCTTAGTTCACTTCCAGTTGAGGCCTACATCTTCGGCCTGGTCGCATCGGTGGCGGTGGGGCTGTTTTCCATCGCCTCGCGGGCCGAGCAGCGGTCAGCGGCCCGGTCCACCCTCCGCCACCTCGACGACTACCAGGTCGAGGACAAGCGCGAGCAGGAGTTGCTCCAGCCTCTGCACGAACGGATCCTTGGCCCAATCACCGACCGTCTGTCTCAACTCGGTGGAAGGTTCAACCCGCCTGAGTACGTGGAGTCGGTTCGACAGAAACACGTCCAGGCTGGCATTTCGTCGACGATCTCCGTCGAGCGGTTCCTGGCCACCCGCATCGTCTTCTTCGTCCTTGTGCCTTTCTGGCTGGCGTTTGTCTTTCTCATCAATCCGATGGGCGTTTCTGGCATGCTCCAGTTGGGGTTGGCCGCGATCGGCGTCGGTGCACTTGTCTATGGTCCGACCTCTCGCCTGAACTCGAAGGTTGCTGCTCGTCAGAAGGTCATTCAACAGAGTCTTCCCGATGTGCTCGACCTGCTCGTCATCTCGGTCGAGGCTGGCCTCGGTTTCGAACAAGCGGTCGACCGAGTCATCAACAATGTTCCAGGCGAACTCTCCGACGAATTCGCCCGAGTCCTCGGCGAGACCAGTGCTGGCTCGACCCGATCCGATGCCCTCCGCGGTCTGCAGGACAGGATTGATACTCCCGAAGTTCGGTCCTTCGTGATGTCTATGATTCAGGCCGACAAGTTCGGTGTGAGCATTGGTCGGGTGCTTCGAGCCCAGGCCGATGAGATGCGTATCAAGCGCAGCCAGCTGGCCCAAGAAAAGGCTCAGAAGGCCCCGGTCAAGATGCTGCTTCCAATGGTGTTCTGCATCTTCCCGGCCCTCTTCGTCGTGATCCTTGGCCCGGCGCTCATCAACATCGTCAACACCATCGGCTAGCTCCGTCGGCGAGCTGGCGGTGCAGAGCTTTGGACGGGAGCAATGGTGAACGGATTGGTGACGCAACGGCGTGGTGGCGGCCGTCGTTCGGCTCGAGGTAAGGCCAAGGCCTCCGCTGGCTCGAGCTACGAAGAGCCGAAGCGGGCTTCTGGACCGGAGGCTGATCCGGTGTCTGATCCCGAGTCTGCCCCGCAGGCATTGGCGCCAGCCGGTGGGCTGAGTATCCAGCAAGCTCTCGGCGTGATCATTGGTATGGCCGGCTTTCTAATTACGGCCCGGGCGTTGGCCGACAATAGTTTGCTGACCCATCTCGCTACCGGTCGACTGATCCTCGATCAGGGCGCCGTTCCCTCGGTCGACCCCTATTCGTCGACAGCGAGTGGACAACCATGGACGGTGCAGAGCTGGCTGCCCAGCCTGATCTACGCTTCGCTCGACCGGTTCGGCTCGCCGGTGTTGATTCGCCTTCTCAACGGCTTCTTTGGTCTCGGTTTGACGCTTGGGCTTTGGCGCCTGTCACGACCGGCGAAGCAGCTGATCCCACGGGTCCTGCTCACCCTTCTCCCGGTGCTGATCGGCAGCGTGTTCTGGTCGTCGCGTCCCCTCCTCTTCGGCCTTGCCGCGATGTTGATGGCGCTGATTGTTTGGAGCGAGGATCGCCCCGGGTGGATCCTGATTCCGACGCTCTACATCTGGGTCAACAGCCACGGCTCCTTCCCCCTTATCTTTGTGTTTCTTGGCGGCGCCGCCCTTGGCCGATTGCTCGACGATCGTCGTTTCCCACGACACGAGGCCAACCTCGCCATGTGGGCTGGTGTCGGTTGCGCGGTGGCCATGGTGAACCCGGTGGGCCCTCAGCTGTTGACGTTTCCCTTTCGGTTGTTAGATCGTCGCGAGGCCTTGGAAGGGGTGGTGGAATGGTCGCCGCCCGGCTTCAGCCACTGGACCGAATACGCCTTCTTGCTCTATCTCGGAATGATCATTGTGGCCGCCAAGCGCGGTGCCCGCTGGCTCCATCTTGTACCGGCCGCGGGATTTATCGTTTGCGGCTTTCTCGCCATCAGGAACTTCAATATGGCCGGACTCGTGGCGGTTGCTGCGTTGGCTCCCTACTTCAGCGGGCTGATCGGTGCCGAAGCGGGGGAGGAGAGGGGACGCCTGGCCCGGCTGGTCGCTGTCGTTGGTGCGAGCGGACTTCTCGCCGCCGTTGTTGCTGTGGTCGCCACCCCGGCCTTTGCTCTCGATCCTTATCCCGAGGACGAGGTTGAATCGTTGCACGATCGAGGCCTGATCGGTGATCCTTCTATTCGGGTGCTCCATCGCGAGGCGGTGGGCAACTACCTATCGCTGCGCTATGGCGATGATGCCAGCAACTTCATCGATGATCGGTTCGACTTTTACCCGCTCGATGTGGTTCAAGACCATCGGCACCTGGTTTCAGGCGTTGCGGTTGGCGAGATCATCGAACGACGTGAGCCCGATGTGATCTTGTGGGAGGCTGAGGATGAAGTCGCTTCTTGGGTTCGCCGGTCCGACGATTGGCTGGTGGCGTCAGAGGATGATGATTGGCTGATCGCCTGCCGGCGTTCGAGCTCCCACTTCGCCAACTGCGCCGAGTCCTAGACGGATCCAAGAGTGGGCGGCCTGAAGGGTCGACCGGCACGTCCGATCCGTCGCTGCCCTTCGTAGTGGACGCGACAAGCCCCGGCAGACCAGAGGTCGGGGCCGGGGCTTAGCTGAGATCAGGTTTGGCGGACCAGGCGTGCGCCTAGTTGATGCTGACGATCCCCATACGCACGGCCTGCAGTACGGCTTGGGTGCGGTCTCGAGCATCGAGCTTCTGGTAGATAGAAGCAAGGTGGTTCTTCACCGTCTTCTGGCTGATGAAAAGCTGCTCGGCTACTTCTGGTGTGGAACAGCCATCAGCGATGAGCTGGAGGACCTCTTCCTCCCGTGGCGTGATCACGCGCTCGGTCTGGCTCGAAGACTCTTGTCGCCGAACCTCGGCCAGCATGGTTGCCGCCAGGCGCGGCGACAGTGCCGTCTCGCCCATGACGACCGAGTCGATGGCCGAGGCGATCTCGTCGGTGCTGCAATCCTTGACCAGGTAACCGCTGGCGCCAGCTCGAATAGCTTCGGCCAGAATCTCCTGGTCGGCATGCATCGTGAGCATGACCACGTGAGCACCGGGAAGCCGGTCCTTGATCTGTTTGGTAGCTTCAACACCGCCGAGCTCTGGCATGGCGACATCCATCAGGATGACGTCAGGCTGGATGGCGGCGGCAAGGTCCACAGCCTCAAGGCCATTTCGGGCCTCGCCGACGATGTGGTAGCCGAGATCGGTAAGCGACCGACGCAGACCCTCTCGCAACATGCGGTGATCGTCAGCGATCAGCAGGCGAATAGCTTTACGTGGTGTGGTCGCCTGCTGGTTTGATTGGACGCCGCTAGGCGAACCTGTTGCGTCCGATGATCGTCGATTGTTCATAGTTGTTCGAGGTTGCGAGAACCTGCATCCCTTCTGAGACTTCAACGTGTTCTATTCCCCGACGGGCTGGATTCGAGACTGCTCGAATCCGACCCTTGACGTTCCAATTCGGTAAGAACAGGAGATTCTTAAGCCCTCCGACCTGTATTCCGCCAACAGCCGAAACCCTTCGGCCTAGTTCATCGGGCCTGTTGAGGTGGTTCGCAAGCCCGGCGCTAGCGTTTTCGGCATGCGACTGATCGCCATTACAGGAGGAATCGGCTCCGGTAAGTCAACGGTGGCCCAAGGGCTTGTCGCCCATGGTGCTGTTTTGGTCGATGCCGATGCCATCGTCAAGGAACTTCAAGAACCGGGGACCGACGTGTTCAATGCGATGGTCGAGCGGTGGGGCGAAGGCATTGTCGCCGATGACGGTTCGCTCGATCGGGCTGCGGTCGCCGCCATCGTGTTTGCCGATGAGCAAGCGCTGACGGATCTAAACGAGTTGGTTCACCCGGCGGTGCGCACAGAAATGGCCGCCCGCATCGATGTCCTGGCCGAAACCGATGCTGTGGTTCTTCAAGACATCCCCCTGCTGGCCGAGTCGAAGCGCGGACCTGGAGGGGCGTCGGCGGTCGTGGTTGTCGACTGCCCGGTCGAGGTAGCCATCCAGAGACTCATCGACTACCGCAGCTTCGACCGTGCCGATGCCGAGGCCCGAGTTGCAGCCCAAGCCAGCCGCGAGGACCGAAGGGCGCTGGCCGATTTTGTCATCGACAATGGGGGAACGCCGACCGCGCTCGCAGCCGAGATCGATCGCTGCTGGACGTGGATTCAGACACTACCGGCCACTCCCTGGCCGCCGGTGGGGTAGCGTAAAACCATGCCCGCATTCAAGATGGTGGCCGACTACGAACCGGCCGGCGACCAGCCAAAAGCAATCGCTGAGCTGACCAAAAGCATCCACGCTGGCGAGCGAATGCAGACATTGCTCGGTATCACCGGCTCCGGCAAATCGGCAACGATCGCCTGGACGATCGAGGCGGTGCAGAAACCAACGCTGGTCATCGCCCCAAACAAATCGTTGGCAGCCCAGCTAGCCAACGAGTTCCGGGAGTTCTTCCCCGACAATCGAGTTGAGTACTTTGTCAGCTACTACGACTACTACCAGCCCGAAGCGTACATGCCGTCGTCCGACACCTATATCGAGAAGGACTCGTCGGTAAACGACGAGATCGACCGGCTACGACATGCTGCAACCTCGGCCTTGCTGACCCGCGAAGACACGATTGTGGTGGCGTCGGTGTCGTGTATTTACGGCCTGGGCTCGCCCGATGAGTATCGCAAGAAGTGGCTGGTTCTCCAAGCTGGTCAAGAGTACGACCAGCGCTCAATCTTGGCCAAGCTCGTCGACATGCAATACGAGCGCAACGATATCAATCTGGTTCGCGGGCGATTCCGCGTTAGGGGCGACACGATCGAGGTCCATCCGGCCTATGAAGAGTTCCTGGTTCGGATCGAGCTGTTTGGCGATGAGATCGAAGCCATCACCGCCGTCGACCCGTTGACGGGGGAGCGGCTCGACCAGCTCAACGAGCTCGTGATCTTTCCTGCCTCACACTATGTCGCCTCCGATGAGCGGATGCAGCGAGCGATCGTCGGGATCGAAGCTGAACTGCAGGAGCGGCTGGCCGAGTTCGAAGGTGAGCAGAAGTTGCTCGAGGCTCAACGGTTGCGTATGCGCACCCAGTACGACTTGGAAATGATGCAGGAGATGGGCTTCTGCAACGGCATCGAGAATTACAGCCGTCATATCGATGGTCGTGAACCGGGGGCGATGCCGTACACCTTGATCGACTTCTTTCCCGACGACTTTCTGATGGTGCTCGATGAGAGCCATGTGGCCCTACCCCAGCTCCATGGCCAGTACATGGGTGACCGCAGTCGTAAGGAAACCCTGATCGACCATGGATTTCGTCTGCCGTCGGCTGCCGACAACCGCCCCCTGCGTTTCGAAGAGTGGACCGAGAAGGTCAACCAGGTTGTCTTCCTTTCGGCCACGCCCGGCCCCTACGAGCTCGAACATTCAGGCACGGTGGTCGAGCAGATCGTCCGGCCGACCGGCCTGCTCGATCCCGAGGTCACGGTCCGCCCGACCAAGGGCCAGATCGATGATCTGCTCACCGAGGTTGGAGAGGTGGTCGAAGCCGAAGGCCGCGTTTTGGTGACGACGCTAACCAAAAAGATGGCCGAAGATCTCACCGATTATCTGCTGGAGCAAGGGGTTCGGGTTCGCTACCTTCATTCGGAGATCGACACCTTGGAACGCATCGAGACCCTCCGAGGCCTGCGTCTCGGCGAGTTCGATGTGCTGGTCGGTATCAACCTGCTGAGGGAAGGACTCGATCTGCCCGAGGTGCATCTTGTCTGCATCCTCGATGCCGACAAGGAAGGCTTTCTCCGTTCGGAGACATCGCTTGTGCAGACGATCGGCCGAGCTGCTCGCAATGTTGATGGTCGCGTGATCATGTATGCCGACAAGATGACACCGTCGATGCAGAAGGCGATTTCGGAGACAAACCGTAGGCGAGGGCTTCAGATCGCCTACAACGAAGAGCACGGGATCAATCCTCAAACCATTCGTAAGGCGGTGACCGACATTCTGTCGCTGCTCCGTCCTGACAAGACGGCGCCGACCCCAGGCAAGGATCAGCGCAAGCGCAGGCCTGATGAGGAGAAGCGCCTCAAAGAGCTGGCTGAACTTCCCGAGGATCAGCTGAACCGCCTCATCTTGGCCTTGGAGGAAGAGATGGGCGAGGCATCGTCAGAGCTGCGCTTTGAGTATGCGGCCCGCCTTCGCGACGAGATCAAGGATCTCAAACGAGAGCTTCGGGAGATCGTCTAGTCGGTGTCGTTCTTCTCGACGAGCTGAAGCGAGATCGATCCGACCTGCTGGCTTGTATCGGACCTTGGCCGATAGTGGCCATCGAGAGCAGCGAGGTCTTCATCGGCGAAGGTCACGAGAACGAACGAGGCGATGCCCGCTTCGTCGAGCCGTTGTGCCAGCAGGGCGAGGTCGTCGGGGGTAGCCAGGAGCCATCGACCCTGGTCGAGCTGTTCCCAGGCAAGTCTTGGCACCAGTGGCACAAGGCTGACCGTGACAGCACCGAAATCATCATGGACGGCCTGGCTAGCCAGACTCGCGGCGGCTGCCGAGAGCTGTCCTGACGAGGTGCGCCCCTGGCGCAGAGCGGCGACGCCGGCCAGGTTGAGAGCGAGTACGCCAATGCTTACCAGACCGAGAACGGGGCGGAGCTGCGAGCGGTCGAGCCTGCTCATCCACTCGGTGCCGCCGACGGCGGCCAGGGTGAGTCCAAGCGGAAGGCCGACGGCGAAGTAGCGTCCACCCCACTCAGCGACGCCGCCGTAGGGGTACTCGGTGGCAAGCACGGCGAGACAGAACAGACCAAATCCAAGACCTAGGCTGCGTAGTGTGGCCGTCGTGTTCTTACTGGCATCGGCAGGCCGCTCCAGCACGATAAGCCCGCCGAAGAGAATCGGTGCCGCCATCAGCAAGCCGGGCACCAGCGGCGCAGGCGAGAGCGTAAGCCTGATGACCGCCAGCAGAGCCGAAACGGCAAGCAGGCCGCCGGGGAGCGGATCCATTCGTCTGCGTCGCCGAGCGAGGGCGCAGGCCGCGAGCAGTAGTGTAGCCGAGACTAGGACGAGCATGTCGGCCGGCTGGCGACCGGGCGTAAGCCAGGTGTTGACGAAGGCGGCGACCCGTCCGTCGAGGAATCCCCACTCTGTGGTGCGAGGGTCGATCACGACATGGCCGGTGGTCGGGATAGCGGTCCAGCGGTCGACGAAGAGTCCGCCGATCGTCGCCGATCCGGCGACCGCGCTGGCGACGGAGGCTCGCAGAAGGGTGAGAGGTGCGAAGCCAATGAAGAGGGCGGCGGTCAAGGCCAGGCCTGCGAGTGGGGCCTCGGTTCGGGTCTGGGCGATGCCGAACAACAAGGCGCCAGCCAGGATGAGCAGCCCGACGCCGGACAGAGTTTGCCGTGGACGGTGAAGCCAGGTCAGCAGGGCCCAGGTAGCCCAGGCCAGCCCAGCGGCGGCCAGCGAATGGGCATAACCGATCGCGCTATCGAAGAGAAGCGGGCTGCCAAAGCCTGCAAGCCACAGAGCGGGGATTGCGGCTTTCGGGTTCAGACGCTCGGCGATTCTGGCGGTACCGAGCGCGGCTCCGAGCGAGGAGATCGAACTCAAGACCAAGACGGCGGCTAGGCCGCCTTGTTGGTAGAGCCCACCGACTATCCAGCTGTAGAGCACGTGTTTGCTGTAGACGACGTAGCCACCCGATTGGCCCCAGAGCGAGAGGTGGAGCGGGAACAGGGTGCCGGCCTCGTCGACGCTTTCGAAGGGGTGGTCAACGACGAGAGTGCCGTCGGTGGCCATTGCTCGAGCCTGGTAAAGATGAGCGCCGACATCGGCCGACCATGGCGCATCAAGGCCGGTCCAAACCAACACCAAGGCGAGTATGAGGCCCAGAAGAAGGGCATGTCGGTCGAGTCGTGAAATCACCATTGCGGTCCCAACGTGAGCATCGGCACCGGGTCGGGCCTAGTTGAGGTGCCGTTGGCCTGCTGTCTGGAAATTGCGCAAGAACAATTGTTCGCTCCGCCCTGACCGATACGATATCGGTAGTGGTTGACAAAATCGTTGTTCGCGGCGCCCGGGAGCACAATCTACGGGGCGTTGATCTAACCTTGCCGCGCGAGAAACTCATCGTGTTCACTGGTCTGTCGGGTTCGGGTAAATCCTCGCTCGCCTTTGACACGATCTACGCCGAAGGTCAGCGTCGGTATGTTGAATCTCTGTCGGCCTACGCTCGACAGTTTCTCGGTCAGATGGACAAGCCAGATGTCGACTTCATCGAGGGTTTGTCACCCGCGATCTCGATCGATCAGAAGTCGGCTAGTCGAAACCCCCGCTCCACGGTTGGCACGGTTACCGAGGTCTACGACTATTTACGGTTGCTCTTCGCCCGCGTGGGTGTTCCGCACGATCCTGAGACCGGTGAGCCGCTTGTTCGTCAGAGCCCTCAGCAGATCGTCGACCGTATTCTCACGCTTGACGAAGGCACCCGTTTCCAGGTGATGGCACCGGTCGTTCGCGGCCGTAAAGGCACCTACGACACGATGATGACCGACCTAGCCTCCGAGGGCTTTGTTCGCGCTGTGGTGGACGGCGAACTGATCGAGCTCGGTGGAGAGTTGCCCGAGCTCGCCCGCTACGAGACCCACGATATTCGTGTCATCGTCGATCGCCTGGTCAGCCGCGACGGTATCGAGCGGCGTCTCACCGATTCGATCGAAACCGCTTTGCGTCTGGCGGAGGGCGTGGCTGAGATCGAGATTATGCCAGCCAAAGGCTCCAGTGACGAGCCCGAAACACTGGTGTTCAGTCAGCATCTGTCACGCCCCAGCGATGGCAAGAGCTTCGAGGAGCTCGCCCCCCGCAACTTCTCCTTCAACTCTCCCTATGGCGCCTGCGAAGCCTGCGATGGTCTCGGCACGACCTACGAGGTCGATGGCCAACTCGTCGTCCCCAATCCTGAACTCTCGGTGGAGCTGGGCGCTATCCACCCCTGGTCATCCCGTCGGAGTCAGTACTTCGAGCGATTGCTACTCGGCGTCTGTGAACAGTTCTCGATTCCGGTCGATGTTCCATGGGCCGACCTCGACGACGAGCAACAGCATCTCCTGCTCGAAGGTCGCCCCCGTCGCGGTCGCAAACAAGGTGGACGCAAGCAGGCGGCAAAGACCTCGCAGCCGATAAAGGTTACGGTTCGCTACAAGAATCGATTCGGCCGCCAACGTACCTACAACGCCACCTTCGAAGGCGTTGTCCCCTATTTGCGCCGCCGACACCGCGAGAGCGAATCTGATTCTCAACGAGAGCAGATCGAAGGCTACATGCGGGAGGTGGCGTGCCCGACGTGTGACGGAGCTCGTCTCAACCCGTTGTCGTTGGCCTCCCTGATCGATGGTCACAACATCAGCGACATCTGTTCGATGTCGATCGGCGAGGCAGCCAAGGTGCTGTCCGGGTTGAATCTGTCCGAACGCGATCATCTCATCGCCGACCGAGTGGTCAAGGAGATCAACGCCCGGCTGACCTTCCTGCTCGATGTTGGCCTCGACTATCTCAGCCTTAGTCGTTCGGCCGCAACACTATCCGGTGGGGAGGCGCAGCGGATTCGGTTGGCCAGCCAGATCGGTTCGGGTCTCGTCGGTGTTTTGTATGTGCTCGACGAACCGTCGATCGGCCTCCATCAGCGCGACAACGCCAAGCTCATCAGCACGCTTTGTCGGCTCCGCGATCTGGGTAACACGGTGCTGGTCGTGGAGCACGATGAGGAAACGATTCGCACCGCCGACTACGTCGTCGATATCGGCCCTGGTGCCGGCGAACACGGCGGCGAGGTTGTCTACAGCGGCCCGGTGAAGGGCCTGCTGAAGCGCAGAGGATCGTTGACGGGGCACTACCTGTCGGGCAAGCGCTCGATCCCCGTCCCGGAGCAGCGCCGCCCGCCCGGTGAAAACCAGCTGTCGATCAAGGGTGCGCGCGAAAACAACCTCAAGAACCTCGATGTCGACATTCCACTCGGCTGTTTTGTGGCCGTCACCGGTGTGTCGGGATCCGGCAAGTCGACGCTGATCAATTCGATCCTTCTGCGGTCACTGATGCAGCAGATTTACAGCTCGCGCCAGCCGCCAGGACTCCACAAGTCGATCTCTGGGCTGGAGAATCTCGACAAGGTGATCGATATCGATCAGTCGCCGATCGGACGCACCCCTCGATCAAACCCAGCGACCTATACCGGCGTGTTTGATTCGATTCGTAAGCTCTTCGCCCAGACGAATGAGGCGAAGGTGCGCGGTTACCAGCCGGGTCGATTCAGCTTCAACGTAAGCGGTGGTCGCTGCGAGACATGCTCTGGCGACGGAACCTTGAAGATCGAGATGCACTTCCTGCCCGATGTGTACGTGCCGTGCGAAGTTTGCAAGGGCGCACGCTACAACCGTGACACGTTGGAGATCCAGTTCAAAGGCAAGACGATCGCTGATGTGCTGAACATGCCGATCGAGGAAGGTCTGGATTTCTTCTCCAACCAGCCCCCGATCGCTCGGCACCTTCAGACGCTCGTAGATGTGGGTCTCGGCTACGTGCGGCTCGGCCAACCGGCGCCAACACTGAGCGGTGGCGAGGCGCAGAGGGTGAAGCTGGCGTCGGAGCTGGCGAAACGATCGACCGGCCACACGATCTACTTGCTCGATGAGCCAACAACCGGTCTTCATTTCGAAGACATCCGGCGCCTGCTGACGGTCCTCGGTCGACTCGTGGATCAGGGCAACACGGTCTTGGTCATCGAGCACAACCTCGATGTCATCAAGACCGCCGATTGGATAATCGACCTGGGGCCCGATGGCGGTGATGGTGGCGGCACGATTGTGGCCACAGGAACACCTGAGGAGCTGGCCGTTCACCCACTTTCTCACACCGGCCGGTTTCTGGCCAAGGTGCTTTAGCCACAGCCTTCGAAGAACGTCCGGAGCGGTTCAACCTCCTCATGCCCTCAATTCGGAGCGGTAAGCGGTCGAAGAGAACCTATGGCTTCTCCCGGTTCGCCCGCGTCCGGCCATCGGCTCGTCGCCAGGCCTATCTTCAGTTTTGGGCTGGTGGCCGCCGTATTCGGTTTGGGCTTTCTCCACGCCAGGTTGCTGGCGCCCGTTCAGGTCGACTTCTTCAGCTCTGAGGTCAGCCTGTGGTGGGCGGTACTCGCAACACTTCTGGTCGTCATCAGCTATGCCGTTGGCTTGCCAGAGCTCGCCACGTCACGCTGGTCGGCCGTGCTTCGCGGCCTGGCAGCTACGGTCGCTGCCTTCGCGGTGATGTCGGGCTTGATGGCGATGTTGGCTCGCCCCCTGCTGCCGCGCTCGTCGTCAGCGCTTGTAGGAATCGTTGTTCCGGTCTGGGCCCTGATTGCCTGGAACCTTGCACAGGATGCCTCGGCGCGGGCCGCCACCAAGGCCCGTGTCTTCGTGGTAACGGAACGGCGTGAAGACCTGGTCTCGCTTCAAGCAGATGTGGCCGAGGGCGCAGAGGCGCCTGCTACTGTCGTCGGTTACCTTCCTTTGGCCGACATCGTGGCGGCCGGTGACACCTCGAGTGGTCTTCTGGTGGATGAGGCGACGGAAGCAGCAGCCACCATTCTGGTGTTGGATGCCGCGGCCCAGGCGGCGGTGTCGGCGGTCGAACAGGCAGCCGAGCTGCATCGGCGTGGGGTGCACATCCGCACGTTCTCTTTGTTCTACGAGGAATGGATAGGGAAGCTGCCCCACTCGGAGCTGGCCCGGGTATCGCTACTGTTTGACGTGGGTGAGCTTCACCGCATTCGCTACGTGCGGTTCAAACGGGTGCTCGATGTGAGCTTCGCCCTAGCTGGGAGTGTGGCTCTCGGCCCACTGATGCTGGCCGTCGCTGTCCTCAACCCCATGCTCAACCCGGGGCCGCTCTTGTATCGCCAGAGCAGGGTAGGGAAAGATGGCGAGCCCTTCACCATCTTGAAGCTGAGGACCATGACGCCGTCGACCGATGGCGATTCCCGGTGGACGATGGAGGGCGACGCACGGGTCACGCCCCTCGGAGGGTTCCTTCGACGAACTCATCTCGACGAGCTGCCTCAGGTCATCAATATTCTCCGCGGCGATATCTCACTCATTGGGCCACGACCGGAACAACCTCACTACGTGGAAGAACTGGCCGAGAAGATCGCCTTCTACGAGCTTCGACACATCGTTCGACCCGGCTTGACCGGGTGGGCACAGGTCAAGCAGGGGTACGCGTCTGACCACAACGATGCGTTCGACAAGCTTCAATACGACTTCTACTATCTGCGCCGCCAAGGGGTCGGGCTCGACGCTCGAATCCTCTGGCGCACAGTGCGAGGCGTGATCGGTGGAGCCGGCCGCTGAGATCTGCGTCGAATCGGGCGCAAAGCGCTCGGCTGCGAACCTAGCCTGGAGGGGTGGTTGCCCGCCCGCCAGCAGACCAGATCCCTGACACGCCTGGGTCGTATCAGTTCAAGGACGCCGATGGGCGCGTCATTTATGTTGGCAAGGCGCGCTCGTTGCGTTCGAGGGTGCTGAGCTACTTCCAGAATCCGATGCAACTGCACCCGCGAACAGCCCAGATGGTGGCCACGGCCGAATCGGTCGAGTGGATCCAGGTTCGCAACGATGTCGAAGCCTTGATGTTGGAGTTCAACCTCATCAAGGAGTTTCGTCCACGGTTCAATGTCCGCCTGGTCGACGACAAGAGCTACCCCTATTTGGCGGTTACCGCCAGCGATGAGTGGCCGCGGGCTCGTGTGATGCGAGGGGCGCAGAAGAAGGGGACTCGCTACTTCGGCCCCTACGCCCACGCCTATGCCATTCGTGACACGCTCGATCATCTGCTTCGAACCTTTCCGGTCCGAACTTGTAGCGACAATAAGCTGCAACGGCACAAGGCGTTGGGTCGACCGTGCCTGTTGTTCCACATCGAGAAGTGTTCGGGGCCGTGCGTCGGAGAGATCAGCCCCGGTGACTACGCCGAGCTCGTCGACGAACTGTGTCTATTCCTCGACGGTGAGACCGAGCCTGTCCTAGCCAAGCTCGATCAGGAGATGCGGGCTGCGGCGACAGCTCTCGAATTCGAGAAGGCCGCCCGCATTCGGGATCGCTTGGCCACGGTGCGAAAGGCCGTCGAGAAACAGCAGATGGTGGCCGATCGCAGTGATGATTTCGACATCGTCGGCGTGGCTCAAGACGATCTCGAAGCCTCCGTTTTTGTCTTCCATGTTCGCAAAGGGCGTGTGACTGGCCGCCGACGTTTCATCGTTGACAAGGTCGAGCCGTTGAGCGAAAGCGAACTCGTCGACAAGATCCTTGAAGGTCTCTACGATGAGCCGCCTGCAGCCGGCATGCCCAAACGGGTCTTCGTCCCGTTTCCTTCCTCCGATGCGGACCTGTACCAGGAGTGGCTCAGCCTGCATCGAGGCTCGAAGGTCGAAATCCGCGTGCCCCAACGAGGGGATAAGCGAGAACTGCTAGCCACCGTTACCAAGAACGCAGAGGAAGAGTTCTACCGCCACCGCCTCAAGCGCGCAACCGATCACAACAGCCGGGCCAAGGCGCTCAACGAGCTACAACATTGGCTCGATCTCCCTGCGTCGCCGCTGCGGATCGAGTGTTTCGATATGAGCCACCTCCAAGGTTCGGACTATGTCGGTTCGATGGTGGTCGTTGAGGACGGCCTCGCTCGCAAGTCCGAGTATCGCCGGTTTAAGGTTCGCACCGTCGAACAGAGCGACGACTACGCGGCCATGGAGGAGGTGCTGACACGGCGCTTCACCAACTATCTCAACGACCGGGAAAGACCGGTGGCCGAGCGAGGCAAGTTTCAGTATCCACCACAGCTGTTGATGGTCGACGGTGGCAAGGGCCAACTAGCGGTGGCGGTGCGAGTACTTGAGAATCTGGGTCTTTCGGATGAGATAGCGGTCTGCGCACTGGCGAAACGACTGGAAGAAGTCTTTGTTCCGGGTCGCCCCGAATCGATTATGATCGAGCGTCGTTCCGAGGCTCTCTATTTATTGCAACGGCTCAGGGACGAATCGCACCGCTTCGCCATTCAGTACCACCGGAAGCTACGTCAGAAGCGGATGCGAACCTCGGTTCTGGATGAGATATCTGGTCTCGGCCCGGCCCGCAAGAAGCGTTTGGTCAAGGAACTTGGTGGGGTGAAAGCGGTTCGCAAGGCCGAGTTGTCAGATCTGAAGGCCCTTTCGTGGTTGCCCGAAAACGTTGCCTTGGCCGTTTACGCTCGTACCCACGGGCTCGACCGCTAGATCGCTCGCTAGCCTCATGCCGATGGACGAACCGTTGCCTAACCGCGACCGCAGCGCTGCCCTCTGGGAGGATCACGCGCCCTGGTGGCAGGCTGAGTTCACCGATGGAGTCGACCCCGAGTACACCGAACAGATCCTGCCGCTCATCGCGGCGGCGGTTGAGCCGTATCGCCGGGTCGTTGATATTGGTACCGGGGAAGGGCAGGTTGCTCGCTACCTGGCAGCTGGCGGCGGTCACCAGGTTGTCGGTCTCGATCCTGTGGGTGCCCAGATAACGGTTGCCAACCAGCGTCGTGAGCATGCTGGCGAGACAGGCTACTTGCAGGCTGGGGCCGACCGATTGCCTATCGCCTCGTCGTCGGTTGATGCTGCGGTGGCGTGCCTCGTGTTTGAACACATCGATGCCGTCGATGACGCAATGGCTGAGGTTGCCCGGGTTCTTCGACCCGGTGGCCTCTTCCTCTTCCTGCTGAATCATCCGCTGCTTCAGACGCCCGGCAGCGGATGGATCGATGATCAGGTACTCGATCCGCCAGAACAGTACTGGCGGATCGGTCCTTACCTGACCGAGTCGGCCACGATCGAAGAGGTTCAGAAGGGCGTCTTTATCCGCTTCATTCACCGCCCGCTGTCTCGCTACATCAACGCTCTCGCCGACCATGGCCTTTTCGTTTCGAAGATGGATGAGCCACCGCCGCCAGCGGGTTTCCTTGCTCAGGCTCCGCAGTACGAGGCTGCTGCCACTGTCCCGCGTCTTCTGGCGCTGCACTGTCGCAAGCTCTGATCGGCTGGCTGAGCCGGCGCCATCGATCCCCGGTTCGCGGTAGTTGGCATGGCAGGATGGAAGCGTGAAGCAAATCGTAGTTCTAACCGGCCAGTCAGGAGCCGGGCGCTCGGTAGCGGCGGGGGCGCTCGAAGACATGGGTTGGTACGTGATCGACAACCTTCCAAGTGCCCTGATTCCTGAGGTTGGCAGCTTGATCGACGGCCGCTATGAACGGCTGGCCCTCGCCCTCGGTGGCTTCGAATCAGATTTCACCGAGCGCGCTCGTGAGCTGCGACAAGGCGTGGCCGACGTGACCGTCGTCTTCCTTGAGGCATCGACCGAGGTTCTCGTTCGACGGTACGAGTCGACGAAACGCCGCCATCCGTTCGCGGTGGAGCGGAGCATGGCCGATGCCATTCGATTCGAGCGCGAGCAATTGGTCGGAGCGCGAGCTTCGGCCGATCTCGTTATCGACACGTCGGATCTGAACCCTCATCAGCTCAGGGAGCGCTTGTCGGATCATTTTGACGCGGCGGCTGACGACGGGTCGATGCAGGTGACGTTGATGTCTTTCGGGTTCAAACATGGTCTCCCGCGCGACGTTGACATGGTGCTCGATTGCCGCTTTCTCCCAAATCCCTATTGGGTTCCGGAACTTCGGGCTATGGACGGCCGAGACACGGAGATACAGACCTACGTCATCGATCGTCCGGTAGCGAAGGAGTTCCTCGACCATCTGAACGGCCTCATCGAGCATCTTCTGCCGGCGTATGAAGCCGAAGGCAAGAGCTATCTCGCCATCGCCTTCGGCTGTACCGGAGGCAGACATCGTTCGGTCGCCATTGCCGAAGAGGTTGCGGCCACGCTGCGCCGCAGCGGGCGAACCCTCCGGGTCGCTCATCGCGACGTCGAGTTGTAGAGACGGGATTTTGCGTGCTGCTGACGCTGCGGCGGCGAGCGGCCGTACTGTTTGCGGTGTCTCCTACGAGCGCTTTTGCAGGGATGGGCCCATGAAACCACCACGATGGGAACGGCAATGACCGAGCGGTCAGAACACGACGAGTCACGAGGACATGTGGACACGGCTGGCGTTCCGTTGTCGAGCAGCCACGGCCGAGGGTCTGCAGTTGTCGCCCTCGGTGGGGGTCACGGCCTCGCCGCCAGCTTGGCCGCGGCTCGCGTCTATGCCGGCGAGCTCACCGGCATTGTCTCGGTTGGCGATGACGGCGGATCCAGTGGGCGCCTCCGCGCCGAGCTAGGCGTGGCCGCTCCCGGCGATCTTCGTCGCTGCCTTTCGGCTCTCGCCGGTGACGAGACTCTGCTGGCCCGGTCGCTTGAGCACCGGTTCGGGGAGGGATCGCTCGCCGGTCACCCGATTGGCAATCTGCTCCTCTTAGGACTGTCGTTCGCGGCTGGAAATCTTCAGGAGGCCATCGACGAGGTCGGGCGGCTGGTTGGAGCGGTGGGACGTGTGGTTCCAGCAACTGAGGTTCCAGTCACGCTTATCGCTGATTCCGATGGCGGCACGCTCGCGGGTCAGGTCACGATCGAGCGAGCTAGTGGTATCCGCAACCTTCGCTTCGATCCATCCGACCCTCCGGTTCCAAGACTTGCGATCGAAGCGGCCGACCAGATCATCATTGGGCCTGGGTCGCTCTTCACCTCTGTGTTGGCAACCGCCGTCGTGCCCAGGATCTGTGAGGCTTTGCGGGCGGCTGAAGCTCAGAAGGTTTTTGTGGCCAACATTGCCAATGACAAGGGCGAGGCTCGCGGCTTTGGTTTGGCCGCCCACGTCGAGGCGCTCGCAGATCACGGTGTCGATGTTGACGTGGTGCTGGCTGACCCATCGGTAAACCCTGACTGCCCGTCGTCGATTCGGCTGGTCTCGGCTGCGATGGCGGCCGCCGACGGCTGGAGTCATGAACCAAAGCTCCTGGCTGCGGCCTTGAGCGAGCTGGTGGCCTCGTGTTAAGAGCACCTTGTACCGGGTAGTGGGTTCATCGAAACACTGCTACCAGGCGCTATGGTTTAGCTCGTCTGTTTGCAGCGCATTCGGCACTCCACTCAAGATGAGAAGCGTCGCGCCGCTAGCAGGTGCAACGTTTCGAGCAACCCCCTCAAACAAAGGATCTCTTGCGAATGGCTATTCGGGTTGGTATTAACGGTTTCGGGCGCATTGGGCGCAACTTCTTCCGAGCGGCCAAGAAGGCGGGCGCCGACATCGATTTTGTCGCAGTGAACGATCTCGGTTCGCTCGACACGATGGCGCACCTGCTCAAGTACGACTCGGTACTGGGCCAGCTGCCCAACGAGATTGCGGCCACCGATGGTGGCATCTCGGTCGATGGCGATGTACTCAAGGTGCTGTCCGAGCGTGATCCGGCCAAGCTTCCGTGGGGCGATCTTGGCGTGGATGTCGTCATCGAGTCCACCGGTATCTTCAACGCCCGCGACAAGGCGGGCGCCCACCTCGAAGGTGGCGCTCCCTATGTGATCGTGTCCGCTCCGTGTACCGAGGCTGACAACACCTTCGTCGTCGGTGTTAACGAGGACACGTTCGATCCGGCCACCGACAAGGTTGTGTCGAACGCCTCGTGCACCACGAACTGCTTCGTGCCGATGGTTCAGGTTCTCGACGATGCCTTTGGCGTGAAGCAGGGCCTGATGACCACGATCCATGCTTACACCGGGGACCAGGCCTTGGTCGATGGGCCGCACAAGGATCTGCGCCGTGCCCGCGCTGCCGCAATCAACATCATCCCCACCTCGACCGGCGCGGCCCGGGCCACCGGCCTCGTGCTGCAGTCGATGCAGGGCAAGCTCGATGGTGGGGCGCTGCGGGTTCCGGTTCCCACCGGTTCGCTCACCGACTTCACTGCTGTTGTCGATGGTGAACCTTCGGTCGAAGAGGTGAACGCTGCCTTCGCCAAGGCAGCGGAAAGCGGACGTTTGGCTGCTGTGCTCGATTACACCGAGGCACCAATCGTTTCGAGCGACATCGTTACTTCGCCCGCTTCGTGCACGCTGGATGCCGGGATGACACTAACGCAGGGCTTCTTGGTGAAGATCGGTGGCTGGTACGACAACGAGTGGGGCTACTCCAACCGGCTCGTCGATCTCAGCCTCATCGTCGGCGCTGCCAACCAGTAGCCCCAGCCGATGATATTTGGCGTTCCAGAACTTGAAGATCTCGGAGACCTGCACGGCAAGTCGGTCCTGGTAAGGGTCGATTTCAACGTGCCGCTAGCCGGTGGCGAGATCACCGACGATCTCCGCATACGAGCCGCGCTGCCGACTCTCAAGTGGTTGCAGGAAGCTGGAGCCAAGGTCACTGCCTGCTCACATCTGGGTCGACCAAAGGGCGAGGAGAAGCCGGAGTTCTCTCTGGCTCCGGTTCGAGCCCATTTGGCCACGCTGGCTCCTGGTGTCGACCTGATGGAGAACCTTCGGTTTGACGCCGGCGAGGAAGCCAACGATCCGGCCATGGTCGCCAAGCTGATCGACGGCTACGACGCCTATGTAAACGACGCCTTCGGCGCCTCGCACCGATCGCACGCCTCGATCGTTGGCCCACCGCAGCACCTACCGTCGGCCGCTGGCCGACTTCTGGCCAAAGAGGTCGGTGTGTTGTTGGGGCTGCGCGACAAGCCACGCCATCCCTTTGTCGCCATCATGGGTGGAGCGAAGGTGTCTGACAAGCTGAGCGTTATAGAGGCGATGCTTGGCGTGGTAGACGCCCTCATAATCGGGGGCGGTATGGCCTTCACCTTCCTGAAGGCCCAGGGTCATTCGGTTGGTTCGTCGCTGCTCGAGGAAGACATGGTCGAAACGTGTGCCCGTCTGCTCGCCGGTGATAAGGCCATCCACTTGCCCGAAGACATCACTGCACTCGGCCCTGGCGGCGAGCTGTTCAACCCTGAAGCGGGGGGAGAGGTTCGCCAAGTCGGACGCAGCGTTCCTGACGGCTGGATGGGTGTTGATATCGGCCCTGGGTCGGCCGCCGCTTTTGGCGACGTGATCGCCGAGGCCGGAACCGTTCTTTGGAACGGTCCGATGGGTGTCTTTGAAGATCCTCGGTTCGCGGCTGGTACGCAAGCCATCGCCCAGGCAGTGGCTGAGAGCCGAGCCTTTACGGTGGTCGGTGGTGGCGATTCGGCTGCCGCGGCCAAACAATTCGGCGTCGATGGCGACGTCGACCATGTATCGACTGGTGGCGGCGCCTCGCTCGAACTTCTTGAACAGGGAGACCTCCCTGGGCTTGAGGCGCTTCGCGGCGCACCGAACGTCTAACGAACTTCTGCAACGCTAGGGGACAGCACGATGAGCGAAGAACGCCGACCATTGATCAGCGGTAATTGGAAGATGCACCTCAACCACTTCGAGGCGCTGAAGCTTGTCCAGGAGCTCACCTACTTGGTCTCCCGCGACGACGTAGACGCCGTGGATGTTTCGGTGCATCCTCCCTTTACCGACATCCGTACGGTGCAGACTTCGCTCGAAGCCGACAAGATTCCCTTCTTCCTCGGTGCCCAGCACTGTCATTTCGAGGAGAAGGGCGCCTTTACCGGCGAGGTGGCTCCGTCGATGCTGGCCAAGCTTGGCGTTAGCTACGTGATCGTCGGGCATTCGGAACGCCGAGAAGTGTTCGGCGAGACCGATGCGATGATCAATGCCAAGGTTCGGGCTGTGTTGGCCAACGAGATGACACCGATTCTTTGCGTCGGCGAAACGTTAGATGAGCGTGAGGCCGGCGAGGCCGAGTCGAAGGTGACAGGCCAGATTCAGTCCGGTTTGGCGAAAGTCAAGGCCGACCAGGTGGCATCGATGGTGATCGCCTATGAGCCGATCTGGGCCATCGGCACCGGCAAAACCGCATCGGCTGAAGATGCCCAGGCGATGTGTGAGTCTGTGCGAAACGTTGTGCGCGACCTGCATGGCTCGGCCGCTGACGCGGTCCGTGTCCAATACGGCGGGTCGGTTAAGCCAACCAACGCCAAGGAGCTGATGTCGCAGCCTGACATCGATGGCGCCTTGGTGGGTGGAGCTTCCCTGGAGGCCGAGTCCTTTGCCTCGATCGTCCAGTATCGGCTTCATCAGATCTGATTGATGGTCAGGGTCGTATCGAGCTCGATCCTGCTTCGAATTCTGTTTTGCGTCGGCTGTTTGGTGCTGGTGCCGACAGGTTGCGGCGGGTTTGGTGGCGACAGCGACAGCGACAGTGACAGCGGCGGTGCCGAGGCCGGTGGCGGCCAGGCGGCTCCGTCGGTCTTGGGCGACGGAGGGGTCGTCGACGGATCAGCGGACACGCCTACGGTTGATGAGGCGTCCGAGGCTTCTCCGGCCGTCGACGACGAAGGTTTACCGGCGTTGGATGATGCGCTTCCTGTCGCCCCCGACGGTTATGCGGTGTGGGTCCATGATCAGGAACCGCCCAACCTCCATGTTGATGAGCTGGCTACGCCCGTCGGGTCGTGGGTTCGTCAAGGTTTGCTCGAAGGGCTCTTTGGTGTCGACGCTTCGATGGCTTTCTACCCGGAGCTCTTGGCAGCTGAGCCGACGGTCATCGAACAGGACGGCGGTGGAATCGCCATCACCTACAAGCTGCGATCCGATTTGGTCTGGTCCGATGGTGAGCCACTGACAGCCGAAGACGTTCTCTACACTCATCAGATCTGGACTGAGGGGTGTCGGCTTGAAGCCGACGGGTCGGCGGTGGACGGCGACAACTCGGGCTGCGCTTACCACGCGGAGACACGTCTCGGTTACGACCGGGTAACCGGGTTCGAGGTCACGTCGGAGACGGGCTTCACCGTGACCATGAGCGGTTTCTACCCTGCTTGGCGCGAGCTCTACAGTCAGGTGTTCGCCAAGCACGCCTTCGGCGTCGATGCCGGTGAGGTGAACGACAATCTCCTGCTGTTCGCCGGGTCCGACGGGCCGCTTCCCAGTTCGGGGCCGCTCGTGTTCGAGCGTTGGGATCAGGGCTCGGAGTTACTGCTGGCCCGCAACGACACCTACCACGGTTCCACGAGCCCGGATGTAGCGGGCCAGGGAAGTGCGGCCTCGGTGGCGGGTGTTCAACTAACCTTTGTCTCCGGGCCCCAGGCTCAGCTTGACGCCCTGATCGATGGCGATGCCGACTTTGCCCTCACCCGGGCCACGCCCAACCAAGAGGTGGCTACCCTCGACAATCTTCGCTTGGCCTCGGCTCCCGGCCCGGCCTACGAGCATTGGGGCTTCAACCTGCTGAATCCCCATCTTGCCGTTCCTCAGGTTCGGGAGGCGATTGCCTACGCCCTCGATAAGGAGGCGCTCGTTGCTGAGCTTTACCAGCCGATCTTTGGCGACGCTGTGCCGACCGATGGGTTAGGGAACACCTACTGGCTAGCCAACCAAGCGCCGTATGAGGATCACCAGGCTGTGTATGCCGGAGCGAACATTGAGCAGGCGGAGGCCTTGCTGGCCTCTGCGGGCTACGAGCGGGGGAGTGACGGTGTTTATGTCCACCCTGATAGCGGTCGGCTGCGGTTGCGTTCTGGCACAACGGCAGAGGATTCGCTTCGGGTGCGCCAGCAGGCCTTGCTTGGCGACCAGCTGGCTGCTGCTGGCATCGAAATCGTGATCGAGAACGCCGACGGGGGCGCCTTCTATGCCGAGGGCCCGTTTGCTCCTGCTGCGATCGAGGCCGCCAACTCAGCTGGCACCCGAGGCCAAAGCGGGCTTTGGGATATCGCCCAGTTTGGTTGGGCATCTGGACCTTGGCCTGGGGGCCAGTCGGGGGTTTACCGGTCGAGGTCGCCAGTCAACGCGTATGGGTTTGCCAGCCCGGCCTTTGATGCCAAAGCAAATGAATGCGACGCGATGGTCGATGATGCCGACCGGGCAGACTGCTACAACGATCTCGATCGTTATGTCACCACGCTAGAGGAGGGTCCTGGCGGCCTGTTCATGATTCCACTCTCTCAGCGGCCGATGCTCTACGCCGTGAACATCGACCGCGTGAAGGCAAGCCCGCTGGTGTCCGATGCCCCCTGGGCTGGTCCGCTGGTGAACGTGGTTGATCTGTCGCTGAGCGATGGAGGCGAGGCGGCTGGTGAGGAAGGTGGCTGAAATCACCGGTGCATGCTTGTCGTGCGTTGATCGCTGGTATTCTGAATCGTCGTAACGAGCGAAGGTACGGTTGACATGGTTTTAGGACTCGGCATTGCCTACATGGTTGTTGGCGTCATCACCACTAGTTTGGTGCTGCTTCACAGCGGTCGCGGCGGCGGTCTGTCCGACATGTTCGGTGGCGGCCTCGGCGCATCAGCCGCTGGCTCTACCCAGATGGAGCGAAATCTCGACCGTCTAACCATCGTCTTTGGCCTGATCTTCACGTTTATGACGATTGCATTGGCCTTCGCCATCAACGCCTAGCGAGCTGCCATCGGTCGCCGTATCCCGACCGAATTTGCAACGTCTCGTGAGTAGCGACAGAGTCGCCGAAACGTTGTGAGATTATCGTCGTCGCTGACTCAAAAGACTGTTAAGATTGCATCCGCAACAGACACAGCCCTCCTCGGACTGAGTCGATCATAGTTGTCACGTCGGAGTGGCGGAATTGGCAGACGCGCTAGCTTGAGGGGCTAGTGCCCTTAGGGGCGTGGGGGTTCAAGTCCCCCCTCCGACACAGCACGAAACCCGCAGAAAATAGCGGTTTCAGGGGAGGCAAACCCCCAAAGACGGTTCCACGTGTGCCGTTTGCTAACGGCAGCAAAACCACCGGCTGTGCTGTCCCGGTTCATGCTTGACGGTGTGGCTCCGGTAGGCGGGTGACACTTTCGGGACGCGCTCCGGTTCCTGGGTTACAGATCGGGTCGGTGGCGGTGAGTGCCCCGTCGCACGCTCAGCCGCACCGACCAAGTCCGCGTATCCGTGATCACCGCTCGCGTCGGTGAGCGCAAGTCGATCTGAAGAGCGCTCCGCACTGATCCATGCGCTCTCAGGTTCGCCCGCCACGCTCATTAGTTCTCGGGCTTCGTGCCGCCGAGCGCGAGCGCGGCAGCAAGCAGGGGGTCCGGCGGGGTGGGCAACTCCGCGATCGCCTTCGCATGCGCCTGCCGGATGAGCATACCGCCGCGGCTCGGGTTGGCCCCGGTGACCACATAGAGCGCGGTGGTCGACAGGCGGGTAGCGAGTGAGTTCATCACCGTCTGTGTGTCGCCCGCCTTGACCGCCTCGAGAATTGCCTTGTGCTCCTTGTGACCAGTTTCCAGTGATGAACTTGGATGGTGGTGAGTGTTGGCTCAGGTCTGACCCACAAGTTTCCCGACCACCCGAATGGGTGTGTCTTTCGTAGGACCTGTCGACCTGGCTGATGCTCACCACATCAACCATCGAACCCATTGC
>CAKZXA010000098.1 GCA_937922045.1 uncultured Acidimicrobiales bacterium | reverse complement strand
GAGATGTGTATGCCGGGTGATAATACGGAGATGACGGTTGAGTTGATTAACCCGATTGCTATGGATGAGGGTTTGCGGTTCGCTATTCGTGAGGGTGGGCGTACTGTTGGCGCTGGCCGTGTAACCAAGATCATCAAATAGAGCGGACTGAGAGAACCACATGGCTAAGCAGAAGATTCGCATCCGGTTGAAGGCCTATGATCACGAGATCATTGACCAGTCGACCAAGAAGATCGTTGAAACGGTTGCTCGCACCAATGCCGAGTTCCGTGGCCCGATCCCACTGCCGACCGAGAAGCATCGCTTCTGCGTTATCCGGTCCCCTCACAAGGACAAGGACAGCCGTGAGCATTTCGAGATGCGAATCCACAAGCGCCTGATCGACATCTTGGAGCCAAATCCGAAGACGGTCGATTCGCTACAGCGTCTCGAATTGCCAGCTGGTGTTGATATCGAGCTGAAGATTCAGGAAGTCTAAAACTTCCATCCGATCGATGACGAAGAACCCGGGCCCATCGAGGGCCCGGGTTTTTCGCGCCCGGCCCCTGTCTAGACGACGGCTCGGTCTCGGCCTGCGTCCTTCGCCTGGTACAGCTTCTTGTCGGCATCCTTGATGAGGCTGGCTACATGGAGATCGCCGTTTACGTGGTGACATACCGCTCCGACACTCACCGTGAACCGGATCGGCATGCCGTCGTGTTCGATCCGACTTTCTCGAACGACCTCACAGATCCGGTTCGCTATTCGAGATGTCTGCTCACTATCTGCCCCGGGGAGGAGCATCGCGAACTCCTCGCCGCCGAGACGGGCCACCACATCGCGAGGTCGTACCGTCGTGCGAACGAGGCGCACGAACTCCAGCAAGACTGCGTCGCCTCCGTCGTGTCCGTGGCCGTCGTTGAGCGCCTTGAAGTTGTCGAGGTCGGCCACGATGAGGCCGACGGGTTGATCGGCTTCCAACGAGAGATCTTCGGCGATGTCGAACAGGGCCCGACGATTGAGACAGCCGGTCAACGGATCGATAGTGGCGAGATGACGCAGTTCGTCGGCCGTCTTCTGGAGGGCAAGGCTTGTCTCTGTCAGCCGTTGATTGGTCTCGACCACATCGGTCACGTCGTGCATCACGCCGACCAGGTAGTGCTTCTCATCGACGGTGACTCGGGACTTGCGTGTGATTGTCTGCCGTGGACCTAGGTCAGGGTCGACAACGGTCTCTGTCGCCTCGTCGATCTCACCGTCGGCCAAGACCCGCAGATCACCACCGTTGCACTGGGCCGCCTGACGGTCCTGGAAGAGATCCACGTCGAGTTGGCCGACCAGATCTTCGCAGCGCACGTTGAAGAGCCGTTCGAAGGCGTGGTTAACCCAGACATATCTGGTGTCCTCGTCCTTGACGAGAACAGGGTTTGGCAAGGCATCGAGAACGCCGACCGCTAGCTCGGGGACACGTTGGATCGTCATGGGGCACCTCGTCGATTGGTGAGCACGAAGTTCATGAACGTATCGACCGTAAACCGTTGCCGGTTGAGGCCCGAGAGGCGTGGGTGGATGTTCGGCGCCCGGAGGTCTTTACGGCCTACCCCGTCGTGTGGTAGGTCTGGCTGTACGGAAGGGGTCATGGTATGACCGAAACATTCAAGGCCGCATGCATTCAGAACTCCGCCACGCCCGATGTGGATGAGAATATGGAGGCATGTAGTCGTCTTATCCGAGCCGCAGCAGCACAGGGTGCAACCCTGATCGCTACCGCCGAGTACTTTTCTGGTCTCCACACCGAGGATGGTCGGATCATCCCCGTCGCTTTCGCCGAGGAGAGCCATCCGGTTCTTCCGGCCTTCGCCGAGCTGGCCCAGGAGCTGGAGGTGGAACTGCTCCTCGGCTCCGTTGGTATCAGGGCACCCGACGGCCGGATCTTCAACCGGAGCTATATGTTGTCCTCGGACGGAAAGATTGTCGCCCGCTACGAGAAGATCCACATGTTTGACGTGAATCTTGGCGAGGGCCAGATGATTCGTGAGTCGGCAACGATCGCCCCAGGCAACACCGCCGTGCTGGCCCCTGCCGCGGGGACGCAGGTGGGCATGTCGGTCTGCTACGACCTCCGCTTCGCTGGTCTCTACCGAACGATGGCAAAGGCCGGCGCCGAAATCCTCGCCGTCCCGGCCGCCTTTATGAAGGTGACGGGCCAGGCGCATTGGCATGTGCTGAACCGGGCCCGCGCTATCGAATGCGGAGCCTTCGTGATCGCCCCCTGCCAGTTTGGCACCCTGACCGGCGGTGCCGAGTGCTTCGGCCACTCGCTCATCGTCGATCCGTGGGGCGAGGTGCTCGCCGACGCCGGCGAGGGGGAGGGGTTCGCGATCGCTGAGATCGACCTGACGAAGGTGGCTGACGCCCGTCAGCGCATACCGGCCCTCACCCATGATCGAGTCTTCTCGTCGCCCCGTTTTGCAACCCCTTCGATCGCGGGAGCCTGAGTTTGCCAGCGCCGCAGGTCGGTCCCGAAGCCTCAGGGCGTCGGTTAGTCTGGCCGCATGCGATTCACGAAGCCGTTCTGGGCTGGCATTGAGGACGGCTCGATCACGGTGGCGTTTCGTCGCTGGGCGAGGCCAACCGTGGTTGAGGGCAGAACGTATCGTACCGGAGGAGGCCGCATCGAGATCGATTCGGTTAGCCGGATCGAGCTGTCGAAGATCACCAAGGCGGATGCGCTCCGCGCTGGTTATCGCGACCGGAGCGAGATTCTTGAGAACGTGCAATCGGGAGAGGATCGTGAGCTCTACAGGGTCAGCTTCCACCGACTCGATGAGCCAGATCCAAGGGATCAGCTGGCAAACGATGATGACCTTGGGGTCGAAGACATTCAAGAGATCGATCGCCGACTCGACCGCTACGATGCCGCCAGCAGTTGGGGTGCGTGGACGCGTGCCACCCTGCAATTGATCGCTGATCACCCCGCCCGGCGAGCTCCCGACTTGGCTGAGATGGTGGGCCGCGAGACGAAACCATTCAAGCTCGATGTGCGCAAGCTGAAGAATTTGGGGCTCACTCGAAGCTTGCGAGTCGGCTATGAACTTTCACCTCGGGGAAAGAAATACCACCGGTCGGTTTGAGGCCAAGCCAAATCTCGGCCAGGACCGATGACTTGCTCGACGATGGCACGGTCACCAATAAGGCACGTTCATTAGTAAGGCACGGTCATTAGTAAGGCACGGAGATTAGTGAGGTGCATCTCGTCGGCCGCTTGGATGACATCACAGATCGGTCAAGGTGGAAGCAGTCCGCGCCCCCGCTAGGATCTACTGGTCTGGGATTGCACTGTTCGTCCATGTGGGCTAGCGCCAATGCAATCCAGTAACTGACGTCCACAAAGGCCTCAACTCGTCGGAGATGAAGAACCGTGTGGCACAACCGATATTCGCTCCGCTCGGCTGCGCTGAAGGCAACGCTAGCGGAGCGTTCGCGTGAACGGATGTTGTGTCGAAGGCCCCCGGGTCTGACGCTGGCCGCCCTCTGACGGGAAAGAAGAACGAGATGACGCAAAAGGCTGTTGTCGGCCAAAAGGTCGGCATGACCCAGGTTTGGGATGAAGATAACAAGATCATCCCGGTCACCGTGCTAAAGGTGACCCCCTGTCGAGTCGTGCAGATCAAAACGCCCGACACCGATGGATATTCCGCCATTCAAGTAACGGTGGGTGAACGCGAGGCGAAGAAGCTGAACAGCCCTGAGGCTGGTCACTTCGCTAAAGCGGGTGTTGCTCCCGGCACTGAGCTGGTCGAGCTTCGCCTCGATGATGTTTCCGAATACACGGTCGGTCATGAGTTTGGCGCCGAAACCTTCGAGGAAGGCGAGGCGGTAGACGCCATCGGCACCTCAAAGGGCAAGGGCTTCGCCGGTGTCATGAAGCGGCACAACTTCTCTGGTCAGCGCGCAACTCACGGTGCCCACCTGGTTCACCGCATGCCTGGCTCAATCGGCCAGTGCGCAACGCCGGCCCGTGTCTTCAAGGGAACAAAGATGGCTGGCCGCATGGGTAGTGACCGGGTCACGATCCAGAGTCTCAAGGTTGTCCAGGCCGACCCCGAGAAGGAACTTCTTCTCGTAAGAGGTTCAGTGCCGGGCCCCAAGGGCGGCACCGTGATCATTCGCAACGCTGAGAAGAAGGCTGGGGGTGCCCAGTAATGCCTACCGTTTCCGTAAAGACACTCTCTGGTTCTGACGCCGGTTCTGTCGACCTCGACGCCGAGACCTTCGGTATCGAACCGAACCTTTCGGTCATGCACCAGGTCGTCACCGCTCAGCTGGCCGCTCGTCGTGCCGGTACCCATAGCACCAAGACACGGTCTGAGGTGCGAGGTGGTGGCGCCAAGCCCTGGAAGCAAAAGGGTACGGGCCGAGCCCGCGCCGGTTCCAGTCGCTCACCGATCTGGATCGGTGGTGGTATCGCTCACGGCCCCAAGCCTCGTGACTATTCCGAGCGCACCCCAAAGAAGATGGTGCGCCTCGCCCTCCGTTCGGCTCTATCCGACCGGGCCGCCGATGAGAAGGTTGTCGTCGTCGACGCCTACTCATTCGACAAGCCCAGCACCAAGGACGCCAAGGCTGCTCTCGCCGCACTCGGCGTTGAAGGTCGGGCCCTCGTCGTCGTCGGAGCCGAGGATGCAACCGCTGAACGCAGTTTCCGCAACCTCCCCCAGGTGCATGTCCTGCGAGCCGATCAGCTCAACACCTACGACGTTCTGGTGAGCGACTACGTCGTCTTTGCCAAGAACGATCTCCCCGGAGGCTCTGACCAATGAGAGACCCGCACGATGTGATCATCAACCCCGTGGTGTCGGAGAAGTCCTACATCTCGGCGGAAGACAACAACGCCTACACCTTCATCGTGGCTCCGGATGCTTCCAAGCCCGAGATCAGTGATGCCATCGAGGCAATCTTCGCTGGTGTGAAGGTGGCCAAGGTCAACACGCTCAACCGCAAGGGAAAGCTTGTTAGAAATCGCCGTGCAAACACGGTCAGCTCACGTCCGACAACCAAGCGTGCGATCGTGACCCTCTCTGAGGGCGAGATCGACATCTACGCCAGTTAGAAGGCCGGAACACATGGGTATACGCAAACGCAAACCAACCAGCCCCGGTCGTCGGTTCCAAACGAGTTCTGACTTCTCGGAAATCACCACGACCACCCCCGAAAAGTCGCTGCTCGCAAAGCAGCACTCAAGCGGTGGACGCAACAACTACGGTCGCAAGACGGCCCGCCACCGCGGTGGGGGCCACAAGCGTCGGTATCGAGTTGTCGATTTCCGACGCAACAAGGACGATGTTCCGGCCAAGGTCGCCTCGATCGAGTACGACCCCAACCGCAACGCTCGGATCGCTCTGCTCCATTATGCAGACGGTGAAAAGCGATACATCCTGGCTCCTCGAGGCCTCTCGGTTGGCGACATGGTCGAATCTGGCCAGGGCGCTGATATCAAGCCGGGCAACTCCCTGCCGATGCGCTACATCCCTGTCGGCACCACGGTTCACGCTGTAGAGCTGAATCCCGGTGGCGGCGCCAAGATGGGCCGTTCAGCTGGCACCTCGATCCAGCTCGTAGCCAAGGAGGGCGATCACGCCACCCTGCGTCTGCCGAGCACCGAGATGCGCCGAGTCCTCATCGATTGCCGAGCTACCGTCGGCGAAGTCGGCAATGCCGAGGCCGAGCTGGTCAAGGTAGGCAAAGCCGGCCGCTCACGCTGGAAGGGCAAGCGCCCCCAGACTCGTGGTGTAGCCATGAACCCCGTCGACCATCCACACGGTGGCGGCGAAGGTAAGACCTCGGGTGGTCGTCACCCGGTATCCCCATGGGGTCAGCCGGAAGGCCGTACCCGCAAGCCCAAGAAGTCCGATGATCTAATCGTCCGCCGCAGGCGGAAGCGTGGCGGACGGAGGTAATCATGCCAAGAAGTCTGAAAAAGGGTGCTTTCGTTGACGATCACCTGTTGAAAAAGGTCGACGAACTTAACGAGAAGAACGAGAAGCGAGTGATCAAGACCTGGTCACGACGCTCCACGATCATCCCCGACATGGTTGGTCACACGATTGCGGTGCACGATGGCCGTAAGCATGTGCCTGTCTACATCACCGAGTCGATGGTGGGTCACAAGCTGGGCGAATTCTCACCCACTCGTACCTTCAAGTTCCACGCGGGCCAGGAGCGGGGAGGTAGGCGCTAATGGCTACGTTAACGACCGACCTGACCGTCGTCGCTGACCGTCCCGGGGCCAAGGCCAAGGTGCGCTACGTGCGGATGTCGGCCTCGAAGGTTCGGGTCGTGCTCAATCTCGTCCGCGGCAAGCGGGTAGAGGAAGCACTCGACATCCTCAAGTTCTCGGAACGTCTGGCCGCACAAGAGGTGGCCAAGTGTCTGCGTTCAGCTATAGCCAACGCCTATCACAACGAAGAAATCCCAGCCGAGGAACTCTACGTCTCCGTCGGTTTCGCTGATGAGGGCCCAACGATCAAGCGGTTCCGCCCGCGGGCCCGTGGCCGCGCCGGTCGTATCCACAAGCAGACCTGTCACATCACCGTTGAGGTCACTCGCATGAGCGAGACCGAACTGGATGAGCTGCGCACGGTCGCTGAGCTGAAGGCCAAGGGCCGTCAGTCTCAAGCCAAGTCGGGATCTGCCTCGGCCGGCGGCGATCGGGCCAAACGAGTGGCTCAGTCGAAGGCAGCTGCCGCAGGCAGCGACGCCGTCGACGACAGTAACGATGTCGATGACGACACCGGTATCGACGCCGGAGAGGAAGAATAATGGGTCAAAAGATTCACCCCTACGGCTACCGACTCGGCATCACCACCGACTGGAAGTCACGCTGGTTCGCCGATCGTCAGGAATACCGCGACTATCTGCTTGAGGACAACAAGATCCGCAAGTACCTGATGGGCGAGCTTCCCAATGCGGCCATCAGCCGCATCGAGGTCGAGCGCACTCGTGACAAGCTGCAGATCGATGTCCACACGGCTCGTCCCGGCATCGTTATCGGCCGCAAAGGCTCTGAGGCCGATCGCCTCCGCGCCGGGTTGACCAAACTGACCGGCAACCCACGGGTCAAGCTCAATATCGTTGAGATCAAGCAGCCCGAACTCGACGCTGCTCTTATCGCTCAGGGTGTCGCCGACCAGCTGATGGGCCGTATGGCTTTCCGTCGTGCGATGAAGCGGGCCATGCAGAACGCCATGAAGGCCGGGGCCAAGGGTGTACGCATCCAGTCTTCGGGCCGCCTCGGTGGCGCCGAGATGGGCCGTACCGAGTGGTACCGCGAAGGTCGAGTGCCACTGCACACGCTTCGTGCCGATGTCGACTACGGACTGCGTGAAGCTCACACCACCTACGGCCGTATCGGCGTGAAGGTGTGGCTCTACAAGGGCGACATCCTGCCCTACAAGGCCAGTGTTGACAAGGCCACCCGCGAGGCTGCCATGGCCGTCGGCGAAGCTGCTGGCGCTCAGGATGCTCAGCGTCCGGTCGTGTCGTCCAGCCGTCGTCCTCGTCCCGTTGCCGGCGCTGAAGTAGCTGCCGCCACCGCTGAGGATGCTCCGGTCGAAGAGCCAGCACCGCTGGTCAAAGAGGCCGATCCCGAATTCGAACGGCTTCTCGCTGAAGAAGAGGCGATCGAAGAATCACTGAAGAGTAAGAGCGGCGGCGACCCGCTGAACTTCCGTCCCGAGGATGGTGACTAGCCATGTTGATGCCGAAAAAAGTAAAGCACCGGAAGCACCATCGTGGTCGTATGAACGGCCGAGCCAAGGGTGGCACCCAGGTCTCCTACGGCGAGTTTGGCATTCAGGCCCTCGAGCCGGGTTGGATTACCTCCCGTCAGATCGAGGCCGCTCGTATCGCCATGACCCGCGGTGTCCGTCGCGGTGGCAAGGTCTGGATCAACGTCTTCCCCGACAAGCCGGTCACGAACAAGCCGGCCGAGACCCGCATGGGTTCGGGCAAGGGCAACCCTGAGCATTGGGTCGCCGTTGTGAAGCCCGGTCGTGTGATGTTTGAGATGTCGTACCCGGATGAGGCCACAGCCCGAGTCGCTTTGAACAAGGCGATTCAGAAGCTGCCTATCAGGGCTCGTGTTATTACCCGGGAGAGTGGTTTTGATGACTGATGCCGCAATCACCGATGTCTCTGACGGCGAACTGCTGTCGATGCTGAACGAAGCGAAGCGTGAGCTGTTCAATCTGCGCTTCCAACTGGCCACCGGCCAGCTGGACAACACGGCTCGAATCAATGAAGTGAAGAAGCTGGTTGCTCGGTCCAAGACCGAGATGCGCAGCCGAGAGATTGCTGCTGCCGAGGCGCTCGCCACGGCTGGCGCAAGCGAGGGAGACGCCTCATGAGCGAAGAGACCGAAGTAGCAGAACAAGCCGAATCGACCCGTCCCCGCCGCAAGGTGCGCGAAGGTGTCGTGGTGTCGAACAAGATGGACAAGACCGCAGTAGTCGAAGTCGTCCGTCGTTCACGGCACCCCCAGTACGGCAAGACCGTGCAGCAGCACAAGAAGTACCACACCCACGATGAGGAGAACACCCTCAACGAAGGCGACAAGGTGCGGATTGTGGAGACGAAGCCACTCTCGAAGAACAAGCGTTGGCGACTGCTCGAAATCCTGGAGCGTGCCCGATGATTCAACAAGAGTCCCGTCTTCGTATCGCCGACAACTCTGGCGCTCGCGAAGTCCTCTGTATCAAGGTGTTGGGCGGCTCACGCCGTCGCTACGCCGGCGTCGGCGACATCTTTGTCGCCACCGTAAAGGACGCCATGCCGGGTGCAGCGGTAAAGAAGGGTGACGTCGTCAGGTGCGTCGTCGTCCGAACCGCTAAGGAACGCCGTCGTCCCGATGGCTCCTACATCCGCTTTGACGACAACGCAGCCGTCCTGATCAACGACAACCGGGAGCCTCGCGGCACCCGCATCTTTGGCCCGGTTGGCCGTGAACTTCGTGACAAGCGCTTCATGCGCATCGTCTCGCTCGCCCCGGAGGTGATCTAGCCATGAGAATTCGTAAAGGTGACACAGTCCGAGTCCTTAGTGGCAAGGATCGCGGTAAGGAAGGCACCGTCGTGGCTGCATTTCCTACCAAGGGCAAGGTAATCGTCGAGGGTTGCAACACCGCTCGTCGTCATACCAAGCCCCAGTCCGAGGAACAGCCCGGCGGCATCATAGACAAAGACATGCCAATGGATGTTTCCAACGTGGCTGTGCTCAGCCCTAAAGACGGCAAGCCGACCCGTGTCGGTTACAAGATCGATGGTGATACCAAGGTCCGCGTATGTAAGCGGACGGGTGAGCCGATTCCGGAGGTCAACGACTGATGGCTATCGAGACCAAAGAGAGCCCTCGTTTCAAGGTCCTCTACAACGAGCAGATCCGTGATGAGCTGAAGGCTGGCCTTGAGCTCGCCAATATCATGGAAGTGCCCCGTATGGAGAAGATCGTGATCAACATGGGTGTTGGAGATGCGCTTGATAACCGCAACAACCTCACCTCAGCGATCGCTGATCTCACGATCATCGCCGGCCAAAAGCCGGTAGCGACCATCGCTAAGAAGTCGCTGGCGAGCTTCAAGCTCCGCCAGGGCAACGCCATTGGTTGCAAGGTCACCCTCCGCGGCGACCAGATGTGGGAGTTCTTCGACCGGCTGGTCACGCTGGCGATTCCACGTATCCGTGACTTCCGAGGACTAAACCCCCGGTCGTTCGACGGCAACGGCAACTACACATTCGGTCTGACCGAACAATTGGTATTCCCCGAGATCGACTATGACACGATCGACAAGAACCGGGGTATGGACATCACGATCGTTACCACCGCGAAGGACAATGCCGCAGGCAAGGCCCTGCTCGAAGCATTCAACTTCCCATTCCGGCGCGAAGGACAGGCTCAGTAATGGCTAAGAAGGCACTAAAGAATAAGCAACAGAAAACGCCGAAGTTCAAGGTCCGGGCCTATACCCGCTGTCGGGTATGCGGTCGTCCTCGTGCCGTGTATCGGAGATTTGATCTTTGCCGAATCTGTTTCCGCGAGATGGCCCATGCCGGAGAAATTCCAGGCGTGACCAAGGCCAGCTGGTAAGCGGAAGGTAGGTGCTGAACCATGACAATGACTGACCCCATAGCTGACATGCTGACTCGTATTCGCAACGCTAACGTTGCGATGCACGACGAGGTGAGCATGCCCAGTTCGAAGTTGAAAGTAGCTTTGGCCCAAGTACTCAAGGCCGAGGGTTACATCGACAACTTCGATGCACTAGACAACTCCGGAGGTCCCGGCTCAACGCTGACTATCTCGATGAAGTACTCGCCTGAGCGCGAGCGCGTCATCAGCGGTCTGAAGCGTGTTTCGAAGCCTGGCCTTCGGGTTTATTCCAAGAACACTGAGATCCCACGGGTTCTCGGAGGTCTTGGTGTCGCCGTTCTGTCCACCAGCAAGGGACTTCTGTCCGATCGGGCCGCTCGTAAGGCCAAGGTCGGCGGCGAAGTGCTCTGCTACGTCTGGTAGGAGAAACCAATGTCACGCGTAGGAAACGCTCCAATAACGGTGCCGAAAGGTGTCGAGATTTCGATCTCGGGCCAAGACGTGACCGTCAAAGGTTCCAAAGGTACGTTGTCGCAGACGATGCCAGGACCGATCTCAGTCTCGCTCGACGAGGGTGAGGTCACGGTTGGCCGAGTCGACGACGAGCGCCAATCACGGGCTCTTCACGGCCTCAGCCGATCGCTCATCAACAATATGGTGATAGGCGTGAGCGAAGGGTTCCGCAAGGACCTTGAGATCATCGGCGTCGGCTACCGGGCCCAGGCCAAGGGCAAGGACGCCCTTGAACTGGCACTCGGCTACAGCCACTCGATCAGCTACAAGGCGCCTGAAGGTATTGAATTCGACGTACCCGAACCGACCAAGATCGGCGTCATCGGCATCGACAAGCAGGTCGTTGGCCAGGTCGCCGCTGAAATCCGGTCTTACCGCAAGCCCGAGCCCTACAAGGGTAAAGGCGTGCGCTATGTCGGCGAACGCGTCATCCGCAAGGCCGGAAAGGCAGGTAAGTGATGGCTAGCAGAGCCACAACGCGACAAGCTGCTCGCAGCCGACGCCAGCGTCGAGTCCGCAAGAAGATTCAAGGAACGGCCGAACGTCCCCGTCTGGCCGTCTTCCGGTCGAACCGTCACATCAGTGCTCAGGTAATCGACGACGAAAAGGGCCACACTGTGGCCACAGCCTCAACCTATGAGTCCGATGTGCGTGGTTCGGATCATCCGGGCAACCGTGATTCGGCCACCAAGGTTGGCAAGCTTCTGGCCGAACGGGCCAAGGCCGCCGGTGTCGAGACTGTTGTCTTTGATCGTGGTGGCAACCGCTACCACGGCCGAGTGGCCGCCCTGGCCGATGCCGCCCGCGAAGCCGGACTGAAGTTCTGAGAGAGCTGAGAGAAGAGCAACATGGCTAACGAACGAAACGATCGAAACAGCAGGTCCGGAGGACAGGGCGAACGCGAATCACGGGTGATCACCATCAACCGTGTCGCCAAGGTGGTTCGCGGTGGTCGCCGCTTCGCCTTCACCGCCCTGGTAGTTCTGGGCGACGGCAACGGCAGAGTAGGCCTCGGCTATGGCAAGGCCAAGGAGGTTCCCCTGGCAATCCAGAAGGGAACCGAAGAGGCCCGCAAGCTGATGTTCAACGTCCCGATGGCCGGTGCCACCGTTACGCATGAGATCATCGGTGAGAACGGTGCAGGCCGCGTCATGCTTAAGCCGGCTGCCCCCGGTACCGGTGTTATCGCCGGCGGTGCCGCTCGAGTGATTCTTGAAGAAGCTGGCATCCACGACGTGCTTTGCAAGTCGCTGGGTTCGGCCAATCAGATCAACGTGGCACGAGCAACGATCGACGCTTTGAAGAAGCTCAAGCGCCCTGACGAAGTCGCTCGCCTGCGAGGCCTCGACGCCGCGGAGTTCACTCCCAAGGGAATGCTCGAGGCCTACAAGGAGCGTGAGCGCAAGCTGAACAACGCGCCTGCGGAGGCTGGAGCCAAATGAGCGACATTCGAGTAACCCAGACCCGATCGGCCATCGGTACCAAGCCCAAGCAGCGAGGAACGCTGCGAGCGCTTGGCCTCGGCCGCATTGGGAAGTCCAATGTTCTGCCAGACCGTCCCGAGGTTCGGGGCATGATTGCTCGCGTCCCCCACCTGGTCAAGGTCGACGACGCAAACGAGACTGAGGAGGCCTAGCGATGAGCATCAAAGTTCACGATCTCAAGCCCGCTGAGGGTTCACGTAAGCGCCGCAAGCGCGTCGGCCGCGGTATTGCCGGCAAGGGCGGCAAGACGGCCGGCCGCGGCACCAAGGGCCAGAAGGCCCGTAGCAAGGTTCGCGTCGGTTTCGAAGGCGGCCAGCTTCCGCTGCAGCAACGCCTGCCCAAGCTGCGCGGCTTTAAGAACCCGTTCCGGGTTGAGTACCAGGCGATCAACCTCGACACGATCACCGAGTCGGGCTTGACCGAGGTCACGCCGGAAAATCTGTTCGAGAATGGTCTCATCTCCAAGGGTGCCCTGGTAAAGGTCTTGGGACGAGGCGAGATCAGCTCAGCCGTCACGGTGAAGGCTCATGCCTTCTCCAAGAGTGCTGAAGCTGCCATCACCGATGTGGGTGGTACGGTCGAAAAACTGCCGCTGCCCTTCAGCGTGCGTCCGCCGTCCTCCGGTAACCAGCACATGAACCGGTAGTCGGTCACTCCACCCTGTAGCTCTAGGCGGCAACGCTAGACGGCACAACCAGCTAGTAACGAGGTCACGGTGTCAACTCTTCGTAACGTATTCCGAACCAAGGATCTGCGGAACAAGATCCTGTTCACAGTTTTCATTCTTGTTCTGTATCGTCTCGGCGTTCAGATCCCGGCCCCCGGGGTCAGTCTCGACGGGCTTGAGGCGCTGAGCAGCCAGCTCGAAGATTCTGATCAGGGCATCTTTGGTTACCTGACGCTGTTTACCGGTGGTGGCGCAGTGTTGAGCCTTTTCGGTCTCGGCATCTTGCCCTACATCACGGCGTCGATCGTTATTCAGATCCTGACTGTTGCCGTTCCCAAGCTTGAGGAATGGCAGCGACAGGGTGCTGTCGGCCAGCGCAAGATCACCCAGTGGACGCGCTATATCACAATCGTGCTTGCGCTCATTCAGGCCGCTGGCTTCGTCTTCCTCATCAGTCAGAACCCTGAGCAGCTGTATGGCTTTGATCCGGGTCTCTTCCCGGACGCCACCCTCGGCCTGATGGCGCTGGCCGTGATGTGTATCGTCGTTGGAACGGCCTTGCTCATGTGGATGGGCGAGCTCATCACCCAGTACGGCCTCGGCAACGGCATGTCGGTACTGATCTTCGCTTCGGTGGTTGCTGGTCTTCCCGCCCTAGGCGTCAACATCTTCCAGGTGAAGGGTTGGATCTGGCTCGCGGTGGTACTCGTCATGCTGGTCCTCCTGTGTGTGGCCATCGTGTTTATCGAGCAGGGTCAACGACGCATCCCGATCAACTTCCCCAAGCGCGTCGTCGGACGCAAGCAGTACGGCGGGAACAAGACCTACATCCCGCTCAAGGTCAACCAGGCTGGCGTGATCCCTGTCATCTTCGCCACCTCGATGTTGCAGCTACCCCAGCTGGTCTCGAACGTCTTGCCGACAGGTACGCCGAACAACCCTTCCTGGGGTGATAGCGTGCGGCAGTTCATTCAGGATCGACTTTTCCGGCCAACCGACCCGGCCTACATCCTCATCCTGGGTCTGTTGATCGTTGGCTTCGCCTACTTCTACAACTCGATTGCCTTCGACCCCGCTCGACGCGCTGACGAGTTGAACAAGTCGGGCGGCTTCATCACGGGCGTGCGACCTGGTCCTCAGACCGAGCGGTATCTCACAAAGGTGCTGAACCGCATCACCTTGCCCGGCGCTCTCTTCCTCGCCGTAATTGCGTTGATCCCGTCAGCTATGCTGTTCTGGCTCCTGGGCCAACAATCAAGTCTCGGTCTGCTCGGCTTCTCCGGTGTGTCTATTCTGATCGGCGTCGGCGTTTCGCTGGAGCTCATGAAGCAGATCGATTCACAGCTGATGGCGCAGAACTACGACGGATTCCTCAAATAGCATCGTAAGAAATAGCATCGTAAGCTACGTACAATTACCTTTGCTGGTGCTGCACCGTCGCTCTGGAAGGACGCATCATGACCAAGCCACTTCGCCTCGTAATATTTGGGCGCCAGGGAGCCGGCAAAGGCACCCAGTGCGACCAGATTATTGAGCGCTACGGCGTAGCCCATCTCAGCACGGGCGACATGTTCCGGGCCGCTCGCGATGCCGGAACCGAACTGGGTCTGCAGGTCGGGCCCATCATGGCCGCCGGTGGTCTGGTCGACGATGAGATGACGATCGCCATCGTGAAGGAACGACTTGAGTCTGACGAAGTGAAGGCATCGGGTTTCGTCCTCGATGGTTTTCCACGAACCGCCGATCAGGCTGCAGCTCTTGTGGAGATGCTGGGCGATGAGGGTCTGCACGGTGCAATCAACCTCGATGTGCCGCTCGATGAGGTGACGGCCCGCATGAAGGCTCGTGGCCGAGTCGACGACACCGACGACGGTATCGCTCAGCGTCTCGCTCTCTACGACGAGCAGACCGTACCCACTATCAACTGGTTCGATGAGCACGGCATGCTTGTCAACGTTGATGGTCTAGGCACCGAATCCGAGGTCAGCGACCGTATCGCCAAGGCCATCGAGTCGATGATCGGCGATACCGGTGACGCCGCTGGTTGAAGAGCAGTCGCTCTCGACCATGTCAACATCGACACCGCCCTACCGGCCGAAACGATTGCGTTCTATTCGGCTGTGCTCGGCCTGGTGAACCGTCCAGACCTGCGGCCTGATTTCGGCTTCCCGGGTGCATGGCTCTTTGCTGAAGACCGGGATCTTATCCATCTGAACTTCCTGGATGCTCAACCCGACTCGGCGACCGGAGCCTTCAACCACGTGGCCTTCGAGGCAGAGGGCTTTGACGATCTATGTGCCGCCCTCGACGAGCGAGGTACGGAGTATCGGGCCTCGATTCGCGACGAGATTGGGCTCCGTCAAGTCTTCGTGAAGGACCCAAACGGCGTGCGGGTTGAACTCAACTTCCGCATGCCGCCGGCTTCCTAATTCTCGGTTTAGCTGAACGACGTCTCGCTAGGGGAGGGTTGGCACGTCGATTCGGTAGACCTCGGCGTCGATGCCGCACGAGCCAGCATCACTGTTGAAGTAGACCCTGCTGAGATCGCGGTTGGCCGATGCATGCGTCTCGGTCCAGTAGCTATCACCACAGTTGTAGGTGTGGGCCAGATTCACCATGGTGCCGTCGTGGATGTTTACCGCGAAGACCTTCTCACAACTCCAGTTCGGGGAACCCACTTTGCAGTTGTAGGTCGAGGCCACGACCCAGCCGGGAGCGTCGAAGGCTTTGCCTGAGAAGTGAATCGAGGTGTTGGCACTGTCGTAGAGGTCAAAGAGTCGGTTCTTCTGCCCGGTCCTGAGGTTGTAGGCGACGGCCCAGCCAGCATCGATCGAACCAGTGAAGTCTATGTAGACGTAGTAGTCGTCGCCGTCGGCACCGATCATGGTGTCGGAATGTTCGCCGCCAGGAAAGATTTCGGTCGGGTTGGACAGGTTGATGTCGTAGGCGAGGGTCGAGTTATTGAATTGGGCAATCACATGGTCGCCTTGGGGCGAAACCGAGATCGCGTCGAGGGTATCTCGCTGGCTTTGGGTGAGATTTGTCGTCACCGCGATCAGGAGATCGCGGCCCAGGTCGTAGGTTGCGATACCGACGATGTCTTCCGATGCGTCCATGATCCGCCAGGCATAAATGTTGCCGTCGGCGCTAGGGGAGCCTTCGGCCCCGTCGGTCAGGTAAAGGGCGGTGGGAATCGATCGCTGGACTCGGTTGGTGAGATCGGCGATCGTCTGCTGTTGACCGGAGACAACGTCGACCTGGAATAGCCGTAGCGAGCCGACGTAGCTGTTCGAACCCGAGGTGTAGCGAATGATGGAGGGGTTGGTCGGGTGCCACTGAGGTTCACTGTCGGGGTGAAGGTTGAGAGCCCGGACGAGACTGCCATCGTCGCTTGAGTACACGTGAAACTTTGCGTCGCCGTGATAGGTGAGGAACATCGTCCCGTCGACGTTTTCGGCTTGACGGCGGCTGTACTCGTTGCGATTGAACCGGGTTCCATCAGCGGAGGTCAGCCGGGTGACCGGTAGGCCATAGGCAGGATCTTGATAACTCGACCCGAGCGCCGGCCTCTGCCAGCTGCTTGAAGGTTCGGTAAAGTCCTGGCCCAGAACCAGTGGAGCCGAGGGTCCTTGGGTTGTTGTTGGCCCCTGGGTTGTCGTCGGCTGAGACGTCGACGGTTGGGTGGTGGTTGGTTGCGTTGTCGTGGTTTGCGTTGTCGGCTGGGTCGTTGACGACGCTTGCGTGGTCGTGGTCCTCTTGTTCTTCTTGTTCCGTTTCGTGGTTGATGTCTTGTCCCGGCGCGTCAGCGGTGGCGACTCTTGTGCATCCAGAACGGCGACGAGCTGCTCGGTTAGTTGGACGCCGATCTGGGCTTCGGGGCTGCCCGTCTTGAGCGACGACGCTGCCGACTGGGCCTCAAGTGCGTTGTCGAAGGTTTCTACCGGGGAACCATCATCGGTAACGGCCCACACCTGGGAGTCGATGCGGAAGCGCACCTGGTTGCCAGCGCTCGCCTGAACCACGAAGCTGATGACGAGAGCGATGGCGACGAGCACGAGTGATGGAACACGCCATACATCGCGTTTCATGTGGGGATAGCTCCTCTTTCGGGCCAGCCTTATGTCCGCGCTGGACTGCTGTCCGAGGTAGTCTGTCGGCTGAGGTACATGGACCTACCTAGGTAACACGCAGCAGCAGGTCGCCTCGGGGGACAGAGGTCGAGAGGTTTCTCGACGTCAGGCCAGTGCCGGGGTGAGTGTGGCCAGGTCGATGTTGTAGAGTTCGGCCGCGTTTTCGCTCAGGATCGCCTTGATCTGGGCAGGTTCGAGCTGCTGGGTTTGTTCGGCCAGCATCTCCTGTGACCAAGGCCAGGTTGAATCGGAGTGAGGAAAATCGTTGGCCCACATCAGGCGCCGCCAGTTCATGTTGCCGGCCTGAGCAAAGGCCGTCCAGTCATCCTGGAAGGTCATGTAGATGTGGTCAGCGAAGTACTCCGACGGTAGCCGAGCCAGGGATACGCCTGGTTGCAACCAGTTGCGGTGACGCTTGTAGGCGTGGTCCATCCGGTACATGTAGTGAGGGGCCCAACCAGCATCAGCTTCGACACAGACGATGCGTAGGTCGGGGTTTCGCTCGAAGACCCCACCGAAGACGAAGGTGCCCATGATGTCTTGGACGGCCCTGATGATCGAGATAAAGCTGTTTAGTTTCGGGCCTCGCCAGCCCTGACCCTTAGCGGTGAGAATATGGAACCCCAGCGGTAGTTCGAGGTCGATGGCCGCTTGCCAAAACGGATCCCAAACCGGATCGTCGTAGTCCTGTTCGATGCCAGGAGCGCCTGGCATCATCACGCCGCGGAGCCCGGCAGCCTTGATGGCCTCCAGATCAGCGATGCCCTGCTCTACCGAGAGGAGGGCGGTTTGGCCACATCCCAACAGGCGGTTTGGGTCGACTGAACAATAGTCGGACAGCCATCGGTTGTAGGCGGTAAAGCAGGCGTCTTTGTAGTCGGCGTCGGGATGGTTGCACATCACCATGCCCACCGTGGGGTAAAGGATCTCTGCCGCCACACCATCGCGGTCTTGATCGGCCAGCCGAAGTGAGGAATCGTAGCCCGAGCGGTGAACCGCATCGAACTTCTTACCCTCCTGGGTTAGTTCTTCGGAGGGTACGCCGGCAGCAGCCACGAGGCCCATCGGGATACTTGAGCGCATGCCGGGTATGACGAAGACATCACCCCGTTTCGGGTCGTCGACCATATGAGGCGCTTGCTCTCGATACGCCGGTTCGATATAGGCGCTGTAGCAGTCGGGTGGCTCGGTGATGTGAGAGTCTGCACTAACAATAGGAAACTCGAAGGCCATGGATCCCCCTTGGTCGCTAAGCCAATCGTAGGAGGCCGATCTGTCCGAATGGAAATCGGCTGGCGAGGAGGTCGTCGTTTTGCACTGGTTCTCGACTCGGCCCGAGTTAGTGCCCTTCGCCCCCTCCGAGTAGCTGGGCGAGGAGAGCGGCGTTGAAGTCCGGACGTTCAGCCGCGTCTAGCAGGCGTCGTTCGTTGGCTGCGATCGTGGAGGCCGCGGCTGGGATGTCGGCGGCGACATCGTGAGGAATGACGACGGCGCCGTGTTGATCGGCATGGATCAGATCGCCATCTTCGACAGCCATCCCGTGCACGGTGACCGGCTTGGCGAAGTCGACCACGTGAACCCATGCGTGTGACGG
>CAKZXA010000097.1 GCA_937922045.1 uncultured Acidimicrobiales bacterium | reverse complement strand
ATTCGGTGCCACTACGACACCGAATCGCGCCAACTTCATCAAACCGTTGGCCCACTAGGCTGGTCGGCTATGACGTTGAGCAGAACAACGTCGACGAGACGTCCGGTGATTGAGGCCGGCAACTCGGCGACCTACTTTGTGAACCCGTTCGTGGACATCATGTTCCTCGGTGGGTTCTCCGTGCTGTTCTTCGTTTACATGCGGTTCGGGGCTGTCTTCCTCGATCACAACACGGCTGCCGATCAGGCCAGCTTTCTTGGTTTCACTGCGAGCCGTTGGGCGCTGATGGCCTTCTGGCTTTTGAATTGGCCCCACTTCGCGGCCACCAGCTACCGGCTCTACCGCTCGCAGGAGACCACGAGTCAGTTCCCGATCACGGCATGGGTGGTCCCCGTTTTTGTGGGCCTCGGTGTTGTCGGTTCCATGGTGAGTACCGAAGGGTTCGCCCCCTGGTTTGTGAAGGCATTCTTCATCTGGTCGCCCTATCACTTCAGCGGTCAGACGATTGGTTTGACGCTGCTCTATGCCCGCCGATCCGGTTTCGTGGTCACGCCGTGGCTGCGTTCGAGCCTCACCTGGTTCGTTTACGCAACCTGCCTTGGATTCCAAGCCCGAGCCGAGCTGGTCGGTGTCGACCTGTCGTTTTTCGACGTGGTAATGCCGAGCATCGGCCTTCCCGACTGGACGGTGGCTGCGGCCAACTGGGCCACGATCGCCTTGGGGATGGTCGCCGTCGTTGCCCTAGTCGATGCTGTGCGACGATCACCGGTTGCGGTGCCCTTGATCTTCGTGGTGCCCGCTCTCGCCCAATTGACCTGGTTCACCCTGTCGGTCGGGCGCTGGCAAACCGACAGCTACTTCGAGTTCGTGAACCTCTTCCATTCGGTTCAGTACCTCTTCATTGCCTGGTTCCTCCAGATGCGAGAACGCCAACTGCGGCACAGCGCAGGGGAGGCGCCCGTGATGCTACTACGGGAGACCTTGCTGTGGGGCGCTGGCATCTTTGTGATCGGTGCCTTCATGTTCCGATGGAGTGGTCAGCTCCTTTCGGCCTTGACGACCGTGCCCTTCGGCGTGACCGCGGCGGTCATGACGGCCGCCTTCCAGCTCCACCATTTCTTCGTCGACGGTGTGATTTGGAAGTTGCGCGATCCAAAGGTTCGCGGAGCGCTCAGCACCACGCTTGACGAACTCACCGGACGGACGACACGTTGAGCGGCATCTTGGCCATGTCTGCGATGCTGGCCGTTTCGAGTTCCGAGCCGGCGGTGATCGGCAGTTTGCTCGCCGCCTTCACGTTCGGAATCGCTGCCTTCGTGCTGAACGGCCGAGTCGATGAGCGCCATGTGGGATCGATGGGATTGCTCGCTGCGCTGTCGGCCGGATTTGGCCTCTACGCCGCGTTGGCCCCAACCGAAAATGATGTTGTGGCCGTGGTTCTCTTCCTCGGCTTTTTCGCTTTCCTACGACTACTTTCCCAGTTTGAATCGGTTCGCCGGTAAGGCGATACGGCTAGTTTCGTTTGATCAACGACTGCTTGAGCGCCCACGATTCGGGGCTGAGTGACACGTGGTAGCCGTGGGGGTTGACCACTCGGCGCACGCCGGGGTCGAAGCGTTCGAGGTCGGCGACTCGGCGAGCCCGAGCCTCAACGATCGCTTCGTGCTGATCGACCTCAACCCACGGATCAAAGGGTTCGAGTAGCTCTTCGCGTTCGGTGATGTGTTCGGCCTGCAGCGTTCGGGTCACACCTTCGGTGTTGGGGTGCTGTAAGACGAGAGGGTCGCTCAGCGTCTCGCCTTCCTGGGCCAGGAGATCGGCGGTGGCCGCGGTTCGACCCGAGCGACCGCCGTAGATACGCCACACCTTCTTCGCCCCGGGGTTTATCACCTTGGCCGGGGTGTCGCTGAGTTTGATGGCCGGTTCCCAGCTGCCGGTGCCATCGTCGATAGCGACGAGCTTGTAGACACCGTCGAGGCTCGGATCGCCCTCGCTGGTCGCCATCTTGGTGCCCGCTCCATAGACAAGCCGGCCGATCACCTTGGTGGCGTCCTGGTCGTAGCGGGGTGCTTCCAGGGTGATCTGGTTGAGGATCTGCCAGATCGTGATCTCATCCAACCCTGACGACAGCACGACTGAAGCGTCATCGAACCCGGCTTCGTCCAACATTCTGGAGGCCTGAACCGCGAGGTGGGCGAGGTCGCCCGAGTCGAGCCTGATCCCCACCGGTTCGTGACCGGCGGCCCTGAGCTCAGCGAAGACGATGAGGGCGTTGGGCATGCCGGAGTTGATGGTGTTGATCGTGTCGACCAGGAGCAGGCAGTCGTCCGGGTAGAGGTTGGCGTAGGCCCGGAAGGCGTCGAGCTCGCCCTGGCGGCCGTCGCCACCGCTGCCCTGACTGAGCGCCATGAAGACTTGCACCATGGCATGGGCGTGGGTGCCCGAAGGTGTGAAGCCCAACTCGTGCGATAGCCCAGCGGCCGAAGAGCCGATGGCCCCGCCGATCAGGGAGGCCCGACTGGCCGCGCTCGCACCGCGTTCTGGGGCGCGACGCATCCCGAACTCCAAAACCGACGCACCCTGCGCCGCCTCGACCACACGCGAAGCTTTGGTTGCGATCAGGGTCTGAAAGTTGAGTTGGTTGAGGAGTGGGGTTTCGATCAGCTGAGCCAGAGCGAGTGGTCCCTCGACCACGGTTAGGGGCACGTTGGCGTGCACAACCCGACCCTCCGGGATCGCTTCGAACCGGAGCGACGAGAAGTCGCCGGCGTCGGCCAGATAGTCGAGAAAGGAATCGTCGAAGAGTCGGGTGCCCGCTCGGTTGCGGTGTGAGCGGAGATGGTCGAGGGCCGGGTCGTCGAAGCGAGCCGAGCGCACCCAATCGGCAAACCAGGCGGCACCAGCGTTGATGCAGTAGCCGGCCTGATGGCGGCCATAGTCGGGGTAGCGGCGGAAGAAGTGCTCGAACCGAGAGGGCCGGTCGGCCAAACCCATCCGATGGTAGAGCTGGGCCATGGTCAGCTGGTACTGATCGGTGTAGAGCACACCCTCGGCAACAGATCGATCGAACGAGTGGTTGACGGGAGGGCCCATGTGCTTCAGCGTAGGCTTATGGTTATGCAGACCGGAACTCAAGCCTTGATCGTGGTCGACATGCAGAACGACTTCGCCGACCCTGGCGGCAGTCTTTTCGTCGACGGTGCGGATCAGGTGATCGCGAACGTGAATCGCGAGATCGACAAGGCGACGAAGGAGGGGTGGTTTATCGTCTACACCCAAGATTGGCATCCCGCCGTCACCCCTCATTTCGAAAAGGATGGGGGCGTGTGGCCCGTGCATTGCGTTGCCGACACCTGGGGCGCCCAGTTGCATGCCGACGTTGTGGTCAACGGCGGTTCGGTCCACAAGGGGGTCGACGGCAACGACGGGTATTCAGGGTTTTCCACACGTGATCCACAGTCGGGTGAGGAGTCGTCGACCGAGCTTCACCAGCTGCTGCAGTCGCATGATGTTGGAGCCGTGACCGTGGTTGGGCTCGCTCTCGACTACTGCGTGAAGGAGACAGCGCTCGACGCTGTTCGCTTGGGCTACGACGTTACCTTGAAGACCGATGCCACCGCAGCCGTCAACCTCAGCCCAGGCGACGGCGAAGCGGCCGCAGCCGAGCTAGCCGATGGCGGTGTTCACCTCACCGCTTAACGTAGGCGAGGCCGATTGAGGCCTACGGCTAGCCGTGTGATTCTTGGTCGTCAGCAGTTGGCCATGGCATCGAGGGCTACGCAGATCTGTTGACGGCCGTCGACACCGAGCTGACCGAGTCTGGTCGTGAGTACAGATTTCGGCACGGTAGCGAGGTTATCGAAGGTGGCGACGCTGTCGTGGTCGATACCTTCGTCGACGCCGATGGGGATACAGGTGGGGATAGCCCGAATAGTGCTCGTCACGGGGGCGACGATGATGTTGTTGAGCACAGGGATGACTTCATCGCGCGACACGACAAGCACAGGACGCCGCTTCTGATTCGGTGTCTCCATCAGCCAGAGTTCGCCTTGGGCTACCAAGGCTCAGCCTCGGTCATGGCGATGGCGTTGGCCATAGCGAGGTCGTCGTCCTCGGCGTTCTGTGGTCGCTCGCGGTACGAGGCTGCGATGTCGGCGCCGACCTGCGCCCTACGAACGAGGTCCGCAAGGTGGTGAACGCCTTGGCGAATCACCGCCGACCGGCTGTCGCCGACACCCTGTTCGACAAGATCGTCGATAATGGCGAGCTCCTCTTCACTGAAGCGTGTCGGCACCGGGGTTGTCATACATTCCAGTATACGATTTGTATACCATGAGGCGCAAGGGATCGCGGCTTGTGTCTGAACATCAACCTCAGACGCCGAGATTCAGGCGCTGAGTTTCTCGGTGAACCAGTCGAGGATGATCTCGGCCCGCTGTACTCGATGCAGGGGTGATCCACCGCGCGACAGATCATGGTTCTCGCCGGGGAACCGGTAGAAATCGACCTCGCGACCCAGAAGCTTCAGCTTGATCCAGAGCTCTTCGGCCTGGCTGATAGGGCACCGCCAATCTTCCTCGGAGTGGATGATCAACATGGGTGTTGTGATGGACTCGACCTGATGGATAGGGGAGCGGCTGCGGTACTCCTCGGGGTCTTCGAGGATGGTGACACCGTGCTCGTGCCGGAACAAGGTGGCGATATCGCTCGACCACTCCAGCGACTCCAGGTTGTTCACCGACCGCTCGGAACAGATGCCCTTGAAGCGATCGCTGTGACGGGTGGCGAGGGTGGTCGCCATGTAGCCGCCGTAGGAACCGCCCAGCATGCCTACTCGGTTTCGATCGCAGAAGGGGAAGCGTTCGAGGGCGGTGTCGAGAATCGACAACACATCATCGACATCGACCGACCCCCACCCGGTCCCGGGTTTCACCTTGTTCTTCGGACCGGTGATGGCCTGACCCCAATCAGAATCGCGACCACTACTGCCACGCGGATTGCCAAGGACGACAACGAAACCTGCGGCCGCTTGCATCTGGGCCTCGTCGAAGAAGAACTCGCCATACTGGGTGAACGGACCGCCATGCACATTGAGCAGCACGGGGTAGCTCGCGTTGGGGTCAAAGTTGGCAGGTCGCATGATCCACGCATCGATTTCGCCCGCAGCACCGGTGCTGTCTTCTGTGCCTTCTTCTGTGCCTTCTTCCGTGGTGCTGTCGGTCGTCGGTGCCTTGAAACGTTCCCAGGTCAACGCCTTTGCTTCGACCGAACTCGACACGGTGGTATGGCGCTCGTCGCCGATGAACAGCTCTGCCGGGTGGGTGACCGTGGTACGTGCTGAGGCCACGACGGGTGTGTTCCCACCGGCCGGTACCACACCATCAAAGCCGGTGATGATGGCTGGGCCGGAGGTTACGGCCTTGGGCGCTCTCGACCCATCGGCGTCGATGTCGTAGACGTGGCGAGTGCCGCGATCTTCGGCTGCGGCCAACAGCCGAGCGTCGTCGAGCCAGATCGGTGCTTGTCCGCCGAAGAGGCGGTCCAGCCCGGCCGAAGCCCAGGTTACGTCGTCGGGGCCGATCGGCCATCGGGAAGGATCGAGAGCAACCACGCCGACAGCTTCGTTTTGAGGGAAGAGCCGGTTGTCGTTGAAACCGATGAAAGCCACCTTGGTTCCGTCCGGCGACACCGAGGGCAAGTAGTACTCGGCATTGGTGGCGGTGATGGCGACGATCCCATCATCGCCATCAGCAAGGGTGCCTTCGCCGGTCGGTGGCTTCACCGGCACCAGGAGAAGATCGGTGAACAGGTCGATGTCCCAACCATCCTCATGAGCAGCCGCGGTGACGACCGCAGAGGAATCCGGCAGCCAGCTGATCCCACTGTGCTGATGGGGCCCAGGGGTGAGGTTACGAGGCTCGCCGGTTCCGTTGGAGGGCACCACATACACGTGGCTCGGCCGATCCAGAATCCAGCTCTCTCCGTTGAGACGGCTCAGGATCTTCTCAACCTTGCGCGGCGCCCGGGATGCGTCGTCGTCGTGGGTGTAGCGCTCATCGGGACTGCGGCTGATGAAGGCCAGGGTGCCACCATCGGGCGACCAGGAAAGATCCGAAACACCATCGGGCAGCGAGGCCACCTGCCGGGTCTCTCCCGGCCCGTCTACCGGAAGCACGTGGATGGTGGTTTCGGATTTCTTCTCACCTCGACGCGAGGTGAAAGCGAGAAATCGACCGTCGGGAGACCAGGTGGGAGAGCTGTCGTTCTCCCCACCGGTGAGGGGTGCATCGTCGAGCCAGATCTGGCTGCGCCCCTTGTTTGCGTCCACGTCGGTGGTCGCCACCACGAACGCAGCCCGCTTCCCATCCGGCGACAGCGCCGGGGTAGCCACGGTCGAAAGGTTGTGAAGCAACGTGCGGGCAAGGTTCGCGTGGGTGCGCGTTGATTCGTCCTCAGTCATGAATCCAATCTAGTCCTTGACCCCGACAGCTTGGAAGAGTGTCATGGCGTGCTCATGGCGTTGCCGCGTCCATGGCGCTGCTGCGGTCTAAGGTACTTCGGCTGATGTGAGCGCACTCGGCTCACCACTCAGCTCGTCAGCTAACTTACCGTACGGCGCTGAGTGAGGGGCCAGGCCATCCATGAAAATCGTTAAAGAACTCGTAGGCGGCGCACGACTTCTGGCCACTCCGCGGTTTGAAGACGACAGGGGCGCCTTCTCCGTCTGGTACGAGCAGGGGGCGGCTGGCACTGTTGGCATGATCAACGGCTTCGTCCAAGACAACCACTCGACCTCGACGTCGGTTGGCACCATCCGCGGCCTTCACCTCCAGCTACCGCCACATGAGCAGGGCAAGCTGGTGCGGGTGCTGCGGGGGCGTGTGCTCGACGTGGTCGTCGACCTACGACCCGGTTCGCCAAGCCTCGGCCAGTGGGAGTCGGTCGAGTTGGTTGCCGGCCCGAATGTTCTTTGGATTCCACCGGGTTTTGGTCATGGGTTCTGCACTCTGGAGCCCGACACCGAAGTTTTTTACAAGGTCGACGCCGTCTACGCCCCGAGTCATGAGATCTCCCTCCGTTGGGATGATCCGGTGCTGGGTATCGACTGGCGAGTTCCGTCCGACGACGTGGTGTTGTCGGCAAAGGATGCGTCCGGTCTTGATTTTCACGAGGTGCTGAGCGCAATCGAAGCAGCGCAAGACGTAGAGCTGAACCGATGATGACGGCTCGACGGGTACTGGTGACGGGTGCTGGTGGCCAAGTTGGACGTGAACTCATGCGGGCTGTATGGCCTGAGAGCATGGAAGTCATCGGCTTTGACTCAACGCGGCTGAACATCACGCTCGCTGGTGCGGTGACCGAAACGGTCGAGCGGTTTCAACCCGATGTGATCGTGAACGCTGCAGCCTACACAGCGGTGGACCGAGCCGAGGACGAGCCCACTATCGCCATGGCGGTCAACGCCACTGCTGTCGATTATCTGGCTAAAGCGGCCAACATGGTCGACGCTCTCCTCGTGCACATCTCAACCGACTACGTTTTCGATGGCACCGCCAACAACTGGTACGCCGAGACGGACAAGGTGAATCCGATTGGTGTCTACGCCCAGACGAAGCTCCTAGGCGAGCAATACGCGACCCATGCTGCCCGCGCTCTTATCTTGCGCACATCGTGGGTCTATGGTGCTCTCGGTTCCAACTTCGTGACCACCATGCTGAGGCTGGCTGGCGAGCGCGAGGAGATCGGTGTCGTCGCTGATCAGTTTGGATGCCCCACAGCTGCGACTGATATCGCCTCCGGCATTGTGAAGCTCGTGGTTGCCACCGACGCTGGTCGACGTCCCGCGTCAGAGCAGCTTTATCATCTCGCATCGCCAGTGGCGGCCAGCTGGTATGAGGTCGCCTCCGCCACCTTTAGAGCATCAAGTCGAGATTTTGACGTTATCTGCAAACCGTTGAGCACCGACGAGTACCCGACCAAAGCAGCGCGACCCGCCAATAGTCGACTCGACTCGACTCGACTGGCGGATGAGTTCGACCTGATATTGCCTAGCTATGAACATTCATTGCCCTCGGTTGTTGCTGAAATAGAAGCGGGTATAGAACCGTCCTAGCTTGTAGTGGCACCAGGATTACCTTACGAGACAGACTCGAGGGCCCCGAGGCGCACCTAATGTCGCCACCTAGGTGAAACCAACTTCCCAAATTGGGCAATGATTCCCAATATTATGGACACGGGTTGCAAGAGACGTCTAGTATTCATCGGCACGAATGCAGGCACTTTTTTGAGCTAGTCGCGGACTGCTCAGGGCAGGCATCCCGTTTCGACTAACACCGCAATATGTGTCAGTTGGCTCACCTGTTTCTTGGGCGAAGTTGGGTGAGGCTGCGGAAAGTATTGCATCACGGAGGGCTATATGGTTTTTTCGACTATCGAATCTGCTGAGGTATCAGCAGAATCGTTTGTGCCAGTGATGTCGGTGGTGACGCCGACGAGAAACGAAGCAGACTCGGTTCCCGAATTGCTTCGCCGACTACATAGATCATGTGACGTGCCAATCGAAGTGCTGTTCGTCGACGATAGCGATGATGAAACTCCGCGGATCGTTGAGGAGATTTCTACTAGCGGCCAGTTTGACCCACTCGTCATCCGACTAGTGCACAGGCCACCAGGGGAGCGGGCAGGCGGACTCGGGGGCGCGGTTTGCGAAGGCTTGCGGCGAGCTGGCGGAACGTGGGTATGCGTGATGGACGCCGACCTTCAACATCCGCCCGAGACGACCAGGGATCTGCTGGCCAAAGGCATTGAGAGCGACGCTGATCTTGTAGTTGCGAGTCGATTCCTCCATCGCAGCGCTATCGAGGGCTTTAGCCCATCGCGCCACATGGTTTCGCAGCTTTGTGCCACGACGGCTAGGGCAACCTTCCCACGTCGGCTAAGGAAGGTCACCGATCCGCTTAGTGGATTCTTCATGCTACGAAACGGCGTCATCGACCCCGACCACCTGCATCCTCACGGCTTTAAGATCTTGATGGAGATCATCGGCCGCTACCCGAATCTCGCTACTGCCGAGGTGGGGTTTATCTTTGCTGAGCGCTATGCCGGCGTGAGCAAAGCGTCGGTCCGTGAGGGTGCGCGCTTTGTTCGACAGCTGGCTGGGGTTCGATCCTCAAAGAACAATCTAAACCGGCTCCTCCCGGGCTCCGTTGATACGAAGCCAGTCCGTGTTTACAACTACGACATTCACGGTGTATTGACCGTCCGAAGTCATGCTCGGCTTCCCGAATTGGAGAAATTCCGGGTTCGTAGGCTCGACGGGACGCCCAACATTGTGGTGGCGGAGAAGAGGTTCGGGTGTCGCGATCGAGGCGAGTTGATCGACATCTCCAACGAAAGATCTAGTATCCGTTACGACGAGAAGCTTGGGGGAAGAGGCTTCACAATCGAGGTAGAAACTGGATCGCAGACGATGGTCTGGGTTTCACACCTGATTTCGAGTTCGCCTCATGTTCTGTACACGAATGTGGTGGAGCCGATCTTGCGGTGGAAGTTCGTCGAAAAGGGCTATGCCCTCGTCCATGCGGCCTGTTTTACCGAAGGCGACGATGCCCATCTTGTTACGGCGCGAACCGACACGGGCAAGACAACGACGATGCTCAAGATTCTCGAGCTCGGCGATTATGGTTTCCTGTCCGACGATCTCGTTCTTCTCGACAGCGACGGTGGGTTATTGACCTACCCCAAGCCGCTCACGATTAGCAACCACACAGTACACGCTTTGAAATCGGCCGAGTTAGGCCCAATCGAACGCTTGTTCCTTCCAATTCAGAGTCGTCTCCACTCCAAGACAGGTCGGGAGTTTGCTCTGTATCTGGCCGAGAAGTCGATTCCAGTTGCATCGTTTAACGCGGCGGTGCAGCGGATCATTCCCCCGCCGAAGTACCACGTTGAGCGCTTGGTTCCCGGCGCTCCGGTTTCCTCTAGTGCGACGTTGAAGACGCTGACGATTATCAAGCGCGGCGAGAGAGACCACGCAGAGCTGACCCAGGATGAGGGGATGACGATCCTGCTGGAGAACTGCGAGGATGCCTTCGGGTTTCCGCCCTACAAGTCGTTGGAGACTTTACTCCACACCTGTTCTGGGTACGATTTACGCTTCGTCGAGCAGGAGATCATCCGTCGAGGTCTTGCAAAGGCCGAAACGAGCATGTTCTCAAGTCCAAGTCTTGGCTGGGCCGAAGATATCCACACTCACGTTCTCCAGAAGGACGAAACCGATATCGCCGTTCCCGCTGCCCCTTAGGACATGGCCCGCTACTTGGTCGATCGTCGACTACGCGTTTTCCCCGCTCTCTTTTCTGTGCTGTCCGGAAGGCTGCTTCGTTTCGCACTCGTTGGAGCGTCTGGCCTCCTGATCAACACGGCAGCGCTGCTTATCGCCGTCGAAGTGATCGAGATCGATTATCTCTTTGGCGTTGTGTTGGCAACCCAGGCCTCGACGGCCTGGAACTTCCTGCTGACTGAAAAGTTTGTGTTTTCTGCGGACAATGCGCGATTCGCAAAGAGATCGAGATTCGGCCAGTTCTGGTTGATGAACAACGGAGCGTTGGCTATAAGAGGGCCAGCCGTGTGGTTGCTGACCGAAGCCGTCGGTCTGCACTATGCCAGTTCCAACTTTTTGTCTTTGATCATCATTATGTTGGTTCGCTACGCCATCGCTGAACGTGTTATTTGGGGCGAACGAGGATCTGGTCAGCGTGCAGAACCCCTGCACCCAGTGCCGATGGCGGGGGGCGATTCGGTGTTCGCTTTCGTCAACCCGAATCGAACACTGCCAACCATGCGGTCCGCTCTGACCTTTCTATCGATCTCAGGAATAGCAATTCTGGCTCGTACCGTCTACCTGAATTCTCTGGGTCTCAATTCCGACGAAGCTGTGTACGCCGGTCAGGGTGCCTCACTGGCTGGCGATCCAGTACTAATCGAGTATTTTCCGATCTTTCGAGCTCATCCTCTTCTTTTCCAGACGACCTTGTCGTTGGTTTTTTCTGGTGGCGTCTCGCCTCTGGCAGCCCGGCTCACGGCGGCCTGCTTTGGGGTCGCGACCGTTGGTCTCTGCTATCTGGTAGGCAAGCAACTCTATGGGCGGCGAGCCGGATTGATCGCAGCCTTAATCCTCGCGGTCATGCCCTATCACGTCGTGGTTACCCGCCAGGTCCTGCTCGATGGACCAATGGTGTTCTTCTCAACCCTTTCTCTCTATCTGGTGGTCAGGTTCGTGGAGGATGAACGCTCGAGCATGCTCTATGCCGCTGTGGCCGCTATGGGTTTAACCTTCCTCACGAACGAGCGCAGCATCGTGCTCATCGGGGGAATCTACCTTTTCTTCGCTCTAAGTTCTAAGTTCGTAGTGACTTTCCGTCAGATCGTTTGCAGCGCAATCGTCTTTGTTCTCATGGCTATTCCCTACCCGCTCTCGGTTACTTTTTCCGGCAAGAGCACAACTGGTGAGCAGTTTCTCGCCTGGCAGCTGTTCCGCCGTGCCAATCATGGACTCGGGTTCTATTTCGCGAACCTTCCGCCTGTGCTCGGCTGGCTCACGTTGCTGGCAGTCCTTGGAGGGATGATCGCCTTGCGTAAACAGCGTGGTTGGCGTGAGACCATGTTGGCATGCTGGTGTGTCGTGCCGTTCGCCTTCTTCCAAGTCTGGCCGGTCAAGGGGTTTCAGTACCTCCTGGCTCTGGCACCGGTGATCGCTGTAGCGGCAGGCCATTCGCTGGCCCGCATCCCAGATCAAGTGGATCTGAAGTGGCCCGCTCTTACCGAGCTTCAGTTCCCAGACCGATTCCAGGGCGTACTCAGGATTGTTGCAGTCGCGGTGGTGGCGGGGTCGTTGGCGTTGTCCACGTGGGGAAGGATTTCGCCGGCGGAGGCTGGGGATAGCTTTCTAGCCGGTTCGGGAGGGGTTCCCGGCGGGCGAGAGGCTGGTGAGTGGGTGGCGGCCAACCTTCCTGAGGGGGCTGAACTTCTGGCCATCGGACCATCGATGGCCAACATCATCCAATGGTATGGCGACCGTAAGACCTACGGACTCTCAGTGAGTCCAAACCCTTTGCACCGCAATCCGGTGTATGAACCCATCGTTAATCCAGATCTGGTGTTACGCAACGGTGACCTGCACTACCTGGTCTGGGATTCGTTTTCGGCCAGCCGCTCTGAGTTCTTCTCCAACAAACTTCTCGTCTTCGCCGAGCGCTACAACGGTCGAATCGTTCATCAGCAAACGTTGGATGTTGCGACCGACAATGGCGAAGTAGTAAAGCAGCCGATCATCATTGTCTATGAGGTGAGGCCGTGACGGCTTGGAGCAAATTCAGAACTGGCAGACCGAAGTGTTCGCTCGCTGCCACCTTCGTGGTGGCCCTGCTAGTGACGATGGTTGCGCCCGCCCGAGCTGAGTCCGACCCCAACGCTGACCTCGTGCCCGCTGAGGAGCGTGATACCAGCACGCCCATTAAGCATTTCATCACGGTGATGCAGGAGAACCACTCTTTCGACAACTACTTCGGAACATACCCTGGTGCCGACGGTTTGCCGGAGGACACGTGCTTACCCCTCAACGTTGATGCCCCGCTGCTTGACTGTGTCGAACCGTTTCATGTGGGAGGTCAGGCCATTCTCGACCTTGGACATAGTGACGACGTCTTCGTAGATCAGTACAACAACGGTTCCATGGATGGGTTCGTTTCCGTCTTTCATCAGGACAACGAGCGGGCTGGAAGGCAAGCGATGGGTTTCTACGACGATCGGGATATTCCGTTCTATTGGAACGTCGCCGACGAATATGTTCTCTTCGATCGATTCTTCACTTCGGCAGCTGGCGGTAGCGTACGCAACCACTTCTACTGGATCTCCGGCCAGCCAGGAAATGAGGAAGCCGATCGCCTTCGGCCCGAGGGCTTTGACGACGTCCCAACCATCTTCGATGCCCTGCAGGACGCCGGAATCTCTTGGAAATTCTATGTCCAGAACTATGACCCAGCGATCAACTTCCGAGCGACCGTTGAAGGCGGTCAAGCCGGTCAGCTCATCTGGGCCCCAGTTCTGAATTACAATCGATTCCTGGATGATCCGGAGCTGAACAGTCGGATCGTCCCTCTCGACGAGTTCTACGATGATCTCGCCAATGACACCTTACCGGCCGTGTCTTACATGGTTCCTTCGGGTGCCAGTGAGCATCCGCCCGGGAGTATTCAGGCTGGCGAACGCTTTATCCGAGCTCTGGTGACGGCCCTCATGCGCAGTGACGCCTGGGACTCGTCGGCGTTCATGTGGACCTATGACGACTGGGGTGGCTGGTACGACCATGTCAAACCGCCCCAGGTCGACGAGTTCGGATATGGGTTCCGGGCTCCGACCTTGATGGTCAGCTCCTACGCTCGGCAGGGCTACGTCGATTCGACGACTCTGGACTTCACGTCGATGTTGGCCTTCATCGAATACAATTGGGGCCTCGAGCCACTAGCCGACCGTGATGCCAACGCTGAGATTTTTCTCGATGCCTTCGACTTCGAGTCTTCTCCACGCGAACCCGTGTTGTTGACTCGCGACCGTGTCGATGTCCCGGTTAAACAGCTGAGGACCGAAGCGGTCTACATGGCATACGGTTTGGCGCTCATCGCCTTCCTTCTATTGTTTGCCTTTGCAGAGGTTCGATCTCGCCGATTTCCACCGCTCGGTGATTTCGCTGGCACCGAAGGCCAGTCCGATGGATAGAAGAAGCGCGACGGGCAATCGGTGGTTGTGGATCGTAGCCTGCCTTCTTGTTTGCGTGGTCTGCGTGTTCGGTTCCTCTCAAGCCGCTTCGGCCCAGGACGGTGCCGACGATGGCGAGAGCAAAACCCTTCTGATCGACACGCTGCCACCGACGTCGGGACTGAAGATAACGATCGACGGCCAGACCATGTTCACCAGAGCGGCGGGAGGGGCAAGCTTTGAACTTGATGACCTGACGGCCATCGTCGACCGCATCGAGGTGGACGCCGATCTGGTGGTCGATTCGAGTGGCAGCTTGCGGTCTCAGTTCACCCGTTTGTATCGGCGCGGACCCGATCACTACACGATTGCTGTCGACCGGTTTCACCCTGTCGAGTTTAGTTTCAGGGGGACCAACGGCGAGCCAATTGGGGCAGACCGTATAGAGCAACTGAACCTCAAGAGCAGTATCGGAGACGAACTGAACGATGTCGACACTCGAGAGCCTTTGTGGGTTCATTCCCAACGGGTTGTCTCGACCCAGCGCGGACCTGAGGTTCGCGATATCGAATGGTCGGTGTCTAGTGCGTTTGTTCGATCATCGAATGTAGTAAACCGATCCCAGATACGGTTTTTCCCAGCTGTGCAGTCTCATCTTGAAGTACCGGTTCTGTTCTTCTCGATGAAGGTGTCGGTCCACGACATGTTCTTCCAATGGGATACCGGCGAAAGAATCGAGTTCACCTACCCAGATGGCGACGTTATCTCCCATTCTTTGACCGATGGAGCAATGGCGCTGGACTCGCTTCCACGTGGCAAGTACGAGGTGGTTGTTGTGGGTTCGGGCCCGAAGATCGCCCGCCCCGTCGTTCTTTCCCGCAATCAGGAGATGGACCTCGAGTTTTTAAGTTGGATTGACATCGGGGTAGTGGGCGTTGTCGGCCTGCTCTTCGCCTCCCTGCCCTTGATCATTGGACGTCGTAATCGTCTCCGCCGTTCGAAGGAAGAGACAGTCCTCGACGAAGATCTTGGCGGCGTTGACGTGCCCGATTCTGGGTTTGGTGCTCTCACTATTGAACTTCCCGCAATGGACATATCCAGTTTTCAACTCGAAGCCGTCGGAGAACCCGCTGATCGCGACGTCGAGGCTGACGAAGCCGCTGGGTCTGGCGGAGAACCCGTGTCTGATCTGGGCTCTCTCACCATAGAGCTCCCTGAAATGGACGTAAAGAGCTTCGAGTTCGACGTCGCCCATGTTGTGGACCACCATGATGGCTACCGAACCGTTGAACTACCCGCGTCGGGTGGCGACGCAACCAGCGCCTCGGAACCTGACGACGCAACCAATGTTGGGGCGACGGATGACCCTGATGACAGTGAGGGCAAGGGCGGTAACGGTGACCTAAAGGGATTGATTCACCTTGCGCTGATAGTGATGTTGGCCGCCGCCTCCCTGTTGGCCGCGCTGCCGCCCACTACGGCAGCCGCTCAAGCTCAGCCGGGTGATCCTGTTGTGCTGGCCCATTACTACATCTGGTTTGAGCCAACGAGCTGGAATCGGGCCAAGAGTGACTACCCGGCGGCTGGGCGTTACTCCAGTGACCAAATAGCGACGATGCGCGGCCATGTTGAACTGGCCCAGAGTGTCGGCATCGATGGATTCATCGTGTCGTGGAAGAGTACGGAAGTCCTCGATCCTCGATTGGAGAACCTGATCGCTATAGCGGAGGAGTTGGACTTCAAGTTGGCGATCACCTACCAGGGTCTTGACTTTAATCGTGAACCTCTTCCACCGGCTCGAATTGGCGATGATCTTGATCTGTTCGTAGAGCGTTATGCCGAGAGTCCTGCCTTCGACCTCTTCGATAAACCGCTTGTGGCCTGGTCGGGGACGTGGGAGTACGAGCCGAATGAGATTGCCGTCGTTACCAGCGCGCGGTCGGACCATCTTCTCATTCTCGCGACCGAGAAGAATGTCGATGGCTATCAACGGATCGGCGAGTCGGTCGACGGAAATCTTTACTACTGGTCGTCGGTTAACCCTGAAACGTTCCCGGGCTACCCGATGAAATTGATCGAGATGGGCAATGCGGTTCGATCCAACGGCGGATTATGGATAGCGCCGGTTGCACCCGGCTTCGATGCCCGCTTGATTGGTGGGAACACTGTCGTTGAGCGCCGAGGCGGCACCACGCTCCGCTCCCAGTGGAATGCAGCACTGGCCTCGGTTCCTCATGCCATCGGGATCATCAGCTGGAATGAATTCAGCGAGAACACCCACATCGAACCAAGCGAGTCACACGGAAATCAAGCGATTCGGGTGATCGCCGATCTGACCTCTTCGCCTCTTCCTGCCGCAGTCGACTTCGATTCAAGCGGACCACAAGGTGAGCCCGAAACCGAGTCACAGGCGCTGCGAGTCCTTGCCCTTGGTGGGCTATCAGCGGTGATCCTCGTCAGCCCTCTAGTGGTTGCCTATCGTCGGCGTTTTGGGACCAGGGCGTGAGACCTCTGACCGGTTCCATCTGTGCTGTCGTGCTCACTGTGCTGATGGGGTGCAGCTCGTCTATCTCGGACTCGTCACTACCACCCTCCTCAACGCGGCCAGCATTCAAAGATACCTGTCCGGAGGCGACGTTGACATCGGACCTTGAGCCCCTGGATCGGCGGCTAGTGCCGTTCAGCCAGACACTTCTTGGGGTAGAAACCGTGTGGGGTGCCGAAACCAAGCGGGTGCGTCTGGTATCGGGTGGGTATCTCGACGATGTACTTGAAGCCTACGACGACCTTGAATCTTGGGACGAGCGTCGCGTTCGCGATTCGGATGCGACCTTGCTGCGATCGATGTTGCTGGATGACTTGGTATTGGTGGCTGTTTGGCGAGAAGGCGTCGAGCCTCCGTGTGATGCTCACGCACTGATCGCAACCGGATTGACGGAGGTGGAGTTTGAAGAACAACTTGAATCGATTGAATAGTCGAGCGATCCTGAACCAGCAAGGCCAACTGGCCGGAATATTCCTCTAGTCTGGGGAGCATCTCATCCCTCCTGAATCTACTGACGCGGCTTCGAGGTCGCCGATCAACCGGCAACGATTTCGCCGGTTCGCGTCTTCTTGCGACATGCGAATTATGCGGAAAGGTCGAGGTTGATGTCATTGCGGTTACACTTCGCCATAACACTCCTGACCACAAGGAGGCTTGGGTCGATTTTTCTTGTCCCGGTTGTGGTTGGAAGGTGACAAACTCGGTGCCAGCATCCCTGGTTGGGGTGCTCCAACGGTCGGCCGCTACTTTGGCGATACCGGCCAATGAAACCTCGGTGGATTCAAGCGACTTGTCATGATCACTCTCGGCGCTGTGGGCAGATAAGCGGGTAGAAAAGTGAAGAATAGAATTACCAAGGCCCCTGCTGGCTTCGTGGTTCTCCTTTTTGTCGCGGCCTTGTTTCTCGCGATTGGTAAGTTGGCTTCTACCGATGGAAACTCGGAGGCCGGAGGAGTCGATGTTTCAACCGTCGATGGAAGCATTGCAGGTGGAGGAGACCCGCCGCCCGATGTAGGGGCTTCCACACTACGTGTTGATGCTGGCGATAGCGGAAGCTTGAACACGACGGTAAGCGGCCCGACGAGCACATCTGACGGGGTTCAACCGGCCGAGGTACAGCCCATCAGTTCTCAGCCAACAGCACCGATTCGCGCCGCCTTTTTCTATCCCTGGTTCCCGCATGCCTGGGAGCAGGGTGGCGTCGACCCGTTCACCAACTTCACGCCGTCGCTTGGTCGCTACTCATCCAGCCAGGAATCGACGATACGAACCCAGCTGGACCTGGCGGTCGATGCCAACCTCGATGCGTTTATCGCTTCTTGGTGGGGCAAGGGGCACCACACTGACAAAGCGCTCCCGGCTTTGCTGGACACCACTGTTGGCGCTTCGTCCGGCAGTCATATCAAGTGGTCGATCTACTTCGAGCCCGAGGGCCAAGGTGACCCATCTGTTTCGGAGTTGCGGGATGATCTCGACTATCTCGCCGATCAGTATTTCGATCACCCAGGCTACCTCTTCGTGGAGGGCCGTCCGGTGGTCTTCGTCTGGGCCGATCCCAACGATGGCGCCGATATGGCAAAGCGTTGGGCCGAAGCGGTACGCGGTATGAACGTCGATCCTTACATCGTTCTCAAGGTATTCTCGGGCTTTGAAGATGTCGCTAACCAGCCGGACTCATGGCATCAGTACGGCCCGGCCAAACCCTATTCGGAGCACCTGCCGTATTCGGCAACGGTATCGCCAGGTTTCTGGCTAAAGGGCGGCGCTGTTCGTCTCCAACGAGACATCGAACGTTTCGCTGACCACGTCAATTTGATGGCGAATTCCGGAGCCTTTTGGCATTTGATTACTAGTTGGAACGAGTGGGGCGAGGGAACCTCGATTGAACCGGCCGAGGAGTTTGGGCGTTCCTATATCGACGTGCTGGGAGGCTCGGGTTGGTCGAGCCCCAGCGCCACTACTAGATCAACTATTTCAGACCTAGCTGTCCAGCCACCCTCGACGTACGGTTCAGGCAGTGATCGCCCCCGCAGTGTCCGCTTTTCGGCCGCTGGGGATATGGGGGCGAACGAGAAGACCTCAGCCAGCCTCGAGCTCATACGGCGTCGCGGCACTGATTTCCATTTGGCGCTCGGTGACCTCAGCTATGACGACGTTGGCTCCGAAATGGAATGGTGTTCGTACATCAAAGCAGCTGTTCCGTCTACCCCCGTCCAGATCCTCGTTGGTAATCATGAGGATGATGATCGTCACGATGGCCATATTGGTCGCTTTGTTGATTGCATGCCAGATGCTATGGGTTCGACCGGCTCCTATGGAACCCAGTATCACTTTGATGTAGATGATTTGGCTCGAATCATCATGATCGGCGCCGACAACGACGTCGACGGTGTCGACTACGATTACTCGACTGGAACCGTCTATTATCGATGGCTTTCGGATGCGATCGATGGGGCACGGAGCGAGGGCTTACCGTGGGTAATTGTAGGCATGCACAAGGTTTGCCTATCGGCAGGCAAGAAGCCGTGTGAGATTGGGACCGAGGTGATGGATCTCTTGATCGAGAAGCGGGTGGACCTCGTCATTCATGGCCACGAACATACCTACCAGCGTTCCAAACAGGTGGGTTGTGTCGCAGCGGACAGGTATCTTCCCTCTTGTGTCATCGACCATGGTAGTGATGGCGTCTATGGACGCGGTGATGGATTGGTCTGGGTTGTGTCGGGCGCCTTTGGTGGTGCTGGTCTGACCGATATCAATACTGGCGACCCTGAACTGTCATACCTGGCCGAATGGATGGGCGCGAATCATGCGGAGGCTGGTCGTGGCTATTTGGAGATCAACCTAAGCGCCAACGAACTGCTAGCCGAGTTCATCGGTTCAACGAGCGACTATTCGGACAGCTTCGTCGTGCGCTAGCGACACTGGTCGGATAACCCATCTAACCGCTGTTGCTGCAACGATCAGAATCACCTAAAGCTTCAAATCATTGGGATATCCAATAATTGGCGTGTTACATTGTTTTACGTTGACGCACATTTTGGATTGTTCTGAGGGATCTGAGGGACCAGATGCATTCGTCTTACATTCAAACGAACGCTCTTCGTCGACCGCGTGACGTACACCGTCGATGGTCTACTCGAATTGCCAAACTGCTAACTATTTCGATGTTCGTCTCGGTCTTCGCTCCTGTCGGTCCGGCTAGTGCCGACAGCTTTGGACCAACCGAGGATAGCTATGTTGATAATTCCCGGCCTACGAGGAATTACGGCCGTCGGAGTCAGTTGAGGGTGGACAGCAGCCCGCTACGCACCGCCTACCTCAAGTTTTCGGTACAGGGTGCCGGGCCGCAGACCTCAGCTGTCTTGAAGGTGTTCGCTGAAACGAGCGGTGACGATCTTGTCCTCTACGAGGTTGCCGACACTACGTGGCAGGAAACGACTCTTACCGCTGCTAATGCACCAGTGGTTGGAGCGATGATCGATACGGTGGGCCCCATTAGCGGCGCGAATATGTATGCCTTTGATGTGTCGTCGGTCGTCACCGGTGACGGTGTCTACAGTTTTGCGGTTCGATCCACCGGCACAACCACGATCCGATTGTCGAGCAGCGAAGGGCAGAATTCTCCCCAGCTCCTCGTACCGGCGCCACCCTCACCATCGCCATTTCAGGTGACGATTAACCTGGACTCGACCTACACCGCGACGTCCCTGACCGATGGATCGTCCTTCGTTGGTTCGCTCAAGAGCGTGGTGGAGTCGGCGGTGAGTGAGCTGAACCAAAGGGGTGGGGGCGAGGTTCAGTTTGTGGCTGGAACGTTTGACTTTGGAGCCGAGCATCTGGAGCTGAGCGGGATTGCCGACATTAGCTTCGTCGGCCAAGGTATCGGATCAACCATGCTTGTGAACGATGCGAGCACGGCCGATGACACTGAGATCTTCGATGTTGTCGGTGGTGATCGCCTCCGCATCGCCGACATGACGGTGCGAGCGGGTGGATCCTTTCGTTCGACCAGTGATGCGCTTGATTTTGACGACGGCAACAACATCATCGTCGAGCGAGTAAGGGTTGAGGCATCCCGTGGTCGGGGCATTGTATTTGACGGAAAAGGCGGTGGCTGGACGGCTAGCAATAACGTGATTCGCGACTGTGAGATCGATGGTGTTCCGAGCGATGGGATCGAGTTATTGTCCGCCGACGACAACGTCATCGAAGGCTGCACTATCTCTAACGTTGGCGGTCACGGCATTCAGTTGACGAAGGCTTCGGCAACAGCTGATCAGCCCAACAAACCGTCTGACTCCAACCAGATAAGAGACAATACGGTCGATCAATCCGGTGCTGATGGCATAAATATCAACAGTAGCAATTGCAACGTAGTTAGCGGAAACACGGTAACTAATAGTGCAGATTTAACCGCAAACCGTGATGGCATTAGGATCCTTTCTACCAACCTCATGTCGTGCGATGCGAACGAGATGTACGAGAATCGGTCCACCGATGATCAACCGGTTAGGACTCAGCGGTATGGGCTCAACATTTCTTCCGCACTCTGTGTTGGAACGATCATTGGTAGCGGCAGCGACTTCAGCGGCAATCGCCTCGCCGATATCAATGACCTCGGTTCAGGCACCGAGTATCCCGCCGATACAACGCCCCCGACTGTGCCGAATAGCGTGTCTGCATTCGCTGCCAGCGCCTATCGCGTGCAGGTCGACTGGACGGCTTCGACCGATGACGTTGACGTTGTTGAGTACGGGATCTATCGAGACGATGTCCTCCTAGAGACGGTCGTCGGTTCTGAGACGTCGTTTATAGACAACACGGTTGTCCCATCAACGCTTTATAGCTACACCGTTGACGCAGCCGATGTTGCTGGCAACCGTTCGGCCCAGAGTGCGCCGCCAGCGGAGGCGACAACACCGCTAGCCTCGTCGGAGGTCACCCTGACCCCGACAGCTGACGGATATGTGAGTGCCTCGTCGCCGTCGAGCAACTACGGATCGTCGTCCAAACTTCGAGTCGACGGCAGCCCTGACATCCGATCGTACGTGAGCTTCGACGTTCCTGACCTTGGTACACCGATTGTTTCGGCCACCCTGCGGATCTACGGAAACACGAACGGCCCTGATGGTTTGATCGCCAATGCCAGCGGTGGAGCGCTGTGGACCGAGAGCGGGCTTACGTATGTCAATGCACCGTCTGTCGGTGCTGTTCTGGGGAGTGGGTCGCCGGTGAGTTCGGGAGGTTACCTCGACATCGACGTCACCGGCTCTGTACGTAGAGCGAGCACGTTTGATGTTGTCCTCTCGACGCCTGGGGCCCGGGCTATCAGTCTGGGCAGTCGTGAGTCCTCGAACCCACCTCTGCTGGTGGTCACTACCTGATCGTGTTCGCTATGTTTCGGCGGTGACGCCCATCGCTTCATACGCCGCGATCTGTTCGAGGCTGACCGCACGGATGTCGTTTCCGTCGAGGTGGGACCGATGCCAATCGATGACCCACTCGATGGCTTGGTCGAGCCTAAGGCGGGGCTGCCAACCAAGCTCGGCGCGAGCCTTTGAGCAATCGAGTGTGAGCAAGGTGGCCTCGTGAGGGCCATCATCGCGCTCGATACGGAAACGAGCAGCGTCTCCCCAGCGGGCCACCATTTCCTCGACAATCCACCGCACCGGCTTCACGTCTGTTTCATACGGCGCGAAGTTCCAACCTTGAGCCTCGCCGCCTGTCCCTGTGGCAAGGCGTTCAGCTAAGACCATATAACCCGAAACCGGTTCGAGGACGTGTTGCCATGGGCGTACCGCCTCTGGCATCCGGATGACCACTTCCTCTCCAGCGGTGAAGGCCTTGATGATGTCGGGAATGAGCCGGTCGGGCGACCAGTCGCCACCACCGATCACGTTTCCGGCTCGGGCTGAGCCGACCCAGGCGGTGTCGGATCCGCCAAAAAACGAGCGCCTCATAGAGGAAGTGATGAGTTCAGCGCAGCCCTTGCTCGCCGAGTAGGGGTCGTGGCCACCCATCGGCTCGCTTTCGCGATATGCCCAATGCCACTCTTGGTTTTCGTAGCATTTGTCGCTGGTGATGATCGCGATCGCTTGCAGACCCTCAATTGAGCGGGCCGCGTTGAGGATGTTGGCTGTGCCCATGATATTGGTATCGAATGTGTACATCGGGTCCTCGTATGATTGCCGCACCAAAACCTGTGCCGCGAGGTGGAGGATCACGTCGGGCTGAATGCGGCCCACCAGCTTGGCCACAGTTGTTTGATCGCGTACGTCGCCGATGGTCGAGTCGATAAGCTCGTCGATCTTGAGGAGGCCTGCCAACGCTGGACTGGTGGACGGCTCGAGCGCCAAGCCGCTGACCTGGGCCCCCATCCGTTGGAGCCAGAGCGACAGCCATGCACCTTTGAAACCGGTGTGCCCCGTCACCAAGACCTTCTTGTCCTTCCAGAATGAGGGATTTGGATTGATGCTCACAGGTATCAAGCTATCGTCGAGCATTCCGGCTCGACCACGCCGCTCCATGCTAGGAAATTGGCGATGAGGCGCCGGCCAGCCGGCGCCTCATCCGTCCAATACTCGGGATGAAATTGTGTGCCTGCGATCTTGCGTTCGTCGTTGACGGCTAACTGCACGGCCGTTATGTCGTTGCTGGCCAGCACCTCGAACCCGTTTGGCGGGGTCGGCACGTGCAGGCCGTGGGCATGGCGGAAAACAGGCTGAGCCTCGATGCCGCCCAACAGGGGATGAGCCGATGCCGATGCGTTCAGCTGTACCGGGTGGTAGCCAAACTCGAAGGGTTGCCCGTCGTCGAGGCTGATCAAGTTTTCATGGCCGGCGAGTTCGGGGCCGGGTTCGATGGGAACAACCGGTGAACCCAGAGCCTGGGCTGTGAGCTGAAAGCCGCCACAGAAGCCGAAGATGGGCAGCTTGGTGGTGCGGATGATTTGCATGAGGGGTTCGAGAGCCGCGGGCTCGTAGCGTTCGAAAGCGGTGGCGTTACCGCTGATGAAGATGGCCTTGGCATCCAGCTTGTCGAGCAGGGCTTCGTCGACCCGGTTGTAGCGCACCAGCATGCAGTGCATGCCGGAGATGTCTTCAAGCCGATAGGTGATCCAGGTTCGTGCCGCCTGGATGCGTTGGCCGAACTCCCGATCGAATCCTTCAGGGTGTTCATAGTCGACAAAGACGAGCATTGGATCAGGCTAGGGCGATCGCGTTCGGGGCGATCTTCGATCGGCGATCTCGATGCGGCCACAGGGTTGCAGTAACCTGATGACAGTGAACTATTTGGACGCGATTGTCGAGCGACAGGTGGAGGAGGCCCGAGCCCAGGGCTTCTTCGACAATCTCGCTCTCAAAGGGCGCCCGATACCCGATCTCGAACGTCGTCGCGAAGAGGGTTGGTGGGCCAACATGGCCGTAGCCCGGGCCCGCGCTGAGGTTGAAGCTGAGGCTGAACGGGCAGCGCTTGAGCATCAGGGCTCGGTCCGGCCCCGCAGCACACCAGTAGAGCCCTAAAACGCCTCCAAAACAGGGTAGAATTAGAGGTATTCGTTCTTTCGTGGCCCGGGCGCACCGGAACCAGGCATTCGTCGAACGACGGATGCCTGCTGAACTCCGTCTCTTCGCTCGCGCAGCATCCAGCCACCGCTAGTTTTCCTTACGCCAACGGAGCGTCTCTGTGTCTGACATTCCTACCGATCAAGAGCCAATCGAACACGACGACAGCGTCGAACCCATCGCCATTCAGGAGGAGATGGAGTCGTCCTTCCTTGAGTACGCGATGTCGGTCATCGTGTCGCGCGCCCTACCCGACGCTCGCGATGGGCTGAAACCGGTTCACCGCCGGATCCTGTGGTCGATGTTCGACCAGGGTCACCGGCCCGACCGGGGCCACGTGAAGTGCGCCACCGTCGTTGGTCACGTCATCGGTCACTATCACCCTCACGGCGACACCGCGATCTACGACTCGCTGGTGCGCATGGGCCAGACGTTCTCGCTGCGTCACACGCTGATCGATCCTCACGGCAACTTCGGCACCCCTGATGATCCGCCTGCCGCCTACCGTTACACCGAGTGTCGTCTCACCAAGATCGCCATGCAGCTGCTGGCCGATATCGACGAAGACACCGTCGATTTCTCCCCCAACTTCGATGGCAAGCACGGTGAACCTTCGGTGCTGCCAGCCCGCTTCCCGAACCTGCTGGTCAATGGTTCACAGGGCATCGCGGTTGGCATGGCCACCAACATCCCGCCCCACAACCTTCGTGAGGTCTCGGATGCGGTGATGCACCTGATGGACAACCCGGAAGCAACTCCTGATGATCTGATGGAGTTTGTGAAGGGACCGGATTTCCCGACCTATGGCGAGATCCTCGGGCGGATCGGCATCCGCGACGCCTACCGCACCGGGCGGGGTTCGGTTCGCATGCGGGCCGTGGCCGAGATCGTGGAGCAGAAGAACAACTCCCAGATCGTGGTGACGGAGGTTCCCTACCAAACCTCGGTCGACAAGATCGCGGTCAAGACGGCCGAGTTGGTGGAGAAGGGCGACATCACCGGCATCAGGGAGATCCGCAACGAATCGGCCAAGGGCAAGCTGCGGCTGGTGTTCGAGCTCAAGCGGGATGCCACGGCCTTGGTCGTGCTCAACAATCTCTTCAAGCACACGCCGATGCAGTCCACGTTTAGTGTGAACATGGTTGCGCTCGTCGATGGCATCCCCCGCACGCTGAATCTTCGTGAGGCGCTCATTGCCTACGTCGAGCATCAGCGTGAAGTTGTGCGGCGCCGCAGCGAGTACCGCCTGAAGAAGGCGCAAGACCGGGCCCACATTATTGAAGGTCTGCTCCGTGCTCTCGACCTGATCGATGAGATCATCGCCGCCATCCGATCCAGCGAAGACCGCGGAGCGGCCCGTGCAGCCCTCATGGGCGACGGCTTCGGCTTTTCCGAGGCTCAGGCCAACTACATCCTCGACATGCAGCTCGGCCGTCTCACCCGGATGGCTCGCATAGAGTTGGAAGAGGAGCTGGCGACACTGCAGGAAACGATTGGCGAGTTGCAGGCCATCCTGAGCGACCCGGCCCGTCTCGATGCGGTGATCAAGGAAGAGCTGAGCGCCATCGTTGAGGAGTTCGGCGAGGATCGCCGAACCCAACTGGTGAACGACCCGGGCGAGCTCGACATCGAGGATCTGATCGACGACGACGATCTGGTCGTAACCCTCAGCTCCACCGGCTACATCAAGTCGGTGTCGGCTGTAGAGTTCCGCACCCAGGGCCGGGGCGGCCGGGGCGTAACCGGCGCCAAGCTGAAAGAGGACGACGAAGACATCGTCGAACACCTCCTCCACACCACCGCCCACGCCTACCTGCTGTTCTTCTCGACTCGGGGCAAGGTCTACCGCATCAAGGCCCACCAGATTCCCGTGTCGTCCCGTACCTCTCGGGGCATGGCTCTGGTGAACCTGCTGCCGCTGGAAGATGGTGAGGTGGTGCAGGCCATCATCGACACCCGCGATTATGAAACGAACCGCTTCCTGTTCTTTGCCACCCGCCAGGGTCGGGTAAAGAAGACCTTGTTCACCGCCTACGATTCTTCGCTCAAGGCTGGGCTGATCGCCATCAAGCTGAACGAGGGCGATGAGCTGGTATCGGTCAAGCCGACCAACGGTGACGATTCGATCTTCCTGTCGTCCCGCAACGGGCAGACGATCCGATTCTCCGAGAACGACGTGCGCCCTATGGGCCGCACCGCGGCTGGCGTTGTTGGTATGAAGTTCCGAGGCGACGACGAATTGGTGGGTGCAGCGGTGCTCACCGAGAACAGTCACCTGCTTCACATCACCAGCGAGGGCTACGGCAAGCGCACCGATCCGGCTGAGTATTCCGAGAAGAGGCGGGGCGGCCTGGGCGTGCGAGGCATCGGCCTCAACGCGAAGAAGGGTCGGGTTGTTCGAGCCCGCTTCGTCGGTCCCGACGACGAGTTGCTTCTCATCTCGACCAATGGTGTTGTTATCCGGACATCGGTTTCCGACGTGTCGACCCAGGGCCGCGATGCCAGTGGTGTACGGGTGATGAACCTCGACGAGGGCGATTCTGTCTCTGCTGTTGCTCGCCTCTTCATCATGGAAGACGAAGATGGCTTCGACGGTGACAGTCCAGAGGGTGACAGTCCAGAGGGTGATGGTCCAGAGGGTCATGGTTCCGAGGACACAGACCCTGAGGGCAATAGCGACAGTGGCGACGGTGATGACACCAACACCGATCAAGCATCCGACTGATCCCAGCGATGAGAGCGGATCAATGCTGCCCCTCGTGGCAGTGTTGTTCGCTCTGCTCGTGGTTACAGCATCGGGTTTGGTTGGCGTGTCGAACGCTGTTGTCGCCCGGGCCCAAAGCCAGATTGCGGCTGATGCATCCGCCCTCGCGGGGGCGGCCGATGGTCGCTTAGCGGCCGAGCGTTTGGCTGCCGCCAACGATGCTGTGTTGACCGCCTTTGACCAGCAAGATGCCTACGCGTATCAGCGACGGGTTGAGGTTAAGGTGGAGGCGCGTGGCGTTGTCGCCGTTGCAGCCGCTGAACGGGTAGTTGGTGGCTGATGATGGTTGTTGGGTACGTAGTCCTAAGGAATGGGCTAAAAGCACCGAAGTCATGACATACGCAGCGATCTTTCCTGTCCTAGACTTGGGAGTCATATGAGCCCGAACGACAAGTCGCCAGCCGCCGAGGCTGAGTTAGCTGACGACTTTGTTGCGTCCCTAGGCTTCGAGCCTATTTCGGACGACGATGAGACCGACGACGGCGACAAGGGCTCCGAGAACGGTTCGGACCGTGGTAACGGTTCCGACAGTGGCAACGGGTCGAGCGACACCGATGACGCCACCGCCGACAGCGAGACCGATGACGCCGAGTTGGCGTCTGACGCTGACGCCACGGTGACCGAAAAGGTGCTGGTAAACGGCAGCGACCCTGAGGATGCTGCCGCCGACTCGTCGAATGGTGCCACCGAGGCGAAGACGGGCGCGACCAGCAATCGTTCGAACAATCGCAAGAAGAAGCGTAAGCGTCGTGGGAAGGGCTCCGGTTCTGGTTCCACGTCGAGTTCTACGTCTGGCACGACCGCGGCGTCTGCCGCCGGTTCGACCGCGGCGGCTTCGGTCGCGGCGGCGGGTCTCCACGAGGAGATCAAGGCCAAGGCAGAGCGTGCCGACATCTCCGACATCTCTGACATCGCCGATGAGGCGCTGGTTGCCGATGTCGTGGCCGATGTTGAACCCGATGAGAGCATCGACGAGATCCTCGACGAGATGGTTGTGGGCGACGATGCCTCCGCTACGAGCGTGAAACGCAAGGTCGACGTAACCGCTGGCCTTGATGATGAGGCCTCCTCGGTCGACTACGCCAACGAGACCGAAGCTGAGGCGAAGGTTCGTCGGGCTCTAAACCCTGCGACCACGGGCGAAGTCCCCGTGGTGAAGGTGGATACGCCCGATGTGGTTGAAGAGGCCACACAGAAGATGAACGTTCCGGGCAAGGCCAAAGCGGGGGTTGCTACTGCTGCAGCTGCCGGTGCTCTGGCCACCACTGAGGCCCCGGTCCCTGGCGAACGCCCGAGCTTGGTCACCGAGTTCTTCGGAAACCCGTTCGACCGCAATCGTCGGATGCAGGCCCGCAAGGTGCGCCGTGTTGTGCGCCACATCGACCCGTGGTCGGTGCTGACGTTCTCGGTGCTCTTCCACATGTGTGTGTTCGCAGCGCTGTTGCTGGCGAGCGTTCTGGTGTGGAACGTGGCCGAGGCTGCAGGCACGATCGAGAACATCGAAGACTTCATCCTCGAGCTCGGTGACTATGAGAGCTTCGAGATTAACGGTGAAGCGATCTTCAGGGCTGGTGTTGCCATCGCTGGCATTCTGACGCTGGCGTCGTCGGTGCTGATGGTGTTGTTGACCGTGGTCTTCAACCTGTTGTCGGATCTCATCGGTGGTATCCGGGTGACCGTGATCGAAGAGGAAACGGTCCGCATCCACGAGAAGAACAAGTCCAACTGAAAACCGGTAGCTGTCGGCGGTCGGAGACGGTAACGTTGGACGTTGCTCCGGGGCTATAGCTCAGTTGGTTAGAGCGCACCCCTGATAAGGGTGAGGTCCCAAGTTCAACTCTTGGTAGCCCCACAACCCGGAACCCGCCAGAATCGGCGGGTTTTTTTCATGTCCAGATTTCGCTCGTCTACCAACCGTCGGTTGCTGGGACACATGGTGGGACACCGGCTGTGCGTTCTGCCAGCTCGCTCACCAATGGGTTGTCTGACCTAGTGACTTGTCAGACAAACTGACATGCGATACTGTCGGACGCATGGAGAAATCAACCGAGGAATACTTTGTCACATGTCACGGAGGCCCCTAGATGGAATCCGTGACTCACCTACCAGAAAGGAAGTGGGCCAACATGGCTAACAGCACCAAGTCAACGACGAAGCAAAACACGCCGTCAACGACTAAGCGCAAATCTAGCATTCAGGAGAAGAATCGGAAAGGATCGATGAAATCGACGAAAGCCGACTCCATCAAGGTCGATAAGCAATCGACCGTTCATGAGGACATGCGCCTCACAGTAAGAATTGATGATGACCTAGCGCGACGACTTGAAAGGTACCGAGCCCTAGCCGCACTAACCGGAGAACAGTTAAGCACAAGCGATGTGATCAGACGTTCTCTCGACACATACCTAACGGAAGCATTTTCGACACTATTGCACCGTGCACAGCAAGAACTGACCAAGGAGATCGACGACCTTGAGGAACCAGAATGAACCCAGCCGCTCAACTACGTCCGGGCTAAAAGAGCCGAAAACCGATCCGCGAGTCCACCGAACATTGCTCGCCGCTGACCGCCTAGACATCGAAAGGAGGTGTTGCCTCATGCATACGAAACAAGAACCGAAGACCTCGCAGGCTGACCAAGCCGCTTGCGATAAGGTACGAGACCAAGCTCGTTCCGACAGCTCTCAACTGTCAGAACGACTCAGCCTCTACCTGAAGTTCCGTGGAGTGCGAGACATAAGTAGCCAGGTCCTCAATGGACTCGACGACCTGGACTTACCCGACTCCCTCTCTGAGCTGATTGACTTCATCCTCAACAGCTTGTAGAAGGTTCTTCCTAGTTGCTACTTTATACTATCGGCTTCAGCCGGTCCAACCATTAATACTTGTTTGAGCCGTCCGCAGCGGGCGGCTCAAACATTTTTGCAGATCAGAGCCTAGCGAGACTTCCGTTGGGGCTAGCGGAGTATCCCATATCATTTCTTCCGACGTCTCTTAGGCCCAATCGACAGGAGCGATGTCGACCAACTCGGTTATGAGGTGCCTATAGTGAAGGTAGATCATCTTCTCCGACGTGCCAGCCCAATCGGCAACCTGCCATGCTTGGT
>CAKZXA010000096.1 GCA_937922045.1 uncultured Acidimicrobiales bacterium | reverse complement strand
CTTAGCGCTGTTTGCCATCACCCAAACTGACCACGGATTGGGCGCACATCCTGAGCCGGGAGACGACATGTACGAAGAAGCCGAGCTCTGCTCCGAAATCGAGAGACTACTCCCGGCGACGCGTGTGGTGTTCGCAGCCGCCTGCGCCGAGTGTTTGTATCCCTGCTACGGGCAATACCAGGCCGAAACGGGCCTGCTTGCTGGAGCAACCAACTGGACGTCTCATCCGCCAGGAGTTTGTCCTGATCGTGCGCCAAGCCTGTGCCTCTGACAACGCTCGACGACCAATCGGCACGCTCGCTGATTCTGTTCTCAGTTCCGGTCGAGCCCTTATTCGCGGCGAAGTTGTGGACGGCACTGGGCCGATGGTTGACGGGTCGAGCTTGTCCGCACTTTGCTGCCTCGCCCCGGCGCCCCTTCCCCAGAGCTTCTGGCTCTATGGCGGGTCGGATCCAGCGATGATGTTCATCTGGCTGGTTCCGCTCACTAATCTCGAAGCGGAGTTCGCCCGTCGAGTAGGACCTGACGAGTTCGAAGGCCACCTCGTCGAAGCACAGGACGTGGTAGATCTCTTCGACTTGAGACGCCCCGACTTCCTGGCGCCGCTCGGCATCTCGGAGTCGCCGGAGATTCGTCCAATGGGTCGAACCCGTTCAATTCAAGGGCGATGTCGGATTGGGAGCGAACCCTGACCCGAGCAGGCACCCGACAGCACCGAGGTTCGCACCGAGTATGACGCACTGGGTCAAACCGAAGCCATCGTCGATGAGGAGGGCAACCGGACAGCTTTGACTACGACAACTTCGGTAACCCGATCCAGCAGATCGACCGGCGGGGCAACGTCACCAAGACCGACTACCGCACGACGGCGCAGTTGGCGTCGTTCAGCGATTTCGGCGTCCGGATCGGTCAACCGCCGCATCGTAGTGTGTTCGGGTTCGTCGGTGAGGTGCAGGACCGCATCGACGGCGACCTGACCGTTCCCGCCACCCAACACAACTATCTGTACGCCTTCGCCAACCCAACCACGTTCTCAGACTTCTTGGGCTACTGGGGTTGTTGCGGTGTAGACGTCGACATCCCCAACCCCATCGACACGGTGAAGTCGGTGGCAGGCAAAGTTGCTGACGGTGTGCAGGCCACCGCCAGCTTTGCCTGGGAACACCGCCACGAGATCCTGGATGCCGCTGGCATGGTCCCTGTCATTGGCGAGGTGGCTGACGCCGCCAACGCCGTGCTGTATTTGGCCGAAGGCGACTACGCCAACGCCGCCATCTCACTAGCCGCCCTCGTACCAGTAGGCGGCCAAGCCGTCACCGGCGCCCGACTTGCCTACAAAGGCGCCAACGCCGCCACCGATCTGGTTCGCTACTCAGACGAAGTTGTCGAGGCGGGCTCGAACATCACAAGACGAGTCACCAACGCAACCGACACAGCCAGTACGGCAGCGTCCACAACCCGATCCACCGCAAGAACCACCGAGTCAGTAGCGGCCACGAGGAACGCAACGGACACCGCTCGCCGGGCTAGTCAAGGCGACAGTGTGGTCGCTGCCCCCCGCAAATCCAGCCAAGCGACGGAGGCTGCAACTTCTTCGAGTCCAGCTTCGAAGCCAGCCGTCAACGCCTCTCAAGTACAGTCTTCGCCTCTGCCTTCAACGAAGGCCGCTCAAAGCGGCCGGGGCTCAACCAGCCCTGGAAACAGTCCAACCGGACGCGATCCTATATTCGCCGACAACGACGTCCTAGTGAACGCTCAGCGAGGAAGTCAGTCTGCTCTTGGCGAAATCCGAGATGGAACGACCTACATCACGCCAAACCAGTATCGCGAGTTTTTAAATGTCACCAATGGCCGCAGTGCACGCCGACGTTTCCTTGCCACCGAAGGCATCGAGGTCTTTGGTGGGCCAGCGGCTGCCCGAGTTGCCAACAATGCCAGTTTCCAGAAGACGTTTGGAACCGTCCGAAGTGCTGGACATAGCCGAGGCGACGCAGCGCTGCTGGCCTTCGCTCAGCAGACCGGGTACTCGGCTGTCACCGGGGAACGCCGTCTAACCAACTTCGTAACTCATACACTGCAGGACAAGACGATTCCAATTCGTCGACTGAGACTGTAACTGCCATGGGTATCTACAACATTCTTGATGCTGACGTCGAATGTCCTGTCTGCGGTCAATCGGCGGAGGCGAATATTCAGTTCCGTTTGGGCTGGTTGGATCTAAACCAATACCAGTTGGGTGATCGGCTGGTCTGGTGTAGAGGCGGAATTCACGAGCCTAAGACTAGGCCCCCAGACGGAAACCTAGAGGGAGAGGGCGTCGCTGAATGCTCGAATTGCCACGCTGAGTACTGGGTTATCGTTCGCGTGGTCGCAGACACTATCGAGTCGGTTGGGGTTGACCAGCTGCGCGAAGAATAGATCTACAAACCGAACACAACGTTGTTACAGCATGCGATGCCCATGGCTTGGTGGGCCTTGAGGTGGGCCATCATAGGTTGAATCCGACAAGACCGCTGGGAACCACGTTCTTAGCGCTGTTTGCCATCACCCAAACTGACCACGGATTGGGCGCACATCCTGAGCCGGGAGACGACATGTACGAAGAAGCCGAGCTCTGCTCCGAAATCGAGAGACTACTCCCGGCGACGCGTGTGGCGTTCGCAGCCGCCAGGGCCTCTGCGGAGGTCCTCATAGACAAGCGGGTTCCATCATCAGCCATTTTGGGTGTCGTCAAATGACGGCCGAGGAGGAAGTAGTCGCACTCGGCACGGCCTTCGTGACACAAGTCCGTATGGGCGACGGAGTCGTTCCCAGCGACCTGGCCGACCTCTCACCGGCTCTCCAGTCTTCCAGTCATCTGTACACCGCCGATGAAGCCGAGTGCATCCGTGAGGCGGCCGGGGATTTGGCAGATGCAGTGTCTGCTGTTTTCTTCGCGCAGCCCACAGGCTAGGTTCGCCGGTTAGAGGTCTTGCAAGGGTTGGGAACGGCAAGCGATGCTAACTCTCACGAGCACGTCCGTCTCGCTAGCTAGCGGATGGTTGGGAGCACTCCGTACAGTTGACCGTAATGGGCGACCACTCCGGGTTGGTCGAGCATTTCCGACGTTGGTGCGTTGCGGCTGGTGTCCCAATACAGGCACCCAGTCTCGCTTGCTGGTCGGCTTTCGATGAACTGTTGAGCATCGTCGAGGGCGAGTAGCCATTGTTCTTTGAGCGCAACCGGATCGACGGCTTGTGTGAGGTTGAGTCGATCCAGTTCTTCGGGCCGAGGAGTTCGTTTGCGGCGCAGCCTGTCGAGTAACCCCAACGGGGTGTAGCCAGGGTCTTTGCCAGCGGCAGCCCAGAGGAGGGCGCCGAGGCTGAGTGTGTCGGAGTGTCCGGCGAGCGTGTCGATTATGTCTCTTGGTTCGTCGCGGCCTACCAAAGCCAGCACCTTGTTTACCGCTAGGTCGACGCTGTGTAGACGATAGCCAACGGTTGGATCGGTAACGGTGGGGAAGAACCGCCAGGCTGTGTCATGGGACCACTCAATGATCGTCGAATCATTGGTGTTGTCGTCGACTTTGGCTCGGATAAAGCCAGGCTGAGAGATCTCGATGGTGAGCTTGTAGCCCTCGCCGATGATGGTTTGAGAATCTGCTTCGAAGGCCGACGCCACACGTTCAACCGAGTCATTGAAGTAATCAAGGTCGTAGCTGTATCGCTGCGAATTCGGAGGCAGGTGCTGGGCGGCGCCGCCTGCCAAGTAGCTGGACGGATCTCGGTTAGTGGCGAGCAGCTGGACGAGTGCTCGTTGAAGATCTGTTAGCGGCACAGCTGTTCAGCGACTCTCATGCCATCGTGGCCGCCATAGGTACGCAGCCGAGTTATCACCCAATCGATGTCGTCCGACGTGATCGTGTAGTCCGGCCGTTCCGACCAGAAACACGAGCTGTGGAATTCTTGGAACGCTCGTTGGGCTTCGCGAACCCGCCCCTGTTCGGTGCTAAGGGCACGGCGACTCTTCTGTCCGCCATTAGTTGCGAGGCGGCTGGCATCGACACCCATAACCTCAGTCTACTTCGATTCACTAGTCGCCTATGAGATCAGGGCGTCTGTCATCGCGTTGGTTGGTCAATGAATAGCTCTAGTACCACTACGACGGAATGTCGGTCCACGGGATCGCTTTGTCGACTCGCACATCGCCGGGAAGGCCCAATACTCGTTCGCCGAGGATGTTCCGCATGATGTCGGAGGTCCCACCTTCGATCGTGTTGGCCTGCGACCGCAAGAACGACTTCGACAGCGTGTAGTTTGCCCGGCTCATGCTGGACTCATCCCGCTTGAGTGGATAGCCCGGTTCGTGGAGCAGACCATTGGAGCCCAGTAGGTCCATCGCCGTGTTCCAAATCTTCAGATTCAGTTCCGCCGAGGCCAACTTGCCGACCGACCCTTCCGGTCCGGGGTTGCCCATCACCGCAGCGGCCCGGCTTCTGACGGTGGTCAGGCGAATCACCTCGGCCTCGATCCAGAGCTTGGTCACCCGATCGGCCATCACCCTTCGCTCGTGTTCAGGCAGCTCTGGTCCACGCTTTTCCCAAAGCTTGGTCAGCTCGGCGATGTTGCCCGCCCCTCGAGGAGCGGTCGAGCCGCCGAGTGCCACACGCTCGTTCATCAATGTGGTGGTGGCCACTCGCCAACCGTCGCCGACGGAGCCAAGCAGATCGGTGTGAGGAACCCGAACGTCGGTGAAGAACACCTCGTTGAATTCGGCATCACCGGTGATCTGGAAGAGAGGTCGAATCTCCACGCCCGGAGCTTTCATATCCAAGATGAAGTAGGACAAGCCCTTGTGCTTTGGCACATCCGGGTCGGTGCGAACCAAAAGCATGCCAAACGACGAAAGGTGGGCGACGCTGGTCCACACCTTCTGGCCGTTGATGATCCATTCGTCCCCGTCGCGAACGGCTCTGCTCGCCAGCCCAGCCACGTCGGACCCATGGCTTGGCTCGCTGAACATCTGACACCAGATGTCTTCGCCGGTGAAGATGCGCTTCAAGTATTTCTGGTGGTGTTCGTCGGACCCATACGTTAGAACCGTCGGCAGACCTGAGATGGCCCCTGTTTTTGGTCCGGGGTTATGCGTGTTGTGTTTGGTGTTGGTTGATCCAGTGTTGATGGTAGTCGGCTGGGGCCTGTTGGCCTAGGGCTGAATGGGGACGGTTGGTGTTGTAATCGACACGCCAGTCCTCGATGATGACTTTGGCTTCGAGTAGCGAGTCGAAGTACCAGCCGTTGAGGAGCTCGTCTCGGAGGCGGCTGTTGAATGATTCGATCCACGCGTTCTGCCATGGCGATCCAGGGTCGATGAAAACGGTTCTGGTGCCGGTCTCGGCACACCAGTCAGCAATAGCGGTGGCCACAAACTCTGGACCATTGTCGAACCGGACATAGACGGGTGCGCCGCCTCGCTCAACAACTAGTTTGGTCAGTGTGGCGACGACCCTGTCGGCGTTGATGGAGTGATCTACCACGATCGCCAGGCACTCCCTGGTGTGCTCATCAATGATGTTCAAGAGTTTGATTTGGCGGCCATCCACGGTCCGATCGAACTGGAAATCGGCGGCCCATAACACGTTGGGGCGGATCGGGCAGAACCCACCAACGCTGGCCCCGGCACCCATCAAACGTTTCCGTTTCCGCTTGGATGGGACCTGCAGGCCTTCGTCTCGCCAGAGGCGACGTACTCGTTTGTTGTTGATCTGCCAGCCCTCGGCTCGCAGACCTGTAGCAGCCCGTCGCCATCCCCAGCGGGGCCGGCGTTTCGTGAAATCACGTAACCATTCCCGGACCAAGGCCTCATCGTCGGGTGGTGGGACGGGTCGGTAACGACACGTTGAGCGGGCCATGTCGAGAACTCGGCAGGCCCTTCGTTGGGATACCCCGAACACGTTGCGAAGCTCGGTAACGGCTTCGCGTCTACGGTTCGGGGTTACCATTTTTTCGAGGCTAGATGCTTCAACATGGCTTTATCCAACTCGGCCTCAGCTAACAGTTTCTTCAGCTGCTCGTTTTCGATTTCGAGTTCTTTCAAACGTTTGGCTTCGTCGGTGCCCATCCCGCCGTAGCGGTTGAGCCAGCGATGCCACGTTGATTCAGCGATCTGCAGCTGGCGGCACATATCGGTGATGTCCATGCCCGATGCCATGAGGCGTTGACCCTCAGCGATCTTACGGATGATCTGCTCGGGCGTGTGTTTACGTCTTGTCATACGATTCCCTTCCACCTGCCAGTCTTAGACAGATGATCAGAACACGCAAAGACCCTGGACCAGATTCAGGGGATCAGCCCA
>CAKZXA010000095.1 GCA_937922045.1 uncultured Acidimicrobiales bacterium | reverse complement strand
TCTTGCCTGCCCCGTTGGGGCCGATGAGGCCGATGACCTCACCAGCGCCAACGGACAGGTTCGCGTCTCGAAGCGCCGAGATTGCACCGTATTTGGTTGTCAGTCCCGAGACTTCGAGCATGGTGTTAGGTTCTAGTCGATGGTGGCGACGAGCACGTCTTCGCCATCGGTGATCTGATTGATCGGCACAGCCTTGTCGGGGATGCCGTTGGTGCCGGCGTAGGTGATCTCACCAGACAGACCCTGGAAGCCAGAGATCTCGGCCACGGCGGAACCGATGTCGGCTGGCTCGGTGCAACCACAATCGAGGATGCCCTGGATGCCGAGGAACATCGAGTCGACGTAGAGGGCCATGAAGCCCCGGCTGTCGAGCGCCTCACCCTTAGCTGTTTCATAGTCGGACAGGAGGGTGTCGATACGGTCACCGGCGGCGATGCTGGTGTGGGGAGTATGGGCGATGCCCTCGTTGTTTTCCTCGGCCTGAATGCCGGTGGCGTCGAGCGCATCGGTGCCCATGTAGAGGAGGTCGTTGAGGCCCTGACCTTCGAGCTGGCCCCGCAGAGCGGTGAGCTGGAAGCCGAGCATGGCGCTGAAGACGACCTCGGTGCCGTCGGCGAGATCGGCCACCTCATTCACCTGGGCGGAGAAATCGGTGTCGGCGCCCCACACGTAGGTTTGGGTGCTGACCACTTCGCCGCCACCGGCGGTGAAGGCAGCGGCGAAAGCATCGGGGTTGACGCCGGTGTAGGGAACGCCTTCACCCTCGGTGAAGAGAATGGCCCGGGTCTTACCCTGCTCAAGGGCCCACTCGGCCGCTGCTGAAGACATGCCGAAGTCGTCGAAGGTGACGAGGTAGGAGTTGATCGAGGCATCGGCCAGAGTCGGTTCGGTCGAGGCGGCCACAAACATGGGCACCTTGCCGTCGGTGGTCTGAAGGATCGGGAGGGCGAAGTCGGCGAAGGGCGGGCCGACGAGAAAGTGGGCGCCCCAGTCGAGGAGCTCCTGAGCTGCCAGCGATGCGTCAGCACCGACCTCGGCGACGCGAACTTCAACCGGCGAGCCGTTGACGCCGCCCGCGCAGTTGGCCTTCTCAGCCACAAACGGAACAAGGTCCGAACCGGGGATGTCGACGAAGCCGACAACCTCGGAGAAGTCCATGGCCATGCCGACCTTGATCGGATCGCCGGTTGGTGTCTCTGCACAGTTGTCGAGATCAGCGCTGAGGATGGCGTCGATGTCGAGACCGGCGCTAGAGCCGCCGTCCTGAGCGGCATCATCGGACCCGGCGTCGGCTGCGCTGTCGGCCTCAGAGTCAGAGCCGCATGCGGCAGCGGTTAGAGCTAGGGCGAGCAGGAGCCCGAGTAGCTTTCGAAGTTTCACGTTGTTCTCTCCCGGTTTAAACGTGCAAAAACGTGCTAAGTGCACGTAATCGATGTTTGTTAGTGTCTAGCAGACGAAGCAATCACACACTGATCCAGACACTTCTTCCCCGACACCGATTCTGATTCTGTGCGCATCGGGCCCCGGTTCTGGGGGGTGAGACGCACAGAATGCCTAGAGGAATCGACATTGGGGATGTCTTGCAGGGTACATTATGCGAAATCGTTCGGTAGCAAACTATTTCTGATTTGAGGTGAAAATGCAAGCGCGCCAAGCACTTGTCATCGCTCACGAAGCCGACGGCCCCGGTGGGCAGGTGACCGTTCGCCTTCAACAACGCGGCTTTGCCGTCGACACCCACGTGGTGGTCAACGACCCGAAAGCGCCGAATGAGGCGTCACCGTTTCCGTCCTTCGACGCGTACGACCTGGTGGCGATCATGGGGTCGGTTAAGTCGCTCACCGACACGGCTGAGATCGATACGTGGATCAATCTCGAACTCGATCTGATCCGGAGCGCCCGCGAAAAGGACCAGGCCCTACTCGGCGTGTGCTTCGGCGGCCAGCTGATCGCCGAGGCCCTCGGTGGCTCGGTGGAGCTAGCACCGAAGACCGAGATCGGCTGGTACGAGATTCGAAGTGCCCCAGGGGCGAACAACCCGGTGGGGCCCGGCCCCTGGATGGAATGGCACCACGATCGGTTTACGCCGCCGCCAGAGGCCGAGGTGTTGGCAGAAACCGATGATGCGGTGCAGCTCTTTTCGATAGGCCGAATGGTCGGCACCCAGTTTCATCCCGAGGTGGACGTTGCCCACGTCGAGGAATGGCTTTCGACCGCCGATGATGAGTATTTGGCCACCTACGGCCAGGATCGTCATGATGTACTGGCGGCGATGGAAGCCAACGAGGCCCGCAACACAGCGCAGTGTCATGCCTTCGTCGACTGGTTTCTCGACACCGTGGCCTTCCCTGGTGGTGAGCTAACAGGCGAGGGTCGGCCCCAACGAAATCCTGCGAAGACTGCATCATGAGCGATCGACCCCTGATCGGTCTCACCGGACGCCGCAAGACGGCGAGCCAGATGCACGGCACCCCGGAGGTCTTGCATCACCTGGAAGGCGACTGGTTCTACGCCGACTACGCCCGAGGTGTAATCGCAGCCGGAGGGCTTCCGGTTCACCTTCCGCTCGATGTCGACCCGTCGCTCTTCGTCGACCGGTTGGACGGGGTGCTGCTGTCGGGTGGCGCCGACGTTGAGCCTGGGCGATACGGGGCGGCGCCAGATGCGAACGCCGATCCGGCTGAGCACGAGCGCGATGCGTTTGAGCTGGGTCTGGTGGAGGCTGCTTTTGAACGCCAACTGCCGGTGCTCGGCATCTGCCGTGGTCTTCAAGTGCTGAATGTTTTTGCGGGTGGAACGCTGCATCAGCACATACCTGAGCATGCTCGTTACGACGTGAACCCCAAGGGTTCGATCCATTCGGTCAACATCGCACCGGGAAGCGGTTTGTCGGGCTTGTACGGTTCGACCCACGAGGTGAACTCGCTCCATCATCAGACGGTTGACAGGGTTGGCGACGGTCTTGTCGTCACGGCTACCTCCACCCTTTCTACCCACGCCGATGGCACCGTCGAGGGTCTAGAACACGATTCGTTGCCTGTCCTGGCTGTGCAGTGGCACCCCGAGATGATGGACACCCGTGACAGCGATCCTGTGTTTGGGTGGATTGTGGAACGGGCATCGGGTCGGGTGTCGCCCGGCTAGCGAGCGGGATAGTTCGGTACCAAACAATCCTGGGGCTATGCTCGGTTCATGGCAGAACTTCAGGGTTTCATGTACCCCAGAACGCCGACCGGCCGAGGCAGTATTCTCCCCGACCCGCCCTGGCACTACTCCGGCGAGATGCTGACCGTCGAGTTCCGCACCGACCCGGCCAACGTCGCCGAGCTGCTGCCCGACGGTCTTGAACTGTGTGAGGAAGACCCGGGAGCGGTCGCCATCATTTGGGCTGATTGGCAGAGCTGCTCGAACAACTTCGACGAACTTCTCGACCCGGTGCGCTCACAATATAAAGAGGTATTCGTGGTGATCCGCTGCGCCTACGAGGGGCAGACGTGGAGCCGCGCCGCCTACATCTGGGTCGACAAGGATTACGCCATGGCGCGTGGCCATGTGCAGGGCTACCCAAAGAAGATGGCCGAGATCGGTATGACCCGGCCGGTGACGTTAGGTAAGGCTGGTCCCCGCTTGGAAGTGGGTGGTCGCTTCGGCGCCACCCTCTCAACCTGGGGTCGCCGAATCGCTGATGCCCGCTTCACGATCACCGGACCAGCCGAGACGGCCGGCTTCGTCAACGGTCACCCGATGTTGCACAGCCGCCAGATGCCTGCCATCGAAATGGATGGTCGTGAAAGCCTGAACGAGCTCGTGACCATGCGAGGCTACGACGTCGAACTGGGTCCTGTCTTTGCTGGCGAGGTCGAGTTAGACCTGTTTGACACCCCCACTGAAGAGTTGACCCGCCTCCAGCCGCTGGAGATGATCGGGGGCTTCTACCGCCAGGTCGCCAACTCGATGCACGGTGGGACCACGGTTCGCGCCACCCAGAACCCGCTTGCTTGAATAGTTTGGTACCAAACGATTATGCTGAGTTGGTGACCAAGCCGACTGCCACGCCCGCCACCTATGTCGACGACTACCTGGGCGAGCTCGGTCCGGATGACGCTGACATCACCAGTCACGACGTCTACTCGGCCGGTGTTCCCCATGCAACCTTCGCTCGCCTCCGGACTGAAGACCCGGTGCACTGGACCGACGAAGCCGACGGTTCGGGCTTCTGGTCGATCCTGCGCTATGACGACTGCCTGAACGTCAGCCGGGATTACGACACGTTCTCCTCAGCCGCAGGCATCCGGCTTGAGGAGATGTCATCGGAGGAGACCGAAGCCCGGCGCACGATGATGGAGCTCGATCCGCCCGATCATACGCGCTACCGACGCCTCGTCTCGAAGGGGTTCACCCGGCGCACGGTCGAGTCCTACGAAGAAGCCATCCGTGAGCTTGCCATCGAAGTGGTCGAGCGGGCGCTGCAAAAAGATGCGTTCGATTTCGTCCACGACATCGCCGAGGAATTGCCGATGCGGATGCTTGGACGGCTGCTCGGCACCGACGATGAGGACGGCCGCAAACTGGTGGCCTGGGGTGACGCCCTTCTCGGCAACACCGATCCAGACTTCACCGACTTTCCCGTCGATCTCACCGACACCGAAGCCTTTCGCATGGTGCCCTTTCGTAGCCCAGCGTCGATTCAGATCTTTCAGTACGCCCAAGAACAGGCCGACAAACGCCGAGGCTGTCCCGGTCACGACGTGATCTCTCAACTGCTCGAACCCACCACCGACGGCACCCCGCTCAGCGATCTTGAGTTCAACAACTTCTTCACCCTTCTCGTGGCCGCCGGGAATGACACAACGCGCTACACGATGACCCACGGCATCTGGACCATGCTGAACCACCCACACTTGTGGAAGGCGTGGCAGAACGACCCGTCGCTCACCGACACCGCAGTGGAGGAGATACTGAGAACCTCGTCGGTGACCATGCACTTTCGCCGCACGGCGACCCGAGATGTCGAACTGCGAGGCAAGCAGATCAAGGCTGGCGACAAGGTGGTGGTGTGGTTCAACTCAGCTAACCACGACGACGAGGCTTTCGAAAACCCCTGGCGATTCGACCTCGGTCGGGAACGAAACGACCACATGGCCTTTGGTCGCAACGGCCCTCATCTGTGCCTCGGGGCCTGGCTGGCCCGGATGGAAGTGCGCCTCGTCTTCCAGGAGTTAATGAAACGAGTCGATCATTTTGAGCCCGATGGAGAGCCGTCCTATCTCCGGTCAAACTTCATCGCCGGGATCAAGCACCTTCCCGTTCGGGTTGTTCGGCCGGGGACTATGAAACCGGGGACTATGAAAGAGAGCAACTGATATGGGAAAGATTGTTGGAGCCGCTCTCGTGTCGCACGTGCCGCCGCTGGTCATGCCTGAGGATGTGCGCCGGGCCATGAACAATGGTGATGACTCCACACTGTTCGCCGGGCTGCACGCCCTGCGGGCCGAAGCGTTGGATCCAGTGGAAGCCGACACGGTGGTGGTCATCGACACCCACTGGTTCACCACCATCGAACACATCGTGGCCGCCCACGACCAGCGAGCTGGCATCTACACCTCCGAAGAGTTGCCCCGCGGCATGTGTCAGATGCCCTATGACATGCCGGGTGATCCGGAGCTGGCGCAGGCGTGGGCTGCAGCCGCTGATGGTCGTGACGACACCTGGGTCACCGCCATCGATGACCCGTACCTGCCGGTTCACTATCCCACGCTCAACCTGCTCGACTTCCTCCAGGACCGCGAGGCCGGACAACGCTGGGTTTCGGCCGGGGTCTGCCAGACCGCCGATGCCCAAGACTTCCTGCTCTTCGGCGAAATGCTGGCGGAGGCCGTTGCTCAGGTCGACCGTAGGGTTGTGATCCTGGCCAGCGGTGGCCTGAGCCATCGCTTCTGGCCGTTGCGCGAGTTCCGTCAACACGAGGCCGCCGATCCCGATCTTCACCTGCGAACACCGGAGGCGGCTGCGGCCGATCGTGCCATCCTGGCCATGATGGCGGCCGGTGACCATGGCGGCATCATCGATGCCCAGCCCGAGTTTCGACAGCACGCCCCGGAGGGTCGCTTTGGTCACTATCTCACCATGATCGGCGCTCTTGGCGGTCGTGCTTGCACCGCAAAGGGTCGGCAGTTCGGTGAGTACGAGGCGGTGGCCGGCACCGGCCAAGCCCACGTCTGGTTCGACCTTGAAGGCTAAGCGAGCAACCCGATCCTTCATTCTGTGCGCCTCAGGCCCCGCTTCCGGGGCACCCGGCGCACAGAACCGGGTTGGAGCCGAACGTTAGCTTGTGGAACCGTCGGCGATCATCAGGGTTTTGATGTCGCTGTGGAAGTCGAGGGCGTAGTCGCCCCCCTCGCGTCCGATGCCTGAAAGCCCGCAACCGCCGAAGGGCGCGGTCAGGTCTCGGACGAGGAAGGTGTTGACCCAAACCAGCCCGGCTCGGATCTGGCCGCCAACCCGTTCGGCTCGTTCCCGAGACCCGGTGTAGACGATGGCGGTCAGGCCGTAGTCGGTCGAGTTGGCCAGCTCGATCGCCTCGGCCTCATCGGCGAATGTTTGGAGCGTGAGCACCGGGCCGAAGATCTCCTTCTGCACCACCTCGCTGTCGTTGGAGGCCGGTTCGATCAGGGTTGGCTGGTAGTGCAGCGAAGCTTCGACCGGAGCCCCGCCGCGCACGATGGTATCGCCGTTGGCTCGTGCCCGTTCTACGAAACCGTGAACCCTGTCCCGATGTATCGGGTGGGCCAGGGGCGCGATCTCGGTGGCCGGATCGCGAGGGTCGCCGAGCACGAGAGCATCGGCGTGGTTGTGGAACCGTTCGAGGAATTCTTCCCGAATAGACGCCTCGACCAGGAGCCGAGTTCCAGCCAGACAGACCTGGCCCGAATCGTCGAACTGCCACGCCGCCTTCTTGGCCGCAGCGTCGAGGTCAGAATCTGCGAACACCACGAACGCTCCCTTGCCGCCGAGTTCAGCGGTGAAAGGAACGAGGTTGGCGGCTGCTGCGGCGCCGATGTGGCGAGCGGTTTCGGGCGAGCCGGTGAAGGTGATGCGGCGCACATGGGGGTCGGCCACCAGGGCCGCGCCCACCTCTTCGCCGATGCCTTGCACCAGGTTGTAGGCGCCCGGTGGGAACCCGGCTTCGTCAGCGAGTTCGGCCAAGAGGGCTGCGCTGAGCGGCGACCATTCGGCTGGCTTGTGGATCACGCTGTTTCCAGAGGCCAGCGCCGGGGCCAGCTTCCAGGTGCTCAGCATGAACGGAGCGTTCCAAGGGGTGATAACGACAGCGGGCCCGGCCGGCATGCGCTGCACAGTGTTCCACTGGGATTTGGCATTCCAGGTGCGATCCTCATGAGCCAGGATCAGTTCGGCGTAGGTCCTGAAGTTGAGGGCGCCGCGGCCCACCAGCCGCAGTCGCATCGATTCTTGTAAGAAGCCCATATCGAGGGTTTCGACCCGGGCGATCTCGTCGGCGTTGGCATCGATCAGATCGGCCAGACGGTTGAGCACCTCGGCTCGCTGCCCAACCGAATAGCGACCCCAAACCTCGAAACCGTCGGCCGCGGCTTGCACTGCGGTTGTTGCGATCGCAGCGTCACCTCTGGCGATGAGGGCGAGTGGGCCGGCGTCCCAATCGACAGGGGAGCGGGTCTCGAAGGTTTGCTCGCCCTCGATCCAACGGCCTCCGATGTAGTGGCCGGTCGGAACCTCAACCCCGTCGATCGACGCTGTTTTCGTCTGGTTCATCAGTCCTCCACGGTGGATTCGTAGTGCTTGGCTCCCGGGCCCCGTGGGGCGCGAATACCGCGGAACTCCCAGTCGCCGCCCATCGCCGTCGACATGACTTCTTCGCTGGAGGAGACCTGGGCGCCAACATCGGTACGGATGGGGGTTGGGCCCTCGACGATGGTGTTGGTGAGGGCGCCGAGGCCTTCAACCTCGACGGTGACCACATCGCCGGGGGAGACGGGCCTGCTGTTGGCCGGTGTGCCCGAGAGAAGAATGTCGCCGGGGACGAGCGTTATGTTGCGGGCGATATCGGCCACGAGATAGTGCATGTCCCACTCCATCTCGTCGGTGTTTGCCTGCTGAACGACATCACCATTGACGAGGGTTTGGATCTGCTTGCCGCGGAAGTCCCAGTCGGTCACGAGAGCGGGGCCGACAGGGCAGAGGGTGTCGGAGCCCTTGACCCGCAGCATCGAGCCGCTGTCGGTGTCACGGAAGTCGTGTAGGCCGTAATCGTTGGCCACGGTGTAGCCAGCGATGTAGTCGCCAACCTCGTCGGGCGACACGTTGCGACACGTCTTACCGATGACGATGGCGATCTCGCCCTCGTAGTTGAGCCACTCACACCCCTGGGGGCGAACGACGTCGCCTCCATGACTGTTCAGCGCCGTCACTGGCTTGTGAAAGTAGGTGGGGGCGGCTGGCAGCTTGGTCATGAACTCTTGAACACGGCTGGCGTAGTTCAGATGGACGCAGATTATTTTGCTCGGCTCAGTTGGAGGAAGGTACACAGCGTGGTCGACCTCCACGCGGCGACCGTCGTCGGCGACCAACTGGGTGCCTTCCTGCACCGCGATAGTTGGATATCCATTGAGGAGAATGCGATGGAATGAAGCCATGGCACTACCATAATCCAAACAACCCCAAAGTTGTTAGGTACCGAACTATCTTGTCAAGTCCTCAAAAATCAAACGCGAAGAGCTTGCTGCGGCAGGAGCGAGACATCAGAGCTCGCTTCGGTGATCGCGCCTTCGACTTCGACGCGATGCAGGCGATCCAAAACATCTACCGAGCCGCGGCGATGATCAGACGGCGGGCTGAGCGCGACCTGCTCACCGATGAGGGTTTGACCTGGGGTGGGTTCACGATTCTGTGGGTGCTGTGGGTTTGGGGTCCGATGGAGTCGTCACTGTTGGCGGCTGAATGTGACCTGTCGAAGGGCACGCTCACCGGCATGGTTACCACGCTTGAGAAGCGCGGGCTGGTTGAACGAGTTCGGCTGCCGGAGGATAGGCGGCGGGTTGAGGTGGCCTTGAAACCGGCGGCCGATGAGCTCATGGAGCGGCTGTACCCGGCTTTCCACAGCATGGAAGTGGCCTTTGTTGACGGCATCGATAGCGACGCCCAACATCGGCTCTCGGCCAGCTTGCGCCACATCATCACCAACGCAGAACCGGCCGACGAAACTAGCTAGTGCTCTGAGTCTGGCCCGCCAGTGCTCTGAGTCTGGCCCGCCAGTGCCTTAAGACGCTCGGAGTGCTCATTAGATACTCAGTCACGATGTTAATCGTGTTGTATTCGTGAGTGCACACGAATAGGGTCTACATATGGATGGTAACAAGAACGGCGAAACGGCTGATGGTGATGTGTGGACTGGCCCCGAGCTGGTGACGGCTGTTGTTGGTGCCGCCGCACACCTTGAGCGCATCGTCGATGGGAGTCTTTCGTCCATTAAGGGGATCAGCCTGGCCGAGTTTCGGCTCTTGTCGGCCATCGCCGAGGCGCCGGCGAGGCGATCGAGTAGGGCCGACCTCGCCCGTGCAGTCGGCCTCTCGCCGTCGGCGGTCACACGGGCCCTCCGGCCGTTGGAAGACCTGGGGATGACCAAGACGATGAAGAACGCTCGCGATGCCCGACTGGCGTTGGCGAGCCTTACCCCACAGGGCGAAGAACTTCTGTCCGACGCCATCGGTGTCCTCGACGACGTTCTGCCGTCGCTTCTCGAGCGAGCCCCGGCGGTCGCTCAGAACCGACAAGAGTTGCGCACGATGCTCGACGAGCTCGCCAGGCTCTGAGCGGGGACAGAGGCCGATTGCCGCCATGGGCAGCTTGACGAGCCGATGGGTCCGTGTTATTTTCCTATCTAGTTAATTAAAGATTATGGAAAGTAACTTGTGGCGATACGACGATACGACGATGCGGTAAGGCGAGTTCACCATGACGACGACAGCGAACGCAACGCTCGACGACGAACGACTCGACGCAACCTTTGCTGCCCTGGCCAACTCCACCCGGCGTGCCATCCTTGGGCGTCTGGCCGAGGGGGAGGCGAGTGTGAACGATCTCGCCGCTCCCTTCGACCTCACGTTGCCGGCGATCTCCAAACACATCAAGGTGCTCGAACAAGCGGGCCTGATCACGCGCGGCCGCCGAGCCCAGTTCCGGCCCTGCACCATCGCGTCGGCGCCACTGGCCGAAGTCTCGGAATGGGCCGAGCAGTACCGACACATCTGGGATGATCGTTTCGACCGCATGGACGACTACGTCCGGACGATTCAGCAAACGCAAGACATGCAAAACCCGCAAGACGAGAACCAAGACAAGAAAGAGGCAACGCCAAATGAGTGAAACCAAGGACGTCCAGATCGAACGCACCTTCGATGCGCCCATCGATTTGATCTGGTCGATGTGGACCGAAGCCGAGCATTTCGCCAACTGGTACGGACCTATGGGAGCAACGATCCCGAAGGCCGACATGGACGTCACGGTCGGCGGTCGCCGCCACATCGGCATGGAGATAGAAACCCCCAACGGCCAGATGCAGATGTTCTTCGTTGGCGAGTACCGCGAGATCGATCCAAAGACCCGCCTCGTCTACACCGAAAGCATGGCCGACGCCGATGGCAACGCCATGACCGCCGAGCAGATGGGTATGCCCGCTGGAGCATCGATGGAAACCTCGATCGTGGTTGAACTCGAAGACCTCGGCGGCAGCACCAAAATGGTGATGACCCACATCGGTGTTCCCGCCGACTCGCCTGGAGGCCAGGGCTGGGCCATGGCCATCGACAAGCTCGAAGCTCGCGTCGCCGAACTCAGCGGCTGAGCTCCTCCAGCGTGATCCGTGCCACACGGTGCGCCGCTAGCTCGAGGTTGGCGATGCTTCAGCCTCGGAGCTGGCGTTGGCTGTGAAGCGGCCGCGTTCGCCCTCGACGACGACGTAGGCCAGAACGGCAACCACGGTGACGATGCCGCCGACTTGAAGGGCTGTAAGCGCATCGCCGTGAACGAGCCAGGTCCCGAAGGTCGAGAGCACGGGAACACCGAGCGCCATGAGCGAGGTGAACGTCAAGGTCACGTGGTTGTGGGCCCAGTTCACCATGAAGTGGCCACTGGTGGGGAAGATCACAAGCCCGATCGGGTACAGCCATTGTTGGCCCGATGGCGGGCGCGCCGTGCCAGCGATCAGGAGGCTCGCAACCACCAACACCGGAATGCCGATGAGCATGGTGTAGGTCTGGAGGCTGAAGGTGGAGAGCTCTTCGCGGGCTTCCTTGGCGAACACGTAGTAGGCGGCGAAGAGGGCCAGAGCGGCGATGGCGATGAGGTCGCCACTCAACGACCAGCGGATGGCCGAAGCCGATCCGTAAACCACCGCAGCCACGCCAGCCAGCCCGAACAGGGTGGCCACGATCACCGAGAACGGCACTCGCTCCTTGTAGCGTCGCACCGCTATGCCCACGAGTACGAGCGGGACGAGGGAGCCGATCACCGAGGCGTTGGCCATCGTCGTTCGCTGGATGGCGGTGAAGAAAAGGGCGATCTCGACGGTGATCGCCACCGCCGCTGGCGCCGCGATCCTGGCGTCACGCCAGTTCAACGGCCCGGCTTGCCACAGGTGGGCGCCGGTGTAGATGACGGCGGCGATGATGTAGCGCCACAAGGCGAGCCGCGGCCCTTCCAGCTCGGTACCGCGAACGATCACGTTCCCCAGCGACCAGAACAACACGCCGACCATCACGGCCACCCGGCCCCATCGCTGCATCCGGGCCATGGTAGAGGTTGTTGGGTCTGAGCAGCGCGGTTGGATGTGCGGTTGGATGTGCGGTTGGATCCGGGTTGGCCGGTTCTATGTTGTTGGGTAGGGGTTGTTGGGATGGGCCTTTCGGCCCGTCTGGTCTATCGCATGTTCGTGGAGCCGTTGTGTCCGAATCGTCTACTGCCGCCCACGTCGACAAACGAGTGCTTGTAACCGGCGCCAATTCCGGGCTGGGTTTTGAGACCGCTGCTCAACTGGCAGACCTCGGGTTTGGATCGATTGTTCTGGCTTGCCGAAGCCAGGAGAAGGCAGATGCTGCGGCACGAGACCTCATTGCTCGCACCGGCCGCGAGGTGTTCGAAACGCTGACCGTTGACGTGGCCGACGTCGCATCCTCCCGCCGGGCGGCTGGGGAACTCCTCCAGAGGGAAGAGCCCTTCGACGTGCTGGCTCTCAACGCGGGCATGGTCCCCAACGAGCTGAACCGAACGGCAGAAGGCGTCGAAGTCTGTTTCGGTTCGTCGCTGCTTGGCCATCACTTGATCACCAGTGAACTGATCGCCGCCGGTCGCTTGGCCCCGGGAGCACGAGTCGTGCTCTCGGGCTCCGAAGCTGCCAACAATGATCTACTGAGGGTGATGGGATTGCATGTGGCCGAGGCCGCTCTCGCCCCCATCGTCGACGAGACCGCTTTCAAAGCTGCGGTGCTCGAGATCGCCCGAGGCGATCAAGCCGCCTTCAACCCCAGCGTTCAATACGCCACGACCAAGGCGGTTTCGGCCTGGTGGTCGGGCGAGATGCAACGCCGTCATGAGGGCAGGTTCGACTTTTTCACCGTGTCACCCGGGTCCAACATGGGCACCGACGCCGCCCGTCATGTGACCGGGCCGTTCAAGATGATGGTGGTGCTGATGAACAAGGTCGATCACCTTGTCGGCATGAACCAACCCGTCGCCGAGGGGGCTCGGCGATACGTAGAGGTGATCGATGCGACACGCAACGTCGAGCCAGGTCGCACCTACAGCTCGAAGCCGACGAAGCTCGTCGGCGATCTGGTGGTTCGAGGAGACGCCCACCTTGTGGATGCACGCCGACAAGCGTTGGCCGTCGCCGTCATCGACGAACTGATCGCCGCTATCGACCAGCGGGCGACCGCACCAAGCGTGGAGCCAGTCGTTGAACCTCACCGATAAGGCCGCGCCGAAGACCTCGATTTTTTCTCCCGAGTACCGGGCGGCGTCGATCGCGACCTTTGCCGCCATGGCACTGCTGGCCTTCGAAGGTACGGCCATTGCAGCCGCGCTGCCGGAGTTGGCTGAGCAACTGGGCGATGTGCACTTGTTGCCCGCCGTTATCACCAGCTTTCTTCTCGCCTCCGGAATCGCCACGGTGGCTACCGGCCCCTTGGTCGACGCTGTCGGGGTGCGCAAGGTGTTCGTCTCGGCGGCCACCGCGATGGCGGTTTCCGGGTTCGTGGCGGGGATGGCCACCTCGATGCCGATGCTGATCGCGTTTCGAATCGTGCAGGGCGCGACCGCTGGCATGTTGATCACCACCGCCAACGCAGGCGTGAACGTGGCCTTTCCCAAAGAGATGGTGGCGCGGGTGTTCGCTGGCAACAGCACGGTGTGGGGTGTGATGGGGGCAACCGCCCCTGCGCTCGCTTCGGTGATGTTGACCTTCCTCTCGTGGCGCTGGATTTTCTATATCAACCTGCCCCTCGGCCTGCTGGCCGCCTGGCTCGCCTTCCGCTCCATGCCGCAGGCCCAGCCCGGCGCCGAGCGGCACCGGCTCGATGTGGTCGGCCTTGGTCTGGTCTCGGCTTTTTCGATCCTTTTGGTGCTCGCCATCTCACGGCTCGATCTGGGCTCGTTGGTGCTTGCGGTCATCGCTTTGGCTTGCCTGGGTCTGTTCATGGTTTGGGCTCGATCTCGTGGGGATCGGGCGGTGATGCGGCTCGAGGATTTTGCTGTCCAGCCCTACCGGGGGATCGGGCTCTCGCCGACGTTGCTGCTGGCCGGTGCCTTCTGCGGCCACCTCTATCTCCCGCTGTACCTGTCGGCCGGATTGGGCTACGGGCGGGCCGCGGCCGCCTGGTCGGTGCTGTGGTTTTCGGTCGGTTGGACCCTCGGCTCAAACATCTCCAGTCGTGCCCTCGACCGGTTTGATCCGCCAACGGTGATGACGATGGGATGGGGCCTGGCCACGACCGGCATGGTCGCGGCCTGGGCCACGGTGGCGTCGGGAACCGATGCACGCGCCACCTTCGCCTCCTTGTTCGTGGCCGGGATGGGAGTTGGTCTGTCGACCAATGCTGCTCTGGTCGCCATTCGAAGCGTGGCCGAACTTTCCGAGATGGGCCGCAAGGGCGGCGCCCACTATTTCGTGCGTAACCAGGGTTTCACGATGGGTTCGGCCGCTGGGGGAGCGGTGATGCTGTTTGTGGTGAGCGCGACGGTTGGCGCGGTTGAACCGGTGCGTGAACTGTTGCGTGACGCCGCAGCCGAAGACATCGATCTCCCGGTCGGGGTCACCGTCGCCGATCTCGTCGATTCGGTGGCGCGAGGCTACAGCTATGCGTTAGCCCTCGGCAGCGTGCTGTGTCTCACTGCCTTGGTCCCCCTGCTCACGCTTCGTCGACAATGGGCTGGTTAGAAGGATTGGTTGGACCGATGGCAAAACCGAAAACGTTGAAACTGTGGGCCGATCAGGACCGACACGAGGGTGACCGTAAGCGTCTCTTCACCGCTGTATCGCAGGCGATCACCGCAGAGCGGGTGCTTTACCCGGGTTCGTTCGTCGACATCGCACCGTCGTTCGTGTGGCCTGACGTCACCTATGTGGACATGGATCGGCGAGCTCGCTCGTTTTTCGAAGACGTTGAGGGTGTGGCCGAAATCATCGCCAAAAACGACCCAGCAACGGCCGGCCGGCTACCTACCGACGGGTTCTCTACCAAGCCTGTGGTGAGCTTCATCCCCGGCGACTACAGCCAAGACCTGGGGCTGGTCGAGGGTTCCTACGATCTGCTGGTCTCGCTGTATGCAGGGTTCATCTCGCAGCACTGCACGTACTACCTGCGGGTAGGCGGCATGTTGCTCGTGAACCCGAGCCATGGCGACGCGGCTATGGCGTCAATCGACAGCCGCTACGAGCTTCGCGCCGTCGTCGAATCGAGGCCGGGCCAGTACCGGGTCCGACGCGACGATCTCGACACCTACCTCATTACCAAGAAGCCGGTGGAGATCACGATCGACTTGCTCCAGCAAAGCGGGCGAGGTGTGGCCTACACCAAATCACCGTTCGCCTACATGTTCGAACGCGTTGCCTAGCG
>CAKZXA010000094.1 GCA_937922045.1 uncultured Acidimicrobiales bacterium | reverse complement strand
ACGGGCCCGTCGAAGCGTTCGCCAGCGGTTGGGACAATGTTTTGTACCGCCTCGGCGATCGGTACCTGGCCCGGTTGCCGCGTCGGGCGATGGCTGTGCCGCTCCTGGAGAACGAACAGCGTTGGTTGCCTGAGCTGGCGGGCCGGCTTCCCTTCCCAACACCCGTTCCGGCACTATGCGCCAAGCCGAGCGACGACTTCGGCTGGCCGTGGTCGATCGTGCCCTGGCTCGACGGTTTGCCTCTAGGCACCGTTCATCCCACCGAGTCCCAGCTCACCGGCCTGGCCGATGACCTGGCTCAGCTGCTTAGCGCTCTGCATCAACCAGCGCCACGGCAAGCGCCAATCAATCCTCTGCGCGGGATACCGCTCGGCGAACGCAGCGACCGAACAGACCCCTTGCTCACCCCAACAGGACCGCTCGCAAACAACCTTGGCCAGAGCATTCTGGCCGTGCTTCGTCGTCGATGGGACGAGGCGCGATCGGCACCGGCTTGGTCGGGCCCAGCCATCTGGCTTCACGGTGACCTCCACCCGTTCAATCTGCTCGTCGACAACGGTCGGCTCGCCGCAGTCATCGACTTCGGCGACATCGCCGCCGGCGATCCTGCCACCGACCTAGCCATAGCATGGTGGACGCTGCCTACCACCTTGAGAACACGCCTCAGGCAACAGACCCGCATCGTCGGCGCCAAACCAGACGATGCCTCCTGGCTACGGGCTTCCGGCTGGGCGCTCAGCGTCGCCGCGGCAGTGGTCGCCAACGGGGCCGCACACCCTGCCCTTCACCGTTGCGGACTCTGGACGTTGAACGCGATCGCCGACGAAGATAGCCGTTTGACCTAAGCCGCTAGGTTGACCGACACGGCTGTCCAACGATGGTGCGCTCTTCTGTTACCATGACAGGCTGATACAGGGTGGAGAGAGATGCGGCGCGTTCGAACGGAACAACTCTGGGGCGGCATGTTTTTGGTGGTGGCTGCTATGGCCGTCGCCGCCGCTGCTTTTGTGATCAGTCGATCTGATCAGCAGGCGACGCTTCCCCCGGCGATCACGCTGCCCACCGAGGCTGGTGATTCGTCGACCACTCTGGTGGCCTCGACATCGACCTCATCATCAAGCTCAGCCCCGTCATCCTCGACGACCACCACCGAGGCAGCGACGACGTCGACCCCGGCAACAACGGCCGAGGCAACGACGACCCAGGAAGAAACCACCACAACGGCCGAAGAGACCACAACAACCACCCGGGAAGAAACCACCACAACGGCCGAAGAGACCACAACAACCACCCGGGAAGAAACCACCACAACAACCGAAGAGACCACAACAACCACCCAGGAAGAAACCACCACAACAACCGAAGACACCACAACAACCACCAGTGTCGTCGAACTGGACCGGGCTCAGATCCGTGCCGATTACATACAGGACGAGGAAGCGGTGTCCGTCGTGGTCGCCTACCCGAACGATGCTCTCCAACCGACCGAGATCCTCATCTATCGAAACCGCGCCCTCCTCGCCAGGCTGGCGTGGCAAGGCGTCGGGGGGTCTACCGAGTACCTCGACTTCGACATCGTGGCCGGTCGCCAGTACGTCTACTGCGCTGAACCGTTCCGGCCTGGCGTTCCGAGCCCGGGCTGCAGCAGTAACGCCCGAGTGGCCATTCCTGAGTGATCGACTAGCGTCGTCGCTCCTTGTCCGCGCTAAACGGACGTCCTGGATCGGCGACGGGGCCAGCCACCGAAAGGCGAATGGCGTGAGCGTCTCCCGCTCCTACTGCGTCCACCTCGGCTCGCCAGGAGCCACCTAAGAATCGTTCGGCTGTTGCTTCCGCCCACGCCGCCGCCTCCCGAGCCAGATCTGCGCTGGGTGCGAGCGCCACCACATCGGCCTTGGCCTCGGGATTGTCTTTGCGATGCCCGAGCGAGTGACCGTTTGGGCTGCGCTGGGCGCGGGTCACGATGCGGCGAAGGGACTGCCAGAGCGACGGCGCATCGAGCAAGGCGAACTCGGCGGGCCAGCGCAGCTCGGGCAGGTGGTTCCCCCGATGACCATTGCAACGCCGGTGAGCGAGCCGCAGGTTACTCATCTCCGTTTTGCCGCCCCTGCTCTTAGGCACGACATGGTCGATAGAGGGCGAGGACGGCGAACCAACCGGCGCATCAGGGTTGATCTCACCGCCACAGAGCCAGCACGACCAGCCGTCACGCTCGGCCAGTTTCTGGGCCTTCACGTCTCAGTCCTTGGCGACCACGGCTTAGAGAGCGCCGCCCGACTTCAGTCGCTCAGCGACCTCGCCTGCGAGGTAGGTGAGGATAAAGTCTGCGCCAGCCCGCTTGATCGCCGTGAGTGTCTCAATGGCGGCAACGTCGCCGTCGATCCAGCCGTTCTGGGCCGCGGCCTTGAGCATGGCATATTCACCGCTCACGTGATAGGCGGCCAGAGGAACATCGACTTCCATGCGGGCTCGGGTGAGGATGTCGAGGTAGGCAACGGCCGGTTTGACCATGATCATGTCGGCCCCTTCGGAGAGGTCGAAGCGAATTTCCTCCATGGCCTCGCGCGCGTTGCGCCAATCTTGCTGGTAACCGTTTCGATTTCCACCATCAGCGATGGTGACATCTACCGCATCACGGAAGGGCCCGTAGAACGAACTCGCATACTTGGCCGCGTAGGCAAGTATCGAGACGTCGACGAACTCTTCCTCATCGAGCGCCTCACGGATGGCAAAGACCTGCCCGTCCATCATTCCCGACGGCGCAGTGATATGAGCACCGGCAGCGGCTTGGGCCACAGCAGCCTGGGCGTAGAGGTCGAGGGTGGCGTCGTTGTCGACACGACCATCGTCGCCCACGATCCCGCAGTGCCCGTGGCTGGTGTATTCATCAACACAGAGATCGGCCATGAGCACGACGTCATCACCGAGGTCGGCTCGAAGGTTCCGTAGAGCTACCTGTACAACACCATCGGGATTCCAGGCTTCGCTGCCCTCATCATCCTTGTGTTCAGGGATCCCGAAGAGGATGATGCCGGGCACACCGAGACCGGCCAATCGTTCCACCTCGGCTCGCAACGATCCCTGGGAGTGCTGGACAACCCCAGGAAGTGAGTCGATCGGCACCGGCTCGTCGATTCCTTCCCGCACGAAAAGTGGGGCGACAAGGTCATCAGCCGAGATTCTCGTTTCAGCCACCATTCGCCGCAGGGCGGGTGTGGTCCGGAGCCGGCGAAGACGACGCTGAGGAAACATCAACTTCACGTTATCGCCACCGTGGTTCGAGGGTTCGCTCCGAGCGCGGTTCGTTAAAGACTGGCGCAGAAGCTAGCCAACGCCGGAAGTCAGCACCCCTTGAACCGCCTCATAGATGCCATCGTCGTCGTGTGGCGTCGCCACCGCGGCGACGACAAAGCCGAGGTTCTGGGCTCGCTTAGCAGTGGACGGACCGATGCAGACAACGGCTGCACTCGTTGAACCAAAGCGATCGGCGAATCGGACCACTGCCGATGGAGCCGCGAAGACCACAACATCTGCGCCTTCGGCCAAGCTCCGCTGCACGGGCTCCAACACCTGATCGATCTTCGGCGCGCCCGTGCGGTAGGCGGTGACCCGGTCAACGTCGTAACCCTTGTCGGACAGACCGTCGTAGACCGTCGACGACGCCAACTCGGCCAGTGGGGCAAGAACTCGAACCGGCGCGGCATTGACCAGTGCCGTCGGGAACTCGGCCACCAAACGGGCGGCAGAAGCTTCGGAGGGAATGAAGTTCACGGGAAGTCCGGCCGCGTCGGCCACGCGAGCTGTGGTGTCGCCAACGACGGCCACATGGACGCCCTCAGGCCATGGCACTGCGCCGCGCTGATCGACAACGGCGCGAACCCCGTTTGCGGATGTAAGCACCAACCACTCGTAGTCGGCGAGACGCTCCAAGGCCTTGCTTAGCGCCACTCCCCCATCAGGAGCGGGCAGTACCACGTTCAGCGGTATCTGCTTTACATCGGCGCCGAGGGCGGTTAGGCGCGATGCCAGAAATCGGTTGTCATCAGTCGATCGCGTGAGGACAACGGTGCGACCCGCCAGCGGCTGTTGAGCCTGGCCAGGTCGCCAGCCACTCATGCGACCGTTGCTTCGAGCGCCTTGCGTAGGCGTCGGGCCAGCTCTCGGCCAGGTTCCGATTTCGGGTTACCGTCGACGGTCAGCCTCTGGAGGTGTTCACCGTTTTCGTCGGCGAGCACTCCATCGATACTGATCTGTTCGGTCACCGGGTCGACGCGAGCATGAGCGCCTGCTGGCAGGGTGCAGTCGCCTCCCAGTTCGACCAGGAAGTGTCGTTCAGCCGTGACCTCAAGCTCCGTTGGTCGATGGTTGAGTTGGGCTACGAGCTCGGCGATCGAGCGGTCGTTCCCTGCATCGGTGTTGGGATCGCGAACTTCGACGGCCAATGCGCCCTGGCCTACCTGGGGCACGAAGGCAACCGGATCCAGAATGTCGACGATGGGCAGATTGATACCGAGCCGTTCGATCGCGGCCGCTGCCATCACGATTGCGTCGTAGCCTTCAGCCTTGGCCACACGGGTGGCGATGTTGCCCCTCAACTCATGGAACGTGAGGTCGGAGCACAGGTCATTGAGCAGGGCGCGTCGTCGATTCGAGCCGGTAGCTACATTTGCACCGGCGGCGAGGTCGGTGAGGGTTGAGCCGATGAGAGCGTCTCGGGCGTCTCCGCGCTCGGGGAAGGCTGCGATCAGCAGGCCCTCCGGCGTGGTCGCCTGGAGATCTTTCGCCGAGTGAACAGCAAGATCGGCATCGCCAGACATCACAAGCTGCTGAATCTCTTTACTGAACGCTCCCTTACCTCCGAGTTTGGAGATGGGGGTGCCCAGACGACGGTCAGCAAAGGTTGCCGTCGAGACAAGCGTTACCTGAAGTTCGTGCTCGACTTGGCACAATGCTGCGGCAACGTGATTTGCTTGCCAGAGGGCAAGCGGACTGTTTCGTGTTGCGATCCGTAGTTCCGTACCCTCAGCCTAACGTCAAGTGGACCCGGCCTAGACCAAGGTCCACCAACCGTGACGGACATCTCACAAAAACCCCCGAAGCATCTCCGAGGAGAACCATGAGCGAGAACGCCCAGAAAGCCTATGAAGCGGTCAAGGCACAGATCGACCAGGACCCAATCGCTAGCGATTGGATGGAGATAACCCAAGAGCGGGTCAATGACTTCGCCGACGCAACGCTCGATCATCAATTCATCCATCTCGATGAGGAGGCAGCGGCGGCCACACCGTTCGGCGGCACCGTTGCCCATGGGTTTTTGACCCTGTCACTACTGGTGCACCTGTCGACGTCGATCAAGCGTGAAGGACCGCCTCTAGAGGGCGTCCTTATGGGCGTGAACTATGGCATGAACAAGGTTCGGTTCATCAACCCGGTACGGGTAGGTAAGCAAATCCGGGCCCACTCGAAAGTCATCGACGTGACGCTCAAGGGCAACGCCGTGGATCAGATTCAGGAGTTCACCGTCGAGATCGAGGGCGAAGACAAGCCTGCCCTGGTCGCCGAATGGATCACGAGGACCGTTTACGCCTAGCTGTAGATCCTAGGCACCGACGTGCTTCAGCTCGCAGGCGGGGTGAGCGGCACGCCGGTTCCGCCGGCGAGCCGCACTCCCTGCTGATGATAGAAGCTCAGAATTTGAAGTTCGGTGGCGAGGTCGACGCGGCGAGCCACAACCCCGTCAGGCGCGTCGACCGGATAGGCCGTAAAATTGAGCAGTGAGTGGACGCCGGCCACGACCAATGCTTCGGCCACCGATTGAGCCTCGTCGGCCGGTGTGGCGATAACTCCGATAGTTATCCCGTGCTTGTCGATCATTGCGGCTAGATTGTCACTGTGTTCGATGGTGAGGGCGCCAACCGTGGTGCCAACCTTCTCATCATCGTTGTCACAAATAGCCCGCACAGGAAAGCCTCGCTCTGCCAACCCGCCATAGTTGGCCAATGCCCGACCCAAATTACCCGCCCCCACCACAACCACTGGCCAGTCTTGGTTCACCCCAAGTGCCACACTGATCGCGTAGACAAGACCTTTGACGTCGTAGCCGACACCCCTCGTGCCAGCGATGTCAAGCGTCGCCAGGTCTCGCCTCAACGTGGCCGGGTTGACACCAACCTGCTCGGCCAAGTGGTCTGACGACACCGTGGACACATCTTCCGCCGCCATATCAGCCGCCACCCGCAAATAGCGCGGCAAACGTCCAACCGTGGCTGAAGAGATCAAAATCTCGCCCATAGAGTGTTGTCAGGTTACGCAGAAAAACGCCGATTTCACAAATGCACAAGCACAATTACGCCCTGTTTCTTGAGACCGACCTGAATCGTGTCTACTCAACCTCCTTGGGTGACATAGCCGCCGCTGAGCTCTCACTAGTTCTGGATGCGCTCCATCCAGCCACGCTTGGAACGATCGATGTCATCACCGAAGGCCGATCGACACGCTTATCGTTCGATTGTGATCTAGCCCCCGAGGAACTTGGCCCTCTCGCCGGACAACTCTCAGCATCACTTGCGCTGTTTGAACAAGATGGCGAGAACTTCCGGACGACGGCCATGGGTGAACAGCTCCGTTTTGGCTCCGAGCTGGTGACGACTCAGCGCTACAAGGGCAAGACCAACGAGCGTTTCACCCGAGCGATGGTGACCGTAGCGATGGCAGCAGCTGGCATCGATCTCTCAAACCCCGATCACCAGGCTCGCCCCATCACCCTGTGCGATCCCATGTGCGGACGGGGGACAACCCTGAACTGGGCGCTGGCCTTTGGGCTCAACGCCATCGGCATCGAACCCGATCGCAACGCATTGGATCAGCAGGCGATCTTCATCGGCCAGTGGGCCAAACGACAACGCCTGCCTCATTTGGTGCAAGATTATCGCCCGGCCAACGCAGAACGCAGGCATAGCACCTTCACCGTGGCGCCGGATCGTGATGAGCTCAAGGAGGGGCTCGGCCAGACCCTGCAGACCTTCTGCGCAGACGGTGGGGACACCAACCTGCCGATCAAACGCGACTCGGTCGACGTCATCGTCACCGACCTGCCGTACGGTATTCACCATGCCAGCAGGCAGCCAGGCGGGTCTGCTCGCAACAAGGCCAAATGGGACCCAACCGACACCGTGGCTCTCCTCGAGCGACTCGCTCCAGCCTGGAAAAAGTGGCTTCGGCCCTGCGGTGCAATCGCTCTGGCCTGGAACACAAAGCGAGCAGGTACCGACGAGGTCGGCGACGCCCTCACCAAGCTTGGCTTCACCAGAGTTGCCGTCAACGCCGGTGCAGGCTTTGCCCACCGAGTCGACAATTCGATCGAGCGTGACATCATCGTCGCTCGGCTCTAACGCCGCTGCTGGCTGCCCCAATCAGGAACCTCGTTCAACCTCGAACCTCGGTCCGGATTGTCACACGTCCGGTGTGGGAAATTCCTTCGGGCGCGAATAACATCGATGAAGTTCTACGGTTTGGTCGAGTATGACCGATCATAAAAGAGCGCCTGGGTAAGGCTTGGCGCGGGCTTGAAAGATGCAGCGTTCCGCAACGAATGCTGCATCTTTCGTTTTTGCTCCACCGGCTAGATTCCGACGCCGGTTCTGGCGGGCTTGACCGAGCAGCACATCCCAGGGCAACGTTCAGGCCATGACCTACCGTCTTCCCCGACACAAGCCGTCGGACCTCAACGCTGAGCAGCGCCGCGTCTATGACGGCATCACCAGCGGAAAAAGAGCACGAGGTCCTCGCCTCTTCGCCCTAGCCGACGACGACGGCGTGTTGCACGGACCGTTCAACGCAATGGTCCATCAGCCGCAAGTAGGGGCAGCGCTATCGAGGCTCGGCGAGGCGATCCGATACGAAACGTCTCTCGATGACGCCACCCGCGAGACCGTCATCCTGGCGGTGGCGGCCCATCATCGCGACGAATTCGAATGGTATGCTCACCGGGCCATCGCCAGCGGACTCGATCGTCCTGATGCCTTGCTCGACGCAATCGCTGAACGCAGCGCGGACGACACCCACTTCGATGATGACGGCGAAGCCGCGGCCTACGCTCTGGCCGTCGCAACAGTCGCCGCCGATGGCGTGCCATCAGCAACGTGGGATCAGGCCGTGGCCACCTTAGGGATGGACGCAGCCGTCGAGATCACCGCCACCGTTGGCTACTACTCGATGCTGAGCCTCATGATGCGAGCCCATCAAGTCCCGCTACCCGACGGTGCTTCGCCAACCTTCAGCGGTGAAGCTTAGAGATCCGGCTCCGACCAGAAACCGGGTTGCGGCTTCACTCGTTTTGCCTTCGAGCTGGCGTAGTGGACGAGGCGTTTGAGCGCCTCCGGATCGTAGATCTCGATCACGTCGAAGATTGCCTTGCTCCCCGGGGCCCGAAGCGCCTTGCCTACCGATGAGTTTTTCTTAGGCAAGCTCGACGTGAGCACGATGACCGGGATCCCGTCTGCGCTTGGACCGACCACGGTGTGTAGGCGACCGAGTAGACGCCACACCGATTCGATCCGCTGGAGCCCCGGTTTAGAAGCGGTGAAACCGCCAGCGACCTCAACCCAGAATGAGCCGCTGGCGCCGGTGACGAGAAAATCGAAATCTACGACACCGGCTGGATGCTTGGCCTTGTCGTCGATCTCGAAACCAGCGTCTTCCAGAACGCGTCGAGCCATGTCGTGGACCCGGCGACCCTCAGCGACGGCGCGAGCATGAAAAAGATCTTGGCGTTCGTCGCCTTGGAGCGTCGAGAGCTCCGATGACTCCTGGTCTACCGTTTCGAGCCGTCGCCGCCGATCTAGCTCGGCGGCGAGTCGGTCCTCAGCGAGGGTGGCGTACTCGGCATCGGTGTCGTACCCGACGCCGATACGGCCTGCACGAGCAGCCGCCACCAGCGTGGTACCCGAGCCGACGAAGGGGTCGACGACAATATCGTCGACGTAGGTGTAGAGGTCGATGAGTCGCCGGGGAAGATCGATCGGGAACGGCGCCGGGTGCCCGACTCGGGTGGCCGATTCGGCATCGATCCGCCAGACGTCTCGGGTTACGTCGACAAACTCGTCGTTGGTGAGTGTCGAGACATGAGGGAGCCCTTCCTTGCGGCGCTGGGGAACGGTACGAGCCCGCTGAAACCGCCCTTTGGATGCGATGATTACCCGCTCGGTCATGTCTCGAAGGACAGGATTCGACGCCTTGGCGAACGAGCCCCACGCGCACGAACCGGACGACGTCGCCGACTTCTCCCAGATGACCTCGCCTCGCAACAGCAGTCCAAGGTCGTCCTGGAGGATGGTGATGACGTCAGCGCTCAAACTTCGGTAGGGCTTGCGACCGAGGTTGGCCACATTGACCGCGATTCGCCCACCCGGTTCGAGCACTCGACGACATTCAGCGAAAACTGAACGCAGCATCTCGAGAAACTCGACATAGGTCGAAGGAATCTCGCCCCGGCCCGTACCCGAGGTGCCGTGGCCGACCGCCAGCTCGTAATCTTTCCCGACAAAATAGGGGGGTGAGGTGACGACGAGGGCCACCGAGTTGTCGGCAAGCTCAGACATATCGGCTCCATTGCCAACAAAAACCTGGCCATCGCCCAGCTTGTCGAGCAAGGCATCCGGTCGGTTGACGTCATCGTCGTCGGAGAGCTCCGGCGCAGCGAACCGTTGGTAAAACGCAGACGCGTCATGGCCTTCTCGCCGCCCGGACCCGAAAGCCGACGTACTGGTGCTGCGTTTCCCCATCGCCAACCAGCATAGGCGCAGCCGGTGACACCGACGTCAAGCGGGCGTACGCCCGGAAGAGTTTCGAGAGCTTGCGCTAGACTCTCTCGGACCTCCATGAAGTGTCGAGAGGGCGTTACGGGAAGGCGGGTACCGGGAATCGTGACTGAACAGTCTGCAAGACAGAGCGCGAAAGGGTTTGGCGAGATGACGAAGAGTGATCGAAGCTCGACCAGCGGCCGTTCGACCGATGATACGACAACGACCACCACCGACGGCCCCAACCGTGCCGGTCTAGCGTCCAAGGCCTCCGATGACTCGTTGACGGTCATCCCCGATCCCGCGCCAACCGGACGCGATGTACGACTCGATCGCAGCCAGGCCAGACTCAGGCTCCGCTCCGATATCGTGGCCGAAACACTGCGAATCGCCAATAACCTGAGCTTCGCCGACACCTCGCTCGACAGCGTTGCCAACGTCGACGACGACGTCGTGCGCCTGCTCGAGGAGCGCTCGATTCTCATCGACGGCACCTTTGACCCCCTCGCTGCCGAGCTCCTGTACATCGTCAATCAGGCCAGCCTGATGATCACCATCGATCTCCGCTATGGAGCAGACGCCTCGCACCGCACCATTTGGGCCACCCCACGAGCCGCCGTCGTCTCCAACGACATCGACGAAGGCGTCGTAGAGCTGCAGCCCACCGACGTCGCCCAACTGCCGACGGTACTCAGCCAACTCTTGCTGGCTCGTTCACCACGCTACGTTGGCGCCTCGCCGATCTCGATCTCAACCGAGGCGGTGGCTCGGGCCGAACGACATCTCGGCGACGGCGACCCAGAGGCAGCGACCACCACACTCATCGATGCTGGCCTTTCGGATGAACAAGCCCGCATTGTCAACCGTTTCGAGAGTAACCAGGTGCGCCGATGGAAGATCGCCTCAGCATGGTCGACCGAGGATGGGCAAGATGAGCGGGAGCTCCGCGGCATCGATGCCGACACGGAGGGCCAGTGGTTGCTGGCGATGACGGGGTCGACCGAGGATGACCGGGGCCAGATTACCTTCTCGCCTCAGGGACATGGCGACGTGATGCGTTCGCTTCGTTCGATCTTGCCGAAGATGTGGATCGGCACACCGCTCAAGCCGGCCGCTGTCTGATGCGCCGTCTCTAAGCAACCATGCCGCAACGACCGAGCTCAACGTGACGTTGGGATGTTTCCATCAAATTGGAATCTAAACAACCAATTGGAATCTGAACAACCTAACTGCGTTAGCTTTTCTGCTCGAGCTGTTCTACTGTTATTTCTGTCGTGGGTGACAGCTCTCTCTATCTTCCAGATGTAGAGCAAAAAATGAACTCTTGAATTGCGACCCGCCGTTCAACCACCCCTAAAGGAGTTTCAGTCATGGTTCGACAACACGCCGCGTTTGTCGCGGTCTTAACCCTGCTCGCAAGCTTGCTCGTAGCCCCAACAGCGGTCTCCGCTGCGGCCGACAACGGACAAGTGGGGTCCTATATCGTCGTCTTGAACGACGCCCAAGCCAACGCTGCAGCCGAAGCACGGCAAGCCGCCAACGCAAATGGTGGCACCGTCGGCTTCGTCTATGAACATGCCCTCAAGGGTTACTCGATGACAATGTCGGCCCAGGCCGCAGCCGCCTTGGCCCGCAACCCAAAGGTCGCCTATGTCGAGATGGATCGAACGATCCAACTCGCCGCCCAGGACACGCCATCGGGTCTCCCACGAATCTTCGCCGATGAAGCTGCGCTCGACATCGACCAGACCGACGACAAGCGGGTCGACGTTGATGTGGCTGTTATCGACACCGGTGTCGACTACGACCACCCCGATCTGAACGTGGTCGGCGGTGTCTCCTGTAAGTCCAAACGCCGTTTCGGCAACGCTACGTGCTCGGCTGGCGGAGATGACGATCATTATCATGGCACCCACGTTGCTGGAACGATCGGCGCTCTCGACAACGACCTCGGTGTCGTCGGGGTTGCACCGGGCGCCCGCATCTGGGCCGTCAAGGTTCTCGACAGCAACGGCAGCGGCAGCGAATCGATGGTGGTAGCCGGCATCGACTGGGTCGCGGCCAACGCGAGCACAATCGAGGTGGCCAACATGAGCCTTGGTGGCGCCGGATACAGCCAGGCCGAATACGACGCCATCCAGGGTGCAGTCAACGCTGGCGTGGCGTTCGCCGTCGCCGCTGGCAACGATTCCCAGGATGCTTCGGGCTACAGTCCGGCCTCGTTCGACAATGCGCTCACCGTTTCAGCCCTCGCCGACTTTGATGGCGCCCCGGGCGGCAACGGAGCAGCCACCTGCCGCGCCGATGAAGACGACACGTTGGCCAACTTCTCCAACTTCGGCGCAGACGTCGACATCGCTGCTCCCGGTGTATGCATCACATCCACCTACCCGTTGGAAGAAGGCGGCTACGGCACAATCTCTGGGACGTCGATGGCATCACCTCATGTCGCCGGTGCCTTGGCGTTGCTGGCCAGCAACAACAACCCGTCGAACTCGGGTGACGTGTACGGTCTCTACAACCAGGTCACCGGGACTGGCAACTACAACTGGACCGATGAGTCCGGCGACGGCATCCTCGAACCGCTACTCGATATTTCAAGCAGCGCCTTTGTACCGACCTTGGTCGATACCAACGCCCCGCCGCCACCCCCTGGTGATCTGACCGCTGCCGCGTCGGGTTACAAGGTAAAGGGTGTGCAGCATGCCGACATCAGCTGGTCGGGAGCGTCTGGCGATGTTGACATCTATCGCGACGGAAGCCTCATCGCTACCACTTCCGCCTCGCCCTACACCGACAATCTTGGCCGTAAGGGCGGCGGAACCGCCACCTACTACGTCTGCGTGAGCGGCACCACCACCTGCTCGGACACGGTGACGGTCACCTGGTAAACCACGGTTCGCCGCGAAACGGCGAGCTCTCCACACCGTGAGAAATTAGGCTGAAGGCGGTCTCGGATTCACATCTGAGGCCGCCTTCGTCGCGCCTGCGGCCCGCCTTGGGTGATGCAACCCAATACCGCCTCTAGGGCCGTGGTCACGATGATCCAAGCAACACCAACTGCTACGATTATTGAGGCGTGCAAGGCCCTTTGCGGTCGGCTGGCCCGACACGTTTCCTGCGTTGAGTTTCCCCTCACAGGGGCCTGCGGTGCATTACCCGTATGTTCGGACGTCGATCCGGACACCTAGGAGGAACTTCCTTGAGAAAGCTCGCTCTGACGATCGCTGCACTGCTGGCGATGACCGCCGCCCTTCTCCCGACACCTCCCGTTTCCGCCGCAAGCGGCGACAGCACGCTTCCGGATGCCGTCGGCTACAACACCGACGATGTACCCCACGAACTCGGCCAGAAACAACGCTCACTACGCCGCCAGGCCATGGAAATGGTCGTCAAGGGTAAGGCTGAGGGCCCTGTAGTCGAGGTGGCCAAAGGCCAGTTTGTCGAACTAGCCCGCGAGGACGAAGACCTGATTTGGACCGTGCTCGGTGAGTTCGGCGATGCCGAGTCTCCGTTTGGCATCCTTCAAGGCGGCGCCGAAGGTCCGCTCCACAACCAGATTCCCGAGCCCGACCGTGCGGTCGACAACTCGACCATCTGGGAGCCCGACTTCAACGAAGCCCACTACGAAGAACTGCTCTTCTCCAATGCAGCCGGCGCCAACTCGATGCGTAACTTCTATATCGAGAACTCCAGCGGGCGGTACGCCGTCGACGGTGATGTGACCGATTGGTCCGAGGTTCCGTTCCGGGCCGCCCACTACGGCCGTGACTGGTGCGGAAGCGTCGTGTGCAGCACCACCTGGTGGTTCGTGCGTGACTCGGTCGATACCTGGTATCAAAACGAGCTCGACGCCGGTAGGTCGGCGGCTGAGATCGACGCCTACCTCTCCCAGTACGACGTCTGGGACCGCTACGATCACGACGGCGACGGCAACTTTGACGAGGCCGACGGCTACATCGACCACTTCCAGGCTGTCCACGCCGGCGCCGGGCAAGAAACCGGTGGTGGTGCCTACGGCGCCGATGCCATCTGGTCGCACCGCTGGTATGTGCAGCTGACACCGTTGGGTGGCGGCGGCCCGACGTTGGATGACGGATCCGTCGTGCCCTTCGGCGGCACGCAAGTCGGCGGTTCGAAGTACTGGATCGGCGACTACACGGTCGAGCCCGAAAACGGAGCGGTTGGCGTGTTCGCCCACGAATACGCTCACGATCTCGGCCTCCCCGATCTCTACGACACCTCAGCCAACACCTGCGGTTCTGCTTGTGAGAACTCCACGGCCTGGTGGACGCTCATGTCTTCGGGTTCCTATGGCAACGACGGCACCATCGATATCGGCACCAAGCCCACCCATATGGGCGCGTGGGAGAAGCTGCAACTCGGCTGGCTCAACTATGAAACCGCCGAGGCGGGCGAGCGTTCGGAGCATAAGCTCGGTCCCGCTTCTGCCAACACCAAGCAAGCTCAAGCCTTGATCGTGACGCTGCCCGACAAGATGGTCACCGAGGTCACCGGTACACCCTTCACCGGTGAGCAGTTCTACTACTCTGGCCAGGGCAACGATCTCGACAACATGATGTATCGAGCGTTTGACCTGGCCGCTGGCGCCACCATGACGGCGAAGGCCAACTACCAGATTGAAGCCGACTGGGACTACGCCTATGCCGTGGCCTCTACCGATGGAGGCACCACCTGGAACCCGGTGCCCACAAATCTGTCGACGGGCACCAACCCCAACGGCCAGAACTTCGGCAACGGCATCACCGGCGCCTCCGATGGTTGGGTTGATCTCGTCGCTGATCTCTCCGGCTACACCGGCCCGACCTTGGTCGGTTTCCGCTATTGGACCGATGTGGCCGCAATCGAACCTGGGTTCATGGTCGACGACATCACGATCGGTGGCGAAACCTTCGGCGCCGAGGGCGACGACGGCTGGACCTTGAAAGGCTTTAGCGCCACGACGGGCACCAACGAAGCCGCCTACTTCAACGCCTACATAGCGGAGAATCGTGTCTACCGGGGTTACGACGACGCCCTGCGTACCGGTCCCTACAACTTCGGCTTCCAAGACAACCCGCTGCTCGGCAACCGGGTGGAGCGATTCAGCTATCAGGACGGGTTGTTGATCAGCTACTGGGATTCCTCCCACACCGACAACTCGACCAGCGCTCATCCGGGCGAGGGTCTGATTCTCCCGATCGATGCTCATCCCGACACGATGTACCGCGCCGATGGCGAGCCGTGGCGACCTCGTATCCAGTCCTACGATTCAACGTTTGGGCTGGAGGCGACCGATGCCTTGACGCTGCATTGGCTCAGTCAGCCGTCGTCTCATCCAAGCTTGCCCGCTGTACCCGTGTTCGACGACACGAAGCAGTACTACAACCCGGCGACACCGACCGCTGGTGTGATCAACCCAACGACCGGCACCCAAATCAGGGTCAAGTCGCTAAGCGCCCGAGGCAATTTCATGCAGGTCCAGGTCGGACCGGCTGATGGCAACGGCAAGAGCGGCGGTCAGGGCAGGGGCAGGGGCGAGCGCTGATCGCGGCGATCACGCTCCTGTGGCGTCAATCGCTGTCGACAAGACCAGCTCCGGCTCCTGTAGCCCGGCTCGCTTCGGTCGATGGTGCATACGTCCGATGGGCGAACCTCTCCAGCTCGTTCAGCACAGAGGGGGCGAGCACAACTCGCGACGCCGCTATCGCCGGAGTGCTCGTAGGCATCTCACAGCGCTCGATGGTGATGGGGACAGCGCTCATCGGCAACGAGCCGGAACTCGCCAACCCCACAGCGCCGATCGCGTAGCCGCCTCCGTCCCACTCGACGCGGTAGGCCTTCGCCTCGTCGCCCCCCAACGAGGCGATGAGCAAGGGGCCGAGGAAGTATGGCTCCATCGTTGCTCCCAGGTCGAGGTGATCCCAGCCACCGGCATCAGCCAGAGCACAACCCAACCGCACGGGACAAAGGACTGCAGTGCCCGATGCTCGCCATGACGCATCGGGGGTCAGCTCGGATGCCTCGTGCCGGTCAGCCAGATGCAGCAACCGCGCCAGCATCGCACCACTGGGCAGGCCGTATTCGGCCAGTCGTTTGGCGGCAAAGGCCCCGTCGTCGGCCAGCCCCCAGCTGTAACCTGCGCCTCTCAGTGCCTTCGCCGCAAGGGCTCGGAACTCGCCGAGCGAGAGATCGATCATGGTGGCGTGTCGGCGGGATAGACCCAGCCATCCGGATCGGCGCTGTGCAGTTCCTCGGGTAGGGGCGCACCACGAAACATGTTGATCCGCACCCATCGGTCTGAACGCGGGTCGAAATGGGTGGCACCGAAGAAGCTCAGCTTGGCTCGCAACAGATCGATCGGCAGCATCTCAGCGTGGATTGTGTTGTCACAAATCTCGGCGTAGGGAGCCTCGTTTACCACCATCAAACGGCGGGCCGTATGCCGATGCTCGGGGCGGCACCGGAGGACCTCGCCGAGCGTTACGTCATCGTCCCAGCCCACAAGTTCGGCGTGGAAACGAGCAGCGTCGCGGGCGGGCTGTAACGGCTGCTCAAAGTCGCTAATCGGTTCCTCGTAGCGCTCGCCGAGGCGGGGTTCGAGCTTCTCTTCCGACACGTACCACACTCGGGCATCAGCTTCGGGCGCCGACCAGTCGGTGTCGAGACACCAGCCGTAGTTCGACGTCAACCGGCGGCGGACCTCGGCGACCGACAGGGACCCATCGATGAGGGTCGGCGAAGATTCATCGGCGTGCATCGTGGACGTGAGATCGTCGACGAGGTGACCGTACGGCTCCAAAACTAACGATACGAGCAGCTCTTGACCTTCGAGTGTCAGCGTCTGGTGGGCCCAATCGATGAGAGCATCCCAAGGATAAGCACCCTCGAGCAGAGCCACCGTTTGGGTGGAAGCGAGGTAGCTGTCGAGCTGGTCGAGGTCGTCCTTGAGCGCTACCAGTTTTTGTTGCTGGGCCGGGTGTTCAGAACGCCAGGTTGACACCTGACGGCGCGAGCGACGGACGAAGGAGCGGAACTGTTCAATTTCTTCATGGCTGGCCTTTTCGACACGGCGTACCCGGCCGAGTGCCTGTTCGCGGGCGGCGATCCAGTTGTTGACCAGCTTCGGGTGGGTAAGCAGGAACGGCGCCATGCCGAGGCCGGTTGAGTTGCCGATGCCGAGTCGCCGTCGCAGCGCCGGTTCGAGCCGGGTTGCCTCGGGCGAGATGGTGGAAGCCATGTGTTCGACCAGGTCGAGCACGAAGGCGCGAATCAGATAGACCGTGAGCATCTCGACTTGGAAGGGGGCCTGGAGCTCGTCGCGGTCTTCGATCGCTTGCCGGTCGGCCGCTCCAAACTTTCCGCTGCCATAGACGGCTGTCGTCCTCATGAGATAGCCAACGCTCTCGATGAGTTCGACCTCGGGTTGGCGACCGGCAGCCAGAGCCGCAACGACGGCCGACCAGAGGCGCACCGAGCGGTTGGCCCGAGACAGCGTGAGTTCGCTGGCCGATACTCGCCCCGCTTCCTGCAGCGGAACATTGGCGCGCAGCCGTTCGATGTCGGCCTCGCTTGGCACCCCATCGTGGAGAGTAAAGGTTGCGTCCCACGCCGTGGCGATCACACGGTCCGAGCGCATCTCGGGTGGCAGATCGTGGGCGAAGGCCACAAGCGTGTAGGTACGTTCAGGGGTGGTGGCGGTGTAGAGAGCGGTGCCAACACCATCGGCATCGATAGCGAACCGGGGTCTCGTGAACGTCCACTCTTCTCGTTTCATCCGGCGCAGCAAGATGCGCATGAACGACAACCGACTCTGATGAAAAGAACCGAGTCGATCGAGGCGCATGACGAGCCCGGGCGGGCGGAGGTTGATCTCGTCTAACCTCGCCGCGTCCTGGCCCTGAGGTTCGCTCACCGGTTGGCGCTCACGAGCCGCTGGAACAGAGCGGCTCGAAACTTTCGGCGAAGAACCGGTACCAGTTGTTACCCATGAGCGATTCCACCTCGTTGTCATCGAATCCGATGGTGCGAAGACCAGCTTCAATTGTGCCAAAGTCTCCGTTGCCTGCAAACCATGTGGGCTGGGGTGGGAACCCGGGCATCGCGGCTGAGCCTTCACCCAAATCGATGCCCTTGGTCCAACGACCGACCCTCATCCATTCGACCACACTGTCCGGCTGGTCTTGGCAGAGATCGCTTCCGATCCCGAAATGATCAATCCCGTACGTTTCGACCGAGTCGGCCACCATCTGGCAGAAGCTCTCGAGCGTGCAGTCGCTCTTGTCTTTGAGGTGATGGGGATACAAGGAGAATCCCATCATGCCGCCATTGTCGACGACCGCCCTGATGACCTCGTCGCTCTTGTTGCGGAGCGCAGGGTGCCATGCGCTTGGGTTGGCATGGGTGATGGCGATCGGACGGTCGGAGTACTCGGCGGCTTCGATGGTGGATCGGTCGGCCGAATGACTCATGTCGATGACGAGCCCAACCCGGTTCATCTCCTTGATGACTTCGCGCCCCATGCGGGTGAGGCCAGGATCTTCAGCCTCATAGCATCCGGTCGCCAGCAAGGATTGGTTGTTGTAGCTGAGCTGCATGAACCGAGCGCCAAGTGTATGCAAGATGCCGACCAGGTCGATATCGGCCTCGATCGGGGATGGATTCTGGAACCCGAAGAAGATTGCGGTTCGATCGGTTTCCCGGGCCCGATCGATGTCGGCCGCGGTGAGACCGTGCAGAATCAAATCGTCGAACTGATCGAACCATCGCTTCCAGCGTGAGATCTGGGCCACGGTCTCGCGGAACGTCTCGTGGTAGGCGATCGTGACATGAACGGCGTCGACCCTTCCCTTGCGCATCTCGCGAAAGATCGACTCGGACCAGTTTGCGAACTGGAGACAGTCAATTCGATACATGGGCGTCTGCCTCCCTCGATCGGTACACCAGCGGCGATGTAGGAACGCTCACCGACACCCGCCCGCCGCTGTCCATCGACGTAGTTTCGTGCACCATGACAAAGCTCCTCAAGCCAGATGGAGACACCCTACGTTACGAAGAGTGGCGATCGCGATCCAATATCAATTGGGGTTAGTTCAATACCTAAGCCATATGGTCGAGTTCGGGTCGATCGATCGGCGTCCAGCCATGGAAGGAGCGCTCCCCCTGGCTTTGAGACGAGCTAAGCACACCGAAGTCGAGTGCGTCACATTCGACCGTGTAGTAGTGGCCCTGACCTGGCTGGTCATAGATGCGGTCTATCGGCACCCCCATCAGATGGCACCGCAACAACGTGCCTACCGCTCCGTGCCCGATGACAGCAACGCTGCCTTCAGATGACTCGAACACATTCTGCAGGGCGCCAACAATCCGGCGTTGGGCATCGGCCGCCGTCTCCCAACCCTCGATTGAAACCGTCGGATCAGCAAAGAAGGCATCCGCGAGCTTTTCGAACTGCTCCGGTGGCACGAAGCCGGTTGCCGTTCGATCGTTCTCACCCGTATCGGCTCGAACGTCGACAGACCGGCCAAGCCTCTCGGCTAGCAGATCAGCGGTCTGCATCGCTTTCGGTTCCGGACTCGAAATCACCCGCTCAATTGTTGCCACCCACGGCTGATCCAACATTGCCACCGCTCGTTGGACCCCGCGACGGCTCAAGCCCCATTGGTGGGGCGGCGTAGTGGGGTCAATGGCGACCTCCGGGTGCGTGATGTAGCGGAGAACAGGCATCCAGTTGGGTTGTGCAGCTCAGTCGAACATGGCGTCGAGCACGGCTTGGTTTCGCTCCTCAACCACCTTGCGCTTCACCTTCATCGAAGGTGTGAGTTCACCGCTTTCGATGGCGAACTCGGCCGGCAAGATCGAAACCTTCTTGATTGTTTCATACGAAGCCAAACCGGCGTTGACCTCATCGACCGCCGACTCGATCTCCTTCAGCATCGCCGGCATCTTGGCGATGGATTCAAGATCGTCGATCGCTACCGCTCCCAGCTCATTGTCGGCGGCCCAGGTGGCCACGGTGTCGGGGTCGAGCGTAACAAGAGCCACACAGTACTTTCGTCGATCGCCGTGCACGACAGCATTCGAAACATACGGTGATGCTGCCTTGATCAAGCCTTCGATCTTGGTCGGCGCCACATACTTGCCGCCAGACGTCTTGATCAGTTCCTTCTTGCGGCCGGTGATCGTGAGGTAGCCGTCGTCATCGAGCTGACCAAGGTCGCCGGTGTAGAGCCACCCGTCCTTGAGGGTCGCTGCCGTTTCCTCCGCCAGACCGTGATAGCCCCGCATGATGCCGCGGCCCTTGATCAGAACCTCGCCGTCTTCGGCGATCTTGACCTCGGTGCCAGGCAGAGCCGGGCCGACCGTGCCGAACTTCGGCTTCTCCGGCCGGTTGATGAAGGTGGACGCCGACGACTCGGTCAACCCATATCCTTCGAGCACGGTGAGGCCAGCGGCATCAAAGAATTCGCACAGCTCGATGGCCAGCGGCGCAGAGCCCGAAATAAAGTAGCGGATTCGGCCACCGAATCGGGCGCGGATCTTGGAGAAGACAAGCTTGTCGGCCAGCTTGGCCTGAACCTCCAAAGCCTTCCCCAGTGTCTGACCGGCTCGACGCTGCTTGGCTGCCTCGGTGCCAACCTTTGTTGCCCAGTTGAAAATCTTCTCCTTGGCTCCACCCTCGGCCTGCACCCCGGCCTCGACCACGTTGTGAACCTTCTCGAAGATCCGAGGGGCGGCGGCCATGAGTGTGGGGCGGATGGTAGAAAGGTTTTCGACGATCTTGTCGACCCGGCCGTCGATGACGGTTTCGATTCCGGCGTCGATCATGAGAATCTCAAGCACCTTGCCCATCGAGTGGGAAAGAGGCAACCAAAGGTAGTGCACGTCATCGGAGCGAAGGATGCCAAGCTCACCCGATGCCTGAGCAGCGTAGAGCCAGTTATCGTTCACAAGCTCGACGCCCTTTGGGAGGCCGGTGGTGCCCGAAGTGTAGATGAGCGTGGCTAGGTCATCGGGTGCAAGACCGTTGACCACGCCGTCGATTTCATCGAGCCGATCAGCACCCTGCGCAATCAGATCATCAACGCTGAGCGCGCCACTCTTGGGGTCTAGACCGTCGCCGGCGTCGAGGACGACAACGTTTCGTAGCCCCGGCAGTTCCGCCGCGATCTCGGCAATCTTCGCCTGCTGCGTGGAGTCTTCGACGATGGCCAGCGTGCTCCCCGAATCATCGATGATGAAGGCACATTCGGCCGCCGTGTTCGACGGATAGATCGTGGTTGTTGCTGCGCCGGCACACAAGATACCGAGATCAGCGATTACCCATTCAACCCTCGTGGAACAGAGCAGAGCGACCCGATCCTGCGGCTGCACGCCCAAGGACCGCAAGCCGGCCGCGAGTCCACAGGCCTTGGCGTTCAGCTCGCTCCAGGTAATCGAATCCAACCCACTGCCCGTGGCCCGCGGAAACCGAAAAGCGGTAGCGTTCGGCGTAGCCTCGGCCCGCAATCGCAGCAGCTTGGCGATCGAACCGACTTCCTGCGTTTGAAGAATTGTCGACATAGGTCCTCGTTCTGTGACTTCATCTGCTGATAAGCAGCTTCAGCATAGACCGATCGGTGTATGAGCCGCCGAGCTACCATCCCCGCCCCAAATCGACCGTGGCCACAAAGCCCGAGCTCGGCGAGTGCAGCATGATCGTGAAGTCGCACGGGTGCCGAATGCACCTACCATAGTTAACCGTGAGGCTTACAACGTTTGGGCAGCCGCATGTAGTCCGGGGCGATGGTGAAGAGGTTGCACTACAACCACTACCTGTGGCCGTGCTGGCATATCTGGCCGTGGGAGGACCGCGAGATCGAGACCATCTCGCGGCCTTGTTCTGGCACAACAGCAAGAATGGGCTGAACAGTCTGTCGACGACCCTCAACCGCATTCGTGCCGAGGTACCGGGCGGCGTTTGGATCCGAGGGAACTCCCTCGTCGGGACGGAGCTGCCATCCGACGTCGCCGATCTGCGCGATGCAATCGATCGCTCCGACTTCGAGTCGGTGGCTCAGCTTTATGGTGCCCCGTTTCTGGGCAACCTCAAGCTCCGACGGCAGAGCGCAGAGTTCGAGGAATGGGTGCTCACTGAGCGAACGACGCTGGCGGCGATGGTCGAGTTGGCTTTACTTCAGCGAGGCCGGGAACTCTTTGATGCTGGCGAGCATCGAGCCGCGGCGACTGCTGTCGAACGGGCGTGGGAGATAGCGATCCGCGATGGGTTCCCATCGCCAGACTACTTCGAGGTGTACCACCAGATCCTGGCATCCGCTGCGAGGCCGGGTGCGAATGCTGTGCGCTCGATGGCCGAAGAGTTCGGCATCTCGCTACCGGCGGTCGAGCCACTGGCGCTGGATCCAATCGCAGAGTCACAGGACCACAAAGCGCCCCTCACTGCGCCAAGCAACTCTGAGGCTCCAGCCCCTAGCGGAGCAACGCCGCTCTTCGGCTGCAAGGAAGAACTCGAGGCCATCGCTTCATCGGTCGCCTCGCAAAGGCTGACGACGGTTGTTGGGCTCGGCGGCAGCGGAAAGACTCGCTTGGTCACCGAGTTCTTCAACAGCTCGGCGGCTGAAGAAGACTTTCCACACCGGTATTGGGTCAACCTACAAGACGTCCTCGATCAAGATCTTGTCGCTCCGGCGATCGCAACCTCGTTGGGCCAAAGATTCGACAGCGTCGCTTCGCTCGCTAACCAGCTCCCCGACGATGAGCCGGTCCTGCTTGTACTAGACAATTTCGAGCAGGTTTTGGGTTCCGCAGCAGTCGCCGCTGAACTCGTTCAGACCAATGCGGCTCTTCGGGTTCTCATCACGAGCCGCGTCCCGCTGAAGGTGGCTCCGGAGTCGCTGGTCCGGCTCACCGGCCTCAGAACCTCAGACCACGAACCCGATTCGCCGGCAGAACAACTCTTTGTGTCGTCGGCTCGTCGCGCTGGGGTTAGCGACAATCGGCTGAGCGGCTCGAGCCGGGCCGCCATTCACGATGTCTGCCGCAGAGTCGGTGGAAATCCGCTGGCGTTGGAGATCGCGGGAGGTTGGGTACAGATCCTCTCGCCAACGGAGATCCTCGACGCACTGTCGGTGGACAACGAACTCCTCGGCACACCAATGGACAGCGATCTTCGCTCCGTGGAGGCAGTGCTCAACCAAACGTGGTCGATGTTGGACGAAGCCGATCAGAACACCCTGATGTTGCTCGCAACCTTCCCCGGTGGTTGTCTCACCAAGGAGGCGCTCAAGCTGCGGCAGCTTTCGATCAGATCGATTGGCCGATTAGTGCAGCACTCATTGGCCAGGCTGCACGTCGAGGGTCGCATCACGCTGCACCCGTTGATCGCAAGCTACGCCCAGTCCGAACTGGAACAACGCCCTCAACTCCATGCCGAATACCGTCAGGTTCTGAGCGACTGGTGCCAGGGCTTCACAACGGCGACACCAACCAACTCGACCAACGCCCACCCACAGGGGTTTGACGCCGAGGTTTCCAATTTCACGTCCGCATGGCTATGGGATGCCCAAAACCAATTGTGGGAACTGCATCGCGTGACGCTGGGAGCCCTGCGTCAGTTCTTCACCAAGTCGGGTCGGGTCAGCGAGGGCAGAACTCTCTTTGCGGCCGTCGCCGATGCTTTGAAGTCTGATCCCAATCCTCCCCAGGGTCTTTTGGCAGAAATCCTTGAAGCACTCGGTTGGTTCGAAGTGCTCTCAGGCGAGACGATCCAGGCGCGTGCGCGACTCGAGGAGGCCCTCGCTCTGAGCTCGGGAGATGATTCCCACGCCCGAGCACAGGCACTGCGATCACTTGGTGTTTTACAGCTCAACACCGGCGAAATTGATGAGGCCACCGCCAATTTTACGGCGGGCCTAGCCCTCATCTCTCACGATCCGTCCACACTGACAGCGTCACTTCAGTACGACCTCGCACAAGCACACCACTATCGCGGGGACAGAGATCAGGCTGCGAGCGCGGCACGTCTGGCCCTGCAGGCAGGCAGGGCGGCTAACGACCAGTCGGTGATGACAACGTCCTACCTCATCCTCGCAGATATCGAGGTCGAGTCCGACCCGGAGCGTGCCATCGTGTTACTCAACGAAGGTTGGGCCATCGCAAAGGAGGCCTCTCTTGACAGCCTCGCGATCTACTTCCCTTCGATATTAGGCTTGGCTCATCTCAAACTGGACGACGCGGAGGCGGCTGAGCAATGCTTCACGGACGGAATCGAGGCAGCAACCAACGTCGACCAACTGACGACGGTGTGTGCGAATCATGTCGGTAGGGCCGAGGCTCGATTGCTTCGCAAGGAGACCGCCGGCGCCATCGACGATCTCAAGGCCGGGATTCGGCTGGCACTCAAGACTGGAGCGGGGCGGTACTTGATGTGGGCCGCCGTCGTGAGCTGCCGTGTGGGAGTCGCCAGCCACTCCTCAAGTTCCCAGGCGAAGGAGCTCTTATTGCTGACGCTTCGCCACTCAGCCGCAGACCAGGACGCCCGGGACAAGGCGTTGAAGACGCTGCTCGATCTCTTCGACTTCGCTCCGGAGGCCGATCTGGAATCAGCGACTGATAGTGATGAAGCTGCGCTCGACGAAGTGGCCGAACGGGCGCTCCAGCTCCTCTCCGCACGCTGAGCGAAAGCTATCAAGTTCACCTGCGAGCCTGCGCTTTCTGTTGTGAAAGCGCAGGCCGTCAGGCGCTCATCAAGCTCTTGGGGAAACCGAGGACGCAGCTACAGCCGCGATGAAAGGGCGAAGTAGCTGACCCCTAGCCGGTCGATCGGATACCGAAGGCAACCATTGGCATCCCACCAAGCTCGGTCCTCTACCGATGGCTGGCCATTACCCTCACGGGTAAACACCGCAACCCGGTCTTTACAGGTATAGACGAGCACATCACCAATGATGGAGGTGTGATCTGTCCACAACTCATCCCTTACCGGTTCTGGACTCAGATGGCCACCTTCGATCAGAACGTTCGCCGTTGACTTCGGATACGACTTGCCCTCATAGAACGCCCACGCATTGCCCTTGCCGCGGTGCCCACCACCATGAACCCTGTAGGTACCGTGCTCGTCTCCATAAGACTCCAACGCCTCAACAAAATCATCAACCGCCTCTTCGCGCAGTGGGCGTTCCGGCGCTCGTTCGAAAGTAAGCGAACTGAGTTTAAGCAGTTCACCGTCGCCGTCACCGTTGTAGGTCAGAATCATCGAATTAGTATCGAGAGGGAGTTCGATGGTTGTGTTCACCGTGGTCCAGTTCTGCCAGCCACCAGTGCCGCTCACCTCAATCGAGCCAACGTGCATGCCATCAAAGGAAATGCTGATGATGCCGCCACTCGTTGCGCTTGCGACGCGAGCCGATACCACATAGCGACGGGATGCAGCCATATCGCCATCGTCGAGAACGACGTATTGGGTCCAATCACCGTCATGTATCGATCCGACAACCGCCTCGTCCTCGGCTGCGCCGGTCGGTTCGTTCTCGATGTCGAGCGACGACGCCCACCCGGTTGCCGTGATCTCGCCGGGAACAAACCACACTCGGGGATTTTGCATAATAGTGATTCCCGCGTCAGCTGGAGCGAGTCCAGTAAACGTCAAAAGGGTCGCAATTACGACCGCGAATAAGCCCCGCGCAAGGTTTCGCTCCGACATTCTTGTTCCCATCGCCATCCATTTACCCACAGTTACCCTCACTCAATTTGGTGTCGGTTGGACAGTAGCCCTCTGGTCGCACGAAAGTCGCACGAAACTCTGGTGGCTCCACGCAGACTAGGGCGCATCCGTATCCCACCACCGGGTGCGCTCCCGGTCCACGTTTGAGCTGCGACTGCATCCAAATCCCTAGCCGGTGGTTGTTAGTGGCGCCCTGACACCCATTCACTCGCCATCCGTTCTGCAGCAGCCAGCTGAGAGCGAAACGCTGCGGTGGACGCCGGGGTCTCCCGTTTGGGGTAGGCCTCGGTGAACTGGTGGATGACCAAATGTCCTGCAGTGCAGCGGACATACCCAACCAGTCTCTCCGTAGATTGATCCATCGATTCAATGCGCGCTTTTGGAACGAGGTAATGGGCAGCACATCTACGACAATGGATGCGGAGCCCGTCCTCAATTATCGCTGAGCCGGTGCTGACGTCGTCACGGAAATGAGTCGAGCCTGCGGTTTGCTTCATCACGAGATCGCTTTCGTCTGTGGCTCCGACCGAGGCCGGAGTGCGTTTTCTCTGAATCTAGAATGCGCTTCGCACCAACCTCGCACGACGAGCATCCGAACTCGCACGAACAGTTTGCGTCGATCGTCGGCTCCGGAGCGTTCCACCAGATATCCCATTCAGCCAGATATCCATTCAGCCAGATATCCCATTCAGCGAGCTGCGAAGAGCAGTCGGTGCGAGCTCGGTGCGGAGCCAGTTCTACATTCAGCGGTATCGGAACAGATAACGAAAGAAGATCGCCGTGAAAATGAACCTGGTCGCCCTCATAGCCCTTGGCTTCTTCGCCCTTGGCCTGGTTGGAGCTGCTGAGCCGGCATCGGCTAGTGGCGTCCATACAGCTGGACACAGCGCAACCCACATGGAAATCAAGAACCACCGCGGACTGGTTGTCTGCGCGATCTACGACACCCACGAACTAAGTAGGCCGACGGCTTGGAACTGTCCGGCGGGCACATACATCGAACAGCTCTTCGACCAGAGATGGCGCCAAATTGGCCAACGGACCGTCACGATCAGCCGGTCGACAGAAGGCCTCGATGATCACCTGTCCCCGTTCCCGTCACGGTAGGCGACGGAGGTGGAGTAACCGTAGGGATGCAGGCAACGGCTGCGCCCGTGGCATTGAACGACGGCTAACGGGCCAGAATGAACAGCTGGAGCACGCCAGCGCCCAGGATCAGCAGTAGGAGCAAGGACAGTGTGAGCACTATGGATGGCCGCATGATGGGTCCTCCGGTCGTTCGGTAGACGGCGTCGTTGAGGAGCCCGGACCAGCAGCTGGGTGAGAGCCCGGCCCGGGTTTCGATGAAAGCGAGACCGCCGAGACCACCGACCCGGCCCGAGGATCAACCTCTGCTGGCCACAAGGTGACGTCATCGCCCTCGGAAAGTTGGAGCTCCATCGCCAGCGAGCTGCGGTTCACGGCCAGGGTGACCAACCCATAGGCGTCGACCAGGTACCCCACGCCCCCGGTCGGGATATCGGAGAAGGCCGAGACTCGCTGGGCGGTGCGCTTCAAGCGGCCACCCTCGACGGTGATGGCGTCGGGCCAGGACGCGAGGTCGTCGGGATCGACGTTGAGCTGCACGTTGCCGAAGCGATCGATCCACAGCACCTCGGCATGCATCTGCCCCTCCGGTCCAACCTCGCTGATAGGCAGAAGGCCGGGAGTGAGAAGTGCCGGATTGATAGGTGTTCCGAGATCGTGCAAAGCCACACCGTTGCACAGGTGAGCGGCTACTGGCGCAAACACGTCGCGCCCGTCGAAGGTGGTGGCATCACCGCCCAGGTGGTACTCAACGTTGTCGAGCACGACGGCATCGGTCGCTCCCCCCACCATGGCCACAGCCGGAGCGAGCAGGCCATTGTCGGGACCGACGAGAAACGCTTGCCCGTCGGCTACCTCGATCGCTACTGGCTTGCGGTCGGTGCCGACGCCAGGGTCGACGACACCCAGCACGACACCCGGTGCCATATGGTTCACCGAACGAGCTAGGGCTAGGCCCCCGGCCCGTACATCGTGGGGGCCGATGTCGTGCGTGAGGTCGATTACCCGAACCTCAGGGGCGAGCGAGCGCACCACTGAATGGACGATGCCAACGAACTCGTCGGCCCGTCCATAGTCGGACAGGAAACTGATCGTGTTGAAACGCACGGCTAGCCGACTCCCGGTTCTCTAGCTCTTGCCGAGCTCGATGGAGCGCTCGGTCGCGGCTCTGACGGCTTTGGCCATAGCGGCTCGAAACCCAGCCTCTTCCAAAGCGCCGAGGCCGGCGGCGGTCGTACCAGCCGGTGTGGTCACCCCGGCGCGGAGGTCGACCGGGCTCGAATCGGATTCGACCATCAGCTTGCCCGCGCCGTAGATCGTCTGACGAGCGAGAGCATCGGCGTCGGCTCGGGTGAGGCCCATGGCCACCCCGGCATCGGTCAAGGCTTCGGCCATCAGAAAAACATACGCCGGACCGGATCCGCACAGGCCGGTCACCGCGTCAAGCAGATGTTCGGGCACCACGACCGCATCACCGACCGCGTCAAGAATACCGACCGCCCAAGCAACGTCGTCGTCGCCAGCGTGGGTGCCGCCGGCAACGCCAGCTGCGGCAGCGCCAACCAGCGCTGGCGTGTTTGGCATGACCCGGATGACGGGCGCCTCGGCAATCATAGCCGTCTCGATGGCCTCGATCGTAATGCCGGCCGCGATCGAAAGGATACGGGTCGGCCGTTCCAGGTTTTCGCACACGGGCACAACGTACTGAGGCTTCACCGCCACCAGGGTGTCGACCCCGGCGGCTGGAGCGTCGAGCGACTGAACGCCATAGGTCTCGATCACGTGGGCCTCGGTGGCTACGTTGGGTTCGACGAAGACGATCTCGTCGGCCTCTGCCCACCCTGCACCGAGGAGACCCCCGATGAGAGCCTGACCCATCCTGCCTGCGCCGATAACTTGCAGCTTGACCATGGCGCCAACCCTAGCTGTGTTCGCTAGCCCTTGAACCGAGAGGCAAAACCGATCCGCATCGCCGCACGGAAGAACTGCTCGGTCCACACATAGATCGAACCGAGCACCCGGTCGAGCTCGGCGTCGACGGCCTCGTCGCTCACCAGTTGGGCATGGGTAAGACCGAGTTGGCCTCGGATGAACACCGCATTCTCCTCACCAACGCAGAATGCTGCACCGTACATCTTCATGTTTCGCACCAGCAGATGCCGGTAGAACTCTGCCTCGTTTTCCTCCGGGGCAGGACTGAAGTAGGTCTCGTAGCGCAGTGTGCGTTGATCGAGATGGAAGCGGATCGTGAACGGACCCTTCTCCTCGCTCAACAACCTCACAAACCAGCGCCGCGGAGCGCTCGAATCACGCTCGACAGCATCGACGAGTTGATTCGTTTCGTGCTGATCGACCAGCCAGGCGTCGATACGAGTCTCGTAGCGGTCCAGCTCGTCATCGTTCGGTGGACGCTGGCTCGGCACCGAGGCGGTGGGTTCGACCGAACTAGTCACAGGGAGCCAACGTCCTCGAGGCCAGATCCTCGTACAGACGCCGCAGCCGTGCCGCCGATGTTGACCAGGTGTAGGTGCGGGCTCGGGCCGCAGCCGATATCGAAAGGCGTCGAGCCAGAACGGGGTCGGCCAGGATGTTGTTGGCCCATGTCGCGTACTCCTCAGGATCGCGGCTGTCGACCAGGTAGCCCGTGTGACCGTGTTCGACCAGGGTCAGCAATCCGCCAACCGCCGAGGCGATGGTCGGCACCCCACAGGCTGCTGCCTCCAACGCAACCAGTCCGAACGACTCTGATCGGCTTGGCACCAGGCAGATATCGGCGGCCCGATAGAAGGTTGACAGAAGATGGTGGGGTTGGGGGGCGATGAACTCGACCCGGTCGGTCAGGTTGTGGCTCTCGATCAAGTCGTACACCCGCTGAACTTCGGTGTTGCCTTCCATGCCGCTGGCGCCGCCAACAATCCACAGGCGAGCATCGCGACGCTCAAGGCGAGCCAGCGTCTCGACGGCAACATCAACGCCTTTGAGCGGTTGGATCCGCCCGATGAAGAGCAGAATCGGTTCGTCGCCCGTACCGAGCGCCCAGCGCGCGCCGGCTTGAGAACCGACGGAGAACAAGGCGTGATCAACGCCGGGAGGCACGATCTCTATGCGCTCGGGGTCGGCGTCGTAGTACTCGATGAGTTGTTCCGCTTCGGCGGTGGCGTTGGCCAGCACCGTGTCGGCACAGCTGATTACCTCAATCTCGGCTCGAGCCCGAGATTCGGGCTCGAAGTCGCCTGCTACCGCCTTCACCCGGGCCAGGGTGTGGAAGGTTGTGAGCAGGGGTAGTTCGAGGCGCTGCTTCAAGATGCGACCGGCGAGCCCCGACAGCCAGTAGTTGGCATGGATGACGTCGGGCTTGAATTCGATGGCGTCGTCGGCGACACCATCGGCGAACTCTTGTACATGGTCGATCAGGTCTTCTTTGGCCAGCGATGTAGGGCCAGCCGAGATGTGAACGACCTCGAAGCCGGGTTCGACCGCCACCATCTTTGGCAGATCGTCGGTCCAACGTCGCACGTAGACGCGACAGATCACGCCCGCCTGAGCGAGCGAAGAAGCTAGCTCGCGTACATAAACGTTCATGCCGCCACCGTCACCCGATCCCGGCTGGGCCAGGGGTGAGGTGTGAAGCGACAGGATCGCAGCTCGACGTACCACTGTCTCCAGCTTAGGGGTTCACTCATCTACTCTTGCAGCTACTCCTCCAGCTACTCCGGCAGCGGTCGGGTCAGCTAGCTCAACAGAACCTGTGCCAGCAACCCACCGAGCACCGCCACCGAGAAGACGTAGCCAAAGAAGATCAGGATCAGGCGCACGCTCGCCAGCCGGCTGAGAAGCAGGAATTCGGGGATGTTGGCACCGGCGCCGGAGATGGTGAGGGCCACTATCGCTCCGATGGCAACGCCGGCGTTGCCGAGCGAGTTAGCGATGGGCACAAAGAGACTGGTCTGCACATAGAGCGGGGTCCCCAGGGCAGCGGCAAGCGGAATCGCCCAACTCCCCCGGTCGACAGCCAACGCAGCAACGTGCTCGGGACGCACGAAGGCTTCGATGAGTAGGCCAACACCTACCCCAGCGAGCAACAGCAGCCTGACCGATCGCAGCAGGGCCGAGGCGGCGGTAGCGGCCGCTCCAACCTCGACTCGAGCTCCGGCCCAGGCGGCATCGACCGGTGTTTCAGCCTCGGCGCAACCACCGCTGGCATGCATCGTTGATTCGCACGAGGCCGGGACGAGATCGGCGCTCTTCAGCTGGCCCTCGATACCGAATCCTTGAGCCGTCAACGCCAATGTCATCGCGCCCACGAAAGCGATGGCAGCGTAGAGGGCCGCTGCCTCGGGCCCGACGATGATGATCAGGGCCCCAAACAGTACGGGGTCGAGCACGGGCGCCGCCGAGAGGAAGGCAACGTAGCCGGCGGGTGGCACCCCGGCTTGACGCAACCCGACAAGCAGGGGAATGGCGGAGAACGTACAGAACGGCGTGATGAACCCCAGACCAATTCCTTTCAATGCCGACACCACCGGCCGTCCACCCATCCAGGCGCTGAGCCGGTCGGCGCCGACTCTACGTTGGAGGAGCTGGATCACGAAGGTGACCCCGAAGAAGAGTACGGCGAGCTCGACCACCAACACGATGGCATCTACCAATGCGCCGCCCGGCAGCCTCCCCATCAGCCTGGCTGGTTCGAGTTGACACCCATGATGGCGGCGGCGGCCTCGGGCAGGGCGGTCATGCATCTTCGGTTCACCGTGACGAGGGTTCGAACGCCGTCGGTCTCCGTGAAGACAAACCTGTCATCGGCCAGGAGTTGGAGGTGGCGGGACACCGTCGACTGGCTCTTGCCAATATGTTCCACGATCTCCCCAACCGTGACGGGTTCCTCGGCGTTGGCCACCAGGTTCAGGATCCTCACCCGCGTGCCGTCGGACAGGCAGCGAAACCAGCTGGCATAATCTTCGGCTTGGGCTGCATCGAGTTTGGTCATGACGGTTCGCTCGCTTTTCTTTTGATCGTTAATCGACGATAAACGATTAATAGCTCCAAAGCAAGGGAAAGAAACCGACCGCCACGTTGGCGGGATCCGCTACACCGCGTTGGCGGAGACGTAGGAGCGATAGACCGAGAGCAACGCTTTGCGCTGATCCTCAGTGAGCTCGGAGGCTCGGCGGATCGCCGCCTCCAAGGAGGTGTTTTGAGGAGCGGCGTCTTCGTCGAGGATGCCCGCCTGCACATACATCGTCTCGGCCGACACTTCTAAAGCTCGAGCTAGCTGCTGAAGAATGGTCGCCGATGGGCGTCGCAAGCCGCGCTCGATCTGGCTCAGATACGGATTCGACACGCCAGCGATCTCCGCCAGGCGACGCATCGACAACTCGGCCAGCTCCCGCTGCTGCTTGATGAAGGCGCCGATGTCAGGCTCCCGATTTTGCGCGGTGTCATCGTCCTGTTCTCGGTCACTCACCGGATCAGTCTAGCCGCGGCCGGTCTCCGACGACCGACCGAACACATCCAACGAAACCTCAGGATTCCAGAACCGAATCGACCGTTACCTCACCATCGCGATATCGACGAGCGATCTCATCTTGAAGCATGTCGATCCGGTCGTGCAACTGCCGCCGGGCCTGCGACAAACCCACCTCAAACTCGCGGAGCTGATCGAGCAGGTCGGCCAGGTCGGCCTCGCTCAGTCGCTCGACCGCAGCCAAAGCGCTCGGGGAAACGACGGCATCGAGTTGGTCGCCAAGTTCGAGCGCTATCTTGCCCGGCTCCAGAACCTCCACATGCCGGCCGCTGCGACTGCCGCCCTCGCCACCATTGTCATCATCTTTCAGAATGTCAGGCATGTCGAAGAGCAGGCCGGAGACGTCGATCGAGGCATCCTCAGCTGCGCCAGACCGGCGGCTGCGCTCATGGCCGACGATGTCAAAACGGCCTTGGGCCATCCGACGGACGAAAGAAACATCGCCCTCAGCGGTCGAGGCTTCGGTACGAAGCTGGCGAAGCCGTTCGATCGGCTTGGACTGTAACTCGACAAGCATCTGGTCGGACAAGAGGCGGTGCAGATCGGCGTGCATAGCCCCTCACAATACAAGACCCGGTTCATCGAGCCGATGATGGCTTAGGTAGCCAACCCAGGGCTCAATGCCAGCAACAAGAGCCACAACGGCGCGACCACGAGATAGGAGTCGATGCGACGCAAGGCAGGCGCCCACGCCGTGCCCCGCGGAAGGAGCGCCGACGCAGCGATCTGGCCGAGAGGGCAGCACAGCGCCGCGATCGACGAGAACAGCAGGGCCGATGATGTGCTGAACGGCTCGGGGGTGAGCAGGAACAGGAAGAAGGCTACGACGCCGAGGGCGACTACCCCAGCCAGCGGGCCCTCGAAAGCGTTCGACGCCCCACTGCCGACCATGAAATCGCCAACCTCGTAGGCGCTCACCATCAAGATGAGCGTCATCGCCGCGTTCAAGCCGCCCGGCTCAATCTGGGCAAGTGCAGCCAGCGACGCCATGGCGACACCAGCCGGCACAGCCGAGCGGAAGAGCACATCGAAGAGTTCGGGCGTCGGACGGCGATGGCCGCGGTAGAGCACGACGTACAACGAAACGGCGATGAGTCCCACCACCAAGCCGATGATGACACCCCACGGGCCCAAGAACCCAGCGACTGCGACAACGGCAGCAACCCCTGCAGTCCAGCTCCTCGTGGCCGACGTCTTGGGCAGCCAGGCGAACCCGGCCTGCAACCCGGCGAGACCGGCAATTCCAGCACCGATGAGGGCCAGTCCTGCTGATGCCGCCACCGGTGATGAGAAGTAGTAGCCCAGCACAGCCGAACCGGCCAACAGAATGAACCAGCCGATACCAAGCATCACCTTCGGGCCATCGGTCCAGTAGGGAACTGCGTAACGATTGGCACGCCAGCGGGCCTCGCGAGCAGCGGCCCTCCTCGCCTGCTTGCTTGGCCCACCGGCCTGGGCACCAGAGCCTGCGTTCCGTTGGCGGCGACCGCGAGGCTGCGGGGCCTGCGGCGCCCGCGGCGCGACCTCGGTTTCAGGAAGAGGGTCGTATCCTCGGGGCGGAGCTTGAGGGCCCGGCCCGATTTCAGTCGTTCCCGGCGGGTACATCTGGGTCGGCGCTTGCTGCTGAACAGGCCGCTGCGCTGGAGGTGGCGGATAGTGAGCAGGGGCGGGGGCTGGCGCAGGCATAGGGGCCTGGTCCCGAACCGGTTGCGCCTGCTCCTCAAAGAACGAGGATCGTGAAACAGTGGTCGGCTGCTGATCGAACAGGGGCCGATCGGACCGGGAAGCCGGTTGAGCGGCGGTGGGTGGCGTTTGGGGTTGCACCGGGGCGGGCGGCGGGCGCCGCGTCGGAGCTGGCTGCGGAGGTAGATCGCTTTGTACCGGTACCGAACGCTGCGCAGGGGCAGGGGCCGTCGGAGGCATAGGCGGCATGCCAGGCTTCAAGCCCAGCTCGGCCGGCAATGCGGCGGTGGGATCCGCAGGCACCGCTGGGGTGGGATCCTCAAACATGTCGACCAGGTCGCGTAGCGGATCGTTGGGATCGGTGACGTCAGCCAAGATCAGCCTCCTGAAACCGGTGGGAGTACGGCCACTTCGTCGCGTTCGCCAACGGAACTGGCCCGGTCAGCCATGTCGCCATTGAGCCACACTTTGGAGCTGGCGAGAATCTGAGCGAAGGGCTCGCCGAAGCGATGAACAGCCTCGTCGAGCACGTCGCCGACCGTCTCGCCAGAGACCTCGACAGACCCTGTACCGGCCGATTCACGGGCCTGAGCAAACAAACGGAGCGTAGCCACCTCTCCTATTGTGCCGGGAATCTGGCAGGATGGGCGGGTGAGCAATGTTCAGAAGAGCAAGGTTGATGTCGTCGTCGTTGGTTCCGGCCCCAACGGCCTTGCGGCCGCTATCACGCTCGCACGGGCTGGTCGGTCGGTCATCGTGCTGGAAGCAGCCGACGAGATCGGCGGCGCCTGCCGCTCGGCAGAACTGACCTTGCCTGGCTACGTGCACGACATTGGTTCATCGATCCATCCCTTAGCCGTAGCGTCCCCGTTTATGCGCACGATCGATTGGGCAGGCAAGGGCTTACGTTGGGTCACGCCGCCGGCCGCCGTCGCCCATCCGCTCGACGATGGCCGAGCGGCGGTGGCCTGGAACGACCTCGACCGCGCCGCCGACGGACTAGGCGCTGACGCCGGGGCCTATCGATCCATGTTTGGTCCGCTTGTCAAACGCTTCGACGACGTCGTGTCGTTCGTAATGCAGCCCCCGACCGGCGTCGCCCGTTCAGTCGTGAAGCAACCGAAGCTGGGCATCGGCTTGGGCCCACAGCTCGCCCTTCCAGCCACCGTGCTCGCTCGTCGCTTCTCAACCGACGAAGGTCGGGCCTTGTTCGCCGGCCACGCCGCTCACTCGGTCGCACCGCTCAACCATCCGTTCACCGCTGGCTTTGGCCTGCTGCTCGGCACGGCCGCCCACGCTGTTGGGTGGCCGTTTCCAGCAGGCGGCGCCGGTGAAATCACGCGGGTCTTGGCCGAAACACTGATTGAGGCCGGTGGCACGATTCAGACCGGGCACCCCATCGAGCAACTGGTAGATCTCCCCCCAGCGGACGCTGTGCTCTTCGCACTCACCCCCCGGCAAGTCGCCAGCATCGTTGGCAATGATGTGCCGTCTTCGGTGGGTTCCAGACTCGGAGGCTTTCGCTACGGCCCGGGACTGTGCAAGGTCGACTACCTCGTCGACGGCCCGATTCCCTGGACAAACCCCGACGTTGGCAAGGCTGGCACCGTGCATCTGGGCGGAACCCTCGAGCAGGTGGCTGAGGCCGAGGCGGAGGTGGCGGCTGGGCACCATGCCGAGCGGCCCTTCACGCTGCTAGCCCAGCACAGCTTGTTCGATCCAAGCCGCTCCCCCGGGCCCGCCACCACCGAGGCTCCGCTCCACACCGTGTGGGCCTACTGCCACGTTCCCAATGGTTCGACGCTCGACGTGAGCGCCGCCATCGATGATCAGATCGAGCGCTTTGCCCCTGGCTTCGGTGCCACCATCCGGGCTCGGCGGGTGACGATGACGCCTGAGCTTGAGGCCATGAACGCCAATCTCGTTGGCGGCGACGTTGGCGGTGGTTCCTACACCGGCGCGCAGGCACTCTTCCGGCCCTGGCCGTCGAGACGACCCCATCATCTCTCCGGCCGCTACTACCTCGGCTCGGCCAGCGCCACACCTGGCGGCGGCGTCCACGGTATGGGCGGTCTGTTGGCGGCCGAAACCATCCTCGCCGACCGTTTCGGGTCGGCTGGCTAGGATCGACAGACCACGATCCGGCTTGGGTGATATGCCCTAGGTCACATCTCTTCGATAGACTGGCGCCGACCGGTACGGACCCACATCGTTAGGAATTGGGATGGACGCCAACAAGACAGAGCTGCTTTTGGTCCGTCATGGCCAATCGACCTGGAACGAGCAGGGGCGATGGCAAGGACAAGCAGATCCTCCACTCTCGGAGTTCGGCGAGCAACAGGCGGCGGTCGCTGCGACGAAGGTCGGCCAGGTCGACCTCGTCATGTCCTCACCCCAGCTACGGGCTTTTGGCACCGCGTCCATTATCAGCGAATCGATCGGGATCGGCCCGGTGGTCACCCACGACGATCTCCGCGAACGAAGTGTTGGGCCGTGGTCGGGATTGACCCACCAGGAGATCCACGACCAGTACCCGGGCTGGATCGACAGTGACCGACGGCCTGACGGCTGGGAGTATGACATCGCCGTCGAGGCCAGGGTGGTCAAGGCATTAGGCGAGATCCACGCTCAGTATGGTGGCGGCACCGTGCTGGTGGTGGCTCATGGCGGCGTGATCATCAACGTCGAGAAGTACCTTGGTGCGAGCGAGGCCCGAGTCCCCAATCTTCACGGCCGTGTGGTGGTAGCCAACGGATCGGGGTTGGTAGCTGGCGAACGTTTGAGCCTGCTCCCTGATGAGATGCGTACCGGTGGACGAAGCAACCGGGCCTGAGATTCCACCGCTGACCGTCGAGGTCATTCGTAGCGCTCGGCGCAAGAAGACGGCCCAAGCCAAACTCATCGGCAACACGGTCGAGGTACGCATACCGGCTCGGTCGACCACGGCCGAGGAATCCGAGTTTGTCGACTATTTCGTAAAGCGCTTTGAACGAACGCGTTCGGCATCGCTGGTCGATCTGCCGAAACGGGCCGCTGTCCTAGCGAAACGCTATGGCCTGCCGGAGCCGGCCTCGATCCGGTGGGCGACCAACCAGAACCGTCAATGGGGATCGTGCACGCCGGTCGATGCCACCATTCGATTGTCGAATCGGATGGCCGGGTTCCCTTCGTGGGTCATCGACTATGTGATCGTGCACGAACTCGCACATCTCGTGGTGGCCGATCACGGCCCTCGTTTCTACGAGCTGGTGGATGTCTATCCGAAGGCTGAGCGGGCTCGCGGCTATCTCATCGCCCGCGATGAGATAGGCGCCTAGGAGCGTTCGGTTAGGCCAGCTCTTCGAGGCCAACCAGGTCGAGCAGGCGGTCGACGTCGGCTGGTAGGCAGAGTTCGGTGCCAGCGGTCATTACGGCGGCCGAGCCGGCGGCGGTGGCCCGACGAGCCGCTTCAGCGATCGACGCTCCCTGTTGTAGAGCCATGGCCAGACCGGCGACCATCGAGTCGCCCGCTCCTACTGCACTCCGAACCCGCACGGATGGGGCTCGTAGACGGTAGCGGGAGCCGTCGCGGCAGGCGAGGTAGGCTCCACCGGCTCCAATCGAGGCGACAAGAACTTCCATCGTGCCGTCGGCTACGACCTCGTCGGCGGCTTGGATGACGTCGGCTTCGGTTTCGAGCTCGCGCCCGACGACGGCGGCTAGCTCGCGGACGCTCGGTTTCACCAAGAACACGCCGGCGTCGAAGGCGGCAGCCAAAGCCGGCCCTGAGGTGTCGACGATCATGCGATGCCCACCGACCGCGCTGGCAAGGTCGTTAAGGAAGGAGGGGTCGACACCGGGCGGCATGCTGCCGGAAACCACGACCCAGCCCTTGTCGCCGGCCTCGGCCACGACCGTTTCGCGAGCCGTGTCGAGCTCGGCTTGGGCTACGGCGGGGCCGGGAAGGACGAACCGGTACTGGGCGCCGGTTGAACCTTCGAGCACCGTCACGCTCTGGCGGGTGTCGCCAGCGATCGGGACGGGACGAAACGGGAGGTCGGCTGCTTTGAGCAGGTCGGCGACCTGTTGTCCGATGAGGCCTCCAAGGGCGACGACGGCCACGGTCGGTTGACTCATGCGATGGCAAACGCGGCTTACGTTGACGCCTCCACCACCCGGCTCGCTTCGTTCGGGCTCGACCCGGACCTTGTGGGTGGGGCCCACGACGTCGGCCGACCACGACACGTCGAGTGTCGGGTTTAGCGTGAGGGTGACGAGCGGATCAGTGCTCATCGTCGACTAGCGGCTCTGATCGAGCTGCGAGAGCGTGGCGTCGATCTCGTCCAACTCGGCGGAGAGCCCATCGAGATCGGCCATGGTAGGAAGATCGGGATCGGTCATGCTCAACTGTCGCACCGCTTCAGCATCAACACTCGGACCGACCTCGGATTCAGTGGACTCGGATTCAGTGAACCCGGGATCGGCGGTTTCCGAGATGTCGGTATCTGCGGTCTCAGCGGTCTCTGTGTCGTCGACCGGTCCGGGCTCGACGACCGGAGCTGGCGGGGAGTACGACTCGGGCTGTTCAGGTTCGACGTTGGCCACGCTTCGACTCTATTCGCTGCCGAGCAGGATGGGGTTGCGAGCGAAGGAGACCGTGCCGAGCAAGGTTCCGCCCAGGGTGTTGACCGGTCGTTCGTCGGTGCCGGTCACATCGATGATCGTCACGGTGGAGCCTCCAGCCGATTCTTTGGCATACGCGATTCGAGAGCCGTCGAAGGTGATCGAGGTGATGCGATCGAGGTTCTCGCCGATGCGATACGGGAAGAAGGGTTGGCTGGATGCGAGCTCGCGAACGACGAGATCGGTGCCAGCTTCGGTGCCGTCGCCGCGGTAGGTAACGGTTGTGTAGGCAACCGCTTCACCGTCACGGCTGATGGCCACCGCGCCAAACGAGGGGCGCCCGGGGAAGGTGCATTCGGGAAGAGGTGGGCTGGCTATGTCGAGCGGGTTGCCATCAGCGCCGTAGAAGCGGAGGTCGCCACATTCTGCGTCCTGCACGATCAGGGCTTGGATGCCGCGGCTGGCGGAGAAGTCGACGAGCGTCTCATCGTCGGCGAGCTGAATGTGCTCGCGCCTTTCTCTCTCGTCGCCGGCCTGTTCAGCGACGAGTTGCACGCGATCGATGCGGCGACCATCGACCTGGAGAAAGGCTCTCGGCGCTCCGTCCCAGTAGCCGACGTCGAGTAGTGCGCTACCCGATTCGTCGATGAGCTGCGGTTCCCCTTGGGCGGGCAGGTAGGTAACGCCCACGGTTGACTCCTCGACCACGAGGCCACCGACCAAGTCGTCGTAGACAGCCACGGGGCGACGGTCGACGAGGCCTTCGGTTGCGGCCGACGAACCGGGGCCTGCCTCGACGACGCCGTTGTCGGTCGGCACGAGCAGAAGGGGGGTGTAGTCGATCGACGTCGAGGGAACGAAATCGTCGACGGTTTCAGCGCTGAAGGTTTCCCCTGCAGCCTCATCGCT
>CAKZXA010000093.1 GCA_937922045.1 uncultured Acidimicrobiales bacterium | reverse complement strand
AGAGCGGAAGGTAAGGGATTCGAACCCTTGGTGACCCGGAGGCCACAACGGCTTTCGAGGCCGCCCCATTCGTCCGCTCTGGCAACCTTCCGTAGACGAGACTACCGCCTCACGGCCACGGTGCCGACCGTATTTGGCAGTTGTTCGCCCTGCCAGCACCGGGTTGCGGTTAGAGGCGGCGGGTCAGTGTCTTCGGCCCGAGCAGAGCGAAGGCGGCACCGCTTGGATCGAGCACCACCGACTGGCGGCCCTTGGGGATGTCGTAGGGTTCGGCCATCACCACTGCGCCGAGACGGACCGCACGAAGCGTAGCCACGTCGACATCGAGGACCGAAAAGGCCGGGCACCAGGACGCCCTAACTCCGGAGACGATCGGCTTGACCGCTCCGGCCACCTTGCCCATCGGTGTTGAGAACACCGTGTAGTCACCGCGAGCATCTTCGTGGTAGTCGTAGTAGCGATTGACCAGCGGGGTGACCGAACTCGTCCACCCAAAGACCTTGTGATAGAAGGAACAGGCTTCGTCTATGTCGTCGGTCTCCAATTCGATCCAGTTCAGCGTGCCCGGGCCGCCCAACATTCCGATCCCGGCCATGTCGACTGGCTGCCAGAGGCTTATGAGCGCATCGCTAGGATCGGCAACCGTGGCGGTGAGAGCCAACGAGCCACGGTTTTTCGGGGCTTCGACGACGTGTCCCCCGCCGGCCTCGACACGACGCAGTGTGGCGTAGAGGTCGACGACGTTGACATAAGAAGCCCAATGCGAGGGCAGGGACATGTCATCGAAGTGAGACCGACGTTCAACGATCTCGGCCATCATGGAGCCTTCCTTGCCTGCGATATGGGTTAGATGCACGGATGCATCGTCTTCCACTTCCGCCCCGGGCACAGGGCTGAGACTGAATCGCTTTTGGAAGGTCCACCCGAAGAGTTCTCGGTAAAAGACCATGGCTTTGGGGGCGTCAACTGTATGAAGGTCCACCCAGTTGGGCGCTCCGTGGACGTACAGAGGTCGCGAAAGTGGCAGCAGCGTAGCGGCGATCATGCTGAAGCTCTCCTGATATATGTTGTGCGGCGGTAGCCGCCTCGGCCCAATCCGGAACCAAGGAGACGTGGCTAATAACCTATACCATTGCTCCGCTTATAGCCAGCGGAGATGCACGTCTTACGGTAAATTACCTAGTTACAAGACACCAAACTTAAACTACATTGGTGTGGTTTGTAGGAGCGCCTCATTGGAGCAACAATGAGGGCCCGCGGTAGGTAAAGCCCTAGCAGCAAACGGACTCGGAGCAAGACAACGCAACATCTGGGCCTGCATTCGGCGCTGTATCCGAGCTTGCCGAGTCGCCAATCATAGCGAAGTCCATCTGATCAACGTCGGCCTTCTTCACATACCATTCCCACCGGTTGCCGTCGGGAGCGTTGAGCCAGGTCTCGGCCTTTTCCGCAAAGCAACAAATGGTTTCATCAACACCGGTTGTCTCCAATCCGGCTTCACGCAACCGCTCCTCGGCCGCAACGACCTGGTCGGCGGTTTCAACCTCGACACCAAGATGGTTGATCGAACCGTCGGCCCCTGCACCTTCGAAGAGGATGAACTTGAGCGGCGGGTTTGCTATGGCGAAATTCGCATAGCCAGGCTTGACCTTCAAGGGGGCGGTGTCAAACATCTTCGAGTAGAAATCGATAGCGGCATCGAGGTTGTCGACGTTGATAGCGAGCTGCAAACGCATCGACGCTGCAGGGGGCGCAGGAGTCGAGGACGAAGAAGTAGCGGAGGTTTCCATGGTGAGTCCCTTCGGGGGCGAACATCTATTTCGACCAGTTGTTCTAACGAGTCATTTCGACGGTTGTCGATACGTTGTACTGTAGCTTCGAATCGACAATTGTCAATATGTTTCTTGCCTGTGCCATACTAGACCCATGGAGTTCTGCTGTAGCCCGGTCACCGAAGCTGTGCTCGACGAAGAAGAGGCGGCCGATCTGGCCCGCCAACTGAAGGCGCTGGCCGACCCGGTTCGCCTCCGCCTACTTTCGCTCGTGGCCGCTTCTCCCTCAGGCGAGCTGTGTGCCTGCGACCTGCCAGCCCTACTCGAACGTTCTCAACCAACCGTCAGCCATCATCTGTCTCAGCTGGTGAAGGCGGGAATCCTCGAGCGCGACCAGCGCGGGAAATGGGCCTGGTTCACAGTCCGGTCTGAACGCCTCAGCGCACTAGCGACCGCCCTGCAACCAGCGACGACCTAACACACCTGCCCGGCGTACCGACAGCGGCACGCTAACTGTGCACTGCTTACTGGTAGCGGTGCTGCAACTCGTTGATCTCAGCCAGGCCGATAATGTCGGTGAAGGCTGAGAAGCTCGGAAGATCACTTTCCACGGTTGCCGGCGTTCCTTGTTTGCGAACTTCGGCCAATGTCGACACCATCGCCCCGGTGGCGGCCAACAGCGTCGTGATCGGCATGATGATCAGGGCAAACCCCAGTTCGGCAAGCTCGTCGTAGGTAAGCGACGGCGACTTGCCGCCCTCCACCCAGTTATAAAGCAGCGGCACCGAGCTCGCATACTCCTCCGTCACCAGCGCCACCTCCTCGGGCGATTGGAGAGCCTCGATGAACAACACATCGGCCCCTGCCTCCACCGCAGCGTCGGCTCGACGCCGGGCCTCGTCGAGTCCGAGCGGGGCTCGCGCATCGGTGCGAGCCACAATCACAAAGTCGGCCGATCGACGGGCGTCGACTGCGGCCCGAATCTTTGCTGCGAACTCGGCCGCCGGCACCACCTCCTTGCCCTCCATGTGCCCGCAGCGTTTCGGGGTGACCTGGTCTTCCAGGTGAATCGCAGCCACACCGGCCCGTTCAAACGACTGCACGGTATGGATGACATTGATGGGGTTGCCATACCCGGTGTCGGCATCGGCCAGCAGCGGGATGGCAACGGCCCCCGCTATACGCCGTGCATTGTCGATCATCTCGGCCGAGCCCAACAGGCCAACATCGGGTCGCCCGAGCAGGGAGGCCGCCGTCCCAAACCCGGTCATGTACACCGCGTCAAACCCCGCCCGTTCGATCAGACGGGCACCGAGCGCGTCGTAGCATCCAGGCAACAGCACCGGACCCTCGCGACCCTCGAGTAGGTGGCGAAGCGAGGCTGGGCGGGCGTCGGACAAGAGATCGGCCATGGACCAAATCTACGGGGGCAATCCGCTGTCGTCCCAACCAAGAAACTTGAGCGACCCCAAGACCACTCCTACACTGCGCTCGTGGGAACCAGCGACGACGAGTTGACGGCGAGCTACCGACACTCGGGATTCGGCCAGGATCTGGGTTCAGGAACCTCACCTGCAGTGCTGGTGGTCGACGTATGTCGGGCCTACGCCGAGGAGGGTTCGCCCCTCTACGCCAACTGCGAGGGTGCCTTCAATGCCACCGCTTCGCTCATCGCTACCGCCCGCTCAACGGCGACGCCCGTCATCTGGACCCGAGTTCGTTATCAGCCTGGCGGCGCCGACGGTGGCCTCTTCTACCGCAAGGTCGGAGCTCTCTCCTGCTTTGACGAGGGCAACCCTCTTGGCG
>CAKZXA010000092.1 GCA_937922045.1 uncultured Acidimicrobiales bacterium | reverse complement strand
TGCGGCGAGCATCGCCTTCTCGGCCGATGCCGACGACGGTTGATCCGCCAACGGTTTCGTAGCTACAGCAACCACGAGTCGAACTCTAGTTCGGACTTGTGTCGATTGTGGTGTTCATGGGTTCGTCGTCACCGCTCTGTTCATCGGCTCACAGGTTCAACGTGCGGCTGACGCTCAGCGCCTCGAATCCTTGGCGCTGGTAGAAATCCTGCGCCCGGTCATTGCCGACATAACTGGAGACGTGAGCCTGCACGCATCCCTTGTCTCGCGCCCACGAGACGAAGTCCTGAACCAGGAGTTGTCCGATCCCCTGATGCCGATAGTGGGGCATCACGTACATGCTCCGCAGGGTTGCGAAGGTAACCGGAAGGCGAGTTGGGGATGAGGCTGATGTGTAGGCGACGAGGTGGCCGACCGCGCCGGCCTCGTTGAACGCCGCGATCAGCACGAGCGCCGACGGCTCATCGAGGAGCCGAACGAAGTCATCCCGGCCCTCCCGCTCCGACCAGGTCAGGTCGATATGAGTGTCGTGAACCGCCGCGTCTTCGGTGAAGAGTTGGGCGCCGAGATGCACCAGGTCATCCAAGTCGGCGGTGGTGGCCAGCCTCACCGGGCTCATGGCGGTCATCGGAGGTCAGCGTCTGTCAACGGCTCGGCAAAGAGCGAAGTCATAGCCCACACCGTAGGCGACAAGGTTTCCACCTACCACCCACGAAAACGTTGTCGATAAATAGGTAGATGGGCGGCGAGCCGCTTCACCGCATCGGGCTGGTGGTAGCCCCCACCACCGTTCACCACCTGGCCGAGGAGGGCAACGTCACCGTTCGGTAGGACAACGCCGGCCGGGTCCTCTTGCCACGCAGTGCCGAGAGGCCAAACGACCGGGTACCGAATCGATGGGTCGCCTGCTCTCTCCAAGTAGAGGCAGTCGCCGTCGAGGGCGACCTCAACCATATTGCTGTATTGCTGAATCTGTATTGTGTCTTGCGCTGTATCGGGTTCGACGGTGTATGGCTGCGGCCTGGCTAGGCGTCTCGCCCAGGCAGGCGATACTCTCGACGCCATGTCCGAGAGCATGTCTGAGAGCAAGGCCGACCCGAAGCCAGAGATTGATATCGAAGCTGAAGTAGGAGCCTGGGTCGATGAGAACTGGGACCCGAAGATCACCTTGGGCGAATGGTGGCAGCGTCTAGCCGACTCCGGCTACGCCTCGCCGAGCCTGCCTGAGAACGCTGGAGGAAAGGGCTGGGGTCAAACCCAATCGATCCGAGCCGGTCGTGTGCTCGCTGAGAAAAACGTGGTCGGTCCGCCGCCTGGTCTCGGCACCATGCTGGCTGCTCCCACTATCGCCGCCCATGGATCTCAGGAACAGATCGACCGCTACATTCCCGAGATTCTGAATGGTCGCAAGGCTTGGTGTCAGCTTTTCTCTGAACCGGCTGCCGGTTCAGATCTCGCTGGACTCCAAACCAGGGCCGACCCCGACGGCGATGAGTGGCACGTGACCGGTCAGAAGGTCTGGACCTCCCAAGGCACCCACGCCGACCTGGGCATGCTCGTCGCTCGCACCGATCCCGACCAACCCAAACATCAGGGCATGTCGTACTTCGCCATGGACCTCCACCAAGACGGGGTCGAGGTGAGGCCGCTGCGAGAGATGACGGGCCGCAACTTCTTTTCCGAGGTGTTCATGGACAACGCCGTGGTCACCACCGACTCGATGATCGGCGAACGCGGCGACGGTTGGCGGGTGGCCAACACCACGCTCATGTTCGAACGCTCTTCGATCGGGGCCGGTTCATCGGGCGCGGTTATCGCTGCGCCTGGCACTAAGGCCAACAACTTTGAAACACTGGTCGGCACCTTCGTTGAGGGGGCGAAGAAACGACGACGTGGCGGGCACGCTCCCGGCGTCGGTATGCGTCTGTTCAACCAGTATCTGGAGGTAGCCCGCTCGCTCGGTCGCACCGCCGACCCGGTGATGCGTCAAGAGCTGATCGGGCTCTACGCCCTACTTCGAGTAAACCGACTGAACCTGCAACGGGCCCGAGACAAATCGCAGCGCACCGGGGGCGAGCCCAACATCGCCAAGTTAATGGATGCCGAAATTCATCGCCGGTTCCGCGATGTGAGCCTTCAGGCCATCGGGGCCGACGGCATGTTGGCCAGCGAATCCTCAAACACCGACCCATCGATCGCCCAGATTGCCCTCTACGCTTCGGCCCCCGCCATCTATGGCGGTACCGATCAGATTCAGCGCAACATCATCGGCGAACGAATCCTGGGGCTACCCAAAGAACCAGGCCCCGATCGCACCACGCCCTTCAGCGAACTACCGAAGAACCAATAGCCGGCAGGAACGTTTCAGCGGTTGTGTCGATGTCGGAGGCGGCCGAGATATCGCGGGACGAGGTGTCGCGGGACGAGGTGTCGCGGGGCGAACCACCAGCTCTAGGCGAAAGGGCAGGGGGCGCTGACCGCGGGGGCGCTCGTTCCCGGTGAGGTGGTCGAGTCGATCCCATCCACTCGTTGCCAGGCTCCGTTGGAGAATCGCCAGTAGTCGTCACGCCACGCCGTTGGTGTGTTCGGGTCGCTACCGAATTCTCGCTGAGAGGCGGTGATCTCGACTTCGCCGTGGGCGCCGAACTCGCAGCCCCAGGCTCCGCTCTTTGTTGCCACCGCGAAGGTTGCTAAAGCAGGTTCTCCGTGGGTTGGGTCGCTCGCCGGGTTTTTCCACTGACAGCCGTCGAGGTACATGACGCCATGGTTTTTCGACGATGCGCCAAAGCTATGGACGAACACGGCTTCCGGTAGCCCGGCTCCGTTTCCGGCGTCGAGATCGGCGAGCTTCAGCGTGAGAGGGGCGGGAGCGGTTGACGGGTCTTCCAAATAGCTGATCGCACCCGACGCCACACCCCCTCCGGTGAGCGTGGCCCGCAGCCAACCGGTGGTGGTGGCGGGATCGTCGAGCAGCTCGACCAAATCGTTGGCACCGTCGCCGTCGAGGTCCCACCCGGCGTCGCTGGCGATGGCGACCCCGGCCAGGTTGGGGTCGGCGGTGCACGTTGTTGTCTTGGCCGATGGTGTTCCCAACACCAGGGTGATGTCCCGCATCATCTGGTCCACGGTGGCCTTGGTCGCGGTGTAGTCGGGGGTGGCTTGGGAGCCGTCGAGGTATTCGCTGGCCTCGGCCACGAGAGTGCGATCGCCAAGGTCGACCAGGTAGGCGTAGCGATTGTGGACCGGACCTGGGTAATCACCGTTTGTGGTGTATTCGATGGTCCTGGCCACCTGACCGTTCACTGTTGCGCCAACATCACTCACGATGGTGGCCGTCCCCGGAAACCCGTTTATGGCGTCGGTGAAATCCCGGTCGAGTATGTGGAGTTCGACCTCATAGCGGAACTCGGCCTCGGTGGCGATGTCGATCGGTGCTGGGCTGAAGAGGCGGCATGTGTAGGCCGTTGGGGCGGTGTGCCAATCATTCGGGTAGGTGACCGTGTAGTCGGCGGTGGTACACGTTTGTGGAGGTGCGGTCGTGGTTGGCGTAGAAGAAGAGCTCGTCGACGCCACCGTGCTCGATGACGTTGACTTGCTGGCAGACGTTGACGAAGAGGAGCCCGTCGGCGTGGTAGACGCCGGCACCGATGATCCGGTAGGCGACAGCGATGACGAGGCTGCCGAACTCGCCGTGTTTCCGCTCGTCGTCGTATCGACAGCGATAGCTTCACCCTCTGAGGCGCCATTGGCTTCGGCGACCTGAACGGTCTCGCCACAGGCGACGAGGATTAGGACGAGGATTAGACAGAGAGCCACGATCAACGATCAACGATCGACGGGCGCCGGTGGCGAGGCGGGGGATCGAAGAGCGGGTTACGAGAGGGGATTGCATGCCAAGGCCAGCCTTTGGTCGCTTCCGCTTTGGATCGACCTAGCGGTGCCTCGACTTGAGTTGGCCTTGGCTGTGTTGCGTTGCCCTGCAGGGCGGCAACCAGAGCTAGTTCGTTTGCCCTACCGGGTGGTTTGGTCGACGATCGGTGACGGTGCCGAGCAGCGCTTCGGCCTCGTCCCAGCGGCCGTCGCGTTCGTAGGCGGCGAGCACCGTGTTAAGTGCCAGGTCTCGCTGAGCACGGCTCCCGCCTATACAAACCACCTCGTGAAGGTGGGGCTGCAGCGTGGAGATGACATCGCTCCAGCGTTCCTCGGCGTAGGCCCGGAAGGCCTTAGCCATCGTCACCGCCATGGTCCCGGCCGCCAGCTTGCCGTCGGCCTGCAACCGTTCGACCTCGGCAATGTGGGCATCGAGTTCGTCGAAATGGCCAAGAGCGACCATCGGGAGGGAGGCGTGAGCATCGGCAAAGGTGGCCGGCGCCGGCCACCGCTCCTGGTAATAGTGGTGGAGATCGTTCCAGCGTTTCTCGCCAACCTCGTGGCCGGCCAGTTTGGCTCGCCAGTGGAGGGACGCCCCATCGGACAAGATGTTGAGCGGCGGGCTGGTCGACACGTCGGGGGCCACGTTGGCATCGAAGGCGGCCCAAGCCTTTTCGGCTTCGCCTTCAGCGACCAGAAGCAAGCAGTAGTGCCACCACAGATGGCAATGGAGTGAACCGGAGCGGTCGTAGTCGGGGAGCCAAGCACCGAGGAAGTCGATGGCGGCTATGTCTTCGCCAGCCTCATACAAGGCGTGCGCTTGAATGTGGGCGGCGTGGGCGCTCAGCGGGTTCAGCTCGAGCGACCGTTCCACTAGCTCGCGGCCTTCGACCCATCGCCCGGTTTCCACCAGAGCGAAGGCGTGCACACCTTTGAACCACCAGTCGTCGCCGTACTGCTCGGCCAAGGGCGCAAGCAAGGCCAGCTGTTCAGACTCGCGACCGATGCGGCCGCTGAAGCCGATCAGGCCGAAAACACTGCTGGCCGGGGCTAGCGCCATGGCGTCGAGCGGGTAGTGAGCGATATGGGACTTGATAGAACCGAGTGCTTCGTCGGCCGGGCCGCTCAGAAGGCGATGCTGGAGAGCGACGTAGCTTTGCTCTCGTTCGGTCGCAGAGCTGGCTAGTGCTGTGGCCCGATCGGCCGACGCTATGGCTTCGTCTCGTTGGCCAGCCATTTGATAGGACCGAGATAGGGCTACATGGGGCAGGGCGAAGCCAGGGTCGATAGCGAGGGCCTCTTCCATTAGGGCGACGCCTCCCGGGCGGGAAGCCAGCATCCGATCAGCACCCTCCCCGTAGGCGGCTGCGGCGTCCGCTGAGTCGGTGGTGAGTTCCAGTCCGTACCGATCGTGCTGCATGTCTTGATAGTAGAGGGATAGGAGGGAGACAGTGGAGCCGATGACAGGACGAGACGACTTGCGTTGACGCACGGTCGGGCCGACACTTGATCCGTGAGTTCCGCTATCGACAAGGCCCAACGGCTAGCCGACGAGAGTCTGTTTCCACAAGCTAACCAGGTCGATTCATCGGATGATTTACCCCGAGCCCAGCTTGAGCTGCTGGCGGCCGAGGGCCTCTACGGCCTGACCGGCCCCACCGAGCTTGGCGGGGTCGGTGCCACAAGAGATGAGCAGCTCGCCATCATCGAGGCGTTGGCTGGCGGCTGTCTCACCACCTGTTTCGTTTGGGTTCAACATCAGGGCGCGGTCGGCCTCGCGTCGCGCCACACCGGCGATCTCCACGATCGTTTTGCCGAACCGCTTTGCCGGGGTGAGATCAAGGCCGGCGTGGCTTTTGCGCACCTTCTCCGCCCGACCGTCGTCATCTCGGCCCGGCCCGTCGATCCAACCAACCCCGACGCCGGCTGGATCGTGAACGGGACAGCGCCCTGGGTTACCGGTTGGGGCTACATCGACGTCACCTCCGTCGCCGCCCGGCATGTCGATGAGTCCTCGGGTACAGATGACGTGGTCTGGATGCTGGTGGACGCGGTCGAGTCGGTCAGCCAGCGGGCGCGTCGTCTCAAGCTCTCGGCGGTAAACGCTTCGTCGACCTACGCCGTCGAGTTCATCGAGCACCACGTACCGGCCGAGCGGGTTGGTCTGGTGCAGCGGTACGGCGAGTGGCGCACCGACTATCGGAAAGGGCTGCGCTCGAACGCTTCGCTGGGCCTGGGCATAGCCGAGCGCACCGGTCGTCTGCTCGACGAGGCCGGACTCGGCCGCCCCTTCGAAACCGAGCTAGCCAAGATCCGCCATCGACTCGACACTGCGGGCACTGACGAACTCGCCTCGGCCCGCGCCGACCTTTCAACCCTGACGGTTCGTATGACGGCCGCTCTCGTAGCCGGCGAAGGGGGCCGTGCCGTGGTGGCTGACCATCACGGCCAACGTTTAGCCCGTGAGGCCATCTTCCTCATGATCCAAGGCCAGACCGCGGCGATCAAACAGAACCAGATCGACGGGCTTTCCCGCTAGAACAGGAAAATCATGCAACTCGGTATCAGCCTTTCCAGTAGCCACCCGACCGTGTCGTCGGGCGATGCTGTCGCCTACGTGCTCGAGCGGGCTAGGGCCGCCACCGCGGCCGGGCTCGACCATCTTTCGCTTGGCGACCACCACGCCACCGGTCCGTCTAACTATGTGCAGAATGTGCCGATGATCGGTCGTATCATGGCCGACTGGCCTACCGAGGGGGCGGCTGCGCGACCTATCGGGCTCTTGTTGCTCTTGCCCTTGTGGCACCCGGTTCTCGCCGCCGAGCAGGTGGCCACCTTGGCCGCCATGACCGACGCCCCGTTTATCGTGCAGACCGGCATCGGCCACGGTGCCGCCGACTTTGCCGCTCTGAGCGCCGACCTCCGCACCCGCGGCCACGTCACCGATGCGGCTATCGCCATGATCAAAAGCCTCCTGGCCGGCGACACGGCAGACGATGAACGGTTCCATCAGGTCTTTGGTTCGGCCGGTGCTAGCATCGCCCCGCTTCCGCCCCGTCCGGTCGAGTGGTGGATCGGGTCTGGTATGGGCGAGGTTCCCTTGGAGCGAGCGGCGCGGGAGGGAGATGCCTGGTACGTCTCGCCCGGTGCCCGCCTCGACGATCTTTCCCAAGCCATCGCGCGCTATCGGGAGCGGTGCGCCCACCATGGCACAACACCCCGGGTATGCCTCCGTCGCGACGTGTTCGTAGCCGACACCGATGCTGGCGCTCGATCGACCGCGCTTGCTCTTATCGAGAGCGGTTATCGCGGCTTGACCGAGGATGTGCTCGTGTTCGGCGGTGTCGGCCAGGTGGCCGAACGTCTGGCCGCTTTCGCCTCGATCGGGGTTGACGACATCGTGGCTCGCACGATGAGCGTGCCCCAGGACGCGGCCCTGCGATCGATCGAGTTGCTGGGGGATGTCAGGGCAAAGCTGCAGCCATGAGCGGGTTCGCCGTCGTCTCATTGGCCCCGGTGGCGGGTGTGTTCATACAGAACCACTAGGAACAAGCCGGTTCGTCAACCAGTTCTCAAGGCTGGGTAGTTCAGTGTCGAAACGTTTTTCGAACGGTCCTGAAGGGCCGTACCGAAGAACCGGAGATGCAAATGTCGCTGGCGATCGACCGGCACCGTCCGGCCAAAACCCGTTTAGCCCTACTGGCTTCCACCGTGCTGGTCGCCGTTGTGGTGGGCGGTCTCGTCGGCTATGGCCTCGGTGTGCCGCTCCCGTTGGTGCAGGCTGGCACCACCCAGGCGTCCCCGATATGCGCAGCCTACAAACCGCTGCCACCCGCAGCCGGAGGTGTCGTTCGTGCCGTCCGCACCGCAGCCGAGCTCGACACCGCTCTCGCCCAGGCACGGCCCGGCGACACGATCAACGTTGCGTCGGGCACGTTCAGCGAGTTGGCGTTTCGAGAGTCGCTCGGCCACGCAAACGGAACCCCAAGCGCGCCGATCATTATCCAGGCTGCTGACGGGGCTCGACCCATAGTCGACTACGGCGATCCGCTCGACCCGGCCTTGAAGCCTGCGGTCTACGTGGCGAAAAGGGAACACGTCATGATCCGAGGGTTCGAGGTTCGCAACCGAACGTTCGGCATGCTGGCCGCTAACAGCCATCACATCACGTTCGAATACAACGATGTGCATTCAACCGGGCATGCAGGCATCGTGGCCCAGGCCTTCTACAACGACCAGATCGACGGCTTTTCGTCGAACATCACGATTCGTTGCAACCGAATCCACCAGACGGGTCAACACGCCCCCGAGTTCGGTGAAGGCATCTATGTAGGCACCGGCTCAGGCGGAACCTCCGACCGCACCAACAACGTTCGTATCGAAGCGAACGAGATCTTCGAAACGTCGAACGAGGGGATCGACGTGAAGCGCTATACCAGCGAGGTCGCCATCGTCGACAACTACATCCACGACGTTACGCCGTACTACGGCGGTGCCATCTCTCTCGGACTAAACAAGGATGACTGGGGCCCGGCCAACTACCTGGTCGATAACAACAAGATCTGGAACGTGTCGAATGGGCTTCACTACGCCCAAGCGATCGCGGTTGCCCACGGTCCTACCACGATTCGCAACAATACGATCTGGAACATTGCGACGAGCCCTGAATCAAGCTGGCCGTGGACCCATGACATCCAGATCCACGGAGACAACGAGCCAGCCGACTGGGCCTACGGATTCGGCAATCCGGCCCATGCCAGGGTTGAGATCATCAACAACACGGTGTGGGGCTGCGCTGCGGCATGTATCGACTCCTACACCGATGCTGGCATGGTTGCGCCGGTGGTCGATGTCTCCGGGAATCTCGTCTCCAGGCCGTCGAGTCGCGATGCCGCCACCGACCGCGATGTCATCGTTGCCCGGGCCATGTTTCAGGGGCCACTCGATGGAACGGCCGACGCCGGTTCAGGCCCCGGTACAGGATTTGAGCTGATTGACCTTCCCTTTACCGATGATGATCCACGACCTGATCCAGGATCGACGACCACAACGTTGCCGCCGACCTCATCGTCGAACACGACGACGGCATCTACCCCGACGACCGCCGTGCCTCCAACCACCTCAGCAGTCGCTTCCACATCGACCTCGACGACATTCGCTTCAACCACCTTGACGTCAGCCACCGTGGCGCCAACCACGGGACCGTCATCAACATCATCCTCACCGTCGACCCTGTCATCAACAACGACTGTGCCGTCAACGACTGTGCCCTCAACGACTGTGCCCTCAACCGCGGTGCCGTCGACCACGGTCCCTTCCACGGTGGCGCCGTCAACGCCTGGGCCGGTCTCTTCGACCACGACCCCAACGACATCTGGGTCGGGCGGTGGATCCGTGGCCCCGACAATTGGCACGACGAACAAGCCGGGCAAGGGTGCTGGCCAGCAGAACGGCAAGGGTTGGAAACGCTTTGGCCGAGGCAAGAAGTCCGACCACATTCGCCGCGGCATTGGCCCCCGATAAGGGCCGACGAGCCACCAAGGGCGTCGTCCCAACTCGCCTGTGGCGGCGGCGAATCCTACACTTCCGAGATGGCCATTCGACTACGACAGATCGCCCTCGTCGGCGCCGACCTCGACGCCTCAGAACAGCAGATCGAAGCAGCGATCGGTGCCTCGGTGTGCTACCGAGATCCAGGTGTCGCCGAGTTCGGGCTCCACAATGTGCTGTACCGGCTCGGCGACACGTTTTTGGAGGTTGTGGTGCCGACCCAAGATGGCACAACGGCCGGCCGGCTCCTGGAAAAGCGTGGCGGCGATGGCGGCTACATGGCCATCTTCGAAACCGATGATCTGCCCGCCACCCGTCAACGCATCGAGGACCACGGCGCTCGTATCGTCTATGAGGCCGTGACCCCAGGCATTACCGGGCTCCATTTGCACCCGCGTGACGTTGGCGGTGCCATCGTCTCGATCGACGTAACCGACACATGGGGGGAGTGGCCCTGGTGCGGTCCCGCCTGGAAGTCGCACCCGCCAGCCGCCGACGCCGGAGTCATCATCGGGGCAACCATTCAGGCCGAAGACCCCGCTGGCATGGCGGCTCGATGGGCTGATGTGCTCGGTGTCGCTCCTCCATCCTCGACTTCCGAGGGGGCGGCCGAGATCGAGCTCAGCGGCTCCACTATCCGTTTCGTCGCCCCAGCCGACGGGCGGGGCGAGGGCCTCTCCGGAATCACCTGCGAAGCGGCCGGTGCCAACCAGCCTGGCTCCCAACGAGCCTTCGGCGGCATTACGGTCGACTTCGCCTAACGCGATACGAACCCCATTGGGGACTAGACTCATCACGAGGTCCGAGGTCCGACCGGGATTGCCTGCTCAGGCTCATCCCGCGCAGGTAGGTGGTTGAGATGACGGTTGCTGTAATCATTCTTGCTGTTGTCGCGGTTGGCCTCGCGGCAGCCACGATAATGGGTCAGCAGAAGGCGTCGCGCCTGCTCGGCGAACGCGACGATGTGCAGCATCAGCTTGAAGATACGGCAGGCAAGCTGAGTGAAACGGCCAAACAACGAGACACAGCTCGAGCCGAAGCCTCCGATTTGGAATCTCGACGCTCCTCGCTTGAGGCCAGCGTCAAGCAGTACGACACGAAGCTCACCGAATCAAACGAGGCGCTGCGCAAGCGGACTGAGCTGGCCGACGCTCAAGCCATGCAGATCGATGCTCTCAGCGGAGAGCGTGATGAGCTGAAGCAACAACTACTCGAGGCCGAAGAGCGGATCGTGACCATGGCGGCTCGGCCCGGTGTCGTCGTTGGTCAACCAGGCGAAGGCGTCGACCCGGTCACCGACGATGCCTCGATGCTCTGGCAGCTCGAAGTTTCTCGTTCCGAACGCTTGTGGCGCAACAGCGTGGCAATCAATCCCATCGGTGACACCAGTCCTTTCGAGACCACCGATGATCCAGCCCGCAAGGCCATCGAGATCGAGGCCGCCGCCCTTCGCGAAGATGTTGGTGCCCTCATCTCCGTCGAATGGAAAGCCGACATCATCGAGGAACCCTCACGGCGCCTCATGGTGGTGCGGATCGCTCAGGAAATGCTGGCGACAGCATCCCGGGCCCCGGGAGCGGCCCGGCTGGTCGTGGAGAACGGAGCCGACGGTTCGGGCGAACTGATGATGCGGTTCGAGTCGGCCGACGACGGTTCCGACGTGATCAACTTGATCCCGCCGCAGATTTCCAGCGATCTGATCGATATTCGCAACGAGTCGACGGTGGCGGTGAAGGCCGCCGCTGGCAGCTAGCCACGGCTTGCAATTCCGATGACGTCAGATCAACCGGTATCACCGCTAGCCCCTGCATCCTTTCCCACCTTGCCGGCAGTAGCTGGCGTCCAGCTGTCGGCTCACGCCGGGGAGCTGCGTTACCGGGGTCGTGATGACCTGATGCTGGCCCAGCTCAGCGAAGGCACCACGGTGGCTGGCACGTTCACCCGCTCCCTTTGCCCGTCGGCCCCCGTCGACTGGTGCCGCCGGATCATCGACCGCGGCTCAGCCCGGGCAGTGGTTTGCAATGCTGGCAACGCCAACGCTTTTACCGGCTCGCTCGGACAGGCCACCGTCGCCCTCACCGCCGAGGTTGTAGCGAGCGGGCTTGGCATCGAGGCCGACGACGTCTACCTCGCCTCCACCGGTGTGATCGGTGAACCGATGCCCGACGACGAGCTGGCCGCCGCGCTTTCGCCCCTTATCGCCGGTGTTGCCGCCTCATCGCCAGCCACATGGATGAAGGCGGCCGGAGCTATCCGAACCACCGACACGTTCGCCAAGGGTTCGGCCCGACCCGTAGGTACCTCCGGTGCCCAGGTTGTCGGCATCGCCAAAGGTTCCGGCATGATCGCCCCCGACATGGCCACCATGCTGGCCTTCGTCTTCACCGATCTCGCCGTGCCAGCCGACGAGTTGCAGCAGCTGCTGAGCGCTTCGGTCGATCGCAGCTTCAACCGCATAACCGTCGACTCCGACACCTCCACCAGCGACACGGTCTTACTGTTCGCCACCGGTGCTTCGGGGGTCGGCCTCGATGCCGCTGGCGACGCGTTCACCACTGCGCTCGACGAGGTGCTACTCGACCTGGCTCAGCAGATCGTGCGCGATGGTGAAGGCGCCACCAAGTTCGTGTCCGTGCAGGTCACCGGCGCCGCCGATGATGAGGCCGCGGCGATCATCGCCCGATCGATAGCGAACTCCCCTCTGGTAAAAACAGCACTGGCTGCCGAGGACGCCAACTGGGGTCGCATCGTGATGGCGGTCGGCAAGGCAGGCCAGCAGGCCGACCGAGACCGGCTGACTGTTTGGATCGGTGACGAACAGGTCACCGAGAACGGTGTGGTGCGGGGCGGCTACTCCGAAGAACGTGCAACCGAACATCTGCGCAACGATGAAGTGTCGGTCCGAGCTGATGTCGGTGTCGGTGACGGATCGGCAACCGTGTGGACCTGCGACCTCACCCACGGCTACATCGATATCAACGCCAGCTACCGCTCGTAAGTATTCCCGAGCACGTCCGAGGGTGGGTTAGGGATTTTCCGGCCAGGAGTGTTTGGGGTATCGGCCCGCCATGTCCTTGCGCACGTCGTGCCACGAGCCTTGCCAGAAGCCACCGATGTCACGGGTGAGTTGCACGGGCCGCTGGGCTGGCGATAACAACTCGACCAGGATTGGCTGTCCACCGATCGTGGGTGTTTCGGTTAGTCCAAAAAAGTCTTGTACCCGGGATGAAACCTGGGGTTCGTCGCCGCTGTAATCGATCTCGACCCGTCGTCCCGAAGGCAGTTCGAGATGGGTGGGAGCGAGTCGGTCGAGATCACCTCGCAACCGGGGGTCGAGCGTTCGCTCCAGGATTCGATCGGGCCCAAGACGGTTTACTTCATCGATGCCGATGACGCCAAGCAGGGTTGGTCCCATCCACATCTCGACCGAGGCAGCGAGGGTCGAGTTGGACCAGTCGGGCCACGGCTCGCCTACCGTTCGGTGCAGGAGGTTCACTCGATGCCGTATGGCCGAGCGCTGATCCGACCAGTTGAGGCGCGTGATGTCGGAGGCGAGACGGTCGGCGATGAGGGCGGCGGTCTGTTCGCCCGGCTCAGCCCGTTGCTGATGCGATCCCAGGGTCACGCCACCAAGCCGTGATTCTCGCTTGATCGTCAGCTTGTCGCCGTCCCACACCGGGGTGACTTGGGCTTCGATCTGGTCGGCGAACCGATCGAGGAGGTCGTCCTTATCGAGGGCGGCGGCCAGGCGAATACGTGAGTCTTTGCGTTGACCATCGAGATCGGCGGCAACCAGAAACTCTTCGCTGGCGAGACTGTCTCCTTCCGGCACCCAGGCGGTGGTTCTCGTGCGAAGTTGGAACCGGCCGGCCGTGCCTCGGCGGATGGCCAGACGGTCGGGAAAGGCGAGGGCCAGCGTGCGGCCAGTGTTGTCGGTGCTGGCCCGATCGGCGCCACCGATTCTGGCCCGGCGGGCGAGATCCTTCGCCACTCGACGTACTCGGTCGACGGTGCGTCGATCGGCATTCGGGTAGCCGAAACCCTGTGGGCCGTCAGCATTGCGATCGACCAGCCCAACCCGTAGGGCAAGGTCGGTTGGCACCTCCGAGGGCTTGCCCCGGAAAGGGTCTCGCTCGGAGATCAGGGCGGCCAAGATGCAGGCAAGCCATTGATCGCCGTCGTCGGCATCGGCGATCATGCGGCCGAGTCGGGGATGCACCGGCAGGTTCATGGCGGTGCGACCGAGATCGGTGAGCGATCCGGGGAAGGGATCGTCAGCCCCGGTGAGCAGCCCGAGAGCGGTGAGCAGCTCGATGGCTTCGTCCCATGCCTTGGCCGCCGGGGGGTCGAGGAAGGTAAGGGTTGTCGGGTCGCGTACCCCCCAGGCTCGTAGCTCCACGACGAGCGAGGCCAGATCGATCTGGGTGATCTCCGGCGGTGTGTGGGGCTTGCGGGTGCCATGGTCGATCTTGGACCACGCCCGGTAGGCGATACCGGGCTCGGTTCGTCCGGCCCGTCCCGAGCGCTGGTCGGCAGATGCTTTGGAGATCGACACCGTCTGCAGTCGAGTCATGCCGGTGTGAGCATCGAAACGAGGGGAGCGGGTGAGACCCGAGTCGATCACGACCCGAACCCCTTCAACGGTGAGGGAGGTCTCGGCGATGTCGGTTGAGAGCACAACCTTGCGCCGCGGCACCGGCGAGCTCGACGGGAAGATGGCGGCATGTTGTTCGTCGAGTGGCAGGCTGCCGTGAAGACGATGAATCTCGGCCGCGGCGCCAGCCCCTTCCAGCCGGCGTTGAACCCGGTTGATCTCCCCCATGCCGGGCAGGAACACCAGGATGTCGCCAAGTTCGGCGTCGAGGGTTTGCAGGATGAGGTTGGCGATGTGCTCATCGATCCCGAAGCGGTGGTGGCCCGCTGGGCCTCGTCGCCGCTTGCCCCCACCAGGGGGTTTCGGTGGGGCCCATCGAACGTCGACCGGGTGCTGGCGGGCATCCGATGTGATGACAGGCGCCGATCGCTCGCCGTCGCTTCCCTTCTCGTCTTTGACGAGGACCCGGGCGATTCTTTCGGCGTCGACCGTTGCCGACATGACCAGGATGCGGAGGTCGGGACGGATCGACGTTTGAACATCGAGAGCGAAGGCCAAGCCGAGATCGGTTTGAAGGTTGCGCTCGTGGAACTCGTCGAAGATGACGATGCCGGTGTCAGCGAGCTCTGGGTTCGACTGCAGCCGCCGCGTCAAGATGCCTTCGGTCACCACCTCGATCCTCGTCGTAGCGCTGGTCGAGCGGTCGTCGCGGGTGGTGTAGCCGACGATGCCACCAACCTCGGTGCCCAGCAGGTCTGACATCCGGTGGGCGGCCGCCCTGGCGGCCAGCCTTCTCGGTTCGAGCACCAGGACTTTGCGGTCACCCAGCCACGGTTCGTCGAGGAGCCGCAAGGGCACGATCGTCGTCTTGCCCGACCCGGGCGGCGCGACAAGCACGGCCGCCGTACCTTCGGCCAGGGCGACCCGGAGCTCCGGTACTACTTCCTCAACCGGAAGATCACTCAGGGCAGAAGTCACCCACCCATGCTAGGTGGCGTGACGAGAACACGCCGTCTACAACATTGATGTGAGGAAGGACCGGGTCCTCGCCTGATCTTCGGCGTTGTTGGCGAACTCGCTGGCAGCGAAGTGGGTCACACCGGCTGCGGCTAGCTCTTGCACTCGAGCCTTGCACGTGGCCTCGTCGCCGATGATGGCCAGCTCGGCCGGGCCAGGCAAACCTTCTCGATCGAGCATGGCCCGGTACGACGGAAGCTGGCCGTAGATCTCAAACGTTTTGGCCGCGTTGGCCTTGGCTTGGTCGACGTCGTCGGTAACCCACACCGGCATACCGGCGATGACCTCCGGTGCTGGACGCTCCGCCTCGGCTGCGGCCTCGTTGATGGTCGGAACGGTGAGCTCGCCCAGAGTCTTGGCCCCGGTCATCCAGGTGATCGTTCCATCACAGCGCTTGCCGGCGAGCCGCAACATTTGAGGACCGAGAGCGGCGATGTGGACGGCCGGCCGGTCGGTGTCGACCGTTACCTGGCCGCGGGCCACGATCGTGGCGCCGCTGGCGCTCGTGTTTTCACCGGCGACAAGGGGCAGCAGAGCGTCCAAATACTCGCGGGCGTGCCTCAGCGGCTTGTCGAACGAGTACCCCCACATGCCCTCGACCACCGGCTTGTGGGAGAGCCCGATGCCGAGGCTGAATCGGCCACCCGAAAGAAGGTTGGTGGTGAGCGCCTGTTCGGCCATGACCATTGGATGACGCGGGTAGGTAGGCACCACGGAGGTTCCGAACCGGATGCCGTCGACCTGCTGAGCAGCGGCACCGATGAGTGTCATCGAGTCGGGGTGCCCGACAATCTGCGACATCCAATAGGTGTGAAATCCACCGTCGGCCGCCTGCTGCATCTTGTCGACCAGCCCTCTCAGACCCGTGCCGTCGATTGGGCCACCGAAAATACCTATCTGCATACGTGTGCTCCTCTATGAGAACTGTGGATAACGATGGTCGGGGTCTAGACGATCGGGTTCTTGTAGGTGTCGAGGTAGGTGATCTCCGAAACCGGAGGCCGCTTGGCTGGCTTGAAGTCGGTGCCCTTGGTGTAGGCCACGGGAAGGAGGCCGGCCTGTGTCATATGGGGTGGGATGCCGAGCAGCTCAGCCGCCTCAGCTTCCAAGCCTAGGTGCAAGGTCGTGTAGCAGCTCCCGAGACCCCGGCTGCGAAGGGCGAGCTGAAAGCTCCACATGGCGGGGATGATCGATCCGAGAAGTCCTGCGGCTGAGTTGACGTTCGGGTCTTCGAGTCGACCTACGATCATGGGGATCACCAAAACCGGAACCTCGCCCAACTTTTCAGCCAGGAAGTTCGCTGAGTCGAGCACTCGGCCGGTCTGGCTTCCGGTGTCGGCATCGGCCGCAGCCTGCTTCAGATAGTCGCCGCCAGCCCGGCGGTACATCTCGGCCAGCGCTTCCTTCTTGTCGGCATCGCGCACCACCATCCAACGCCAGCCTTGCCGGTTCGATCCGGTCGGTGCCTGCACCGCCAGCTCCAGACACTCCAACAGAACCTCGTTTGGTACATCGCGCTCAAAGTCGAGGCGTTTGCGTACAGCGCGCGTGGTTGAGAGAAGAGCATCGGTCTGGTCGAGATCAAAATCCATAGCGGCCAGTTTGGCCTACTTGGCCCTCAAGATGCGACCTGAGGGTGCTGTCCCCCAGAAGAATCGCAGCTGGCAGCCGAGTGTTCCATCTGCTCTAGCATGAGCGGATGTCTACCGTTTCCCTGTTGAGCTACGACGAGATGTTGCCCGAGGCGCAGGCCGTGATCGACGAGATCAAGGCGGCCCGCGGCGTCGACGACGTCAACAACTTCTGGAAGGCGCTAGCCCATCAACCAGCGACGCTTCGCCGTATCTGGGACGGGCTCAAGGAGGTGATGGCACCGGGGGCGCTTGACCCCCTCGTGAAGGAGATGCTCTATATAGGAGTGTCGGTGGCCAACAATTGCGACTATTGCATTCATTCTCACACCGCTTCCGCCCGATCTAAAGGTATGACCGATGATCAGTACGCCGAACTTCTGGCCGTGGTGGCGATGGCAGCACAGACGAATGCGCTCGCCAATGGCCTGAAGGTTCCGGTCGATGAGGCCTTTCAGGCGAGCGACCGGTGATGCACCACGATCGAGTAGACCGCTGGACTCTGGGCCGGATGCAGAACCCGGTACGCGGGTTCCTGCACGGTAGTGCCGCTATCGCGTCTGTGATCGGGACCATCTTCCTTCTCCTCCGGGCGCCTACATCGCTGGCCCAGGCGGCGGTTCTCGTGTTTGGTGCCGGCCTGGTCGCCCTCTACACGACGAGCTCGCTGTATCACTCGATCCCGTGGCAGCACCGGTGGAAACAGCGCATGCAACGGCTTGATCATTCGATGATCTTCGTTCTGATCGCTGCCTCCTACACGCCGGTAGCCGTGCTGATCTTGAACGGTGGGTGGCGTTGGCTGGCGATGGTTGTGGTGTGGAGTATGGCGCTTGTCGGCGTTGGCCATCGCCTGCTCGGCTCGATGGAGCGGCACCTGTTTTCGTTCTCGTTGATGGTGTTGATGGGCTGGATGGCCTTGCCGATCATGACCCCACTGGCTCAAGCCGCTGGACGTCAAGCGGTCGTCCTGATGTTCTTGGGAGGCCTGCTCTACACGGTTGGGTTGGTACTGCTCGTCAGCCGATGGCCAAAGCTTTGGCCGCGGGTATTTTCAACCCACGAACTGTTCCACGTGTTCGTGGTTGCCGCCTCGGCGATGCACTGGCTCGCCACCTACAACTTCGTGCTGCCATCGGTAGCTGTGTAGCGGTGTAGCTGTTCTAGGTAACGGTGGAGCTGTTCTAGCGGTTGTCGCCGGAGCCGCCGATGGTGTTGCGTTCGGCCCGAGAAGCAAGCTTGGCGATGTTTATCTCGGCTACCTGTTCCAGGTTCGAGCCGAGCGCAGCCGCCGACTGCGACACGTACCACAACACATCGCCCAGCTCCTTGAGCAGGAGGGTCCGACGCTCATCGGTAAGCACGCCACCATCGTCGCGCAGTGTCTTCTTCAGATGTTCGGCCGCCTCGCCCGCCTCCCCGTTCAGGCCGAGAATGAGTCGGGTTAGGAGGCCTAGGTCTGCGTCGTTTGGGGCCACGCTCTGCGTCTGAGCGGCCGCTGCTTGATAGTTGGCAAAATCCATTGACCGGGGGCCTAGTCGATGCCGTGATCGAGGGCGTAACGGATCAGCTCGTTCTTGCGGGTGAGCTGTAGCTTCTTGAGAATGTTGCGCACATGATTCTCCACCGTTTTAGGGGAGATGTGCAGCTCCTCGCCGATCTCCCCGTAGGAGTGGCCTCGCGCCACAAGCTGGAGCACTTCACGCTCTCGATCGCTGATACCTTCACCATCGGGCGCCTTCTTGTGAAGCCGGCGAAACTCGGTGAGCACCAAGGCGGCGAGTGAGGCTGAAAAAACGGGCTCACCGTTGGCCGCTTTCCAAAGCTGCTGTCGTAATTCCTCGGAACCGGTCGACTTCAGCAGGTAGCCAACGGCGCCAGCCGCAACCGCCTCCAACAGGTCGGACTCGGCTTCGGACACGGTGAGCATGATGACGGGAACTGTCTCGGCCACGGCGCGAGCTACGGCGAGACCACCGCCGTTTGGCATATGGAGATCGGTGAGCACGAGATCGGGTTTGGTGCGAGCGATGACCTCGATGGCTTCGTCGGCGGTGGCGGCTTCGCCCACCACGTGAAAGTTGTCGCCGAGATCCTTCTTGATGCCGGTTCGCCAGATCTCATGATCGTCGGCGACCACGATGCGCACATGACCTTGTTCTTTTACACCCATAGTTGCACCTCCGTGCCTCGCCCGGGACGGCTGGCGATCAGTACCTCTCCGTCGACCTCATGGATGCGGGCCTTGATCGATCGTGCAATCCCGATTCCTTCGACCGCCGTTGCTGGGTCGAAACCGGCTCCGTTGTCTTTGACCGAAACAAACAGCTCGTATGGTGTGTCAGCTGGCTCGGCGTAGACGGTCACCTTAGCAGCCTGACCATGCTTGGCTGCGTTGGTTAGGGCCTCGCCAACAGCACCGCGTAGCGCCGCCAATCTGTGAGACGTCGGCTCCTGGCAGTCGGCGGCGACGACGACGGTTACCTGGAGTTCGTGGAGCCGTTCAGCGTGGGCCGCTACGTGGCGCAGCGTCGGTTCCAACCCCTCGACCGTGGCTGTGGCCGCTCCAGTGTCGCTGTCGAGTGGGGCGACGTCGTTTGTGTCGGGGCTGAGCTTGAGACGGTCGTCGGAGAGATAGGCGCGTAGCGAGTTTTCCTGATCGCGGGCCAGCGCAGCCAGTTCAGGACTGCCGGAACGGCGCTGCACCACGGCCAAGGTTTGGAGGACACCGTCGTGCAGTTGGCGAGCCACCTCTTCGCGGGCTCGGACCACCGAGATCACCCGTTCGGCGCTACGAAGCCGATCGGACAAGGGGCCGGCGATACCGCCGACGAGGAGCCAGAGCCCAACTTTTGAGAGCGCCAGCGGGAGTTGGGAAGTGCCGGTGAAGCGTTCGAGCAATACGATCTCGGTGTTGAGGCTGGCGATGCCGATCAACATGCTGACCCCCAAGGCCCATTGGCCGCCGCGGGCGATGCCGACCGCAGCGATTCCGGCCGCTGGCCATGACCAGGGCAGCGATTGCGGCCTGTCTGTTGAATAGACGAAACCGTCGGCCACGAGCAGGGCAACACCGAGAGCCACCTCGGCTAGCAGAATCTCGGTCTTCACCAGGCGGCCTGGGTCGGTCCGACCCAAGACGTGAAGCGTCAAGGTGAATCCCGAGGTGATCACCAGTAAGGCGAGAGCCCACCAGGGATGGATCAGGTGGGTGCGGCTCAGGATGAGACCAAGCCAGGCGCCGAGCAACGTCGCCCACCGAAAGAGGGAAAGCGCTCGCATGAGAGAGGTTATGAGTACCTGCTCGGCCATAGACACCAGCTTGCCACAACCCTTCCTGGCATGAGCCACAGTCCGACCCATCCCCCAACGCTGGCTCTGCTGATGTTTGGCGCGGCCCAGAGTGCGTCTGCCATCGTGTACGCACCGCGAGTGACCCGCTGGTTGGAACGAAACTCCCGGGCCTGGACCGCTGTGGTCGCGGCCAACGGGGTGGCCATGACTATCTATCTGTGGCACATGACGGCAGGGGTTGCTGTGACCGGCATCTTCGATCAGCTCGGCCTGCTCGCTTCGGACACTCCCGGTTCGATGAGCTGGTGGCTGATGAAGCTGCCGTTTGTTGCGGCCTCGATCGTTGTGCTCGCCCTCATCGTGGCGCAACTTGCTCGCATCGAGCGGCGCGCCCTTCTGGGGGTCAAGGCCGACTGGCCGTTCTCGCCTGCCGCTCTTCTGGTCGGGGCCGTCGTGGTGTCTATAGCGCTCAAGGGATGGACCAGTGGCAACATCGTCGTCATCATCCCCTGCTTGCTCGTCGTGCTGGGGGCCAATCATTTCCTCACGAACTTTCTGGTGAGCAAGCCGCTCGATTAACGTGCCCTCATGGTCACATCTGCAAGCTCTCCTGTCAGTCTCGAAACCGTTGCCCGTCTTCACTCGATCACCACCGGCTTTCATGTCTTCATCTACTTTTGCCCGGAGGCCGGTGCCTCCTACGCCACCGAAGGCATTGAAGGTCGTGGCGGCTATTTCGCCTCCCGCACTGCGGCCATGGGGCCTCTGCCGACCGAGATGGTTACCGCTACCTTTTACAACTTCAGCCCCGGGATTGTGGCCCCAGCCATGGATGGTGTGTGGGACTCGGTGACGGCCGAGCAGATGCAGCTGGCGCGCTGGCGGGCCGTGGCCGAGGTGTGTGACGCCACCTGCCGTGACGCCCTCACCGAAGCCGAGGTGGACGAGGCGCTCGCCCTGGCCCAACGCTCGGTCGATGCATTGACGTGGGAGGGTCGACCGTTGGCCGCTGGCAACCAGGCAGCGATGGCCTTGCTCGACGCATCAGAATTCGCCGATGACAAGCTCGTTCGACTCTGGCAGCTCGTCACCATTATCCGCGAATGGCGAGGTGACGCTCACATCGGTCTCCTCATCGCCGAGCCGCTGACCGGTGCCGAGTGCACGGTGATCAGCCACGCCCTCAAGGGTGGTTTCACCAAGGCCAGTCGGGCATGGCCGGACGAGGTTTGGGATGCCGCCGTCGCTCGCCTGACCGCCGATGGTTGGATCAGCGATGAGGAAACGTTGACCGCCGAAGGCGCTGCTCGTCGCGAGGCCTTGGAGGCCAGAACCAACGAGGTCTCGGCTCCGGTTTGGGCTGGCTTCGACGATGCCGAAGTGAACCGTCTCGGTGATCTTCTCCAACCGCTGGTCGACGGCATCGCCGAGGCCGGTCACCTCAAGCCGATCGGTATCTCACCCAAAGCGAGTTAGGTAGGTCCAGCACACAGCAGTGGCCGCCACAGGGAGGAAACGTCCTAACATCGTTAGGGCGTTTTTCCTATTCAGTTATTCAGCAGTCGATCATCGTGGCCGAGAGGAAGGAGGTTAGTAACTCAATGTGAAAGGTGGCCCCGTGCGACGTATCCTCACCGCAATCGCCCTTGTGGCTGGAATGATCACTGCTATCGGCTCGACCGATGTTCAGCCAGCTGGAGCCTCGTCGCACTGCCCGACAGGCACGGTTGAAGAGCAGCTCGTCTGGGGTGCCTCCGGGTTTTCTATCCCCCAAGGAAACCAAGACACCGGATACACCCGTACCTATCCTCTTGGTTCCACCGGTGTCGACATGGTGATGACGGTGGACGATCCCTTTGAACGCAACGAGGATCCCAACAGTCCGCTCATCAACGTTCCAACCGCTGACGCCAACTGGGATGGCCCTCTCTACACCCAGACCGACGGCGTATACGGCAACGGCTACTTGACGTGGGTCATCAACTCGCTGGACTCCGACGAAGTCGTCACCTTCGCCTTCGACTTCACCGCTCCGGTTCTTCTCCCCGACATGTCGATCGGTGACATCGACTTTGTGGGTGTCGACTACGACGTCTTCCCCAACGACATCGGGCGCGACAACGCGTACAACGCCAACCCTCACGACAGCTTCCAGGACGAAATCCTCCTCACCGCCGAGCGCAGCGGCATCCCCGTCGCCTTCAGTGGTACAACCGGAACACCGACCCGCCCGGTCATCACCCTCAACGACGCGGCCAACGGACAGTTCTCCGTCGCCGGTGGACCCTATGTCACTGGCGCCGGCGGCGGCGGAAACCTCTCGCCTGCCGATCCCGGTGGCATCGTCTACCTGGCGACGGTAGCTCCGGTGACGAGCGTCTCGCTCGGCTACTCGAACGGTCCCGACGACGAGACCGCCGAAGACACTAAGCTCGCCTCCCTCGGTGGCACCTGGAACGCCGACAACTTCGCGGCACCGATGGTTGGCAACGAAACGGGTGTCTCGAACAACCACGCAATTCGGGTCAACGGCTTCACCGTGTGTGTTGGCGATCAGACCGCGGGCGACAAGGTTTGGGTCGACGCCAACAACGACGGCGTCCAAGGCTCCGGCGAACCTGGCGTAGCCGATGTGGCTGTCACGCTGACCGGCGCCGACGGTATCGTGCTCGACTCCACGACGACCGACGACGCCGGTTCCTACTCCTTTGATGATCTGCCACCCTGGGACTACTCGGTGGAGATCACCCCGCCAGCAGGCTACACCGCGGGCTACGACGCTGACGGCGGCCAGGATGCCACGACCGATTTCAGTCTCACCGGCACCGACGACACCGGCCTAGACTTTGCGCTTGTGCCCGAGCGTGGCTCCATCGCTGGCACCGTCTACGCCGACTCCGATAACGACGGGCTCTACGACCAGCCGGCTGGTGATCGCCCGATTGAGAATGCGGAGGTGGCCCTGACCGGTACCGATGCCTTCGGCAATACCTACGACCTCAGCACCACCAGCGCCGCCGATGGCAGCTACCTCTTCACCGACCTTCCCAAAGGCACCTACGTCATCACCGAGACCCAACCCGTCGGCTACGACGATGGCATCGACACCGCAGGCACCTCGGCCAGCAACACGGCCAACGATGAACACACGGTCACCCTTGGCGCCGATGAGGATTCGGTCGATAACGACTTTGGTGAACTCCCGAACTCGAGCATCTCCGGGACCGTGTTCGTCGACCCCGACAACGACGGCCAGATCGACAGTGGTGACGTCGGCATCGAAAACGTAACTCTGGTGCTGACCGGAATCGACGACGTCGGTGATTCGGTTGAGATCACCACCACCACCAATACCGATGGCGTCTATGTCTTCGACAACCTCTGGCCCGGAACATACACCGTTGCCGAGAGCCAGCCGGTCGCTTACTTTGATGGCGTCCACACGGCCGGTTCTTCAGGCGGCAACATACGCGTCAACGACCAGATCAGTGCCATCGTGCTCGCTGACGACACCGCGGCGAGCGGTTATGACTTTGGTGAGCTGGCCGCGGCCTCTATCGCTGGCTCCGTCGTCGACGATCTCGACAATCCAATCGCCAACGTGGATATCGAACTGGTAGGAACCGATGATCAGGGTTATCCAATTTTGCTTACCACGAACACGGACACAAACGGAACCTACGTGTTCGGTGACCTCCGGCCCGGCACCTACACGGTGACCGAAACCCAACCGGCAACCTACGCCGACGGGCCCGACGCTATCGGTACCGAAGGTGTTGGCGACATCGCCAACGATACGTTCGGCGCTGTTGTGCTTGGCGCCGGGATGGCCGCAACCGACTACGATTTCACAGAGATCTCAAGCTCTCTCGCCGGGTCGGTGGTCGACGACATCGGCAACCCGATCCCCGATGTTGAGCTGACGCTTAGCGGGACCGACCTCGACGGCAGCCCAGTTTCGGCTACCACCACAACCGACGCCAACGGCGACTACCTCTTCGAGGGTCTTCCCGCAGGCAGCTACAGCGTGACCGAGACCCAGCCGACCGCCTATGGCGATGGTGACGAGACGGCTGGTTCGACCGGCGGCGATGTCTCCGCCAACGACGTCATCGCTTCTATCCCGATCGGCGCTGGTGAAGACAGCACCGACAACGACTTTACAGAACTGACAGGGTCGATCTCTGGCACGGTGTTCGTCGACAACAATAACGACGCCCAACCGGACGTCGGCGAGCTAGGGCTAGAGGGTGTTGAGATCACGCTCACCGGTACCGATGAGTACGGCACCACCTACGACGTGACAACGACAACCGACACCGATGGCACCTACACCTTCACCGGCCTGCCTGCTGGTGATTACACGGTTGCCGAGACCCAGCCCGGCGCTCCCTACATTGATGGTTCTGAAGACGCTGGCTCCGCTGGCGGCGACGCATCCGCGGTGAACGATCAGATCTCATCCATCGCTCTCGGCGGTGGCGAAGATGGCGTCGAGTACGACTTTGGGGAACTCGTTCCTCTTGCCCTTTCCGGCACCGTCTACGAAGACCTCAACGATAATGGCGTCCACGAAGTTACGGAGGCTGGAATCGAAGGTGTCGAGGTGACCCTTACCGGCACCGATGTGCAAGGCACCACCTACGACGTCAGCGTTACTACCGACGCAGACGGCACCTACACGTTCGCATCGCTCCTACCCGGCACCTACACGGTGACCGAGGCGCAGCCAGCCGACTACAACGACGGACGTGACACCGCCGGAACAGGTGGCGGCACTGCTGGCGACGATGTGATCAGCGCTATAACGCTCGCCGATGAGGACATCGAAGGCTACGATTTTGGTGAGCTGCTGCCGTCGTCGATTGCGGGCGCGGTTGTTGATGATTTTGGTAATCCGATTTCGGGTGCGTCGATTACGTTGAGCGGTAGTGATGATCAGGGCGCGATCGTGCCGGTGACGGTTGTTACCGATGCTGATGGTTCGTATCTCTTTGATGGTCTGCGACCTGGCACCTACACGGTGACCGAGGCCCAGCCAACCGGCTATGGCGATGGTGGCGAGACTGCTGGTTCGACCGGTGGCGATGATTCTGTTGACGATGTGATCTCCGGTATAGCGGTTGGTGTTGCTGAGGTAAGTGTTGGCAACGACTTTGACGAGGTGACCGGCTCTATCTCGGGCACCGTCTACGAAGACCGAAACAACGACGGTCAGGTCGACGCAGCCGAGGTCGGTATTGAAGGCGTCACCGTGACGCTGACCGGCACCGATGATCGTGGCAACATCATCGAAGAGACCACCACCACCGACACCGATGGCGCCTATCTTTTCGAGAACCTGGTCTCGGGCAACTACCAACTTGTCGAGGACCAGCCAGCCTCACACATCGATGGCATCGACGATGCTGGCTCGGTCGGAGGCGACGCTACGTCGATCAACGACCAGATCTCGGCGATACCACTGCCAGCCGGCGAGGCCGCCACCGACTATGACTTCGGTGAACTCGGATTGTCGAGCATCGCTGGCTCCGTGTTCTACGATGCCGACAACGATGGCATCTTTGACCTCGACGGCGACGGCATCGAAGGCGTGGCGGTCACCTTGACTGGCACCGACGACCTCGGGGCCGTGGTCGACATCACAACCGATACCGGGCCCGATGGCTCCTATGTGTTCGAAGGTCTACGTCCTGGTGACTACACCCTGGTCGAAGACCAGCCTGTCGCATTCATAGACGGCCGTGACACAGCGGGAACCTCTGGTGGCGATGCCACGACAACCAACGATGAGATTGCTGCCATCGCTCTTTCGGCCTTCACCGATGCGGTCGGCTACGACTTCGCTGAAGTATTGACCACGTCGATCTCTGGAACGGTGGTCGACGACTTCGACATCCCGATTCCGGACACCACGATCACCTTGACCGGTGTCGATGACCTTGGCCGCGTCGTTGAGGACGCAGCGGCTACCAACGCCGATGGTGACTACGCGTTCCTCGACCTGCGCCCTGGCACCTACACGGTGACGGAGACCCAGCCAACCGGCTACGGCGATGGTGGAGAGACCGCCGGTTCGGCCGGTGGCGATGTAGCGATCAACGACACTATTTCAGGGATCGTGCTGGCCCCGGATGCAGCGAGCACCGGCAACGACTTCGACGAGACGACAAGCTCGGTCTCCGGTGTTGTGTTCGTAGACCTCAACAATGACGGTCAGCCCGACACCGATGAAGCTCCACTTGAAGGAGTGACGGTTTCGCTCGTTGGAAGAGACGATCTCGGCTCCCCAGTCGAGGTGGTCACAGCCACTGGCCCCGATGGCACCTACCTCTTCGATCATCTGATTTCCGGAGCGTACACAATCACAGAATCCCAGCCGCTCGACTACTTCGACGGGATCGACGATCCCGGCAGTGAGGGTGGCGACGCCACGGTGAACGATGCCATCTCGCTTGTCTTGGGCATAGACACCGACGGAACTGACTACGACTTTGGTGAGCTGATCCCGTCGTCGATTGCGGGCAGTGTCGTTGACGACTTTGGTAACCCGATTGCCAATACAACGCTCACGTTGGGTGGTGTTGATGATCTGGGTGGCGTGGTTGAGGCAACGACGGCAACCGGGCTTGATGGTTCGTATCTCTTTGATGATCTCCGTCCTGGTAGCTATTCGGTGACCGAGACTCAGCCTGTTGGCTATGGCGATGGTGGAGAAACTGCCGGCACGACCGGTGGCGAT
>CAKZXA010000091.1 GCA_937922045.1 uncultured Acidimicrobiales bacterium | reverse complement strand
GGAGTCTGCGAAGGATTCGAGAACAGCTCGTTCGATGGCGGCGACACCGCCGGTGCCAACGACACCGAATTGTTCAACGGAACAGCCGAGTTGGCTGTGGGTGAGAGCTGCACCGTTGAGGTGTCGTTCGATGTCACGCCTGGCGCCACCGTGCCCGGCGACAACTTCGGCACCACCTACAACAACACCGCCGTCGCCTCGGGAACCGACCCCTACGGCAACGGGGTCAACGACGACTCGGTCGACGGAAACGACCCCGACCCTGAAGATGACGGGCCTAGCGGCAACACCTCCCCGACCCCAGTCAGTTTCGGTCCCAACCCTCAAATGACGGTGACGAAGGCTGCGCCAACACCGCCGACGGTCACCGCCGACGGTGACCTTGAAGGGGTCTTCACCGTCACGGTTACAAACCCCGGTGATGTCAACCTCTACGACGTCCAGCTGGTCGACAACTTTGCCACCACCTTCGGCGCCGGGACCACATGGGTATCGGGCTCGATTGTCGCCGACAGCGTTTGTGTCGGCTTCGAGAACGGCACCTATGCCGGGGTTGGATCCGCAAGCGCCATCGAGCTCATAGCGGGCGGAGCCGACAGCAACCTGACCCTCGCACCGCTCGACGTGTGCGTCTTCACCATCACCTACGAGATCAACGCTGGCATCTCGCCTGCGGTTTCGCCCGACGTTGAAACCTACACCAACACAGCGGCCGGAACCTCCACCGATCCTTACGGCAACACCGTTGGCGACAGTGGCCAGACCACGAGCGACGTCAGCTACACGAACGGACTCGAACTGACGAAGAGCGCCGTCCAATCGCAGGTCAACCCCGACGGCACCCTCGATGTCGCCTACGACATCGCCATGCACAACCCCGGCATCGTCAACCTGGCCAACGTGCAGATCGCCGATGATCTGCGGGCCACCTTTGGTATCGACGACGTGGCCGACATCGTTTCCGGGCCAACACTGGTCACCGACCCGACCGGCTGCTTCCTCCTCGACGCCACCTATGACGGCGTGACCAATGTGGCCATGCTCGACGCCGGCAACACGCTCGACGCAGGCGAGACCTGCACCGTAACCCTGTCGGCCTCGCTCACCATCGGACAGCTCAACCCTGTGCCGCCCGCCTCCGGCGACCAGACCTACACCAATACTGCCGATGGCGCAGGCGATGACCCCTACGGTCAGAACCTGGCCGCCAGCGACACCGCCGAGATCACGATCGTCGATGGTGAATTCACGCTGGCCATGAGCACCGTGAAGACACTCGAGCCCGACTACCCGGTTCTGCTGCCCAACGGCTCGATGGACCTGCTCTACAGCATCACTGTGGCCAACACCGGCACCCTAGACATCGCCAACCTAACCGTCATCGATGATCTGATCCCGGTGTACGGTACCGGATCCATCATCACCGCTCAGACGGTCACGGCTACCGCTCCGTGCACCGCCAACGGAGCGTGGGACGGCGACCCAGCGAGCGATATCAACCTGCTCGTCGGTACCGATACGCTTCGAGCCGCCGAAGATCCCGACGATCCCGACACACCCATCGAATGTACGATCACCGTTGCCTTCAACGTGATGCCGCCCGCTCCCCCTGCTGAGCTACCGGCCGAAACGACCTACACCAACACGGCCAGTGCCGCCGGCCACGCGCCCGGCATTGCGACCCTCACCGTGGCCGCGGCCGACACCGCCGATTCGATCATCGGCTACAACCCGGAGATCGGCTTGGCGAAAGCGCTCAGCGCCGGACCTACCTTCAACATCGACGGTACGGTCGGCATCGAATACACGATGGTGGTCCTCAACAGCGGCGACGTCGACCTCGCCGACGTTCAAGTCGCCGACGATCTGCTCGCCACCTTCGGAGCAGCCTCGATCTTCGCCAACCTCACGGTTGATGCCGATGACGTCGGGCCGTGCCAGGGCTTCGAGAACCCGCTCTACGACGCCGGCGTGTCCGACAGCAACCTGTTCGATCCGACCATCGTGCCTGGCCTAGCCCTAGCGGTTGGCGAGTCTTGCACCGTGACCGTGTCCTTCGATGTCATCCCCGGCGACACCGTGCCGGGCGACAACTTCGGAACCACCTACAACAACACGGCGAGCGCTTCGGGCAACGACCCTTATGGCGTTGGCATTAGCGACGATTCGACCGACGGTTCCGACCCCGATCCCGGCGCCGACGGCCCCGGCGACGACAGCGTGCCTACCCCCGTCAGCTTCGCTCCCACCGCTGAGCTCTCGACGACCAAGGCAATCGCCGACGGACCGGTTCTGAACGCAGACGGTTCCATGAGCTTGACCTACAGCATCACCGTAGCCAACACGGGCGACGTGATCGTGGCCGACGTTGCGGTCCCCGATGATCTGGAAGCCGTCTTCGGTTCGGCCTCTACGATCTCTGTCGACGCCCTGACCGCCTCAGCGCCCCTCGTGGCCAACGCCGGCTACGACGGCCTGACCGCCAGCGACATCAACCTGGTCGACGGCCTTGTCGCCCTTGAACCAGGCCAGTCATCAACGATCGAACTGGCCATCACCGTCTTCTCCACCATTCCGCTTCCGGGACCATTCGAAAACTCGGTCACTGCGAATGGTGTCGACCCATGGGGCGCAGGGGTGGAAGACACCTCGAACGATGGGGTTGACGCAGACCCCGACGATGATGGCGACCCATCAAACAACTCGACCCCTACCGCCTTCGAGCTGCCCTTCGTCTCCGAACTTGGTGTCGCCAAGGCCATCACCGACGGTCCGATCAACAACGGTGACGGCTCGTACACCTTGACCTACCAGTTCGTAACCACCAACCTCGGCACGGTCACCGTCTCAAATCTCCAGCTGAACGACGACGTTGAATCCACCTATGGCGCCGGCTCCACGCTGGTTGTCGATTCGTTGAGCGCAGACTCAACCTACGCGGTGAACAGCGCCTTCGATGGACTGAGCAGTGGCGACACCGGCCTGCTGGCAGGCACCGATTCCTTAGCACCAGGCGACACGGTGACCATAGATCTCACCATCACCGTCACCCCCACCATCGCCCTGCCCGGGCCCTACGACAACGTGGCCACCGCTTCCGGCACCGACCCCTACGGGACCCCGGTTTCAGACGACTCCATCTCCGGCTCGAATCCCGACCCGGATGGCGACGGATCCGGCGCTGAGACAGGCCCGACCACCGTCGGTTTCGGTCAGAACCCAATCATCGGTCTGGCCAAGGAGATCAGCTCCGGCCCAACCCTGAATGAAGACGGCAGCTTTACGCTCACCTATTCCTTCGTCGCCGCCAACCTAGGCGACGTCAACATCGCCAACGTACAGATCGATGACGACCTGAACGCCACCTTCGGTGTTGGCGTGCAGGTCACCGTCGACACGCTTGAAGCCAGCCTGCCTCTGACGCCAAGCGCCAGCTACGACGGCCTGACCGACATCGGCCTCCTGGCGGGCAGCGACACGCTCGCCGTCGGCGAAACCTCAACCATCGATCTCACCATCACGGTGATTCCAGAGCAGCTGGGCCAGTTCGAGAACAACGCCACGATCAGCGGTACCGACCCAACGGGAGCAGCCGTTGAAGATGATTCGGTCAACGGCTCAGACCCCGACCCTGAGGGAACGGGTGACGCTGCCGCCGAGAGCCCGACCCCTCTGGCCTTGGCTGTTGAACCGATGATCGCCGTCGCCAAACAGGTGGTCGGCACACCGACAGCCAACAGCGACGGCAGTTTCCGGACCACCTTCGAACTGATCGTGGCCAACACCGGACCAATCGAGCTGCGCAACGTGAACGTCACCGACGACCTGCAAGCGCAGTGGGTTGGCGCCGACTTCAACGTCGTCAGCGTGTCCAGCTCTGTGCTCACCACCAACGCTGCCTTCAACGGGATGGCAGACATCAACCTGCTGGCCGCAACCGACACCATGGCCGTCGACGCCCAGGCCGCCATAACCCTTGTGGTCGACGTCAAACGCCCCGCCAGCGGAGATGATCTCGAAAACGAAGCCACCGCGACCGGTGCTAGTCCTTATGGCACGGTCAACGCGCTCTCGGTCAACGGAGGCGACCCGACCGGCGAACCGTCGGCAACGCCATTGACACTGCCGGCCCCAGCCCTACTGCCCTTCGGCCTACCGCGAACCGGCGGCGAGGCGTGGCGAATGGGAGGCCTCGGCCTCATCCTCGTCTCCACCGGTTGCGGGATGTGGCTACTCAGCGGACGACGACGCGACGATGAAGCCCAGGCCTAGTCTCAGGGAGAAGCGAGCAGTTCGACAAAGTCTGTGGCGTCGCCGACAAGGCCGACACCAACCGAACCGGTGGCGATCGTCACGATGACGGTGATGGCAACCGCCGCCATAAGGGCGGGCGGAACCACGATCGGTGAGTGATCGCCGTCGGGGGCGGGCAAGAACCACATCTGCTTGGCAATCGCCAGGTAGTAGTAGGCAGCGATCACCGAGTTGACTGCAGCGATAATGGCCAGCACGGTGGCAGCGGTGGTTTCGGCCGACAGTAGAGCGTTGAAGATCTGGAACTTGGCGAACCAGCCACCCATCGGCGGAATGCCGGTCAACGAGAAGAGGAAGACCGTCATCGCCACCGTGATGCCAGGGGCGTAGCGGAACATCCCGCCATAGCTCTCGATGTCGCCAGAACGGGTTTTGCGGGCCGCGATGATTACCACCGCGAAGGCGCCGAGGTTCATGGCCGCATAGATCAGCAGATAGGTGACGATCGACGACTGTGCGAGATCCGGCACCTTTGAGTAGACGGCGAGCGGCGCCAACATGTAGCCAGCTTGGGCGATACCCGAGTAGGCGAGCATACGCACGATATTCGTCTGTCGCAGAGCGATCAGGTTGCCGACCGTCATCGTCAAGGCCGACAAGATCCACATCACCGGCTCGGCAATCTCCCACTGGTGAGGGAAGGCGAACAGCACCACACTGACCAGGGCCACAAAGCCACCAGCCTTGGAGGCAACGGCCAGGAAGGCGGTGAGTGGTGTCGGCGCTCCCTCATAGGTATCGGGGGCCCAGGTATGGAAAGGCACAGCCGAGACCTTGAAGGCGAAACCGATAATGGTGAAAAGCACCCCGAGGGTGAAGATCGGTGTGGTCTCGCCGGTGTCGATGGCATCGGCGATCTCGACCAGGCGCGTATCGGCGGCCGCTCCGTAAAGCAGCGACATGCCGTAGAGCAGGATGCCCGAGGCGAAGACACCCATCAGCATGTACTTCAGACCGGCCTCGTTGGATTTGAGGTCGCTCTTACGCCAGGCGGCCATGAGGTAGGCCGGGATCGACATCAGCTCGAGAGCGATGAAGATCGAGATGAGGTCCCTCGCTGAGGTCATCACCAGCATGCCGAGAACCGAGGCTGCGATGAGCTGATAGTACTCGGCGTCGTAGTAGTCGCCTTCAGCCATGTAGTTGCTCGACAACAGCACGATCACGTAGGCCGAGACCAGGAAGATGCCCTTGAGCACCAGCGAGTAATGGTCGACCATGTAGGCGCCGTCGAACAAGACGCGCGGCAGGTCGTCGTTCTGGCTCCACAAGGTCAGAACCGGGATCATGGCCAGAAGGAACCCAATGCCGGTCAGTGATGGCATGAACCGGCGCGTTCGCTCGCCACCGATCAGGTCGATGACGGTTACCAAGGCACCCCATGCCAACAGCACCAGTTCAGGCGCGAAGGCATGCCAGTCGATGGCGGGACGCACGAACTCCGTGGTCTGCGCTATTGCTGGCGCCAGCGAGGCAAGAATCGACACGTCTACTCCCCTAGCGCCGAACCATCGACGCCATTCACGAACATGTCACTGATGAGCTGGACAGGCCCGTCGGTCACGTCGAAGATCAGGCTCGGAACGAACCCGAGAACGACGATAAGAATAAGCATTGGCACCCAGGCAACCCACTCGGTGAAGACGGTGTCATGGATGTTGGGATCGTTCTTGAACTCTTCGGAAGGTGTGCCGAAGGCGGTGCGCTGGAGCAGCCACAGCAGATAGCCAGCAGCCAGCACGGTACCGATGGCGGCGATCACCATGTACACCCGGAAGAGGGTGTCGCTCAAGCCGGGGGCGGGATCATAGGAAGCAAGGATGACGGGAAACTCGCCCCAGAACCCGGCGAGGCCAGGTAGGCCGAGCGAGGCCATCGTTGTGATACCGAGAATCCAGCCCAACTTCGGGGCCTGGACCAGGAGACCACCGAGTCGGGCGATCTCCAGCGTGTGGTAGCGCTCCTTGACCGAACCGGCCACGAAGAACAACATGCCCGTGATCAGACCGTGAGCGACCATACCGAAGATGGCAGCATTGATACCGAAATCGGTGAGTGTGGCGATACCGAGCATCACGTAACCCATATGGGCCACCGACGAGAAGGCGATGAGGCGCTTCATATCGGTCTGCGCCAGACAGCCGAGCGCTCCGTAGATGATGCCGATCACGGCCAGGAGGCCGATCCAAGGGGCCCACTCCACCGCAGCTGCGGGCAGGATCGGGAGGGCGATGCGGATGAAGCCGTAGGTACCTAGCTTCAGCAAGACAGCGGCCAGGATGACCGAACCTTGGGTTGGCGCCTGGGTATGAGCATCGGGCAGCCAGGTGTGGAAGGGGAACATCGGCACCTTGATACCGAAGCCCATGAACATGCCGCCGAAGACGAGGACCTGCGTCGAGAGGGGGATGCCCTTCTCGGCGACCAGCTCTGACAGGCGTACGATGTCGAAGGTCTCGGCCCCGGTCAGCTTGTAGAGAGCCAGGAACGACACCAGCATGAGGGCCGAACCGAAAAGGGTGTAGAGGAAGAACTTGATTGAGGCGTAGAGGCGCTGTTCGCCGCCCCACACGCCGATCATGAAGTACATCGGCAACAACACGACCTCGAAGAACACGAAGAACAAGACCAGGTCTCGGGCTACGAAGGTGCCGAGCATGCCGGTGTGAAGCACCAGGATGAGCATGAGGAACGCCTTGGCGTTGCCTGGCTCAGGAATGTGGTTCCACGAGTAGATGATGACCAGCGGTGTAACCAGCAAGGTCAGCGCTACAAGCGGTAACGACATTCCGTCGAGGCCGACCGTGTACCGAGCGTTGATGACGTCGATCCAGCTTCGATCGACGCCGAACTGGAAGAGCTCGGTGTGGTCGTAGTCGAAGTTGCGCAGCAGCAGGATGCCGATTGCGGCCGAGACGATGGTGGCCAGGAAGGCGATCGTCTTATGAAGTTCTTCTTCTTTCTCAGGAATCAGCATCATGATGAAGGCGCCCAAAAGCGGCACGAACACCATGGAGGTGATACCCCAAGAATCTAGAAAGCTCTGCATGTATGGTCCTTGACTGGTTACTTACTTGAACAGGTAAATCAAATGAGGTGACGCCTGAGCGCCGCTACGGGGAAGAAATCAAACTAAACAGCGAAGATGAGCACGGCGGCCATCAGGGCGGCCGCCCCGAACATCAGGCTCGCGTACTGGCGAATCTGGCCGCTCTGGACGCCTCGCAGGATCCCGCCAAGACCTGAGGCTGACTTGCCCGTGGCATTGACGGATCCGTCGATCACACCCTGATCGATGAACTGGTAGACGAACTTGCCAAGCGCGGCCGACAGCAGACCAACCAGATTGACCACACCGTCGAGAATGTTTTGGTTGGTCCAGTTGGCGAAGCGGGCCAGCGGGCCTTTTGTGCCTCCGGCGATGGCGTCGGTGTAGAGGTGATCGAGGTAGTACTTCTCCTCGAGAACTTTGTGAGCCATGGCCAGCGGTGCCACGTTGGCCATGATGCTGCCGGTTTCGGCCGTGTATTCGGTGGCCATCGGGTCTTTGGCGTAGAGCCGCTTGTAGTACATCCAGACGGCACCGGCCGCGCCGAGTGCGCAGAACGAGGCAAAGATGGCGAGACTCAGGCTCGGATTGGCGTGCTTGATACTGGGGAAGGTCGAGACGCTGGCGGGTTCTACCCAGTCTTCGAAGCGGTGGGCCCAACCCTCGGGCAAGCCGATGGCCTTCACGAAGGGGCTAGGCATGTTCAGGAAACCGACAGACACAGCCAGCGTGGCCAGGATGACGAGCGGGATCGTCATGATCTTCGGGCTCTCATGGGGATGCTCATGGCCTCGGTACTCGCCGAAGAAGACGAGCCAGATCACTCGGGTCATGTAGGCCGCAGTCAACGCCGCCGTCATGATCCCAAAGATGAACGGAATGGTGAAGGTGCCGTTTCCTTCGGTACCAGGCCAAACACCGGCACCGGCCAAGATTTCATCCTTCGACCAGAATCCAGCCAAGGGGGGAATGCCAGCGAGGGCCAGCGTGCCGATGACGAAGGTGGCAAAGGTGACCGGCATGACTTTCCGGAGGCCGCCCATGTCGGACTTCATGTCGAAGCTGTGGTGGCAGGCATGGCTCAGCGAACCGGCGCCAAGGAACAGACAGGCCTTGAAGAAGGCGTGGGTGAAGAGGTGGAACATGCCAGCCGTGTAGGCACCGACCCCGAGGGCCAGCACCATGTAGCCGAGCTGAGACACCGTCGAGTAGGCCAAGACCTTCTTCACGTCTCGCTGGACGAAGGCGAGCAGGCCGCCGCCCACCGTGGTGAGCCCGCCGAGGAACGCCATCAGGTTGAGCGAGCCACCATCCATACCGAAGCCGATATAGAAGACCGGGTACAGCCGGCCGATCATGTAGACACCGGCCACCACCATCGTGGCGGCGTGGATGAGGGCCGAAACAGGCGTGGGGCCAGCCATGGCGTCGGGCAGCCAGGTATGCAGGATGAACTGACCCGACTTCGACATCACGGCCGCCATCAGGCAGGTGCCAGCAATCATCAAGGTGTTCTTGTCGATTGCGCCCGAGACAGCAAGCTCGTTGATCCTTGGGATGCTGAAGGTTCGGCCGGCGGCGAAGTACAGGATCGACATGCCGATGAGCAGGCCGATGTCGCCGACGCGGTTGGTTAGGAACGCTTTGAGAGCCGCGTCGGAGTTTGGTTTCTCTTCCCACCAGTGACCGATAAGGGCGAACGAACAAACACCGACCAATTCCCAGCCAACGATGAGCTGCAGCGTGGAGCTGGAAAGAACCATGAACAACATGGAGGCGGTGAAAAGGGAAAGGAAGGCGAAGTAGTGGGTGTAGCGCCGATCACCCTTTACGTACTCGGTGGAGTAGAGATGGACGAGCAGAGATACAAGCGTGACGACGAACAGCATCATGACCGACTGGCCATCGACAAGGGTGCCGATCGAAATCGGGTACTTGCCGTATTCGGAGGCGCCGTGGCCGTCGTCGGCTGCTTCCTCGTCGTGGTCTTCGGCACCATCATCGCTATGGGCTGCTTCGCCGCTGGCTGAACCGATCGAGAACCACTCGACCTCGTTGACGATGGCGGCACCACGAGGTGGGCCATGGCTGTCTTCAGCGGTTAGCACCACCGATGCAGTGCTTTCAGTGATGGGGCTTTCAGTGATGGGGCTTTCAGTGATGGGGCTTCCAGTGACGGGGCTCCCAACGGAGAGCCCCTCGACGACGAGGCTGTGTTCCTCTTCGTCGCCATGAGCGGCCGAGTCCTGCACATCACCAATCCAGGTGAACATGGTGATCAGGGCGTAGAGGAAGGCAGCGCCAACAGCGGCGAGCCCAATCTCGGCTCCCTTGAAGGGCAGCTTCTTACCGAAAAACAGGATCAGCAGAAACGACAACGCCGGTAGGCCAGGGACCAGCCACACATTGTCATAGAGCGACGAATGCGTGGCGGCTTCGGCGGTTTCCGCTGCGAGTAGGGCAAACACGTCTCAGATCAGCCTTTGAGTAGGTTGGCCTTGGCCACGTCGATACTGCGACGGTTGCGGTAGATCAACAGCACGATGGCCAGACCTACGCCGACTTCGGCCGCAGCAACAGCAATGATGAATAGAGCGAAGACCTGGCCTGCCAGATCTTGGTTGTAGGCCCCGAAGGCCACCAGGTTGATGTTGACCGAGTTGAGTATGAGCTCGATCGACATGAGAACGAGCACGCCGTTCTTACGAGCCAAAACACCGTAGATCCCGATGCAGAACAAGACGGCGGCGAACAACAGAAACTGATTCAGAAACATCTCAGCGGCCCTTCCGATTCATCATGAAACCCACAGCGAAGATTCCGAGCATGGCGACACCTAGGACGGCGGCGAGGAGGAGAACAAGAGACATTCTCTAATCCCTTCTCGCTACGACGACGGCACCGATGAGGGCAGCCAACAGGAGCACCGACAAGGCCTCGAACGGCACGATGTAGGTGCTGAAGATCTCATCGGAGATGGGTCCAACCCGTTGAGGCTGCATGTCGGCTGGAAGCTGCGTGGAGCCGTAGGCCTCAAGAAGCGAGTATCCCATCACTGCGAGCATGCCGACGGCGACGAGGCCACCGATCCAGCGCTGCTCGTGATCGAGGTCGTCCTCGGCACCGATCTTGGCCCGTGTGAGCATCACGCCGAACAGGAGCAGAACCATCACGGCACCCAGATAGACCAGCACCTGCGTTACCGCAGCGAACTCGGCGCCGAGAATCACGTAGGTTGCAGCCACCGCGGACAGAACCACCAGGAGATAGAGGGCGGCATGCACGACGTTTGAGGTGGTCACCATCTTGAGCGCAGCGCCAACAGCGACGAAGGCGATCAGATAGAAGAAGGTGTTGGCAATCCACAGACCGGTCTCGGTCAGCGGAGTGCCCTGGGCGAGGAGAGCAACGATCACGGCCGCGGCACCTTCTTTACCTTGGCCTCGGAGCCGCCCTCGTAGGGCTCGAACTCAGGCACGGTCTCCATCCACTCACCGAGACGCTCCTTGTCGTGCAGCAGATCGGCAATCTTCGGCTCTGAGTACTCGAACTCAGGCGTCCAGAACAAGGCCTCGAAGGGACAGACCTCAACACAAATACCGCAGTACATGCAGAGGCCATAGTCGATATCGAAACGATCGAGCTTGTTGACTGAGCGAGGCTTGCCACCGGCGCGCCGAGGCGGGGCCAGTGTCTTGTGACCCTCGATGTAAATGCACCAATCTGGGCACTCGCGGCTGCACAACATGCAAGACGTGCAGTTCTCTTCGTGGAGCGCGATAACGCCCCGGGCGCGAGGAACCGGGACCTCTTTGACGTGGGGGTACTGAACCGTGTCCGCGCCTTTGGTCACCGTCTTCACGATCTCGCCGAACGTAACGCTCAAGCCCTTGATCAGGCCAGGAACCTTAGGCATTAGAAAACCACCTTCAGCAGGCCGGTAACCGCAATGTTCACCAGCGAGATCGGAATCAGTACCTTCCAGGCGAAACGCTGCAGCTGGTCCTCGCGGAAGCGAGGAAAGGTGAAGCGCACCCAGTAGACGACGAAGGTAAGAAGCAACATCTTGACGATCATCACCGCGGGGCCGATCAGATTGAAGGCCCACGAGTCGATTTCGAGGCCCGGGATCATGTCGACCAGGAAGGGCGGCACCGCCCATCCGCCCAAGAACAGGGTGGCGGCGATGAAGGCAAAGACATTCGCCGTAGCGAACTCGCCGATGAAGAAGAGTAGGAAGCGCATGCCCGAGTACTCGGTCATGTAGCCGGTGACCAGCTCAGACTCGGCCACGGGCATGTCGAAGGGGGCCTGGGCGAGCTCGGCCTGCACCGAGATCAAGAAGATCATGAAACCGACGAACTGGGTGAGGAAGTAGGGGTTACCGAACCCTCCGAATCCGAAGATTTCGCCCTCGTACTGAGCGCTCACGATGCCCTGCATGCTGAGCGTTCCGGCCTGGATGACGACACCGACCACAGCGAGCACGAGCGGCAGCTCGTAGGCGATCAGCTGTCCAGCCGCTCGCAGACCACCGAGCAGAGAGTATTTCGAGGCCGAAGCCCAACCGGCCATAAGGATGCCGATAACCGAGATCGACGACACCGCCAGAGCGAAGAAGATGCCGGTGTCGACACCGTTCTCGCCACCGATGATCGCCAGGTCAGGGCCGAAAGGAACAACCAGAACGAGTAAGAAGGTACTGATCAGGACCACAAACGGGGCGGCGGCATACACGAACCGATCGGCCTTTGTGGGGAAGATGTCTTCCTTCTGAGCCCATTTGCCGATTTCGGCCACGAGCTGGAGCGAGCCGTACGGGCCTGCCTCCATAGGACCAAGACGGCTCTGCATGAACGACACCATCTTGAACAGATACAAATACACGGTGATGCCCGCTGGAGGCAGCACGATGGCGAACCCCAACAGGAGCTTCAAAATGGCTTCTTGCCAGTAGGCGAGCTCAATCGCGATCATGTCGTCTGTGCCTCCGGGAGTCCTGCGGCAGGCAGAACTTCGTTAGCGAGCGTAGCGAGCGGCATTAGCGGTCAATATCTCCCAAGATGAAATACAGCGAGGCCAGGATCGTGATGACGTCCGGCACGTAGGTTCCCTGCAACAACCAGGGGGTGATCGACATGTTGGAGAAGCTGGCCGACCGAATCTTCACCCGGAACGGTTCAAGACCGCCCTGGCTGATCACGTAGTAGCCCATCTCACCCAGCGGATTCTCGGTGGCCACGTAGGCCTCGCCCTCAGCCACCTTGATGATGCGGGGCACCTTGGCCATGATCGGGCCGGACGGGATCGTGTCGAGGAGCTGTTCGACAATGCTGCAGGCTTCTCGTGTTTCCTGCAGCCGAACCCAATACCGAGCAAACGAATCGCCGTCGGGGTGGGTCCAGACTTTGAAGTCGACCTTGTCGTAGGCGAGACCCCCGCCTTGACCAACGTCGGAGTCTCGGCGCAGGTCCCAGTCGATACCGGAGGCCCGAGCGTTAGCGCCCGAAAGGCCGTAGGACAGGGCTACATCGGCGGGAATGATACCGATACCGCGGGTGCGGGCCTGGAAGATTTCGTTGCCGACGAGCAGATCTTCCATCTCATCGCAGAAGTCGTAGATCTTTTGGATGGCAACCTTGGTATCTTCGATCCAGCCTGCGGGCAGATCGTCTTTCAAGCCACCGATGCGGTCAAAGTTGGGGTGGAAACGACCACCGGTGACCGCCTCGATCTGGTTCAGCACATACTCCCGGTCGCGGAAGGCGTAGAACACGGGGCTTACCGCGCCGAGCTGAACAGCCATATCGCCCAAGAAGAGGGTGACGTTGGCGATTCGGGACATCTCGAAGAGGAGCGTGCGGATGTGCTTGGCTCGCTCCGGCGCCTCGATCTCCATGAGCTTCTCAGCGGCCAGGATGAAGGGCACCTCGTTGGCGAAGCCTGAGAGCCAGTCGATCCGGTTGATGAGCGTGGTGACCTGAGGATAGGTGCGAACCTCGACAAGCTTCTCGTAGCCACGGTGCATGTAGCCCATGACAGGATCGGCCTTGATCACCTGCTCACCATCGAGTTCGAGCACGATGCGAAGGGTGCCGTGGGTGGCCGGGTGCTGAGGACCGATGTTGAGGGTCATACCCTCAGCCTCAAGCTCGAGGTTGACTCGTGCATCCGCAGCCTGCGAGGCGATGTAGGCCAGCTGCTCGCGATCGTTCACGGCGGTCACGACGCATCCTCCGGATTCTCGGTGGCTGGCATAGGTTCGACGTCGACGATGCCAGGCCAGGGCTTCACGAGCCGAGCCATCAGGGGATAGTCCTTGCGAAGCGGATTGCCTTCGAAATCGCCGGGAAGATAGATGTTGCGCATGTCGGCGTTACCGGTGAAGGTGATGCCGAACATCTCGTGGGCTTCGCGCTCCTGCCAGGCTGCGCCCGGGTAGGTGTTGATCCAGGTGCCGATCGACATCGACTCGTCGACATCAGCCTTGAGGGTTACCCCGAGACGCGTGGTCAGGTTGTAGACCCGAGCGAACACCTGGAAACGGGTGTCGCCGCCGGTGTAGCCATCGGCGCCTGTGCCTGTCTTGGCGTCTTCGCTCGCCACAGCAGCCTCATCCGAGGTGGCCTCGGCTTCGGCGAGTTGATCGTCGACGGCGGCGCTAAGACTGCGGCCGTACGGAGAGGGCATCCAGTCGATAGCGGACACGAAGTCGAAGAAGCGGAACCGCTGACGGTTCCTCAGATAGTCGGCCGTGTCGGACCAAGACTCGTTGGTGACTCGGATCCATAGATCATCACCGGGCTTCAGATGCGAGGCGACAAGCGCATCGCCGAGCTCGTCGCTCAGAATCGCAAGCAGACCTTCGCGAGCCTCATCGGTAGGAGTATCGGAGCCGGTCTCCGCATCGTCGGCTGTTTGAGTGTCATCCGCTGATGGCAAGAGGGTCCCCCTTCCACTTCTCGACCATGTCTTCGTTCTGAATAATTTCTTGCAGCAGGACGATGCCTTCCAACAATGCCTCAGGCCGTGGTGGGCAGCCTGGCACGTACACATCGACCGGCACGATCTGGTCGACTCCCTTAGTCACCGAGTAGCTGTCCCAATAGGGGCCGCCACAGTTGGCGCACGAACCCATGGAAATCACGTACTTCGGTTCCGGCATCTGCTCGTAGAGACGACGTAGGGCAGGGGCCATCTTGTCGGTGACCGTGCCAGAAACGATGACAAGGTCGGCCTGGCGAGGGCTCGCAGGCAGAGGGATCACGCCGAGACGCATCACGTCATAGCGCGGCGAGCCGAATGCGGCGCCCATTTCGATGGCGCAGCACGCGAGGCCCCATTGATAGGCCCAAAGAGAATACTTGCGGCTCATGTTGAGCAGCTTCGTCATTCCCTTTGGCAATTTGCCTGATTCAACTAATCCCATCCGGGCCCTCTCAGAAGATCTTTCGTGCGAACAACCGAAGCGACCAGGGTCACGACGACCATCGCAGCACGCCCTTACGCCAGGCGTATGCCAAACCCAGAGCCAAGATGAAAATGAAGATCACCATCTCGACCAAACCAAAATACCCGTACTCCTCAAGCCTCGTGGCCCAAGGGAAGATGAAAACGGCTTCGACATCGAACATCACGAAGAGCAAGGCGAAGATGTAATACCGGATCTGGCTCTGCGACCAGCCATCGCCGACAGGGTCAACACCACTCTCGTAATTGGTGACTTTCCCCGCGGTCGGTCGATCGGGGCGCAACAATGACGCCAGGCCCAAAAAGGCCCCGACGACACCAATGGCCAGCAGGCCGAATAGCAACACTAAGAGATACTCGCGAAGGAACTCCGACACGAAGGCGAACTCTAGCGGCGAGAAGGGCCTAGGCCCAAGATCCGAGCATGTAACTTTCTCGGTGATTTTTGTAACGTGACAAGCGTCGCTCGCTGTTTCGGCCGACGTACGTGCCGCCCGTGTGAGGCGGACAAGCTTCTACCCGCCAAGACGATCAAACCGGGGTGGTCGCTTTTGGATGAACGACTGCACACCCTCGGCGAAATCAGGACGCTCGAAACTCTCCAACATGAGGCGTTGGGCCTCGGCTTCTTCCGCCCCCATCCCCGTGTGAAAATGGGTGTACACCTGGCGTTTCATGATCGCCAGCGAGGCGGGTGAGCATTTCGCCGCCAGGTCTTCGATATAGCTACGGCAGAAGGGCAGCAGTTCGTCGGCTTGGACGAGATAGTTGGCCAGGCCGAGTTCGAACGCTTCTTCGCCCTTGACCCGTCTGGATGAGAACAGCAGATCGAGCGCCACCGAAGGGCCGACCAGCTTTGGCAGCATCCAACCCAGACCCCATTCGGCGATCAAGCCGCGCTGGGCGAAGGCGGTGACGAAGAGGGCGTCGGGGCTAACCACCCTCAGATCACAACTCAACGAGAACGGGTAGGCCATGCCGGCCACCGCCCCGTTGATCGCGGCAATAATCGGCTTGTCCACCTTCATCAGGTAGGGAAAGCGGCCGCCGAAGTCGTCGGTGGGATAGGCCCAAGGGGCCTTGCCCTCGCTGGCTTGAGCCTCCTCGGTGTCGCCAGACGACAGGGTGTCGAGCGTATTCATGTCGGCGCCAGCGCAGAAGGCTCGGCCGGCGCCGGTGATGATAATGCCGACCACGGCCTGGTCATCAGCCGCCCGCTGGATGGCCTCGCGGATCTCAAAATCCATCGTCCCCGTCCAGGCATTCATCGATGCTGGGCGGTTCAGGGTGATGGTTGCGACCGGGTCTTCTACGTCGTAAAGAATATGTTCGTAGCTCACATACGATTCATAGCACTCGACACGGAGAACCGCCCGTCTGGCTCGGCAAAACGGCGGGGCGTACTATCAGACCATGACCACAGCCTCACGTTCCCTCTACGACGACGAGCACCTGGCCTTTCGAGACTCGTTCTCCTCGTTTGTCGACAAGGAACTCGCGCCCCACCATCTCGAATGGGAGGAGGCAGGCATCGTGCCGCGAGAGATCTTCGCCCGGGCCGGCGAGTATGGATTTCTGGGCATGTCGGTGCCTGAGCAGTACGGCGGAGGCGGCATCGACGACTTCCGATTCAACCAGGTGATCGGGGAGGTGGCAGCCGAGGCAGGACTGGGCGGGGTCGCCCTCGGCCTCACCCTGGTAAACGACATCACCACGCCCTACTTCCTCGCCTACTGCAACGACGAACAGGCGGCCCGCTGGTTGCCCGGTATCGCCTCAGGGGAGCTCATCACCGCCATCGCCATGACCGAGCCCGGTACCGGCTCGGATCTGGCCGGTGTGGCCACCACAGCGGTGAAAGACGGCGACGAGTACATCCTGAACGGCACCAAGACCTTCATCACCAACGGCATCAATGCCGACCTCGTGATCGTCGTGGCCAAGACCGACCCAACCCAGCGGCACAGCGGCATGTCGCTCCTCGTGGTGGAGCGGGGCATGGATGGCTTCGAACGAGGTCGAAACCTCGAAAAGATCGGCATGCACAGTCAGGACACATCGGAGCTCTTCTTCTCCGACGTGCGGGTTCCGGCCGCCAACCTACTCGGCGAGGAAGGTCAAGGCTTCACCTATCTGGCCGCCAACCTGGCCCAGGAACGGCTTTCGATCGCCGTGTTCGGCGTGGCCATGGCCAGGGCAGCCCTGGGCTGGACGATCGACTACGTGAAGGAGCGGGAAGCGTTCGGCAAGCCGATCGGTTCGTTCCAAAACACCAAGTTTGTGTTGGCCGAAGTGAAGACCGAGGTGGATGTTGGCCAGGCCTACATCGACCAGTCGGTGCTGGCCCTCAACGCGGGAACGCTGACCCCGGCCGAAGCGGCCCAAGCAAAGTATTGGTGTACCGATCTCCAGCAGCGCTCCATCGACCGGTGCCTTCAGCTCTTCGGCGGCTACGGCTACATGATGGAATACCCGATCGGTCGGGCCTACGTCGACGCTCGAGTGACCTCGATCTATGGTGGAACCAATGAGATCATGAAAACCATCATCGCCAAGTCGTTAGACCTCTAGAGGCTGTCCGACTTAGCTCGGGGCTGCCGCCACCGCCATCGAGATCGACAAGGGTTCGCGGTTAGGGAAGCGGGCGAGGACCAGCTCGTCCGACCCGAGCATCGTGCTCCCTGCCAGCGCCTCACCGGGGAATGACCCATCCAGTTCCAGCGGTTGGCTCTGCCTGTCCGAGCCGCTCGCCCACTCGACCGAGGGGGTCGAGCATACGAACAACCGGCCGCTGGTACCGGCTCCGGCCAGGGCCGCATCCACGATCACACTGGGTTCATCACAGATGTCTCGCACGTCACCGACAAAGGCCAATGCGGCGTAAAGCGAGGCGGCCGAGGGCACGAACATCTCCCCGGCATTGCCTACAAGCGTTTACAAGGCGGACCGGGCCACCACCCGCACCAGTCGCAGCGCTTCGGTCACCGCGCCGGAGCCTCGCCCGTTCGGCCGCTGGCGAAGCAGCCCACACCAACACCGAAAGCGGTGATTGTCACGAGGAGGAGGATGAAGATGGGCTGGTTGTAAGTCGACCTGACAACCATCAGTTTGGCGGCCACCCGAGCCGACGTTCTACGCTTGCGCCATGAGAGTCGACTCGGTTGTGGCCAAGGAGTACAACCGGATCACGGTTGCCCCACTCACCGGCTCGATCGGCGCCGAGATCCGCGGGGTCGATCTTCGGGATGCCGATGACGAGGTGATCGCGGAGATTCAGGATGCTTGGTTACAGCACAAGGTGCTGTTCTTCCGGAACCAGAACCTGACCCAAGCCCAGCACGTTGCCTACGGGCGACGCCTCGGCCAGCTTGAGATTCATCCGTTTGTGAGGAGTGTCGAAGCCCACCCTGAGATCATCGTGCTGGAGTCGACACCGGAGAAATTCTCGGCCGCCGAGTTCTGGCATTCCGATGTCACCTTCCGACCGGATCCACCGCTCGGCTCGGTTCTTTTTGGTCGATGCATTCCAGAGCATGGAGGCGACACGCTCTGGGCCAACATGGAGCTGGCCTACGAAGGCCTAACCGATGAAATCAAGGAGCAGATCGACGGTTGCCGTGCGATCCATTCGTACCTCAAGACCTTCGGAAAGACGATGTCGCCGGAGCAACGAGAGAAGGCCGAGGCCGAACATCCAGATCAGAGCCACCCCATTGTTCGCACCCATCCGGTCACGGGCGCAAAGAGTCTCTTCGTCAACCGGCCGTTCACACTAACGATCGAAGATATGGAACGAGCCGAGGCGCGAGCGCTCTTGGAGAAGCTGTGGCACCAGGCCGAGATCCCCGAGTTTCAATGCCGGTTCCGGTGGCAGCCAAACAGCATCGCTCAATGGGACAATCGCTGCACCCAGCATTATGCGGTCCCCGACTATGGCGGCCACAGCCGACGAGTTGAGCGGGTCACCCTGATCGGCACCCGCCCCGAGTAGGCGCTAGCTCGGCTAACCGACCCTGCTCGATCAGTGGATCGGTTCTCACTCGCTCGAACCTGGCGCCTCGTTCTATCTTGATGGCTATCCCTACCTCGACGCGGCGCGCCCTGCTCACAACCTTCTTCATCTGTTCGACCCCTATGGTGTCGCACAGCTTCGGACGATCCACGCTCGGCCTTCTGCTCCCAGCCATCGAGGACGATCTCGGAATCACCCACACCCAGGCAGGGCGCCCCGGGACCGCCATCTATTTGGCCTACATCGTCGGCGTTGCTCTCGTGGCCGTCCTCGCTCCACGGGTCGAGCCGATCACCATCATGCGAACCGCTCTGGCCTGTGCCGCTATCGGCCTTTTGATTTGTGCTCGCTCCGAGACCGTTGGGATGCTCACCCTCGGTGTTGGCCTCACCGGCGGGTCGGGCGCAGGCATCTGGCTGACGGCGCCGTCGCTTGCCACCGCCCACGTTGCACCCGAACGTAGGGGCATGGTGATCTCCACCTTGATGTCGGCGATCGGGCTTTCCAACGTGGCCCTCGGCTTTGGAACCACCGCTCTGCGGCAACGGCTAGACGACGACCTGATCTGGCGACCGATCTGGGGCATCGAGGCGCTGGTCACGCTCAGCCTCCTCCTCGCCCTGATCGTGGTGGCCCGGTTCAGCCGAACCGAACGTATCTCCGGTGGGTTCAGCCTCAGCGTGCTTCGATCGGTTCCTCACGCGACAAAGGTCACGATAGCTTTCGCCCTTTTTGGGGCGATGTCGGCTGGGTTTGGAGCCTTCATGTTGGTGGCGTTGGAGGAACAAGGTGGATTCAGCCGGGCTGAATCCACGACCATGTTCTCGGTTATGGGCATCGTTGGCATGGTCGCAGCCCCTCTGCTCGGCGGACTCTCCGACCGCTACGGCCGCCGACCCTTCCTCGTTGGAGCCATGGCCGGGCTCACGGCATCCAACGTGCTCGTAGCCATGGGCGGACGAATTCCCCTGATGGTGTCGGTCATGATCTTCGGGGCGATGGCCGGAAGCTTTCCCGCCCTCATCGCAACCTACGTGCGGGACCAGGTCGACAATCGAGCGTTCAGCCAGGTCTTGGCCACCATGACCCTGCTGTTCTCCCTACTCTCCGCCGCCACACCATCGAGCGTTGGCTGGCTGGCCGACACCACCGGTGGATTCGCCCTGCCCTATCTCGGCTTGGCCGCGATGGCCTTCGTCAGCATGGTGCTGGTGGCCTTCGTCGACACCGCAGCCCGGGTGCAACCCACATCCGTGCCCAGCATGACCTGAGGCGCTGGTGCGATCGTGAGGTCGCAGTTGGCCTTCTTAGAGCAGCGCGTCAGCTCGTTGGACGCCGGATCGAGGCCGAGTGAGCGGGACGAGATTGACATAGCAGGTGCATTCCTTTGTGTTGGGAACCGGATGACCCTTCTCGTGAACGGCACGAGAAAGAAACCGTGTTCAAGCCCTACACAGACGACAGGAGGTCGCAATCTTTACCGCTGACCCAAAGAAAGTGCGTAACCTGGAGGAATGTCTCCAACCGCTACACCGACAGCCATGGTGCCTAGCGCTCTGCCTACGTCTCTGAAGATCGGTCCCATCGTCGTCGACTCGCCGGTGGTTCTAGCGCCTATGGCTGGCGTGACCAACGCGCCTTTCAGGCGGCTCTGTCGCCGCTATGGCGCCGGGCTCTACGTGAGCGAGATGATCTCGGCCCGCGCTCTCTGTGAGGGCAACCAGAAGACCGATCATCTGGCCAGCTTCGCCCCCGACGAAACCCCTCGCTCTCTGCAACTGGCCGGTGTCGATCCCCGCTACATGGCCCAGGCGGTTGAGCGCCTCGTCGGCCAGGACCGGGTCGACCACATCGACCTGAACTTTGGCTGCCCGGTGCGCAAGGTGACCCGTCACGGCGGCGGAGGCGCACTGCCCTACAAGCGCAAGCTGTACGAAGCAGTCGTTGGCGCTGCGGTCAAGGCCGCCGGTGCCGCTGAGCGCCAGGTACCGGTGACGGTCAAGTTTCGAGTCGGTATCGACGACGACCACCTCACCTACCTCGACGCCGGGCGCATCGCCGAAGACCTTGGCGTCGCCGCGGTGGCTCTACACGGCCGCACCGTTGGCCAGCTCTATTCCGGCACCGCCGATTGGTCGACGATCGCTCGCCTCAAGGAGGCGGTCACCTCGATCCCGGTGCTGGGCAACGGCGACATCTGGGAGGCCAACGATGCGGTGGCCATGATGGACCAGACCGGCTGTGATGGCGTGGTCATCGGTCGCGGCTGCCTCGGCCGCCCCTGGCTCTTTGGCCAGCTCGCCGCCGCCCTCGCCGGCGAGCCAATCCCCGCTCCCCCGGCCACCGGCGAAGTGGTGAAGATGATGACCGAACACGCCGAGCTACTGGTCGACTGGTTCGACGATCACAAGGGCATCCGCGAGTTCCGCAAACACACCGCCTGGTATCTCAAGGGCTATCCGGTGGGTGGCGAGCTCCGAGGCCAGTTGGGCCAGGTAGAGAGCCTCGACCATCTTAGCGACCTGCTCGCTACCGTGCCTGACGTTGAACTGCCCGAAGAGAACTGGCGGGTCGCTCGGGGCCATACCCGCGGCCCCCAGGTGGTGGCGTTACCCGATGGCTGGCTCGGCGACCCATGGGACGACACGCTGGCCAGCCCCGACGGTGACTCTGCCGCCTCAGGCGGCTGATCGACGGCGGCCCCAGCACGCTGGCCTGCCGATTTCGCACTATCTAGGATCGAATCTCGTGACCAGCCTCCCGCTTCTCGACATCGGGCCCTTCCTTGAAGATCCGGCTTCGAGCGCAGCCCAAAAGTTCGTAGCTGAGCTTGGCGAAGCCTGCCATCACGTCGGCTTCGCTCACATCGTTGGGCACGGCATCGAAGCTGAACTTGAGGAACAGCTTTTCGACAACGCCAGAGCCTTCCTCGCCCTGCCGCTGCAGGAACGAGAGGCGTTGGCGCTCGTAAACAGCGCCGCATTCCGGGGCTACACCACACTTGGCGACGAACGCACCGGCGGCCGACCGGACTGGCGCGACCAGCTCGACTTCGGGCCCGAGCAGGAGGCCCCGGCACCGGGCCATGATGGTCCGGCCTGGCTACGGCTCCGCGGCCCAAACCAGTGGCCGGCCAGCCTGCCCGAGCTTCCAACGGTCGCCCTCCGCTGGCTCGACGACATGCTCGACCTTGGCATCCACGTCTTGCGAGCGCTAGCCCTCTCCCTTGGACAACCGATCGAACTGTTCGATTCAGCCTTCCTCCCGGTTCACGATCTCCACGCCAAGATCATCCGCTACCCCGGCGGGAATCCAACGTCGAGCCAGGGCGTCGGGCTCCACCACGACTCAGGCCTGCTGACCTTCATCCTGCAAGACCGGGTGGCGGGTCTGGAAGTTCGAGCCGGAGAAGAGATGATCCTGGTCGAGCCGCTGCCTGGCGCCTATGTGATGAACCTTGGGGCCATGATGCAGGCAGCAACGAGCGGGTACTTCCGGGCGACCCCACACCGGGTTGTGAGCCCGACGGGAATCGAAGATCGACTCTCCATCGCACTCTTCTTCAACCCAGCATTTGAATCCACCTTCGAGCCGCTCGATCTCCCGCCTGCCATTGCGGCCAAGGCCCGCCCCGAACTCGTCGACCTCAAGGGTGAACCGATCCATCGGCTCTTCGGCGAAAACAACCTCAAGGTCAGGCTGCGATCCCACCCCGACGTGGCCGCTCGCCACTACGGCGACGTGCCGGTAGCAACGACCGCCAGCTGATCTCGGCGTAGCTCATTTCGGCAAACCGAAACCGCCGACTCACACCACCAGTCGGAGGTGTTGGCGGAGAGCGGCTGCGCCCTTTTCGCTGACGGTGATAGACCGCGGCCGCTGGCCCCGTCGTATCCACCGGTCGGCCAGCATCATGTCAAAGAGGGCTGCGCCGAGCGCTCCGGCCAGGTGGTGTCGTCGTTCCGTCCAGTCGAGGCATGGTCGCACGGTGGGTCGTTTGGCTTTCAAGGCAGCGTCGACGTCGATACCGAGCTCCTCGAAGAAACGGCGACCGGTTTCTGTCAGCACCACGCTTCCGTCGTCGATGGCGAGCCCACCGGTATCGACGAGACGCTCGTAGATGTTGGCCGCTACTTCGCCGGCCAGATGGTCATAGCAGGAGCGGGCATGGGCCAGTCGTTCGGTGCTACGAGGACGTTTCGGTGTGATCGGCGTGGCAACAGCGCCGAGCAGCTCGAGGAGTTCAGCGGTCTGACGATCCGCAAGGCGGAAGTAGCGGTGCCTACCCTGAGCTTCGACGCAGACGAGGGCTGCGTCGAGCAGTCTGGATAGGTGCTCGCTAGCGGTGGAGGGGCTGACCCCGGCGTGACGGGCCAGCTCGCCGCCGGTGTGAGCCCGGCCGTCCATGAGAGCGCACAGGATCTCGGCCCGAGTCGGGTCGGCGATAAGTGCTCCGATGGTTGCAAGTTCTGCTGCGGCCATACGCCAATCGTAGATGGGAACATTTCGGCGCGGGCCGAAACGTCCTCTGCCTAGTGTTCCTTTCACCTTCAGCAGCCAAGGAGCACCCACCGATGTACGACCTCGAGATCCGCATGACCAACCAACCTGGCCAACTCGCCCTGATGGGCGACACACTCGGAGCGGCCGGAATCAGCGTGGAAGGCGGGGGCATGTTCCTCGTCGATGGTGTCGGGGTCGCCCACTTCCTTGTCGACAATGGCGATGAAGCCACCACGGCCCTCACGGCTGCTGGCCTCGATGTCGCGGCCTGCCGAGAGGTGCTCGTGCAACGGCTCGATCAGGACACGCCAGGCCAGCTCGGTGCCTTCTGCGGTGCGATGGCGGCCGCCAACGTTAGCATCGAGGTCCTCTACAGCGACCACGACCACCAACTCATCGTGCTCGTCGACGATGTCGCCGCCGGGCAGAGGGTATCGCAACAGTGGACAGCCAAAAACCGAAACTAGGCCCGGAAAGCGTTCAACGTCGGGCGCTCGTCACCACCGCCGACGGTGCCAGCACCGAAGCCTTCGAGGCAACAGACTGGGCCCTGACCATCATGGTCTCGCTCATCTGGGGCTCCTCCTTTTTGTGGATCGCGATCGGACTCGACTCGCTCACCCCGTCGTCGGTGGCGTTCGGTCGTCTCGCCCTTGGGGCCGCGGCCCTTGGCCTCCTCCCGGCTGCCCGCCGAACCGTACCCGGCCCTGAACTCCCGAAGCTGCGCCGAGCCGCAAAGTAGATCCTCAATCGTTGACAGCCACGCCCAGTGTCGAGAAACGACCATTTACCGACACGCGCCAGGCTGTCCCTCCGCAGCGTCCATATCGCGTCGATAACCCGTGTCGAAAAACAATGTTCGGCAAACGGCTCTGAAGTAAAGTCGACACATGCTCATCGGCTACGCCCGAGTCTCCACCATCGACCAAACCCCAGACCACCAACTCGATGCTCTTCAACGAGCCAGCGTTGAGGCCGACGACATCTACCTCGACGTTGCGAGCGGCGCCAAGGCGTCTCGCCCACAGCTGGACTTGGTTCTGAAACTGATCCGGTCCGGTGACACTCTGGTTGTCACTCGCCTCGACCGCCTCGGTCGATCGATGCTGCACCTGGTGAATCTCGGAGCCGACCTTCGTGAACGAGACGTCGGGTTACGGGTGCTCGAACAAGGCATCGACACCAGTAGCGCCGAAGGGCGAGCCATGTTCGGGATGCTGTCCGTGCTCGCCGAGTTCCAACGCGAGCTGATCGTCGCAAACACTCGTGACGGGTTGGCGGCAGCTCGAGCTCGTGGCCGCAAAGGTGGCCGACGGCCCAAACTGACCGCCGATCAAGCCAAACAAGCGCAGCGCCTCTATGACGAAGGCGAACACACCGTGCAACAGATCGCAGAAATGTTCGGCGTCAAACGAGGAACACTCTACGGTTACCTCGACAAGACCAGCATCGGAACCCGACTCCGTTCTATCAACAGCCTGGATGGGTCGGCATGACCGCTGGCTTCTACGACGACCCAGCTTCAGTAGCGGCCTATCTCGACCATCGTCACAGCAAGATCCGGAGCCCAAACCTCGTGATGGAGGATCCAGCCTTCGCCGCTGCGATAGGCGAACTCGAAGGCCTTAGGATCCTTGATCTTGGCTGCGGTGACGGCACCTTTGGTCTCACCTGTTCGAACCAGGGGTGCTCGACATATCTCGGAGTCGACAGCTCCCAAGAGATGATTCGTCGAGCGAATCATCTGACGGCCGGGCCTCTTGTCGAGTTCGTCCAAGACAGCATTGAGGTCTATGTGCCTAACGCAGCCGCATACGACCTTGTAACGTCACGCATGGCACTCCACTACGTCGAAGATCTAAACCCGATCTTTGAACGCGTCAGCCAAGCTCTCGTACCAAGCGGCAGTTTTGTGTTCAGCGTGATCCACCCAATAATCACCTCCGGCAACCAGGCACCAGACGGACCCCGCCAAACCCAAGTCGTCGACAACTACTTCTCGTCAGGACCTCGCAGCCGATCATGGTTCGGAAGACCTGTCCTATGGCACCACCGAACAATAGAACAGTACCTGTCACTCCTCTCAGGTGCTGGCCTATCGCTCACCGGCCTGGCGGAATGCCGTCCCGTGAGAGAATTGTTTGCCGGCGATCAGGCCGAATATGAACGACGCCTCCGTGTCCCCGTGTTCCTACTTCTACAGGCCGCTAGGTGACGGGCGTTTCCGCAGCCTCATCGACCTCGCTGGGATCTACTCTGCGGCTCGGCGTAGCTTCGGGAGTTCGGGGCCTACCCAGAGATCTCTGGCCAACGACCTTGTGCTCTAGCGCTGGCGGAGGGTGGAAAGCGAGTCGGCCGCGTCGGTCAGAATCGGTTCGACCAGCTGCGGGAACACACCGAGCACGATCGTGCCGAACGCAGCAAGCATCACAGCCAACAGCAACGGCTTCGGCGTGTAGACCTGACCGAAAGGCGTCGATGCCTCGCCGAGATGATCGTTGCTGGCGGTCTCGTCAGCAACACCATCGGTGGCAGCGTCATCGTCGGTGTCGGTGACCGCATGGGCCACCAACTCATCACCAACGAGGAACATGGTGACCACAATCCGGAGGTACAGCACGGCGCTGACCACCGCAGCCAGCATGGCTACGGCACCCAGAATGTAGGCCTCGTTGGCCGCAGCCGCCGCTATCACTCGGAACTTGGCCACAAACCCGGCGGTGAAGGGGATTCCCGCTTGGGCGAACAACAAGACAGCCATAAGGCCTGCCAGCACCGGTTGAGATTTCGACAGGCCGCGGTAATCGGCCAGCTCATGGTTGGCGTCATCGACACCGCCGGCGGCCGTCAGCACCCCGAAGGTACCGATCGTCATCAGGGTGTAGGCCAGAAGGTAGAACAGGAAGGCTTCGATACCCAACCGCGAAGGGTCGTCGCCACCGATTCCCGTAACGCCTGGCACGGCATAGACGGCAATCAGGATAAACCCGGCGTGCACGATCGACGAGTAGGCCAACATGCGTTTGACGTTGGTTTGAGCAAGAGCCAGAAAGGAACCTACGACAAGGCTGGCAATGGCCAAGGCCGAGAGCACGGGGCGCCAGTCGTCGACGTAGTAGGTGAAGCCCTCCCACATGATCCGGAACAGGCCAGCGAAAGCCGCCGCCTTTACCGCTGATGCCATGAAGGCGGTGATCGGTGTTGGCGCTCCCTGGTAGACGTCGGGCGTCCAAACGTGGAACGGTACAGCCGAGATCTTGAAGGCGAACCCGATCATGATCATCGCCATACCAGCCAGCATCATCGACGAGTTCGTCAGCGGAGAAAGCCCGGCTGCGTTCGTGGAGCGGTACATGAAGATGTCGACCAGGTGGGTCGTGCCGGTCGCTCCGTAAACCAGGGCGATGCCGTAGAGCAGGAAGGCCGAGGCCAGTGCGCCGAGAATAAAGTACTTGAAGGCCGCTTCCTGAGAGTCGCTGCGCCTCAGATGCAGACCAGCCAGCACGTAGACGGCGATCGACAAGATCTCGACAGCCAAGAAGATGAGAATCAGGTCGTGGGCGGCGGCCAGAAGCATGCCGCCAACAGCCGAAATCATCATCAGCGTGTACCACTCGGGCCCGTCGAAGCCTTCTCGGCGAAGGTAGGAGTCGAGCAGACCACCACACAAGAAAACGCTGAGCAGGATAACGCCCCACACGAAAATGGTGAAGCCGTCGATCATGAGAGCGTCGGCCACGATCCACTGACGGCGCCATATGCCGTAGGTCTCGGCGTGGTCGCCGAGACCGGACCAAACGACTTTCAGGAACCATCCAGCGACGGCGGCGGTCGTGATGGTGAAGGCCGCAGGGAAACCCCCGCGACGGGTCCGAGGGACGACAGAAGTGATCGTGATCAGCACGATTGCACCGACCGCCAAGACCAGCAACGGCGCCATCATCTTCCACTCGACCTCTGGCGTGTCGATCGCGTCAACCACGGTTTGAGCGAACAAACCCATTAGTGATCCTCCTCGCCTTCGCCGCCGCTCTCACCATGTTCGGCCGCTTCGATCAAGCCGGTAACCCCGACTCGTTCAACCTCGTTGGGCTCCGGTTCATAGAAATCGGTAACCCTCTCCTCAACATGTTCGATCAGAGCGTCGACCGACGGTTCGATACGATCCAACATCGGCTTCGGGTAAACACCGAGGAAGACGATGAGCACCAACAACGGCAGAATTCCAAAGAGCTCTGAGAGCCGCATGTCTTCCATCGTTGCGTTCTCGCCAACAGCTGGACCATGGAAGGTGCGCTGGTAGGCCCAGAGCATGTAGAGGGCGGCCAGAATCACGCCAGAAACGGCCACGACAGCCCACCAACGAGCGGCGGAGAAGGTTCCGAGAAGAATCAGGAACTCCCCGACGAATCCGTTCAGACCGGGCAAGCCGACGCTGGAGAGCATCACCAGCGTAAACACGCCAGCCATCAGCGGCGCCGACTTCTGAAGACCGCCCAATGCGGCGATCTCTCGGGTGTGGCGTCGCTCATAGATCCAGCCGACCAAGATGAACAAGGCGCCGGTGGTGATGCCATGGTTGACCATCTGAACGACAGCACCGGTCATTCCCTGACTGTTCAGCGCAAAGATGCCCAACACGATGAAGCCCATGTGCGCCACCGACGAGTAGGCCACCAGTCGTTTCAAGTCTTTCTGCATGGTGGCGACGGCGGCGCCATAGACGATGCCGATCACACCCAGCGTCATGAAGATCCAGCCCAAGTCGAAGACGACCTCGGGAAAGAGGTATACACCGAACCGGAGCATGCCGTAGGTGCCGAGCTTGAGCATGACGCCGGCCAGAATCACCGAGCCAGCGGTTGGGGCCTCGGTATGAGCGTCGGGTAGCCAGGTATGAACCGGGAACACCGGCACCTTCACCGCAAAGGCCAGCGCAAAGGAGAGAAACACCAGTGTTGAGGCCAGCGTTGAGAGTTGATGGTTCTCGGCCAACTCGATCACATTGAACGTGGCGCCGCCGGTGTCGCCTGCAGCCAGGAACACGAGGCTGACAATACCGACCAGCATGAGGGCCGAAGCCGCCATCGTGTAGAGGAAAAACTTCATGGCCGCGTACACGCGGTTGCCATGACCCCATCCACCGATAAGGAAGTACATCGGCACCAGCACAACCTCAAAGAAGAGGAAGAACAGCAGGAGGTCGAGGGCCAGGAAGGCACCCATCGAACCCGCCATGAGCAGCATGATCCAGACGTGGTAGGGCTTCGGATCGTGGTGGGGTTCGGTGGTGAGGATGGCGATCGGGAACAAAATCCCGGTCAACACCACGAGAAACAGCGAGATGCCGTCGATACCGAGGAACCAGCTCAAGCCGAGGCTTGAAATCCATTCGCGTTGAGCGGTGAACTGGAAGCCGGGGTCGGCGACATCGAAGTGCCACAGCACATAGATAGAGATCGCACCGGTGATCACCGAACCGATCAAGGCGGCCAGCTTCACGTAGTCGGCCCTGCTTGCCGGCAGCAGCATGATGACCGCTGCGGTTAGCAGGGGCACCAGGATGAGCGATGGAAGGGTACCGAAGGCGACGTCGGCCGTCGTCTCGGCTGCGAGCAGTGTGCTTGCGATCACAGGAACATCCTTCCGAGGAACCAGGCCATCGTGACGACCGAGCCAAGGGTCAGCATGGCCCCGTAGCTGCGGACGAAGCCGGGTTGCAGGAGCTGGAACAAGCGTCCGACACCGGTCGCTGAAGTGGCAACCCCCTTGACCCCTCCGTCGACCACGCTGCGATCGAACCAGGCGAGCAGGTCAAAGAATCGGCGGCCGGGACCGCCGAAGAAATTGGCGTACGACTCGTCGACGAACCAGCCATGAGCCAGGGTGCGAGCCTCGATCGTTGCCGGGTCACGACGACCCCGCAAGTAGACGGCAAAGGCGGCGGCGATCGCCACCAGCCCGACGGTGATGGCGATAACGGCCAGCGCCCATTTGGTGGAAGAAGGCGACGTCAGATGCGCCTCGTTGCCGAACAACGAGGGCTCAAGCCAATGACCTAAGAAGTGAAGATCAGACGTGAACGGCAGGTTCAAACCACCAGCAACCACGGCTAAGCCGGCGAGCACGATGAGCGGTAACGTCATCGTCAGCGGCGACTCATGGGGGTGATACTCCTGACGATCCCGATACGACGCGGGCATTGCGTCGTCGAGATCGGAGACATCGACCGCCTCGGTGCGGGCGGTGACGTACTCAGGAGGCTTCGGCGCCAAGGCGCGTTCGGACTCAAGCTCGGAGCCTCGCCCGTGCGCAACCTTTATCGCATCATCGGCATCGGCGACAGCCGCCACCGCAGCGGTGACCTTGTCTTCGGCCTTGGTGATCGCTTCTTCAGCTTTCGGTACGGCCTTGGTGGCCTTGTCGAACGCCTTCACGAGCTTGTCGTGGCCATCGTCAGCTTCGGTCGAAGCTGCCAGCGCGGCCGAGGCTTCGGTCAGCTTCTCCTCGGCCTTGGCCAGAGCGTCAGTCTTCTTGGCCACATCGTCGTGGGCCTTGTCGACACCGGCTAGTACCTTCTCGCGAGCCTCCTGCGCGGTAGCCACATCAGCGCCGACCCCGGCAAGACGAGCGTCCCAGGCGAGGTCGATCTCCTCGCTCGTGGCATCGAAGAAGCGGGTCCGACCCCAGAAGGTAAGGATGACCTGGCGGGTCATGTAGAAAGCGGTGAGCAGGGCGGTGATGAGACCGATAACCCAAAGGCCTTTGCCCCCGATGCCGTCTGCGTTCCAGGCGTAGAGCAGGATCTCATCCTTCGACCAGAATCCGGCGAAAGGAGGTACACCGGCGATGGCAAGCCAGCCGATGATGAAGGTGAATGCGGTAACCGGCATGAGCTTCTGAAGCCCACCCATACGGCGCATGTCCTGCTCGTCGTGCAGGCCGTGGATGACCGACCCGGAGCCGAGGAACAGAAGGGCCTTGAAGAAGGCGTGAGTGATCATATGGAAGATGGCGGCCACATAGCCGCCCACACCAACAGCCAAGAAGAGGTAGCCAAGCTGAGAGATCGTCGAGTAGGCCAACACCTTCTTGATGTCGTTCTGAGCCACCGCGATCGTGGCCGCGAACAGGGCGGTGATAGCACCGACCCAGGCGATCAGACCACTCGTCCACACATCGGCCGCGGCCAGCAGTGGATTCAGGCGGGTGAGCAGGAACACACCCGAGGTGACCATGGTGGCGGCGTGGATCAGGGCCGAGACTGGCGTTGGGCCAGCCATGGCGTCTGGCAGCCAGACAAACAGAGGCAGCTGGGCCGACTTGCCCGTAGCGGCCAGGAGGAACAACACCACGATCAGGGTGGCGGTGTTCGACGAGATATCGCCGGCGTGGGCCACGATGTCGTCGTAGTTGATCGAACCGATCGAAACGAAGACCAGAAAGCTTGCGAGCATGAACCCGAAGTCGCCAACCCGGTTGGTGACAAACGCCTTCTTGCCAGCCGAGGCGTTGCCCTCATCGGTAAACCAGAACGAGATCAGCAGGTAGGAGCAGGCACCAACACCTTCCCAGCCGAGGAAGGTGAGGAGCAGATTGTCGCCCAACACCAGCAGGAGCATCGAGGTGATGAACAGGTTCAGGTAGATGAAGAACTTCGAGAAGTTCTCATCACCATGCATGTAACCGATCGAGTACAGGTGGATCAGGGTGCCGACACCGGTGATGAACAGACACATCGTGATCGACAAGGGATCGACCAGAAGCCCGGCGTCCACCGAAAAGCTTCCCGAGCTGATCCACTCGAACAGGGTTTGAATATGGAAACGTTCAGCGGCTGGAAGCGAACGCAGGCCGAAGAACATCACCACCGATGCGATAAAGGCGCCAAGCGAAGCCAAGGTGGCCAGAATCCCCGCGAACGGTTCGCCCATCTTGCGCCCAAACAACACGAGCAACACAAAGCCGAGCAGGGGCGATGCGGGAATGAGCCAGGCGGCGTCGAGTACTTGTTCCATCGATTCCTCCCCCTCAGCCTCTGAGCGCGGTCAGGTCGTCGGCGGTCAAGGTAGGCCGGCGACGCATCAAAGCGACGACCAGCGACAACCCCACCACCACTTCAGCGGCAGCCACGACGAGTACGAAAAACACTGCGGTACGCCCGGCTACATCATTGAGCGCACCAGAGAAGGCGACAAAGCTGATATTGACGGCGTTCAGCATCAGTTCGACGCACATGAACATGATGAGTGGGTTGCGACGGACGAGGAGACCGACAAGTCCCATCGTGAACAACAGGGCGCTCAAAATCAGATACCAGGTGGCGGTTACCTCCACGACAGCATCACCTCGTTGTCGATCTCATCACTCAATGCCGCGCTGAATAGGGCGACGTCAGTCGACGCTGCCTCGCGCACCGGCACAAGTGCCTCTCTCCCGAATTTTCCCATGATCTCCCTAACCTCTGGCCGTCCGGCCAATCAGGCGCTTGCCGTTCCTGGTTCGTCGACCACCACGTCTTCGCCGCCCTGGTTGCGAACCAACACCACCGCACCCACGGTGGCAATGGTGAGCAATAAGGCGGTGGCCTCAAAGGCCACGACATTGCGGGTGAATAGATCTTCGGCCAAGAGCTGGACGTCGGATTCCGACTCGTCGAGCTCGATTGGCAAGGTCTTCGACTGTTGACCGGTGAGGGCCAATGCGCCGCGGTCCCCGCCTGGCCCGGCGACAAACAGGCCACCGAGGATAAGGCCGAGGACGAGTACGCCGAGGATGCCAGCGAGCTGCCGCTGACCGCCGAGCGGTTCAACGGTGAGGTCTTCGGTCTCGTCGACACCGAGCAACATGATGACAAACAGGAACAGCACCACAATGGCGCCGGCATAAACCACCACCTGGACGAGGGCCAAAAAGTGGGCTGACTGTTGGACGAACAGAACAGCGACACCAAAGAAGGTGGCGACGAGTGAAAGGGCTGCGTGCACCGGGTGGTTTGAGGCAATAACGCCAGCGGCGCCACCGAGGATGATGGCAGCCGAGATGAGGAAAACGATGATATCTACCATCAGTGGTCGGCTCCTTCGGCCCCATGGGCCTCATCGCTTGATGACGCTGATTCGTCGTCTTCGCCAGAGGCGCTCTGCCCAAGCTCGGCGTCGCGGATGCCGTAGCCAAGCTCACCTGACCACCCGACAACGCCTTCGTAGCTGGCCCGGCCCGACGGCGAGGTCGCTCGCATCCAGCCCGAGGTGTGCTCGTCTTCGCCCTCGCGCCAATCTTCCCAAGGAAGCTGCTGGGGCTTACCGTCGTCACCGACGAGCAGTTCATCTTTGGTGTAGATGGCGTCGTCTCTGTTGGTGAACGAGAACTCGAACAGTTTCGATTCGGTAATGGCCTCGGTTGGGCACGCCTCGACGCAGAGATCGCAGTGGATGCAGCGCAGATAGTTGATCTGGTACACGTAGCCAAAGCGCTCGCCCGGCGACTTGGGATCCTCCGGCGGGTTCTCGGCACCGCGCACATAGATGCAGTTCGCGGGACAGACACCAGCGCATAACTCGCAGCCGATGCACTTCTCCATGCCGTCCTCATAACGGTTCAGCACATGGCGACCGTGGAGGCGTTCCGGCTTCGGAGCTTTCAGGTCGCTCTTGCCGCCCTTGCCGCCGCGGTAGCTCCGGGTTGTTACGCCCTCGCCGATCTTGCGCAATGTGACGGCAAAGCCTTCGAGATATCCCATGGCTAGTCCTCTCCCTCAAGTCCGGAATCGGACACGCCAGCAACGGCGACCAGTCCGGCCGCACGCAAGCGTTCATCACGAGCCGAGCGAATGGCCAAGCCAAGAAGTCCAACACCGATAACGGTTAGGCCAGTACCGATGGCCAAGGCCAATAGTGTTGAGTTGAAGGCACTGCCTCCATACTCCCAGACCCCGTTACGAGCTTGGCGAATGGCGGCCAACAGCAACAGCCAGGCCAGCGAGAGTGGGATGAGCACCTTCCAGCCAAGATCCATCAGCTGGTCATAGCGCAGGCGAGGCAACGTGGCCCGGAACCACACAAACATGAACAGGAAGATCAACAGCTTCAGGAAGAACCAGACGAAGCCCCACAGCCACCCTGGAAGGAAGCCGAAGTTAGGGCCGGCCGGGCCACCGAGGAACAAGGTGACGATGATGGCCGACATGGTCACCGTGTTCATGAACTCAGCCAGGAAAAACAGAGAGAAGCGGATCGACGAATACTCGGTATGGAAGCCGCCGACGAGTTCCTGCTCAGCTTCGACGAAGTCGAACGGCGGCCGGTTCAATTCGGCCGTTCCCGAAATGACGAACACCACGAACGGGATGAGCCCCGTCACGATCAGGTTCCAGCGGGGAATGATCCCACCGAAACCCTCGCCGGCCTGGGCCTGCACGATCTCGTTCGTGCTGAGCGACCCGGCCACCAACAACACCGAGGCGAGAGACAAGCCGAGAGCGGCCTCATAAGAAATGGCTTGGGCAGAGGCTCGAACCGAACCAAGCAGCGGGTACTTCGAGCCTGATGACCAGCCAGCCAGCATGATGCCGTACACGGCGAGGGAGCTCATGGCCAAGAAGAAGAGGATCCCAACCGGCAGATCAGCGACCTGCACGAACGTTTCCCGGCCGAAAATGGTGACCGCCCCGTTCTGACCATCGGAGAAATCGCCAGCGATCGGAATGATCGTGAAGGTCAAGAAGGCTGGAACCAGAGCCAGGTACGGGGCGAGCTGAAAGACGAAGCGATCAGCTCTGGTCGGGATGATGTCTTCCTTGAAGAAAAGCTTGATGCCGTCGGCCAATGTCTGCAAGATCCCGAACGGACCGGCAACGTTAGGGCCGATGCGGTTCTGAAGGCGGCTGACCACCTTGCGTTCGAACCAGACCATCAACATGACCGCTACTAGCAGCACGACGAAGGCGATGATGGCCTTGGCGATAGCCAGGATCACGTCGCCCAGGTCGACCGAGCCATCGCCCAAATAGGGATCGCCAGCGGCCAAAACCGCGTTGAAGAAGTGGCCGTTGGTCAGCGAGGCGGACCTACTCAACATCTGCAGGAACCTCCCCGGTGCGAAGGCGCAGATTGGTGATGGATCGACCAGCCGACAAGAGCTCTCTCACATCGAAGCCGGGGAGGCGAGCCGGAATCCAGGCGGTGCGGGGTGCAACCTGAGGATCGGCTACAAACGGTAGCTCCCAGGATTCCTCGCCAAGATCGACCGTTACCTGCTGGCGATCAGCGAGGTCGAGAAGTTGAATGTCGTTTGGCGAGAGACGCAGCACGGCGGGGCCCGCCAGGTTTGCGAGTGACGCCGAGTGTTGCGACATCGTTCCCAGATCCCAAAGCTTGTGATCGACGACAAGCCGGTAGCCGTAGCTCGATGTTGGTGGCATCTGAGCCGGATCGCCGAACTCCAGCTCCCAGTTTCGTTCAGGCCGGAAGAGTGGACCATCATCGGCCCCGTCGATCTCGTCCCAATCGACGTCGTCGAGGGCTGGCACAGTGGCTCGCATCTGGCTGCGGAGCTCCTCGAGCGTGGTGTAGCCAAGCTCGGGTCCAATCGCGTGCGAGAGGTCGGCGGCGATCACCCAATCGGGCCGAGCCAGGCCGGGAGGCGTGACCTTGGCCCGGATCGGGCTGAGCCGACCTTCGAGGTTGCAGAACGTGCCGTCCTCTTCGCCGAAAAGAGCAGCTGGCAGCACGATGGTGGCCCGCGCTGACGAGGTGTTGAGCAGGCCGTCGACCGCGATGAGGGTTTTGATGTTGGCGAAGGCCGCTTCAGCCAACGTCGAGTCGGGGAAATCGCCGAGCGGGTCGGCACCGAGGAGCACGAGCGTGTCGATCTCTCCTTGGGCCGCTGCCTTCAAGATGGCGTCGGTGTCGTGACCTTCGAACTCAGGCGTCGATGGCCACTTGTCGACGAGACCACCACGGTTGCGAGCGCCGCCGGGAAGGAAGCCCGGAGTGAGGCCCATCTCGAGTGCGCCATGGATATTCGAACGACGCAGTAGAGGTAGATAGCCAGCGTTGGGTACGAGCCTTCGCATGCCGCCGAGCGCATCGGCACTGTATCGAGCCGACTCGGCCAGATTAGCCCGACCAAAGACAACGCTGACCTGTCGGTCACCGGTCAGTAGTTGATGGGCCCTTTCCAGCTCGGGGGCTTGCACCGTTCCAACATTCGTATCGAGCTGGCCGTCGGCCAAGGCCGACAACACCTGGCCTACGGTGCCGGGAGCGGTCTGCAGACGCAGGGTGGCGTACTTCGACAGGCTGGTAGCGCGAGGCGTGATCTCGATCAGCGTCGCTCCGTCCTCCACCACCGCGTGGCGGAGACGAATATAGAGCGTGGGAGCGACCTCTTTAGGATCGGGCCCCATCAAGACGATGATCTGACCGGGGGCGCAGGCCTCAGCGATGGTCGTCCGGGGCAGGCCGAGCGTGAGTGCGGCCGGGAGGGAGTCGCCAAGCTGAGCGTCGACGTGGTCGGTGCCGAGCACACCCTTGAGCAGCTTGGCCCAGGCGTACTGGCTTTCGAGTGTGAGCCGGGCTCCACCGATAGCGGCCACTCGTTCTGGGTCGATGCGAAGAGCACGCGCTGCGGCCCGCATGGCGTTGCCCCAGCGAGTCGGCTTCAGCTCGCCACCATCACGAATCAGCGGTTCGGTGACGCGATCCGGCGAGTTCGTGGCCTCGTAGTAGAAACGATCCTTGTCTGAAAGCCAGCTCCAGTTGACGGCCTCGGAGTCTACGCCAAGTGTGCGAACCAGCTCGTTCTGGCTTGCTTGGAGCACCACGCGAGCACCACTGGTATCAGCGGCAGCGGTGGACTCGATGGCGTCGAGATCCCAAGGACGAGCCTTGAAGCGGTAGGGGGTGGCCGTCAGTGCGCCAACCGGGCAGATCTGCACCGTGTTGCCACTGAAGTAGGAGGAGAAAGGGTGGTCGGGGAAGGTGTTGACCTGCGTCTGCGATCCTCGATCGATGAAATGAATGAGAGGATCGTCTGCCACCTCTGACGCGAAACGGGTGCAGCGATCACAGAGGATGCAGCGCTCACGATCGAGCTGTACGAGGTCGCTGATCGGAATCGGCTTTTCGTAATGACGCTTTTCCTCGACAAAGCGGGTTTCGCCAGCGCCGAAGGCGTAAGCGTTGTCTTGGAGAGGACACTCTCCACCCTTGTCGCACACCGGGCAATCGAGCGGATGGTTGGCCAGCAGAAACTCGAGAACCCCATCCTGAGCCTTCTTTGTGGGCTCGGACTCGGTCTCGACCTTCATATCCGGCGTCACCGGAAGCATGCAGCTGGGCTGCAGGGCCGGGCCGCGCCCACCGTCGACCTCGACAAGGCACATCCGGCACATGCCGACAGGCTTCATCCGGTTGTGATAGCAGAAGCGCGGGATGTGAACACCGTTGCGTTCACAGGCCTCGATCAGAAGCTCACCCTCGTTGGCCTCGACCGCCGTTCCGTTCAGTACGAACGGAATGCCGGTGACCGCCTCCGTTGGTTCGACGCTGGTCATGAATGAACCTCCGCAGCTTCGACGTCCGACGTGTTGCCGGCGCCGTCAGCAATCTCGACAGCGACCCACGTTTCGCCCGCAGGGCGCAACTCGGGCTCGTCCGCAGGACGGGCCGTCATCTTCGCCTCGAATTCGTGACGGAAGCGGCGAATCGCCGACGTTATCGGTGCGACCGATGATGGCCCAAGCGGGCAGATCGTTGTTTGCTTCGGGGGGAAGGGAACGGCGGTCAAGCCTTTCTCTGCCCATGCGGCCACCGGATACTCACCGGGGCTGATCTGGGATCCGATATCGAGGAGGAGGTCGATGTCGGATGGACGGCCATGACCGTTGTAAATCCGCTGAAGGATTTTTTCCTCCCAGGTCGTGCCCTCTCGACATGGGGTGCACTTGCCGCAAGATTCACGAGCGAAGAATCGCACGACCCGCAGGCAGGCCTTCACCGCGTCGGTCGTTTCGTCCATAACGACGATTGCGCCGGAGCCAGCCATCGAACCGGCAGCGCTGATGAGCGAGCCCTCGATCGGCACGTCGAGCTGTTCTTCAAAGAACCAGGGCGAGGAGCCGCCACCGGGAATGAACATCTTCAGTTCATTGCCGTCGCGCATTCCCTGGCAGAAGTTGTCGCCGTAGAACAGGTCTCGATAGGTGACGACACCCTGCTCGATCTCATAGACCCCAGGTCGATTCACATGTCCGCTGACGGCGACCATGCGCGTACCGGGAGACTTCTCCGAACCGAACTCCTTGTAGGCGTTCGGGCCGTTGAGAATGATCCAGGGGATGTTTGCCAGCGTCTCGACGTTGTTGACAATCGTGGGCTTCATGTACAGGCCCTTGGCCGCGGGGAAGAACGGAGGCTTGAGCCGGGGCATGCCCCGGTTGCCTTCGAGGCTCTCGATGAGCGCCGTCTCTTCGCCAACGATGTAGGCGCCGGCGCCCCACGTGAGAACCACATCGATGCTCACATCGGTACCGCAGATGTTCTTACCGACATAGCCGCTGGCGTAAGCGTCGTTAAGCGCCTCAGCGATCCGCTCTTGCGCTTCGGCCATTTCGCCGCGGACGTAAAGAAAACAGGTGTTGAGCCCGAGGGCAAAGCAGGTGATTATGCAGCCCTCGATGAGCTGATGCGGATCGCGCTCCATGAGGAGTCGATCTTTGTAGGTGCCGGGCTCGGACTCGTCGCCATTGACAACGAGATAGCGGGGCCACACCGGCGGCATGAATCCCCACTTCACGCCAGCGGGAAAGCCTGCGCCGCCACGACCAAGAAGCACGGCTTCCTTGATGGTCTCGTGGACCGCTGTGGGCTGCATCTGCAGGACAGCTCGGAGAGCGGCATAGCCGTTGGTGGCCTCATAGCGCTCCAGCGTGTAGCTGTCGCGATGGTGAAAGCGGCTGGTGACGATCTTCGGACCGGTGTTGTCGACGTAACCGGCGGCATGTGGCACGTAATCGTTCGTTGCCATCAGGCGGTCTCCTCTTTGGCTTCGTCCTGCCGCGAAGCAAACCACGGCGGAACACCAGCGACCTCAGGCGGCTCGATGCCAGCGAGGCGATCGGGATCGATGTGCTGACGGATACGAGCCAACGTTCCATGGGTGGGAACATCAGCGCGCTTCCCGCCACGAACCTCAGCGATGATCTCGTCAAAGCGCCCGAGACTTACACGATTCTCGTAGCGGTAGTTGATCTGCAGGCAGGGGGCCTCGGTACAGGCCGCTATGCACTCCACATCTTCGAGGGTGAACAGGCCATCTTCGGTAGTGCCGCCAGGCTTGATGCCGAGGGTTTCCTCAGCATGGTGCAAGAGTTCCTCGCCGCCGAGCAGCTGGCAAGAAATGTTCGTGCAAATGTTGACCATGTAGCGGCCCACCGGTTCCCGCTTGAACATCTCGTAGAACGAGCAGGTTCCGAGCACCTCGGCGGGGGTAACACCAATCAGTTCAGCGATGTGTTCCATCGCCTCGTTCGTGACATGACCATTCTGCTGCTGCGAAAGGTGGAGCAACGGAATCATGGCCGACTTGGGCCGCGGATAGCGGGCGATAATTTCGCGCGCCAACAGCACGTTTGAAGCGTCCAATCGACTCATGGCTAGCGATCAACCTCTCCGAGGATGGGGTCAACACTGGAGATGATGGCGACCCCGTCGGCCAGGAACGCATCGGCCAACATATGTGGCATCGATTGAAGGTTCACGAAACTCGGTCCTCGGATATGCATGCGGTAGGGCTTGGGGCCGCCGTCGGACACGATGTAGCAGCCGAGTTCGCCCCGGGGGGATTCTACCGACACGTAGACCTCTCCCTCAGGGACTTTGAACCCTTCGGTAAAGATCTTGAAGTGATGGATGAGAGCTTCCATCGACTCATCGATGCGAGCCCTCGGCGGTGGCGTGACTTTGGCGTCCTGAACCCGATAATCGCCCTCGGGCATCTTGTCCAGGATCTGACCAACGATGCGCATCGATTCGCGGATCTCAGCCAGCCGAATAGCGTACCGATCGAAGGCGTCGCCGTAGGAGCCAACCACGACGTCAAAGTCGACATCGTCGTAGGCCAGGTAGGGCATATCTCGCCTCAGGTCCCATGCCACGCCCGTCGAGCGAAGAATCGGGCCGGTCACCGACAAGGCGATGGCTTCGGCCTGGCTGATCACACCCACTCCCTGCAGGCGGTCGCGCCAGATCGGCTGGCCGGTCATGAGGATGTCGTACTCATCGAGACGGTGGGGCAACATGTCGAGCAGGAAGCGCACGTCGTCACGCCAGCCGTCGGGAAGGTCGGCGGCCACACCGCCAGGGCGGATGTAGTTGTGATTCATTCGCAGACCGGTGACCTTCTGGAAGAAGCGAAGCACCTGCTCGCGTTCACGCCAGCCGTAGATCATCATCGAGACGGCGCCGAGGTCCATCCCGTTCGTGGCCATGAACAGCAGATGCGAGGAGATGCGATTCATCTCACACATCAGCATGCGGATCCAGGTTGCCCGCTCAGGAACCTCGATACCGATCAACTCTTCGGTCGCCATCGAGAAGACCAGCTCGTTAAAGAGCGGGGCCGCATAGTCCATGCGGGTGGTGTTGGTGCAGCCTTGGAGGTAGGTGAGTTCCTCACCCTGCTTCTCCATACCCGTGTGTAGATAGCCAACGATCGGCTTTGAGCGCCGGATCGTTTCACCGTCCATCTCCAACATGAGGCGTAGAACGCCGTGGGTTGAAGGGTGGGCCGGGCCCATATTGATCAGCATCGTCTGATCGTTTTCGCCGTCGAGAGGCTGGTCGATCATCTCGGCCGCTTTGACCTCGCTCATACGCAAGACAGCCTTGGCTCGAGGCAGAGCGTGGAGTTGGTCGGTGTAGGCGGCCTCTTGGGCGACACTCTGTTCGGTGACGTTCTCTTCAGCGACATTCTCTTCGGTGACGGTCATGATGCGGTCTCCGGAGCCTCGTGCGCCTTGAACTGGACGGGTATGGCGTTGATGCCATAGTCCTTCCGTAACGGATGACCTTCCCAGTTCTCCGGCATGAGGATGCGCGACAGATCTGGATGGTCGGTGAACTCGATCCCCATTAGGTCGTAGACCTCTCGCTCGAGGTAGTCGGTGCCAGGATAGATGGCGTAGAGCGAATCGACCCGAGTGTCGTCGGCTGGGACCTGGGTGCGGGCCCGCAATCGCTCTCCTCGCTTATGGGATATGAAGGAGGCGACAACTTCGAACCGCTCTGGCGCAACACCGGTGGGAAGGTTCCGGTTGGCGCTGTACGACAGGTAGTCGACCGAGGTGAGGTCGATACACATGTTCCAGCCATCGGCCAGCAGCGTATGAGCAAGGTGGCGCCAGCGATCGCGAGCGACGTGGATCACCTTCTGCTCGCGCGACCAAGACACCGGGCAGTCGTAGGCCATCTCCATGGCTTCGCCTGCGTCAGGTTCATCGACCTGCGCCTCATCCACGACTTCTTCGTTCACATCTTCACTCACGAACGGGTGCTCCCCAGCGACACGAGCGATGGCTCGCCTTGCCCATCGCGCTGTTCGATCATAATTCCAGCACCGGCACCCGTCGCAGCACGACGATGCAGCAGCTCACCGGTTTCGATCTTGTCGTGCAGGGTCGTAATAGCGTGAAGCAAGGTCTCGGGGCCCGGCGGGCATCCCGGTGCGTACACGTCGACCGGAACGATCTGATCGACGCCCTGCACGATGGCGTAGTTGTTGAACATGCCTCCGCTCGAAGCGCAAACACCCATCGAGATGACCCATTTGGGTTCCATCATCTGGTCATAGATCTGGCGAAGGACAGGAGCCATCTTCTGACTCACCCGTCCGGCGACGATCATCACATCGGCCTGACGGGGTGATGCCCGAAAGACCTCCATGCCCAGTCGGGCCAGGTCGTAATGCGAGCCGCCGGTGGCCATCATTTCGATGGCGCAGCAGGCGAGACCAAACGTGGCGGGCCAGGATGAACGAGCCCGCGACCAGCCGACCAGCTTCTCGAGAGGGGCGGTGATGACGTTGTGATCGAGGCCCTCGAACCCGTGTTCTTGAACATCGCTGAATCCCATTAGGCAGCCGCTCCTTCTTCGAACCGGCCGGTTGTGCCAACCCGCCGGATTGTGGTTGCCGTCGTGCGTCGTCCCGAGCGAATGCCATCGAGGTCGGTGTCGTCGTCGACAGGTGTGAGGTCTTGACGGCGTGAGATCTGCAGAGGACCCCAATCGAGGGCGCCCTTCGAGATCAGATACACGAGCGACTCAAAAACGGTGGCTGAGAAGATCAGGATCGCTACCAGCCCGAAAAGGCCCAACCGCTCGTTGGCTACGGCCCACGGGTACAGAAAGATGATCTCCACATCGAAGATCACGAACAGCATGGCCACGAGGTAGAAACGGACGGGGAATCGTCCGGGTGGCTCTCGGCCGGGGATGATGCCGCACTCGTAAGGCGCATATTTTTCAACTGTTGGATTGCGCGGGGCCAGCAGCTTCGAAGCGGCGAAGCTGACGGCGGCGAACAATGCAGCCAGGATCAACAGGGCCAGGACCGGCAGGTACTGAGCCATGATGACCTCCTCTATGGTTGTCGTTCTCCGTTAGCCGGAGTGGGTCTTGTCAACCGCGGTGCAATCCAGCCGGAGCTAGCTTGCGACGGCGGCTCGAATTTCGTCTTGACGTCGGTCACGGTTGTGAAGCGCCCAGGCCAGCACAGCGAAGAGCAAACCATTGAAGATCGTAAACATGGCGGGGGTGAAGCGCAGCCCACTAATGATGCCTGGGATCGGGCCTCCCCGATCTCGTTCCATAATCACCGAAACCAGCTTGGCCTCGGGATCGAGCTCGGGGATTGGGGGCGCTTGGCCAGGGAAACTCGGCTTGCTGACGGTTCCCTGAGCTTGGATGACGATCAGTTCTTCACCATGGAAGGGGTGGAGGAAGGTTTCGTTGACGAAATGGCCGACACGGGCGACCTGCTCTTCGAGAAAGCCCATCTCTTTGCCATCTTCGTTGAAGACAGGTTTGCCGTCCCTGACGAAGCCGCCGAACTGGAGGGTGAGATAGTCGCCACCGTCGAAGACATGCTCTGAAACGAGAAGCTGCTCGGCGGTAGCTTGCGCTTCACCGCGAATACCGTCGGAGGCGGTGAGGTAGCGCCATTCGCCGAGGTCGATGTCACGCGAGTTCTCAAGTGCCGTTATCTGAGCGACATCGACGTCATCGATGCCATCGGCTCCGAGGTCGACCCTGGCCAGGGCGTGAGCTTCTTCGATCTCGGAGAACAGGAGGCCGTCGTCGGAGTCGGCGGCGTGATCGACGTTCATCTCTTTGAGGTGCCAGGTTGGGATAGGACCGCGCCAGCCGATGCCGTAGATCGTCCAGATGATTCCCATGAGGAACATCCAGCCAAAGAGACCGGCCATCGAGATGAGGAAGCCGGAGCGAGTGCCCGTGTTGGTGGCCACGAGTAGGTAGGTGCCACCAATGAGCACGACGACACCAACGAGAACGCTGAGGAGCCCGCGGAAGAAGGGATCGAATCCGATGCCATCGATGATGGCGAGTTGGGTGGCCAGCATCACAGACCTCGCTCGTAGTTCACAACTGCTTCAATCAGCTCAGGGGGTAGAACCTTGCCGAAGCCCGGCATCATACCGGCTCCACTGAGGCCGCCTTCGCCGTAGCCCTTTCCAGCCTCAGCGCCAGCAGCGATGAAGTCGAAGTGGGCTTGGCTGGTCCGAGGCGGCATCTCGACGATGTCGCAATCGGCCAGGATCTGTCCGCTCGACATCACGATGGCGTCTTCCCCGATTTGCTCGGCCGTGACCGGCTCCGGATCCATGTAGGCGCCATCGTCATTAGTGGCGAGCACTTCGTCCATGGCGAAGGCGTAGGCCTGGCCAGGTGCGAGGCCATTTTCGGCGGCCCACGCCTTTTCTTCTTCGGTTGTACGGTCGCTAATGCCGCCATACTCCCAAAGTTGCGACACATAGGCGCATTCGGCCAAGTCACCGCTTCGCTCGGGGTTGTCTTCAGTGGCATCGAGAATCCAGTACGGCTCACCGCTGCTGGTTACCGCAGTGCCCTTGTCATTCAACGTGACTTTCGAGCCGTCTTCGGCCAGCAGGTAGGTGCCGTCGTAGTCGACCGGGTTGCCCCGCTCAACCACGGTGCGCAGCTGTTCGTTGTAGTCGGCCCGTCGATACCACGAGCCGTCGGGCAACAGCCATGTGTCGTCCGGGAATGTGGTCGTCGTCGAGCTGGCGCACAAGTTGTAGCCGATACCCGACGGATTACCGCCGCCGCAACCGGCCACGCCTTCATCGAGCACGTTGTCGACACCGATCGACCAGCCAGCGGTATGGCAGCGACCGCAACCAGCGGCGCCAGCCTGGAAACCGGAGAACAGGCCGAGGTTGAAGACCGCCTCACCGACCGTTTCAAACTCACCGTCGTCGATCGAACGCTCGACCTCTTCCATGACCGCAGCGCTTACTTCATCGGCAGCGACCTGAGCGGCCAGGCTTTCGTCATCTTGAGCGTCGTTTGGGTCACCGGCCAGCGTGATATCGATCGGATCGACACTCTGACTCTGGAGCGTGCGCAGATACACGATCACGTTGTTGACCTGCTGGGTCGTCAGCGGACCGCCACCGGGCGTGCCCCAAGCTGCCATGGGCGAACCAGGACGACCAAAATTCAGGATGTAACGGACCTCATCCTCGCTGTATCGGTTGAGGACGTTGTCGAGGGCAGGTGCCTGCCACGAGGCGTTGGCAATGAACTGGCCGTCGGCGTCTTGCAAGACATAGGGAGCAACACCGCCAACACCGCCGGCGGCGTGACAGGTCACGCACTGGGCCCCCACGGTGTAGGTGCCTTCCCCGCGGCTCTCAAACGAGGCGTTGTAGGCGGCAACCGCACCCTCTTGGCGGCCGGGCTCGGCCAGCCAATAGAAGGGAAGCATCAACCCGAGCATGGTAAGCAGTACGAGAGCGAAGCCGAGCGAGCGGTCGAGCTTGTAGCCCTCC
>CAKZXA010000090.1 GCA_937922045.1 uncultured Acidimicrobiales bacterium | reverse complement strand
GGTGTTGCCGACCGTGTTGTCCTTGATGGCGAGGCCGATCAGGTTGGCGGTGTGGGTGTAGGTCCTGGTACCTGATGGGTCGGTGCCCAACCGGTTGCCGACGACCACATTGTTCTTCGAGCTGTGCGACAGGTCGATGCCGTAGGCGGAGTTACCGGCAACCTTGTTGCCAGCGTGCTCCTGATAACCGCCGATCAACGTCTCTTGCGCTCCCCACTGTGCGTCGATGCCAGCGACTCTGCTGTAGAGGGAAGTGGTTCCGCTGGCGTTGAAGCCGACAAGGTTGTTTTGAATCCGGTTGCCGACCGTTTCCGCGTGGTTGATCCGTACGCCCGAATAGGGGTTGCCGCTGATCACGTTGCGGTCTTGCAGCGCCACGGTTCCGACCTGGTTGTAGGAGGCACCGCTACGAATCTCGACTCCTGCCTGATCGGTGGAAGCGGTAGTTTCTGCCCAGGTGGTAGCGGTGTTGGTGCCGATGATGTTGCCAACGATGGTGTTGTTGGAGGCGCCGTTGCCGCTGAGATGGATGTTGAAGAACGAGTTGTAGACCGAGAGGCCGCGGATCGTGTTGCTTGGGCCGTAGATGACCATGCCCGATTGACCGACGGTTTGACCGCGTCCGAAGACCTCGATCTTGATGAGGCCGTTGAAGACGAGATCACTGGTGTTAACCCGAGTGCCGGGCTGGGTGTAGCCATCGATCGTAGTTCCGCCGGTGGTGTCGTAAAGACCGGGCAGCGGTGAAGAAAGATTGATGCGCTGCACACCTGAACCGGCGATATTGAAGTGGATGTCGTTCGGGCCGGTGTTGTAGTTGGCCTGCTGGATAGCGGCCCGCAAGGTGCAGACCCCGGTTGAGGTCTGGCAGACCCCGTCGGTTAGGGATCGATCGCCCGCATCGAGCGTTGAGTTGACGACAAAAGGCAGATCAGCCGCAGCTACATGCGCCGGGGCCTCATCGGCCCAAAGGCCCGCTACACCGTCTTCGACGACAAGGGCAGGACCGATGGCGGCGCTTATCGCCGCGAGGTCGGCTACGTCGAGACAACCGCTTGCGTCTATATCGAAACCGGCCGACCATTCGTCGAGCTGGCACGGTCCGTCGACACGACGCACGCTGTCCCAGGCCGAGGCTGCTTCGAGCGCATCGAGGCGATCGACTTGGCTGTCGCCGGTTACGTCGGCTTGCTCCTGGCTTACCGCGGCCCGATTGGAGCTGAGTGCGGTGTCGTTGGCGCCAGAGGTTTCTGGCCCTTCGCCAGCACCAACAACAATTTCCTGAGAAGCGGTTTCGGCCACGACCGAACCGGCTGCGTCAACGGCGAGGCCTCGACGCAACGTAATCTTGTGAGTGCCAGCGGTGAGCACGATGAAGCGAACCTTCATCGCTCCGACAGGAGCGACCAGACCGTCATCGCACAGATCGGTGCTGCATCGAAAGGCTCCGACGTCGGCGAGACCATCGACGCCATCAACGGTGAGAACCTCAACCGGCTGATCAAAGTAGGCGCCAGCGAACTCCAACGCTTCGTGGTCATAAGAAAACCCTGTTTCGAAGGCTGCTGTGGTCGATGGCGACCCAACCGAGATCTCGACGACTTCACCGACCTGGCTGGTCGATGGAGCATCGACCGAGATCGAACCCTCTTGAGCTCCGGCCGGAGCTCCTGCTGGCCATGCCGTCAGAAGAACAACACATAAACTCGCCCATAACGCTTTGCGCCATGCCTGCATTCGCCGTTACCTCACACCACTGGTAAACCTTGTGCATCCAAGTACAAGGTCCATGGCGACTATCGCCATGTGTCGCTTGATCTTGGCCAATATAGCGGTTTGGTCTCTGTGGTTCGGGCGAATCAGTCTCTGGGGAGCACTATTCCCTAGGGGAACATTTCGACCGGTTTGTCAGTGGAGGATGACATCGTCGATCGTCTTTGGATGGCTTGTAATCGGGTCGTAGCCATCGTCGGTCACGATGAAACTATCGCCGACCTGAGCCCGGAAGCTTTCGGTGCTGACCGAACCGTCTATCGCGAACACCATGTCTCTACGAATTACCGTGGTGTCACCGGCCACCAATTGGGGTTGTTCGAGAAAACTGAAACCTGTTCCTCGCCCGCACCGAAACGGATAGTCATAACCGGCTCGTTGGATCACTTCGGCATAGGCGGCGTGTACCTCTTCGCCCGTGATCCCTGGTCGCAACACGGCGAGGGCGGCTGCCTGACTGTCGACGGCCACCTGGTACACGTCGGCCTGTGACGCATCGCCGATCTCGCCGATCCAGAAGGTGCGGTCGAAACCGAGCTTGAAGCGGTGGAAGTTTGTCATGCCGCAGAAGCAGAGAAACACTGGCTCGCCGTTGGCCATGACCCGGGTTGAGGCCCGGTGATGGGTCTTTATGACATCGCGGCCGGAGGCCATGATCTGAAGGAAATGGGTGTTGGGCGACATGTCGGCATCGCCGTAGTGAGCGGCCAACAGCTCGGCCGCTTTCTCGGTTCCGGCCTCGGCGGTCGCCAACGCGACCCGGTACTCGGGCACCCCCTCGGCGATAGCCAAGCGCCCGGCCGCCATCATGGCATTGGCAACCTCACCTGCGTGGCGAGCCAGCTGGAGCTCGGTGGAAGACTTGATCATGCGCATGGTGGCTACGATCTCGCTGATGTCGACGATCCGGTCGAGGCTCACCAGAGACTCAACGTAGGTTCGCACCAGCGGAGGCATCAGGTGTGATTCGATAGCGATGTGGCCAGACCGCCCCAAGATTGGCGGCAAGACCGGTTGCAGTACTGAGGGAAGATGTTCACGCCATTCGTCTCCCAGACCATCGTTCCAGGCCTCGACGCGGTCGACCTTGGCGTGGGCGAGGGCAGCGTTCAGATCGATCGATGGCGTGATCAGCAGGCTTTCTTCATCACGGGAGACGACCAAAATCGTTGGCCGCCCAAACTCCATATGCAGGAAGTCGTAGTATCCGGTGAAGTAGTAGATCGAGTCGTCGTCGGTGATGAGGGCAACGTCGATGTCGTTGGCGTCCATCTGCTCGCGCAGACGCCGGGAGTTCGCTTCGAACATGATGCGCAGACTAGGGCAGAGACAGCGGCTCGACCGATACCGAGCGGTAAGCCTAGGATCTCTTCGTGTCAAGCAACGAGCAGTTGAACCAAGAGTCTGTAAACAAGTCGATCCTGATCACCGGCGCCGGTACGGGCTTTGGTCGAGGGGCGGCCGAAGAGCTCGCTGGCCGGGGGTATCGGGTGATCGCCGGCACCATCGACCAGACCGAGGCCGATGAGATGGATGCGGCTCATCCGAACATCACCGGGGTCAAGCTCGATATCACCGACGCCGTCGACATCGAGATGGTCCGATCTCTCGATGTCGACGTGTTGCTCAACAATGCGGGCCGGGGCCAGCTCGGCCCGATGGCCGATGTGGACATGGGCCTGGTGCGTGGGGTCTTCGAGGTCAACGTGTTCGGCACCATTGCCGTAACCCAGGCCGTGGTCCCGGCGATGAAGAAAAAGGGTTGGGGTCGAATCATCACGGTGTCGTCCATCGCCGGGCTGTTCAGCGGTGCGCTTTCCGGGCCCTACGCCATGACCAAGCATGCTCTGGAGGCCTTCAGCCGATCGCTCAGCGCCGAGATGAAGCCCTACAACATCGAGGTGGTCAAGCTGAACCCGGGACCGTACGCCACCGGCTTCAACGACGCCATGGTGGAAGGGGTGGATGATCAGTTGGCGCCAGCCGGAGGTGCGGTCGAGCTCGAATTGGCGGCTGGAACCCGTACTCGGATGCTCGGCAACCAGCTCGACCCTCAAGAGGTTGTCGACGCCATGGTGCATCTTTGTACCGCTGATGAGGTTCCCTTCGAGACCTTCAAGCCCGACAACATTCTTGAACGCTACGGACTAGCGGGCCGCTAGCCCGAAGGGCGACGGGAACGGAGGCGGCGATGCCGATTCACTTTGGTCAGGAGGAGATGGCAGGTCGCCTCGACCGTGCTGTCGCTGCGCTAAGGGAGCGAGAGCTCGATGGCCTGATCATGTTCAAGCAGGAGTCGATGTATTGGCTGACCGGCTACGACACCTTCGGCTTTGCCATGTTCCAGGCTTTGGTCCTCAACGCCGAGGGTGAGATCGCCCTGCTCACCCGAGCTCCCGATCTACGTACCGCCTGGCATACCTCGATGATCGAGGATGTGCGGGTATGGGCCGACATCGAGGGTGTTGATCCGACCCAACAGCTCCTACCGGTGCTGGCTGATCTGGGCCTAACCGGTGGGCGAGTCGGAATCGAACTCGATAGCTACGGCCTCAAAGCGTCGAACTGGATCATGCTCGAACGATCCTTGCAAGGTGTAGTGGCCTACGAGGACGCCTCCACCGTGATCCAAGAGCTTCGCCGCACGAAGTCGGCCCAAGAGCTGGTCTACATCCGCCGTGCCGCCGACCTGGCTGACGAGGCGTGGACGGTCGCACAAGCGCTCGCCGCCCCCGGGGTGTCGGAAGCCGAGATTCTGGCTGGAATGCAGGCCGCGATCCTGGGCGGGGGAGGCGACTATGCCGGCAACGAGATCATCATCGGTTCCGGGCCATCGGCCCTGATGGTGCGCTATACGTCGGGACGGCGAGCGCTCGACGCCGACGATCAACTAACCCTGGAATGGGCTGGCGCCTACCGCCGCTACCACGCAGCGATGATGCGCACGATGCTGATCGGCGATGTTGCCCCTGAGCATTGCAGGATGCACGAGGCCGCCGAGCAGGCACTGGTGGCCTGCGAGGCAGCGATACAGCCGGGCGCCACCCTCGGTGAGGTCTTCGATGTACACGCCGAGGTTTTGGACCGGGCTGGCTACAAGGCCCACCGGCTCAACGCCTGTGGCTATGGCATGGGCGCGGTTTACGCCCCGATCTGGGTTGACTGGCCGATGCTCCACCATGGCAACCCTCTCCGATTCGCCGCTGATCAGGTCTACTTCCTACACATGATCCTGTTGAACTCAACCGATGGCCGAGCCATGACCCTCGGCCATTCGGTGGTGGTCACCGAAGCCGGATGTGAGAGGCTCAGCCGAGCACCTCTTGGCCTCGTTACCGCCTAGATCTCACACCGTTTCACGAGCGTTATCTGTTCGTTAGTGGGCTCGGCCATTCTTGGTGTATGAACAGTGAGGGTGAAGTAGCGGGCGAAGGAGAACGGTCTGGAGTGCGTACGGCTTGTGATCTTGCGCTCGACACTGTCGATGCTTTTCCCGACAGCACAGCGTTGGAAGAAGCGTTGGAACCGGGCGACATCGTGGTGTGTCGCAACGCCGACCACTGGATGTCTCAGATCATCACCAACCTCGACGGCTACTGGAGCCACAGCGCTCTCTATGTCGGGCAAGGTGAGATTCTGCACGCCGCCTCAGGCGGGGTTGCCTACGATCGACTCGACACCTTCGCTGCTCGCTACCCGGCCGGTGTGGGCGTGGCCAGACCCGATCGCCCCGTCGAGGATCGTCGTGGGGCCGCCGAGTGGGCTCGGGCCTTGGTGGCTACGAGTCCAGATGGTTCCGACGAGCCCGTTACCCGCTACTCAGGGCGCGACCTTGGCATTGCCTTTGCCCTGCTGTTGCGGGCGAGGGCCAGCGGCGCTCGCCGCCTCGAGCCTCTCGACGCGGTGGAGGAAGGTCTGGAATCTATGCTCCGACCCGGTGGCTTCTCCAGTACCTGCTCGGGCTTTGTCTATCAGGCCTACGCCGAGGGGCTGCAGGACCCGCTAGAGATCGTTCCTGCGCCAGGTCTGCGGGTTGAAGATGGCGAATTCTACTTTCCCGACGGCGACGACCTGTACCGATCACTGATCGAGGATTCGCCCCATGAGGGCGGTGAGCTTGGCGAGCCCGAGTTGGAGGGGCTCGGGCTCCCAACAATCTGGGCTTGGCGAAACAAGGCTGCCCTCTTCGGTGGACTCGCGGTTGGTTGGGCGACAACAATGGTGCCAACCAACCGGCGTGTCCCGATCGAGAAGGGCGTCTCGCCGGCCGATCTCTGGTGCTCGCCAGAAATTGCGAATCGTTGGTATTTATCGCCCGACCACGCGACTCTCGCTTATGAGGCCGTTGCCGATTGCCCGTGAAGGGCAAGCAAGGAACACGTCACGCGCATAGTGTGCCCACTAATGAGGAGAACCATGTCACTCGAACCTGTCGACGACGCTCTCGATGAGATGTTGGAGGACTACCCCGACGACCTGGCCGAATCGTTGAGCCAACGCGAGGCCTGGCGTCGCCAGGTCGCAGACCAGAACGCCGACCTGGAGTTCATAATCGCCGACCTCGACCGATGGCCGGTTGGGACACCGATAAAGGCCGCCTTCCTGGATGGTTCTGACGAGCTCCACGCCCGCATCGCCCGAGCGGTCCAACCGATCGGCGAGGCGTGCGGGGTCACGATTGACTTTGGTGCCGATCATCACGGTGGCTTCCATCGATGGACCACATCGGACCGTGACTATGCAGCCGATATTCGCATCAGTTTCGACCAGGGGGGCTACTGGTCGTTGGTCGGAACGGCCAGCGTCGACAGCTCGGTCGGCTCGCCGTTTGGTGGTGTCGGTGGGCGTCCGAACCAGCGCAGCCTCAACCTCGGCGGCTACACCGAGCGGCTGCCAGGCACATGGCGTCGAACCGTGCTGCATGAGTTCCTGCACGCCTTGGCCTTCAAGCACGAGCATCAGAACATGCTCGGACCGTGCCAGGACGAGTTCAGATGGGAGGACGACGAGTGGTATGTGCCAACGCTCGACGACACGGGTCGTTTCATAGGCGACGAACACGGTCGTCGGCCGGGGATCTACACCTACCTTTCAGGCGCTCCGAACCGGTGGAGTAAGGCCAAGGTCGACCACAATCTCCGCTCCGCCGGTGCCGAGGATGCAGCGGCCGGCCCGTTCGATCCGGCTTCGGTAATGCTCTACCGCTTTCCCAAACTGTTCTACAAGACTGATCCGAGCGGATGCGCTCCGCAAGGAAATGGGCAAGACCTGTCGGAGGGAGACGAGCGCGGCTTGAACCTGCTCTACCCGAAGCTCGCGTCCGCTCAAGAAGCTGATCGCGAGAAAAGAGGACGGCGGGCCGACACGGCGATTGCCGCCGTCGAGTCGTTGGAAATGCTTGAATCGGCCGACGACGGCAACGCTGACTACCTGGCGTCGACGATGCAGTTGCTCGATCGCCTGACCTGATTGGGATCGCACTAGTTCGAGAGGGAACCACCATGACATTTGTGACCACACCACTAGGGGATGAGTGGAACAAGGCGCTTGAAGGCGCCGATGCTGCCGCTATCCGTGATCTGCGCAGACGCATGATCGAGATGTATGGGCAGAACCGGCTCACCTCATCTGATATCAGCGCTGCGGTCGTCCTCGGCCAGAACGCGAAGTCGTGGGCGTCGGTGATTGCGCTGGTGGAAACGCTCATCACCCACGATGGAAGCGCCGAGCCGGAGATGGTACGTCGGTATGCTCAGGCGCTGATCGAGGAAAAGGCGTTGAGCGGCGCCGAGCAGATTTTGCACAAACTTCTGGCCGACGGGGCTGAAGATCAGGTCGACGAAGCCACCGGCTTGCTCGGCCGTATCGCCAAGCAGCGTTTCGTCGACTTCAACAACGAGCAAGAACTTCGCAAGGCCGTCAAGTGGTATGGCGATGCTTACGAGATGCCCGAGGCCGATGTGGTGTGGGTTGGCACCAACCTGATGGCCCTGCTGAAACGAGCTGAGCAAGAAGGCGTGACCCTCCCGGCCGGCACGCCGAACGCCAGATCGGTGGCTCAGAAGGTGCAGGGAGCGGTGGATGCCACCGATCCGGATCTGCGCACCGTCTGGCAGCGGGCGGCCGAAGTGGAACTCCGGTTGGCCGATGGCGACGAACCGGCGGCCGCTCTTCTGACCAAGGCCCTGACCGACGCCGAGTTGGCGACACCGTTTGAATTGGGTTCTCTGCAACGCCAACTCGATGAGGTGTGGGGGCTTGCGCCCGAAAGTGCGGTTCGGTTGGCCCTGGCCAACTCTCAGTTGTCGATGGGAGCCGACGTTGAAACCATTGTGCCCGCCATCGACGACCTCGACGCCTCGCTCGCGACGCTGGAGAAGGTTTTCGGACCAGAGCAAGCCATTCGCTATGAGATCGTGTGGCGTGGGCTCTCGGTCGCCCGTTTCGTTTGCATGATCACCGATCGCTACGGCGACCCGGTTGGCACGGGGTTTCTCGTGCCTGGGGATCGGTTGGCGGAGAAGCTTGGGCCCGAGCTGGTTTTGGTCACCAACGGTCATGTGATCAGCGACGGCACCTTCCCCGGTGCCTTGCGGGCCAAAGATGCGGCCGCTTGCTTCACCCGTTTCGCTGGTCTCGACGACGACCCGTTGAAGATCGACAAGCTCGATCTGTTGTGGACCTCGCCGCCGAAGGGCCTGGATGCATCCGTGCTTCGGTTGGCCGTCGATGCCGACTTCGGGGTCGAGCCGATCGAGGTAGCCGAACGACTGCCTTCGGAGAATGAGCGGGACCCTTACGTGTACGTCATTGGTCATCCCGCCGGCCGGTCGCTTGAGTTGTCGATGAGGGGCAATGCTCTCGTCGCCGTCGACGATGAGCGCCTTCACTACAAGGCGCCGACCGAACCTGGCAGTTCGGGCAGTCCTGTCTTTGATAAGAACTGGGATCTCATTGGGCTCCACCACAGCGGCAGCGAGATGATGCGCAGTTTGGACGACCCACGAAAGCGATACCCGGCGAACGCCGCGACCACAATTCTGGCGATTCGGGAAGCCCTCGCGGCCTCAGATCTACCGGACTAGCGGCGGACGAGCGAGAGGGTTGCGACGAGAATGGAGACACGGGCACAGCGAAGGTTGACTTCAGGGCTGCTGCTTCTTGTGCTGTCAGCGCTAGCGCTTTTAACGACCGAGACGTCGGTAGCCTCAGCCCAACCGGACACAAACCGGACACGAGACGACGACAGCGTTGCTGGCGCCAGAGCTACCGAAGCATCAGGTCGCGGTCTCCTTTGACGACGAAGAGCTCGTGGCTGTCGCCCCTGGATCTCGAGGATCGGAGCGCCTGGTCTTCCGACGCCGACGCCGAACGAGCCCAGCTCGATCTCGAAGCCACCATCTTGGTCTGCTAGGGGTTGAGAGGATCGATCTCGGTGACGACCCAGCTGCGGTTTGACGCCTTGCGAGCGAAGTCGGCGGTCACGCTGGTCTCATCCTCGGGGCGTTTAACCACGATCGCCTCTACTCGAGGATCGGGCGCGATTCTCGCGACCTCGGCTGCTCGTTGCAGGATGACGTCGTTGCCCGTTATGTACCATTCGTCATCGCCGGCGAGGTCATCAACGCGGATCGAGGACGCCCAATCGATGGCTGCGCTGTAGCGTCGGGTCCATTCCTCGCCCTGGTCGCTCACCGACTCGGCGCGAAACCGACCGACTCTCAGTGGCAGAACGATGTGGGTAGAGATGTCGAGCTCTTGAGCCGCGCAGAGGATCAACAGATCTGACCCGGCGGCGGCGGCGGAGACAACCCCGGACGGTTGATGCGTGTCGAGCAATGCAACGAGGCGCTGATAGACCGCGTCCTGATTCTCAACCGGGAAGCGAGGATCGGGGCGACTCGGATCGTCGATCCGATTGCCTGCGTGTACGACGATCACAGCCCCAAGTCTAGGCTTGTCGCTGCATCTCAGGGCTTAACGTGCTGCGTTGGCAGTTGACGATGATCGCATCGGCCATCTCTTTCCACCGGGGCCGGGGCAGGTCGTGGCCCATGTCGCCGAAGGCCAGAAGTCGGGAGCCGGGGATGGCGTTGGCCGTTGTGGTGCCTCCATCGGGCTGGACAAGTGGGTCGACGAGGCCATGAATCACGAGTGTCGGGGCTTTGACGCCAGCGAGGAGCGGTGTTCGGTCGCGGCTGGCGGCAATCGCTGCGGTTTGGCGAGCAACGCCGACGGGATCGAAGCTGCGCTGGTAGGCCGCTTTGGCCAAGATGCGAAACTGGGCCGGGTTGAAATGCGGGCCCGAAATCAATTTGAACAAGTTCACGCTCTCGTCGACTGCTGTGGCCCGGCTCGGCGCTGGTCGCCGGGCAAGCTTGGCCGTTAGCCTCGCCGAGATGCGGCCGTTGCGTCGGTCGCCGGTGTTCGACATGATCGAGCACAGGGAGCGAACCTTCGTGGCGTGGCCGATGGCAAGTTCCTGTGCGATCATGCCCCCCATCGACATGCCGACAACATGAGCGCTGGGAATGCCGAGCTGATCGAGAAGGCCCGCCGCATCGCCTGCCATGTCGACGAGGGTGTAGCCGTCCCAGTCCAGCGCCCGTCGGGTAACAAAGCTTCGGGTTAGCTGGCGTTGGGTTGGAGGTTCGTGGCTTGTGCGCGAGGACAGGCCGATGTCGCGGTTGTCGAATCTGATTGCCTGATAGCCACGGTCGACGAAGAGGTCGACGAATTCTTCGGGCCAGTCGACGAGTTGGCCGCCAAGGCCCATAACGAAGAGGATTGGTTCACCCGATCCTCGGATGTCGTAGTCGATTGTGACGCCGTTGGCTTCGAGTTGTGCCATGGACGCACTATAGGTCGGAGCGGTTCAGAGCCGGTAGTGGCTGCCGACACGCGTTGGGCGCTAAAGGTCGCGCTGCGCTCCGGCCGAAGGCGACACGACAAAGCAGCTGGGGGCGGCAAACCCTGCGTCGCTGAACGTTCGCTCGACGGCTTCGATCGCGGCGTCGAGCCGGTTGTGAGGTACGAGACCGATGGCCGATCCACCGAAGCCTCCGCCGGTCATGCGAGCACCGAGGGCGCCGGCGTCGACCAAGGTTTCAACCGCCGTATCGAGCTCGGGACATGACACCTCGAAGTCGTCGCGAATCGAGATGTGGGCTGCCGTCATCAGCTCCCCAACCTCCTGCCAGCGACTCTCGTCGAGGGCGCGGCAGACAGCGTCGACGCGCTGGTTCTCCGTGACGACGTGTCGAGCCCGTCGATAGATTCGCCCTCCGTCGGCCAAGGCGCTAAACATCGGGCGAGAGGCTTCGAGCATCGCCAAATCCAGTTGGCGCAAGACATCGATCCCCAGTGTTGCGGCCGCGGTCTCACAGTCGGCGCGGCGGGCAGCGTAGCCGCCGTCGACGTGGGCATGAGCGACACGAGTGTCGACGACCAGAACGGTGAGATCGGCCAGGTCCGGCACAAACGGAACGAGCTCGGTGGTGTCGGCCAAAACGTCGAAGCGCAGGGCATGGCCTTCTTCGCACAGCAGTGACGCCCGCTGATCCATGCCACCGGTTGGGGCGCCGACGAAATCGTTCTCCACCGTTTGGGTCAGGGCGGCCAGGTGGGGTCGGTCGTGGTCGAGGTCGAAAAGCTCGGTGAGGGCCAGGCCAACCGAACACATCAGGGCGGCCGAGCTGGAGAGGCCGGAGCCGAGAGGAACGTTGGAATCGACAGCGATGGCTAGACCTTGAGCTGCGTGATCGCCCGTTGTGTCAGCGAGCCCTAGAACCCAAACGACACCAGCCACATAGGCCGACCAGCCATCGATCGCCGCGGGCACGATATCGGACATGTCGAGGGTGATCGGCGCCCCCTCGATCTGGGCCGAGATGAGATGGAGGCCAGGCGCATCGACCGGACCGACGGCGGCGAACGTTCGGTGGGGGATGGCGAACGGGAGGACGAGGCCGCCGTTGTAGTCGGTGTGCTCGCCGATGAGGTTGACTCGTCCCGGCGCCGACCAGACGCCCGATGGCTCGGTGTGGAAGGACGTTCGGAACAGCTTGACGGCGTCGGCCGAACTCACGTGAGCTAGGCCCGCAGGTTTTCGGGGATGTAGTCGCCGTGAGCGTCGAGTAGATCGTCGACCATGGCCCAGATCTGGTCGAGGTCGAGCTCGGCCGCGGTGTGGGGATCGAGCATGGCGGCATGATAGATGTGATCTCGATTGCCGCTGAACAGGGCTTCGATCGTGAGCGACTGCACGTTGATGTTGGTCTGCATGAGAGCGGTGAGCTGAGGCGGAAGCGCCCCCATCTTCACCGGCTGCACGCCGTTGTGATCGATCAGGCAGGGGACCTCAACCACACAGTCGTCGGGCAGGTTGGAGATAAGTCCATCGTTGGGCACGTTGCCGTAGACGACGCGAGGCTGGCCGGTCTCGACCGAGTGAATGATAGCTGCGCCGTACTCGACCGAGGGGTTCACCTCGATCTCGGAGCCTTCAGCCTCAAGCTCATCGCGTAGCTCTTCCCAGCCCTCGATCTGGCGTTCACACCGGCGGGGGTACTCATCGAGGGGAATCCCGAACTTCTCGATGAGGTCGGGGCGGTCTCGCTTGATGAAGTAGGGAACGTACTCGGCGAAGTGCTCGCTCGATTCGGTCACAAAGTAGCCGAGCCGCTGATACATCTCGTAGCGCACGGCATCGGAGAGGCCAACGGTGCCGCCGTCGGTGCGGGTTGGGTCGCCACGGTGAGGAGCGTTCTCGGGGCCGAGGGCCGCGACTTTGGCGATCTCGGGATAGAGGTCGATGAGGCCTTGATCGGTTTGGCGTTGGAAATCGAGGTAGAAGGCCATGTGGTTGATGCCAGCACAGCTGTAACGGACCTCATCCATTGGCACGTTGATGTCTTCGGCCAGCTGCTGGGCGGTGTGCTGCACGCTATGGCAGAGGCCGATGGTCTCAATGCTGGAGGCTCGGTTGATGGCCCAACAGTTGATCGACATCGGGTTCACGTATTGGAGGAGCTTGGCGTCGCCGCAGAGTTCTTCCATGTCGGCGGCCACGTCGAGGAGGACGGGCACCGTGCGCAGGGCACGCATGATGCCGCCAACGCCGAGGGTGTCGGCGATGGTCTGGCGCAGGCCGTGCTGTTTTGGCACCTCGAAGTCGACCACGGTCGAGGGTTCGTAGCCGCCGATCTGAAACATGGTGATGACGTGGTCAGCGTCGGCGAGAGCGGTTCGGCGATCGGTTGTGGCTTCGATCGTTGGGGTTGCGCCAACGGCGGCCGCCGTCTTGCCAGCCACAACTTCGGAGCTGCGAAGGCGTTCGGCATCGATATCGAACAGGGAGATCGTCGAGGACGCCAATTCAGGTGAGCTGAGAATATCGCCGAGTAGGTTCTTGGTAAAAACCGTGCTTCCGGCACCGACGAACACGATCTTGGGGTTGCGCTGGTTCACGAGGGATGACTGTAGTTGCCAACCCCTCTTACGTCAACGCTGACGTCAACGTTGACGTAACGTGTTGAACCGACTATCGTGTCGAGCTGAGGTTGTGAACAACCACGCATGAAAGGGGGATTGAAGATGGCTGCTGCCCATTCGGCTGCTCGAGCTACGTTGATCGACGTTGCGGCCAAAGTTGGCGTTTCCCCCCGCACTGTTTCCCGGGTCGTCAACGGAGAGACCGGTTTCTCCGAGGCCACACGCCAGCGTGTTCTCGCCGCCGTCGACGAACTGGATTATCAGCCGAACCTGCTGGCCCGCGGTCTTATCCGCAACAGCAGCGACACGTTTGGTTTCGTCATCACCATGATCGACGATCCATTCTTTCCCGATCTCGCCCTAGGTGTGCAAACCGCCGGTCTTGAGCATGGCCGCACGATGTTTTTCGCTGTTACCAATCGCGACCCTGCGGTAGAAGAGCAGGTACTCCGCTCGATGATGGCTCACTCCATCGCTGGCGCCATCGTGTTCTCCGAAGACCACGATCAGTCGAAACTGGCTCGATTCGCGGATCGCGGCCTGCAGATGGTCCTCGTCGACGATGTGTTAGACCACCCCAACGTTTGCTCGGTAAGCATCGATCTTTACGATGGCGCCCGGCAGGTGGCCGATCACCTCGTCGCCGTCGGCCGAACCAATCCCGCCATCCTGAGCGGTAGCTCCCCGCCCCGCAAGCAGCGTCGACTCCGTGGCTTCACCGAAACCATGACGGCCCACGGCGTGCCGGTGATCTCGCGCTCTGTCGACCTGACCCTCGAAGCGGGCGAGGTCGCGGCTAGGCAGCTCCTCGCAGAGCATCCCGAGGTCGACGCCATCTTTGCCTTCAACGATTTGATGGCGCTCGGCGCCATGCGGGCCGTCCAGGCCACGGGTAGAACCGTGCCCGATGACGTGGCGATCGTTGGGTGCGACGGTATTCAGCTGACGGAATTTGTGAACCCGTCGATCACCACTATTCACATTGATCGCGAGCGTCTCGGACGCACTGCAGTGGCCAGTTTGTTGGAACTGACATCGGGTTCAAACCCGGAACCGGTTGTGTTACCGGTCGAACTCGTAGTGCGCGAGTCGGCGTGAGTAAGAAGAAAACCTGCTAAGAAACCTGAAGTGCAATAAATCTGAAGAGCAATAAAACATGAAGTGCACTAACTGTGAACCCTGGTCATCGCTGACCAGGACAACCCACACCCGAAGGGGAGAAATGACGAACGCAAGCTATCCAAGTCCAAAAGAATGGGACCGGCTCGTCCGGGGAAAGAACGTCAGCCGACGCTCGATGCTCAAGGGCAGCGCAGCTGCTGGCGCCGTCGTTGCCGGAAGCAGCTTCCTGGCCGCTTGTGGCAGCGATGATACCGAGGCCGGCACCGAGGGTGGTGGCTCGATCGAGCCTGGCAACGCCTCAGGCGCTCTGACCATCGGTTCGAACCTGTCGGACGACACGCCGAAGGCCGCTTTGGCTGCCGTCGTCGCCGCCTTCCCTAATTCCGACGTTGAGTTGAGCATCAACACGACCGATCACAACACCTTCCAGGAGAACATCAACACGATCCTCCAGGCCGGCGAAGATGACGTGCTGACCTGGTTCGCCGGGTTCCGCAACAAGTTCTTCGCCGACCAGGGGCTGCTCGGAGACATCTCCGACGTCTGGTCGTCGATTTCTGGTCTTGGTGAGGGCTTCAAGGCCGCCTCGACCGCCAGCGATGGCAAGCAGTACTTCGTGCCGGCCTTCTACTACACCTGGGCCATCAACAACTCGAAGAAGCTTTGGAGCGAGAAGGGCTACACCGAGCCCAAGACCTGGGACGAACTCCTCGGCCTGGCCGACGACATGGCCGCTGGCGGCATCACCCCGTTCGCCATGGCCAACGATGGCAAGTGGCCACAGATGGGCATGTTCGACATTCTGAACATGCGCACCAACGGCTACGACTTCCACGTCGACCTGATGGGTGGCACCGAGTCCTGGACCGACGACCGCGTGCGTCAGGTGTTCACCAATTGGGAACAGCTTCTTCCTTACTCCCAGGAAGGCGGCAACGGCCGCACCTGGCAGGAGGCCGCAACCGATATGGAGAACGGCACCGTCGGCATGTACTTGCTCGGCACCTTTGCCGCTTCCAACTCGGATGCCATGGCCGAAGACATGGACTTCTTCAACTTCCCGGAGATCGATTCGGCCATCGGCTCCTCGGCGCTCGATGCTCCTATCGATGGCTATCAGATGGTGGCCAGCCCGGCCAACGCTGAAGCAGCCAAGGAATTCTTGCTGTACATCTCCACCGCTGAAGCTCAGGATGCCTACCTCGGCGTCGACCCTTCGGTCGTAGCCTCCAACTCAGGTGCCGACACCAGCGTCTACAACGATCTGCAGCGCAAGTCGGCCGACCTGGCCAACGCTGCGACCGGCATCGCCCAGTTCCTCGACCGCGACACCATCCCTGACTTCGCCTCAGCCTGTGGCGACGTCATCGCCGAGTTCATCGAGGACCCGTCGAAGATCGACGGTCTTCTCGCCGATCTCGATGAGAAGAAGACGGCTATCTTCGCCGACTTCGGCAGCAGCTAGCGAATGGCCGGTTCGTCGCTTCTTTCGAAAAGCGACCGCCGGGTGATGTATGGGATGGTGGGTGTCCCGACCTTGCTCCATGTGGGCTTGGTCTGGATACCCGCCATCGCCACCATCCTGTTGTCGTTCACCAACTGGAACGGCTTTCGATTCGACACGATGAAGTTTGTCGGGCTGCAGAACTACATTCAGCTCTTCACGGTGTTCGAAAAGGATCTGTACGAAGCGCTCCTCAATAATCTGTGGGTGCTTGTGTTCTTGTTTCTGGTGGCAACCCCGATGGGGATCCTTATTGCCTACCTTCTGGACAAGAACTTGCGAGGCACCGCCTTCTACCAGAGTCTTTTCTACTTCCCCGTTGTCTTATCACTCGCTGTTGTCGGGTTCATTTGGAAATCTGTGATCTATTCACCCCGACAGGGTGTGTTGAACGTCATCCTGGGCCGCACGGCTGAAGGCGATCAGATCTCATGGTTGGGCGACTCATCTTTTCTTATCCCGCTTGGGGACTACGGGCTCAGCAAGAACTTTCTGGCCTTGATTGCCCCGATGGTATGGCGACACGTCGGCTACATCATGGTCTTGTACCTAGCTGGCCTCAAGAGCGTCGATCCGTCGATGAAGGAGGCAGCCGCCATCGATGGAGCCAGTGAATGGCAGCTGTTCCGTCAGGTGATCTTCCCATCGTTGAAACCGGTGAACGTGGTGATCATGGTCATCACCGTGATCGAAGCGCTGCGGATTTTCGACATCATCGATGTGTTGAACAACCCGGTCGGCACCGACGTGCTTTCGATTCTGGTGACCGAGAGCATTCTCGGAGAATCGTCCAACGTTGGCCGTGGGTCGGCCTACGGCGTGATTCTGTTGCTGTCGTGTCTGCTGTTCGTCGTGTGGTATCTGCGCAACGAGTTCCGCGGCTTGGAGGAGGAGTAGATGCTGACGACGAAACGAAACCAGTATCTAGCTCAAGGCTTCCTGCTGGTGTTCTCCCTGCTGTGGGTTTTCCCCATCGTCGGCATGGTGCTCAGTGCGTTCAGGCCCTACGCCGAGACATCGAACAACCCGAGGGGCTTCTTCTCCTGGCCTGAAACGATCACGCTCGACAACTTCCGTAATGCGCTCGAACAGGGCGAAATGGTGCAGCATTGGATCGTTACTTTTGCTGTGGTCATTCCGGCCATGACGCTCACCTTGTTCCTCTCGTCGATGGTGGCCTTTTCGGTTAGCCGGTACAGCTGGAGGTTCAACATTGCCTTGCTGATGCTGTTCACCGCTGGCAACCTGTTGCCACCACAATCGATCATTCAGCCGCTCTTTCAGATCTACAACAGGATTCCGATACCGGAAATCCCGTTCATTTCCGAAAGCGGCCAGTTGAGGGGCAGCCTGATCGGCTTGATCCTGATCCACGTAGCTTTCCAGTCGGGTTTCTGTACCTTCGTGCTGTCGAACTACATGAAGACCTTGCCCAAGGAACTGAACGAGGCGGCAATGGTGGACGGGGCGGGGGTGTGGCGTCAGTACTGGCAGATCGTTATGCCGTTAACCCGCCCGGCCCTCGCCGCTTTGGCCACGTTGGAGTTCGCCTGGATCTATAACGACTACTTCTGGGCGGTTGTGTTAGTACAGCAGGGTGATGATCTACCGATCACTTCCTCGCTGCGCAACCTCTCCGGTGAGTTCTTTACCGACGACAACCTGATCGCGGCCGGTTCGCTGATCGTGGTGTTGCCAACGGTGCTGATCTACCTCGTGCTTCGGCGCCAATTCATCTCCGGCCTCGCGGTAGGTGCCCAGAAGTAACCATCGATCCGACGTAATCGTCAACGGCCGTCAGACCTGGTTCTCCAGATCTGACGGCCATTGCCGTTTCTGCGTGCCGTCTCTGTCAATCATCGACGCTGAGGGCCGACAGCCAATCGTCCCAGAAGAATTTCCACCTTTCGACGTCTTCGGAAGTGGCGAGCTTGGCGTGTTGAATCGTCACCTTGGCCTTGCCCTCGCCGACCTCGCTCACCTCGATTCGAGCGCTTCCGTCCTTGCCCCCGTCGCCGATGGCGAAGAGCGGAACCTTGGTGCCCGGTTTCGATTTGCAGTCACTCATGACCCCGAGCAGGTCATGGCGATCATCGTCATCCAGCAGCAGAGCGCGAAGGGTGGCCGCATCGACTTGCACGGTTCGTGATTTGTTGGCGGTAAAGGTGCCATCGGCCATCTGGTGGGGGAGCCGCAGGCCGGTGATGCGCTCATAGCGACCGTGATGCCTTGAGCCCACCATCCCCCCACGTCGTACTCGGCATCGAGGTGGGCTGCGATTGCGGTGTGGCCCTCGCCGTGACCCGGCCATGCCTTGATGATCGCTACCCACTCATCCCAGCCGTTGCCCGTCGCTGCGCTCACGGCCTGATCGGAGGTTTCTGGGTCTGATACCCAGTGCTTGGGTCGTCGTTTCGCTTGCTCGACGAGGGCCTGGCGGGCGACGACGTAGCGTTCATCGGTGGTGGAAATCCGTGCTCGTACTCGCCGCTTGAATGATTCCTGCTTGGTCATTTCAACGCATCTCCATCTGACGATCACAGGATCGAGAGGTTAAGAACACCACCCACACTGGCTCGGTCGTTCTCGATCTTGGGGGATCGTCAAGATGCTGGTCGAAGTGTTCAGCTGGATCTGTCGAGCACGTGAAGTCCCCTTTGCCGATCGCTCATCCTTCCGTTCTGTTCATTGGAAGAACCGATGGTGTGGGCATCGGCCTTGGATGAGGGAAGGGCTGGCGAGACAAGTCGCCGCGAGGTAACGCTACATCGAGTATTCAGCGCTCGTCAACGCGAGTATTCAGCGCTCGTCAACGCCTTGAAAGGCCGGTGGGGCCTTCGGCCGAAGGCGCGTGGGGCTCGCCTCACTCGCGGCCTAGGGTTGCGTCATGGATGTCTGTGAAGGCTGTGGCTTCGACTTCGATGCAGTTGAACGATCGCTACTGGAAGGGCGAAGCCAGGCGGCCGTCGCCGCCATCGGCGAGTTGCTCCAAACGGCGAGCGACAGACAGATCGAACGTCGTCCGAGCCCGCACCGATGGTCTGCGTTGGAGTACGCCTTTCATGTGCGAGATGTTCTCCTCACACTTCGTGAACGCATGGTGACCGGCCTGATCGAGGACAATCCAGGCTTCCCTTCGATGCATCGAGAAGAGCGGCTGGAGAGGGATCTCTACCGCCTCGACACGGCATCGGACATCGCCGCTGAGCTGGCCGCATGCCGCAACATGCTCTTTCGGCTGTTCGCCGCCATTGACGATGAGCAGGCCAACCGCATCGTGCAGTACGGATCGCCCAACCCGACGCCCCGCTCGATCGGTTGGATGGCCCGGCAAGCGGTACATGAATCGGAGCACCATCTGGCCGACATGCATGAGAATCTGGTGCTGTTGGCAAACTAGATCATGCGGAAACCACTTCGGATCGGCTTTCTCGGCACGGGGCTTATCGCCGAAAACCATGCTCGTGGTCTTAGCGCAACCGACGATGCCACCATCGTTGCCTGCTACGACATCGACGCTGAGCGCTGTGAGCGATTCGCCGCCAACCACGATGCTGCGGCCATGGACACACCCGAAGCTGTGATTGCCTCCAGTGATGCGATCTATGTCTGCGCATGGACCGCCGCTCATCCCGAGTTGGTAGCGGCCGCCGCTGATGCTGGCCGAGCCGTCTTCTGCGAAAAGCCGTTGGCCGTCGATCTCACCACCGTTGAGCAGATGATCAACACGGTCGATCGGGTTGGTGTGATCAACCAGGTTGGACTGGTACTGCGGCGGTCGCCCGCCTTCCGATGGGTCACCGAGACGACCCGCACCCAAGACGTCGGACGCCTCATGAGCATCGTCTTCCGCGATGACCAGTACATTCCGATCCAAGGCATGTACGGCTCAACCTGGCGGGCTGACGCGGCCAAGGCTGGTGCTGGAACCCTGATCGAGCATTCGATACACGACCTCGATCTGATCACGTGGATGATGGGCCCGGTGTCGTCGGTGGCGGCCCGAACCGCTAACTTCCACGGTCATCCAGGGATCGAGGACCAGGCCCATGTGCGACTTGACGGGTTCGATGGTGCCACCGCCAGTCTCATCTCGATATGGCATGATCTTCTCGATCGTCCTAGCCAGCGGCGGGTAGAGGTCTTCTGCGAAGGCGCCTATTTCCACATCGAAGGCGATTGGTCGGGGCCGGTCAACTACGACATAGCCGGAGAACAGGGAAGCCTTGAAGGGGTTGCGCTGGCCGAAGCCGCAACCGATCTCGACGGTCGAGGCCAGAACGCCGACGTCGACTTTGTTCGGGCCGTGGTCGCAGATCGGCCCGCCTATCCAGATTTCTCGGTTGCGCTCGAAGCCCACCGGCTGTGCGACGCGGCCTACCAGTCGGCAGCCGAGCAGGGCCGTTCCACTCGACCCTCAGCCCGCTAGCCCTTCGACCGAAGCTTGGGGTCAAGTGCATCGCGGAGGCCATCACCGATGAAGTTGATGCAGAGCACCGTGATCGAGATCATGGCGCCAGGCCAGATAGCCCGCCACGGGTTGATCTGCAAATAGTCGACACCGTCGGCTAGGAGCTTTCCCCAGGTTGGGAAATCGGCAGGGAAACCGAGGCCAAGAAACGACAGCGCCGATTCGGTGATGATGGCGGTGGCGGTTCCGAGCGAGGCAGCAACGGTGACCGGGCTCAAGACGTTCGGCAGGATATGGCGCATGATGAGGTTGCGGCGGCCGGTGCCGATGCTGCGGGCCGCCAACACAAATTCCTCTTCCTTGATGGCGAGGACGTCGCCCCGCACGATACGGGCCGTGTTCATCCAGCTCGCCGTAATCCCGATGACGCTGACGATAAGCACAAACACACCGAGGCTCGGTCCGAGTGCGTCCTTCAGCGGCTGCCGGAACAGCACCACGATCACCAACAACAGCGGTAGCTGAGGCAGGGACAGGAACAGGTCGGTGAGCCGCATCAACGGGCCATCGAGCCTCTTGAAGAATCCGGCCAGTACACCCACGGCCGTTCCGATGAAGAGGCCGACGATCATGGCCGCAAATCCTACGGCCAGCGAGATACGTCCACCGATCAGGAGGCGGGCCAACACATCTCGACCGATGTTGTCGGTGCCCATCACATGAGCCCACGACGCGCTCTGGTTGGCGTTGGGTATGTCGAGAGCGTAGGGGTCGTAGGGATAGACGAAGGGGCCGATCAGGGTGGCCAGGATGATTACGGCGAGAATGCCGAAGCTCAAGATCGCGCCCTTATGGCGGCGGAACTGCCGCCAGACATCAGACCAGAGCGATCGGTGGTCGCCCAATTCGGCCACGACTTCGGCCTGGTCGGCCGGTTTGGGGTCTGCCACTGTAGTCATTGGTCAGCTCCTTCAGTCGTACCGGATACGGGGATCAAGGAACCCGTATGCGAGGTCAGCCAGCAGGTTGAAGATCACGGTGAGAAGGGCGAAGAGGAAGGTGATGGTTTGAATCATCGGCACATCGCCCTGGCCTATCGCCGTGATCAGTAGCTGGCCCATTCCATTGATCCGGAACACCGTCTCGGTCAGAATGGCGCCGGAGAAGATGCCGGGAATGGTCAAGGCGATGAGCGTGATCACCGGGATGAGGCTGTTGCGCATCACGTGGCGGTTGACAACCTTCGATTCGCCAAGACCCTTCGAGCGAGCGGTGCGAACATACTCTTGGTTGAGGTTGTCGAGGGCGGAAGCTCGCGTGAAGCGACTGAGAGCCGCAGCGTTGAAGAGCGTGAGCACGGTGACCGGCATGATCATCTGCTTGATCTGGATCCAGATACTCGACCACGACGACCATTCGATGTCGTGGGTGGTGTCGTAGAAGGACGGGAACCATTTCAGCCAGACGCTAAAGACGATGATCGCCAGCACGCCGGTGAAATAGACGGGGACCGAGAAGCCGATCATCGTGACGAGCGTTCCGACGTTGTCGAAGGCCGAGTACTGCTTGTAGGCCGAATAGATGCCGATTGGGATGGCCAGCATCGTGCCAAGGATGAATGAGGTGCCCATGACCCACATCGTCTGGGGGAGGCGTTGGTAGATGATGTCCATGGCCGGAGCTCTGGAGGACCAGGAGACGATCCGGTCACGGTCTTCACAGTTGCCGATGCAGGTGTCGAACACCTGCTCGAAGGCATGGATCGGTTCGTTTACGAGCATGAGACGGTTCCAGTTGAACCATTGCACATACCACGGTGCGTTGACCCCGAGGGCCTCACGCATGCGTTCCCGAACCTCGGCCGGAACCGTGAGCGGCACGTTCGAGGTGGGATCACCGGGAGCGAGATCAAGGATAAGGAAGATGATCAAGCTGATGATCAGCAATGTTGGAATAGCGAATAGTATTCGGCGAATCACGTATTGGACCATGAGCTAAATCTTCCCCCTTTGGGTTGCCGGTGCCTGGTAGCAGGGAGCCCCTCCGAACTGGCGGAGGGGCTCCCTGCTTTCCTAGGTAATCAGGAATGGGCGAGCCTTAACCGGCTCGGGTCCAGTCCGCGATGTTCCAGTACTCAGAATCCCAACCGTTGAGCTCACCGAAGCCTTCGATGTCGCTGCTCACAGCCGAAACGTTGGCCCGGTGGATCAATGGAATGATGACACCATTGTCGATCAGGGTGTCCTGAAGCTGCTGAACGTTGCCGATGTAGGCAGCGTCGGTAGGCGCCAGCTGCGAGGTCTCGAGCCAGAGGGCGTCGTACTCATCAGAGGCGTGGCGAGGCATGTTGCTGCCACCCCAGCTGGTACCCGAGGTCGGGATCTCATCCTGGGTGTAGCCGCTCAGGTAGCCGATCGGGTCGGGCACGGTTGAGCCGTTGGTGTACATCTCAAGATCGGTGAAGAACTTCCAGATGCAAGCATCGCTGGCGCAGGTGCCGTCGAAGAAGAGCGAGGCGTCCTCGTTCAGCATCTCGACGTCAACACCGATCTCGGCCCAGTTGGCCTTGACGATGTCCTGGTTCGACTGACGCACGGCGTTGGTCGAGGTGGCGTAGGTGAAGCTCAGCGGCTCACCGTCGACCTCGCGGATGCCGTCACCGTCGGTGTCTTCGTAGCCGAGGCCATCGAGGATCTCGTTGGCTGCATCGACGTCACGGGTCAGACACCAGTCGTTGTTCGTGGTGGCCTGATCGCCTACCGGCCAGATGGTGCAGGTCGGACGACCGGCAGCACCGTAACCGACAGCGACCAGTGAATCACGGTCGATGGCGAGCGACAGAGCCTTGGACAGCTCAGGGTTGTTGGCCAGAATCGGGTGGGGGGTACCCTCCGACGGCAAGGCGCCCTTGGGGTCGGTCTGGTTCACGTTGATGTGCTCGACGTTGGCGGTAAAGCCGCTGACGAGAACGCCGTTGCCGGCAGCTTCCATCGGAGCCAGAATCTCGGGAGCAACCTGCAGGGTCCAGCCGTAGTCGGCGTCGCCGATTTCGAGGACGGAGCGAGCCGAAGCTTCAGCGTCGCCGCCACCCTTGATGGTCACGGCGCCAAACGAAGGCTTGCCCATCGCAACGTCACGGTAGTTCGGGTTGAACACGTAGGAGGCGGTGTCTTCGGGGCGAAGCTCGGTCACCATGTAGGGACCGGTGCCGACAGGGGCGAAGTTCTGCTCGGAACAACCAGCGGCGGCAGCACCGACGCAGTCAGCGAACTGGGCCCGCTGAATGATCGGGTGCAGGTAGCCGACGAAGTAGCTGTAGGGGAACGGCTGTGGTTCGGTGAACTCGATGCTGATGGTGTTGGCGTCGTCGGCCGTGACCTTGTTGATCGGGGTCAGGTCGACCGAGCAACCGGTGGCCTCATCCGAGCAGTACTCGTGAGTGAAGAGAACGTCGTCAGAGGTGAACGGCGTGCCGTCCGACCACATGATGTCGTCTCGAAGCGTCCAGGTGATCGACGTGAAGTCGGCGGCTACGCCACCATTGTCGACCGTGGGAACCTCGGCGGCGAGGACGGGGACCAGCTCACCCTGTGGGGTGTAGCGGGCCAGCGGCTCGATCGCCAGCGAGGCGGCGAGGGCGTCCTTGGTGCCACCGGACAACAGAACGTTGGCCTGTGACGGTGCCTGCCACTGGAGCAGGGTCAGGTCGCCACCAGATCCGGCTTCTCCGGATGCGGCGGTGTCCTCTTCTTCCATGGCGTCGTCATCGGAGGCATCATCGTCCTCCATGGCGTCGTCGTCAGAGGAGGCATCATCTGTGCCCTCCTCGGTGTCTGCGTCGGTTGCTTCGGCGTCGTCATCTGACCCGCCACCGCACGCCGCAGCTGTTAGAGCGAAAGCTGCTAGCAGGGCCAGCAGTCTCCACAGTTTCGAACTCTTCATTTGGTTGTTTCCTCCCTGCCGACAGGCGTCGGCTCAGATTGGGTAATGATAGGTCTAGCGTCGATACTTGTCTCTACAGCCCGCTCGTGGTTCCAGCAACCGTAAGGTTCATTGCGTTTTGGGTTCAACCACGTGACAGGCCACCCAGTGGCCCTCGGTGACCTCACGCCACTCGGGGTTCACCTCGCGGCATCGATCTTCAACCTGCGGACAGCGCGTGTTGAACGGGCAGCCCGATGGCGGATTGGCGGGACTTGGAATGTCGCCTTCAAGAATGATGCGCTTGCGCGTAGCCTCGATAACCGGATCGGGCACAGGAACGGCTGAATTCAGCGCCTGCGTGTAGGGGTGCAGGGGATTGTCGTAGAGCTCATCGACCGCTGCCAGCTCGACGAAATGGCCGAGATACATCACGGCGACGCGGTCGGCGATATGGCGAACCATCGACAGATCGTGAGAGATGAAGAGATAGGTGAGGTCGAGCTCTTCCTGCAGCTTTTCGAGCAGATTGACAACCTGGGCCTGGATCGAAACGTCGAGGGCCGCGATCGGTTCGTCACAGACGACGAAATCGGGATTCATGGCAATGGCCCGGGCCACGCCGATCCGTTGGCGCTGGCCGCCTGAGAACTCGTGGGGGTACCGGTTGGCGTGGGCTGGCTGGAGGCCGACGAGGGTGAGGAGTTCCTCCACTCGTTTTTGGCGGCCAGCGGCATCGAGATCGGCGTGTTCTTTCAACGGTTCGCCGACGATCGACGACACCGTCATGCGCGGATTCAGCGAGGAATGGGGATCCTGGAAGATCATCTGCATCCGAGGCCGAAGCTTGCGTAACTCTCGCTCACTCATCGTGGTGAGTTCTTGGCCTTCAAAGGTGGCCGAGCCGGCGGTTGCGTGATCGAGCTGGAGGAGAACACGGCCAGTCGTCGACTTGCCCGATCCGCTTTCCCCTACAAGGCCGAGTGTTTCACCCTTGTGGATGTCGAAGCTGACGCCCTCAACCGCCTTCACCGCGCCGACTTCGCGACGGAACACACCCTTGCGGATCGGGAAGTGTTTGGTCAGATTCTTGACGCTGACGAGAACCTCGGCCTGGTCTGACGAAGACGACGCCTTCGGCTTTTGATCGGCTGTCTCGCTTACCTCTGTGGTCATAGCCGTGGCCTTTCGCCGTCGATGTCCCACCAGCAAGCAGCCATATGTTCGGCACCAACCTCCCTCAGAACGGGGACCTCGGTGTGGCAGCGGTCGTGGGCATAGTCGCAACGGGGAGCGAATGAGCAGGAGGTGGGTATGGCGCGGATGCTCGCAGGACTACCTTCGATGGCGGAGAGCTCCTGGCCCTTCTGGTCCAGCCGAGGTATCGATCCGAGCAGGCCGCGGGTGTAGGGGTGCTGAGGATTGGCGTAGAGGTCGCCAACCCGGGCTTCCTCAACGATCTTGCCTCCGTACATCACGATCACTCGGTCAGCGAGGCCAGCGACAACACCGAGATCATGGGTGATCCAGATGACGGCGGTGTCGAGCCGTTCACGCAGCTCTTTCATGATCTCGATGATCTGGGCCTGAATGGTTACATCCAGAGCGGTGGTCGGCTCGTCGGCCACGATGACCTTCGGCGAACAGGCGAGGGCGATGGCGATCATCACACGTTGGCGCATGCCGCCAGAAAGCTCGTGCGGATAGCTCTTGAGTCGTGCCCTGGCATCGGGGAGGCCGACCATGGTAAGAAGCTCTTCGGCCCGATCGTTTACAGCGTCACCGCTGAGGTCGGTGTGGAGTTCCAGTGATTCGGTGATCTGGCGGCCGATTGTCAAAACCGGATTCAGCGAGGTCATCGGGTCCTGGAAAATGAATCCGATCTCGCCACCGCGAACCTTGCGGAGCTGGCTGGTCTCGAGTTCGAGAAGATCCTGATGGTCGAACATGACCTTGCCGGCCACGATCTTGCCCGGGGGCATCGGAATGAGCTTCAGCATCGACATCATGGTGACGCTCTTACCTGAACCGCTCTCACCGACGACCGCCAAGAACTCACCGGATCGCAGGGCGAAACTGACACCGTTAACGGCATGGACGACGCCATCGGGGGTGTGAAACTCTGTAGAGAGATCAGAGACCTCTAAAACCGCATCTTTGCCGCTCAAGTATGCTCCCCTCATCTTGTACGCTCCCTGAGCATAGGAGATCTGAGAGGATCTTACGACTTGGTCCCGTTGGTCGGAGCGTCTCTTTACATGCTGTTCACACAGCAGGCTCGTGCCGAGGTCTTGCCGACGGTTCATCCTGGTGTATCCATACCGCTACGGCGCCACAGACGTCGGCTGCCCAACCACCGGGCCGGGTGGCGCAGGAACCGCCCAGCTTCTACACTCAGAGAAGCTGGGTACTCGATGGGGGCTTGCGCTCTCTGACGACTACGCGGCGACGAAAAGGTGACGCTAATCGTCGTGAGCCTGGAGGGGTAGCGCGCTTGTCACACAAGGTAGTGCACGATGTCTCATGCACGAGGTACGCACGAGACGTTGCGCGTACGTGTTGCGTGGCTTCAAACGATTGAAGTCGTGGAGGGTGAAACAGGGACTTCGCAGTGTCCGAGATAGCGATAAGAGCCGGAAGTATCGATGAAGCAGGTGAGATCCTCACCCTTCAGCGCGCCGCCTATCTGACCGAGGCGCAGATCTACGGGACGACGGCGTTGCCGCCACTCACCCAGACCCTCGAGGAGCTGGAGGCCGAGCTGGCCGACGTGCTGTGCTACGTCGCGGTGGACGGCAGCCGCATCATTGGGGCTGTTCGCCTCGCGGTTCGTGGCTCGGTTGGTGAGATAGCCAGGTTGGTGGTGGCCCCCGACTGGCAGGGCCAGGGTGTAGGCACGAGACTCGTCTCGTGGGTGGAAGAATTCGCACCGGCCGAGGTCGCTCGATTCGAGCTGTTCACCGGTCATCGCTCGATGGGGAATCTTGCTCTCTACAACCGGCTGGGCTACTCAGCCTTTCGGCGCCAGCGTTCGAACGACTCCATTACCTTGGTCTTTCTGGCCAAGTCTCGCCTGTAGCTCTAGAGCGCCATCGGTCAGCCCAGGGTGCGAGCCGTTTCGGACAAGGGCACGTCTGACCTTTTTGCTGGCAAGGTGCCGAGGAGTCGATCGCCCATGTTGGATGTAACGCCAAGCCAATGGTCTTCGTTCCGGTAGTGATGGAGACGATGGTTGCGGGCGAGTCGTTTGTAGTAGCGGGACTTCGGCCGGTAGCTGGTGTGCACAAGCAGGTGCACCCATTCGTAGTGGGCGAGGCACCACCACGATGCAGCCAAGGCCGTGAGGTACGGGCCGAGAAGCCCGGTAGGGGCGATGATGCTCTCGGCCAGTCGGTTCGTGATCAGGATGAGAGGCAGTGTCCAGGCGGCGGTAAATGCCGCGATCATGGGTAGGAAGGCTGCGGCTTGAACGGGATCGAGTAGGACGTTGCGTAGGAGTGTTGGGTCCTCGTGGTGGAGCCGGTGGCTCACCGACGTCTGAAGACGTCGGGTGCGAAATGACTCTTCGGGAGCATGGAGCAAGACGGTGTGGATTATCCACTCGACGACACCGACAAGAAGAGTTACCAGCCCGAGGAGAACAAGATCCAGCCAGCCGAAGTGGCCGACGGTGAGCCGGCCTACCGTCGCTAGCACGGCGGCGACTACGGCCACCTGGGCCGACCGGGAGCGGGCATAGGTCCCTGCGGCAGCCCGTAGCGTACGGAGCTTAGTGGACCGGGCCGGATCGGGCCTGGCTCGGACAGCACTGCTGGGCTCGGCCTCGGTTGGGGTTGTCGGGGGCGGATCCTGCACTGTCTGTTTCACTGTCACATTCATGATGCGTTCTCCTGTTCGTCAATCGCCTGTTCGTTCATTGGCCCTACTGCTCGGTACAGCTCGATCATCTCCTCGCCCAGCGTGATGAACTCCTCATGGCGGCCGAGGCCAACACCAACCCTGTTCTCGGAGCTGAGGCCCGACAGCGCATAGATGAAGAGGAAGCCGAGCTGCTCAGCTCGTTCCGGCTCGAGGTCGGCTGGTCGGGCAAGACGGATCAGCTCGGAGATCTTCTCGTGGTGGGCGGCCAGGATGGGGGTGAATCGTTCTTGAAGATCGGCATCGGTTCGGGTTAGGGCGGTGATCTCGGTGATGGCCAAGAGTTCATTGCGGTCGACACACGTCCAGAGCGCTTGGAGGATGTGACGTAGTTTCGGACCCTCGCCGAGCCGGGTGAACTCTTCGGCGAAGACATGGCGCATTCGTTCCATCAGGAGTTCGGTCGAAGCGACGAGCAGGTCGAGTCGGGTAGGGAAGTGGCGGAAGAGTGCGCCATTGCTGACGCCAGCTGCCTTGGCCACGGCGGCCGTAGAGAATCCGGCGTTGCCGTCATTGACGAGAACTTCGGCTCCAGCCTCGATCAGCCTGGTGATCGTGCCTGTTCGGCGTTCTTCCTGTGTGGCCATGGGGTCCATGATAAAGAGAGAGCACTCTCTTTTCAAGTTTTCTTTGTTACGACTTCTGGCTGGGTGGCCAAAATCGACGGGATCCCGAGGTTTGGCTGACCTAGGCTTGGGAAATGCCGGTCTACGTCACTCGCGATCTGGTGATCCCAGATGCGGAGCTCCACTGGAGATTCACCACTTCCAGCGGTCCCGGCGGCCAGCATGCGAATCGTTCGAACACGCGCGTCGAACTCCTCTGGTCGGTCGCTGATTCAGTGGTGCTAACCGACCATCAACGGTCGCGGCTCGTCGAGCGCCTCGGAGCCGAAGTCCGGGTCGTTGCCGACGGACACCGTTCCCAACTGCGCAACCGGGAAGAAGCGACCCAGCGATTGGCTGAGCGCTGCCGCAATGCTCTCAGCGAACAGAAACGACGAAAGAAGACCAAGCCGACGCGGGCATCGAAGCGTCGACGGCTGAAGGCCAAGAGGCAAACGTCGCAGACCAAAGAACTTCGGCGTCGGCCATCGGGCGACGACTAGCGTCTCGGCGCCGGGTAGCCCTGTGCGCCGGTCGCCAGCTATGCAAGCGGTCGGTTAGTCGAGAGCGAGATCGTGTTCGTAGCTCTGGTCGAGATAGTCACGCATGGTTGAGGCGTCCTCATCAAACTGGGTTGCGTAGATCTCCGCTCCGTCGGGTGCACGATCGAAGCGATCCCACGACGCCGGATCCCAGAGCTGAGACCGACGTAGCGCCTTGGCGCAGTGAAGATAGAGCTCGTCGGTTCGAATAATGATGGCCAGTTTCGGTGGCCGGAGTTCGGCGGTAAAGCCTTCGAGGATCGCCGAGTCGGTCGAGAGGACAGCGGGACCGTTTATCCGAAGCGTTTCATCCTGGGTGGGAATAAGCAGGAGAAGGCCGACGTGGCCATTGACTACGATGTTGCGATGGCTATCGAGCCGGTTGTTGCCATTGAGATCGGGCAGAGCAACGTGCTTGTCGTCGAGCCGTTGAAGGAAACCCGGCGGCCCGCCGCGAGGCGAGGCGTCGACCGTGCCATCGGCTCCACTGGTGGACAGCACAACAAAGGGGCAGGTGTCGATGAAGCGTGCCGAGGCTTCGTCGATGAAAGCGATCGATTTCTGGGCCGCAACCTTCGAGGCGGCTCGGTACAGGCCCTCAAGCTGCTCGATGGTCGAGATGTGTCCTTCTACGTCGAAATCAGCCATAGCTCCAATGCTAGACGTTGACCGGGGCTGGATCGAAGTCGCCGAGGTGCTGAACCTCAGCGAGGTTGAGACAATCGTTGCCGCGGCCGAAGACTGGTTGGAGGGTCTCGTCTATGGCGGTGATCGCCGGACCGAACTTCATGTTGGCGACAAGCCGGCTGGTGGCACCCGCCGCTTGGCGGTCATGAATGAGCGCGTCGATCTTGTCGCTGATCTCCTGTCTCGAACCCCCTTGCTTGCCGCCGTCGCCCAGCTCGCCGCGGATGGGCCTGAGCTTCTAGACCCCAACGAAACGGCCAACCTCATCGACCTCGTCGACGTCGCCTACCGAGGGCCAACGCCAGGGTATGGGGCCCAGCGGCTACACACCGATGCTGTGGCGAGGGTTTCCCCCGCAGCCATCGAGGCGCCGCCGGAGGTCGTGGTGGCCATCGTCGCTCTCGTCGACTTCACCGAAGAAAATGGGGCCACTCGGGTCGTTCCCGGATCACATCGCCGCATCGATCTGCAGCGGGAGGCGCCGCCAGAACACCCGGAAGAGTGCACGCTGATCGGGCCAGCGGGAACCGCCTTCGTGTTCAGCGGCCACGTGCTCCACGCCGGTGGTGCCAACCGTTCCGATCATGCTCGTCACGCTGTACAGATCGTCTGGCGCCGCTAGGTTGTCGCCCATCGTGTCTTCTTCTCCGTCACCGGCTGCTGGTCGGCCAAGGCGTCTCGTGGTGGTGGCCAACCCCCTGTCTGGACGCGGTCGCGCCGTTGAGGTCGAACATCAGATCTTGAATCGGGCTCAGGCGTTAGGGATGGAGGTCGTCTCGGTCAAGCCGACAGCGGCCGCCGATGTGACGCCGATGTTGCGAGACTCCATCGAGGCGGGGGCGGATCGGGTGGTGCTCGCAGGCGGCGACGGGCTCATTCACCAAGCCCTTGCCGCCCTGATCGACCCGTCGACCCCGGTCGGGATTGTGGCCTGTGGCACCGGCAACGATTTCGCGAGGGGGATCGGTCTGCAACGACGCGGTCTGCGTTCTGATCTTGAGCGCCGAATCGAGGTCGCCCTCACCGCTCCGGCATCCTGTGTTGATCTGATCGAGGCTCGGATCGACGGCAGTTCTATCGACGGCAGTGCTATCGACGAAGAGGGCTCTGTTCGGTTCGCCGCTTCAGTTGTCACCGGTGGTTTCTCGGTGGCGGTCAACGCTCGGGCCGATCGTATGTCATGGCCGCGAGGCTCGAGTCGCTACACGTTGGCCACACTGGCTGCCTTGCCGAGACTCCGTTCATCGTCGTTGCGTTTCTTGCTCGATGGCGATGTCGTCCACGAAGAAATCTCCTTGGCCGCAGTGGCCAATGCACCGTATTTCGGTGGGGGCATGGCCATCTGCCCCGACGCTTCGGTGGACGATGGCCGACTCGATGTTGCCCTGGTCAGCTCGACCTCACGCCTCACGCTGGCAGCTGTGCTGCCGCTGGCCTTCATTGGCCAGCACACCCGCCATCCGGCGGTCACCGTTCGGCGGGTTTCAGCGATCGAGATCCCGGAAGGATTGGAACTGTGGGCTGACGGTGAACCGTTCTGCTCTGGCGCCGAAGGCCCGGTCACACTCACTGCTCGTCCGCTGCTACAGGTGGCGGGGGCGGGTCTAGACATGCCTCGTCGCATCAAATAGTGGCCTCTGGCATGAGGGTGTACTGAACAAGCCGCTCTGATGCAGGCGGCTTTGTGGATGCGGAAGGCTAGCACCCTAGACGTCCGCCGAACATCTAGGGGCCAGGTTTCCGCCACCCGGTAGGAGCGCACCTAGCGTCGTCCCCACCGTGGCTACTCTGCGTGTGGTGGCCATCGGCCTTACACCGCAAAGTACACCTTTGACTATGACGATCGCTGAATAATTTGTCAACCTGGAAGATCACCTATGTCGCCGCATGGATGGCTTCTCTCCTTAGCCGGGGTGGCCGCTAGGCTGAGTTTTGATGGTCAGTCTTGTGGATGATCGTCGAGTCGGATGTGGTTCGGAGAAGTTGTGAACGACCGGGACGGTGATGAGCGCCAGATGGCCGAGGGGCCGTCTCCGTTGGACTGGCTAGCCAGATGGGGCGACGAAAAAGAACCTCGTCAAGCGGTGCCCGCGCCCGGACCGGCACGTCCTGTTGCAAGCCCACCCCCGGTTCGCGTCGAGGCCCCAACTCCACCGGCAATCCGTACCGATCCACGGGTCGCTCCGGCGCCGAATCTTCGTGAGCCGCAAACTCGACCGGTTGCACAGCCGGTTGTGCAGGGTCTAGCCGATGACAGGCGAAACCGATCTCGGTCGCGGGGCTTTGGCCAGCGAAACATAACATCCTCACCGCCCCCTCAGTGGGCGAAACCATCCAGGACACAGGACGGGTTCGCTGGCCAGGCGCGACGGTTCGTAAACGATCAGAAACGATGGGTTCTCACCATCATGGGAACGCTGGCCGCTGTGGTCCTCGGGTATGCGGCCATAGCCGGATCGAGCGATGGGTCCACCATCGACTCCGGTGGGTTACCTGTCCTTCCCGACGCCGAGACCGACGGCGCTCAGGGTGGCAGCAGCCTTTCCGAGTTGGCCCAGGCCACGGTGCAGATAATCGGCCTCGACGACAACATGCGTGATGTTTGCACGGGTTCGGGCATTCTCGTCAACGCCAGCGGGATCATCTTGACCAATGCTCACGTCGTTACCGAAAGTGAGACGTGCCCGTTCTCGCGCATCGGTGTCGCTCTCACCCAGGACGAGTCGCGCCCTCCGGTCATGATCCACACCGCAGAGGTGCTTCGCACCGACATGAAACTCGACCTGGCGGTCTTGCGGATCGATGGTTGGACCAACCCGAGCAAGACAGCTCCTGTACCCCGTGAGTTCCCGGTCGCCCCTCTCGGCGACAGCGACACGGTCGGGCTTGGCGACCGTCTTCGCATCCTCGGCTACCCGGCGATCGGTGGGGAGACGATTACCTCGACGTCTGGTGAGGTCAGCGGATTTACCTCACAAGACGACATCGGTGTTCGGGCGCTCATCAAGACCGACGCCAGCATCTCGGCTGGCAATAGTGGTGGCATGGCTCTCAGCGCTAACGGCAAGGTGATCGGGATTCCGTTCAAGGCGAGGGCGACCGAAACCGGTCCGGCCGTCGACTGTCGTGCCATGCAGGACACCAATGGTGACGGCCTGGTCGACGATGGAGACAACTGCGTAACCGTTGGTGGGTTTCTCAATGGAATCCGCCCCATCAATCTCGCCAGTACCTTGTTGGCTGAGGTCACCTCGGAACTTGAAGTGGCCCGGTTGCCGTCAATCATTGATGATGTCTCGTTCGCCAATCCTCGATTCAGTTCCGGCCAGCAGTCCGATGCCCCCATCGACAGGCTTACCTTTGTGCCAGCCGGGCTGAAGAAGCTCTGTCTCTTTGCCGACTGGTCAGGGATTCCGAACGGCACCCAATGGGATGGCGTCTGGTATCACGACGGCGAAGCAATCCCAGCCTTTTCCACTGTTGGTGATGTCTGGGACTTTGGCGAATCCGGTGGCAACTTCTGGATGTGTGCATCCGACCCAAACGGGCTGGAAGACGGCACCTATGAGGTCGGGGTGTTCCTCAATGGCGAGCTGGCGTTCGCCGAGGCGATCAAGGCCACAGGTGACAACCTTGAGACCTACCCGGTGACCTGGCTCAATGTCTCTGGCGGAGATTTGTGCGGTCTCGCCGTGAACCCGCTCACTGAGCATCGACAGGTTGGCGCCAATGAACTGGTCACGGGAGAACGCATCCCCGACGGCGGCCAGGTGACTCTAAGCCTGCCTGAAGGTACCGTCATCGCCGAAGCCTATGACTGCAACGGTCAGCCGATAGCAGACGCGCTTGAAGGCCTCGAGATCAGCGAGCCGATCACCTTTGAGATCGGCGGCTAGAGCCTCGAAGTCGCGTCGAGCTAGTCGTCCTTTTTCGGTACCCATTTCGATTTGGCCTTGGTGTCCTCGACCTCAAAGCCAGCCTGTTCCCAGCCACCAAATCCCGGTTCCAGGTGAGCGATGCTTGCGTAGCCCATATCTTTCATCGTCTTGGCCGCTAAGGCCGAACGGCCGCCCCCTGCGCAATACAACACGTAGCGTTGCTCGGGCTTGAACACGTCCCGGTAGTACTCGCTTGCCGGATCGATCCAGAACTCAAGCATCCCTCGGGGGGCGTGGACCGCACCCGGGATCTTTCCCTTCAGGTACAGCTCTCGGTGATCGCGGATATCGACAACGATCGCCGATGACATATCCAGCTCGGCTTTCACCTCTTCGGCGGAGAGATTTTCGATCTGGGACTTGGCCTCGTCGACCAGATCCCATGCTCGCTTGACCGATTTGTTAGGTTCGCTCATGGTTTTGCAGTATTCACCATCGACCGGCAAGACTCCAGTCTGATGACTTTGGAAGCCGATGTCGGCCATGCTGATCCGAACGCGCACCTCATCGATTCGGGACGGGCCTGGGTAGCCGCGGCAGGTGTAGCGCTGGCCAACGGTCTTGGATTCGGTATCGCCTATACGTTCGGGACCTTCTTCGATTCGATGGCCGAAGAGTTCGGCGCCGATCGAGGCTCGACAGCCTTGATGTTTGGCATCACCTTGCTGTTCTTCTTCGGTTGTGGGGTTGTGACCGGCCCTCTGTTCGATCGAGTCGGGCCGCGCCCCCTGCTCGCCGTGGGTGGAACGATCTTTGTTCTCGGACTGTTGGCCACATCTAGGGCTCCTAACCTCTGGGCCGGAATCGCCAGCTACAGCATCGGTGTTGGCATTGGTGGTGGGATCTATGTAGCCCCGCTCACGGCCTCGGTCGGTCGCATGTTTGTACGGCTTCGGCCCGCTGCGTTGGGCTTGGTCGCTGTGGGTAATGGTCTCGGTGTGCTGATTCTTATTCCGCTCACCGAGCAGGTCATTTCCACCAACGGTTGGCGGAGGGCGTTCGTCGTGCTGGCAGGCATCGTTGCCGTCGGGCTGGCGGTCGCCTATCTCACAACGGTTCGACCACCCCGGCAGATCGTCCCTCAGATACAGCCGACTGCTCGAAGTATTGTCGCCCGCCCCGGCTTCATGGCCCTGTTTGTTGCAGCGGTATTCGCTTCGATCGCTCTCTTCATCGCCTTCGGGTTTATTCAAACCTTCGCCATCGATGATGGTGTCGCCGTGGATACAGCGGCGCGGTTGATGAGTCTGGTAGGCCTCACCAGCATCATTGGGCGTCTCGGCCAAGTCCGCCTTGTCAACACGCTTGGAGCAGTTGGTGTGCTGCGCACCGCACTCGTGGTACAGGCCGCCGTCTACGTGATCTGGCTTCGAGCCGGAGGCTCGGTCGGCTGGCTCACCGTCTTCGTCCTCTTGTTCGGAGCAGCGTATGGCGCCTTTGTTTCGGTAACTCCCGAAGCGCTCATTCGTCTGGTCGGAATGGAGGGGATCGGTAAATCGATGGGCTTGATGTTCTCTTCGTTCGGTATCGGTGGCCTCATCGGGCCGCCGCTCGCCGGCTGGTTGGCTGATTCAACGACCGGTCACAGCGTTCCGATATCGATAACGATCGGTCTGGTCATCGCCTCGTTCGGCGTCCTGACGTTTGCCCCGAACCCCAAGTCTTAATCAAACGAGGTCTTAATCAAACTCGCCGCTGGCGACGCACATGATCTCGCCACTCTGGCCGAACTCGACGCCTTCGAGTTCCACCGGGACCTCTTCGGCGAAGGTCGGTTCACCATCGATGCGCACCTCGAGGCGATCCTCGTCGACCCCCTGATCGATGGCCTGCTGACGGTAGGCGTCGAGCAGAATGCCTTCGGTCACCTCGTAGGCGGTGCGCATGCATTCGCTCGACCCGATGACGTTCTGAGCGTAGGCGTAGGCGGTGGGAGTGAGGTTCGTGTTGTCGCTCACCCAGGGGAAGACATCGGTGAGCTTGCCGACGAAGTCCTTGTCGACCTCCACGCTGCCAGCTGTCTTGTTGGCATCGACGCGCGGACGCTCAAAGGTGATTGAAGGCCCAGGAATGACAACCTCGGTGGTTCCGTCGGCGTTGTGGCGGACCTGGGCCGCGTCTCCCTTCACGCATGTGTCGACATCGCCGATGGCCGTCATGGTGATCCGATCGACGCGATAGACGAAGTCGCCGAGCGTGTGTCGCCTTTCACCCTCGATCGGTACCTCCGCATGGACTCGGGCTCGACAATCCAAGCTGATCGGCTCGATGTCGATTATCCGAGCTTCCTCCGGCAAGGTTATGGTCACGCCAACGTCGCCGAAGCTCGGAAGGCGAGGGCCTGGAATCGAAACGAGACCGCTAGCGAGCCCCATCGTCAGCAGCACAACGACGAACCCGATGACCACGAGAGTTCTCGTTAGCCGGTTCCCTTTACTCGCCGCTCGGTTGTGGGTCGTTGACGTTGTGTCGCTGATGGCTGCCAGTCTACCGACTAGAGCGGTAGCGTTGAATAGGTGAAGGCAGACATCAAATCGCCGACCCCAACGATGAGTCCCGAAGAGCGTCGTGAGACGCTCAACTCGATCCTGCTCATCGACGACCCAACCGACGGGTTGTGGGAGGCCGTCGACAGCGGCATCGCGGCCGAACTCGTTCCCGAACTGCCAGCGCTTCGACTCGAGCAGGATCCGATTCATCGCCACAAGGATGTGCTGGCCCACACCATCGCAGTCACGGCCAAAACAAGCCCTGACCTGTGCCTGCGACTGGCAGCTCTTTTTCATGATATCGGCAAGCCTCGCACCCGTTCCTTCGAGCACGGGGGAGTGACCTTCCGCCACCACGAGGCCGTCGGGGCCAAGATGGCAAGGCGTCGACTCAAGGAGATGGAGTACGACAAAGACCTCATCGCCGATGTCACCGAGCTGGTGCGACTATCAGGACGGTTCAAGGGCTATGCCGATGGCTGGTCCGACTCAGCGGTCCGCCGCTACGCCCGAGATGCCGGGCATCTCCTCGGCCATCTCAACGAGCTCGTCCGCTGTGATTGCACCACACGAAACAAGGCGAAGGCGCAGCGGCTGCAAGCCCTCATCGATCAACTCGAAGAGCGGATTGTGGTGCTGGCTCGAGATGATCGACGAGCAGCAGAACGCCCCCAGATGGATGGCAAGACAGTGATGACACACCTCGGGGTCGGCGGCGGACCCGTCGTCGGCCGAGCATTGGCCTATCTGCTCGAGGTCAAGCGAACCGAAGGTGTCTTGTCCGACGCGGAAATTCTGGCTCGCCTTGAAACCTGGTGGACCGAACAACCCGAATACCAGGCCGGCTAGATCCGGGGCTTGATCGTCAGATGGCCACCAAGGGCGACGGCTCTGAACCGGAGGAATCGCTCACACCGTTCCAGACCGCGGTTTGTGAGGTTCTTCGGGCCACGGTTCCTGGTGATGTCGTCACCTACGGCGAGGTCGCGGCCGAGGCCGGATTTCCCGGAGCGGCACGGGCCGTGGGCAACGTGCTTAAAAACGTGTCCGGCCTGCCCTGGTGGCGTGTCGTTTCCGCCAGCGGGCGTCTCATCCCGCACGACCCGACAGAGCAGGCCAAAAAGCTCAGGTCCGAGGGAGTGGCGACGGTGAACGGTCAGGTTCGGACGCCCTCCTAACCGCACCAAATCGAACCTTGTAGTTCCGTTTCTGGGCTCTTTGGCCTATAAGCCTCAGGACCTAGTCGGTTTTTCCGACAGAACAGTCACGGCTTCGTTTAGGCAGCGTCTGCGCTGCAACCGAAGACTCTCCCACGAGAACGTATGAGGCTAGCAAGGTGATTGACGTAGGTAACCAAAACCCGCTCGAATGGTTGAGCGAGATTCTCTGGCCCGACGGATCGGCCACGATTCGTCCCATTGAAGCTGATGACCCCGCCCACAAGGACTCGACCCGTTGGTGGGCCTCCCCGTCGGCGACCCATCCTCAGATCCTGATCCCAACCGCTGGTCCCGCGGCCCGCCGAGCCGTGCGCCGGTACCACGATGGCTTCAGCCCGATGAAGAGAATGCGCAGCCTGGCCGCTGAAACCTCCATGCGCGTTCCCTCACTGAGCGAACGAGCCCTCGGTGGTCGACAGGTCGGTGTTGTCGCATCTGACGTCGCCTTCGACGGCGAGCCTGGCGGTGGCGTTATCGCTGGTCTGAGCGAGTTGCTGAAGATCCCCGATCTTCAAATCGCCGTCTCCCTGTCGCACCCGAAGTCGAACCGCAAGCCTGTGCTGCAACTCCTCGATGCCGAAGGGCGTCTGCACGGCTGGGCCAAGGTGGCCTGGAACGACTGGACCGAGAGCTTGGTGGCCAATGAGGCCCGCTGGCTCGAACCTCGTCCCCTTCCCCCTCTGGTCAGCCCTGCGCTCCTTCACGATGTTGAGATCGTTGGTCGACGGGTTGTGGTGACCAGTGGGTTTTCCGCCCGCCGTCTTCCCGCCCGCCGCCCAGACCGGCTGCCTTCACTAGCGGCTTTGCACCAGGTTGCAGCCCTTGGGAGCAACAGTACGGGATCTATCTTGGGTACGGCCTGGGCTCGGTCCGTTGCCGATGTCCTGGCTGTTGCATCGGTGGCTGAGGCAACAACGGTCGAATCGGTAGTACGCGCCGCGGTCGACCACCGATTCCGGCTTGGCGCTTGGCACGGCGATCTGACGCCCTGGAACATGATGACGGCAGGCAAGACTTGCCAGCTCATCGATTGGGAGTTTGCCGCCGACGAGGTTCCGCTCGGCTTCGATCTTTGCCACTTCCACACCCAGGTTGGAGCCGAGATGAAGGGACTCAGCGCCGACGCCGCCTTGGCCTACAGCGCTCGTCTGGCCCCTCAGGGGCTCTCCAAGCTCGGCATCGACCCTGCCAACCAGATCTGGATCTTCCGCCTCTATCTCGTCGAGCTCGTCCGGCGGACCTTGGCCCTTCGAGCATCTGGCCGTGACACCGATGAGGTGGCTCAAGGCGCGGCCGCTCTGCGCCGCCTCACCCATGTTTCCCGGAATCTTGCTTCCAAACCGCGGTCCCTGACCACGGTTGCCTAGGTCCTCGTCAGCCGACATCAGTTTTTGACATCAGTCTTAAGGAGACGACATGTCCACCCGAGTCATTACACGTTTCTCACAGCACCCCGTTATGGACAAGAACGGGTTCAAGCAGGTGAAAGAGGCAGGCAAGTGGTGCCGAGAGCGTGCCGCCCTGGCTACCTGGGAGCAACGGGTCCTTCCCGATGTCGTTCTCGTCGGTGTCCAGCGAAGCGGTACGACCGCCTTGTTCGAAGCGCTCTATCGACTACCGGTGGTTGAGCGACCTAGACGAGGTAAGGGTTCGCACTACTTCTCGTACAACTACCACCTCGGATGGGAATGGTTCCAGTCCCAATTCCCCACCAGACGATGGGCCGACAGGGTTGAGGCCAAGCACGGGCAGCCGATCTTCTGTTTCGATGCATGCCCGTACTATCTCTTCCATCCTTTTGCCATCGAACGCATGGCTCAGGCCCTGCCCGATGTGAAGGTGATGGTCATGTTGCGGGATCCGGTTCGTCGGGCCGAGTCTCACTTCCATCACTCCGTGAGCCACGGCCATGAGGAGCTGAGCTTTGACGAGGCGCTGGCCAAAGAGACCGAGCGCCTGCAGGGCGAGGATGAAAGGATGCAAAGCGACTGGTCGTACTGGAGCCACAGCCACGAGCATCACTCCTACATTTCTAAGGGCATGTACGCCGAACAGCTTGAACGTCTCTTTCGCCACTACCCCCGCGATCAGGTTTTAGTGCTGCCATCCGAGGCCTTCTATGCCAACTCAAACGAGGTGCTCGGCACGGTGACCCAATGGCTCGATCTGCCGCCGGTAACGCTTGCCTCCGACGATGATCGCAACGGAAATCGCTACAAGAAGATGAACCAGGCGATGCGGGATCGCCTGATCGAGATCTATCGAGAGCCGAACGAACGCCTCTTCGAGCTGCTCGGAGAGCGCTATGACTGGCTCGGCGCCACCGTCGCCGACACCTCGATCGGTACCGCGGGATAGACCGACGGGCAAGGCTTACCGTTTGCGGCGAGCCACAACGTTGAGTAGCTGGTCGACCTCAAGGGTTGAGCGAAACCGGGTTACGGCGCCCAGATAGAGGGCCGAACCCAAACCAACGTGCAGGAACACTGTCGTCCAGCTACTTCCGAGCAGATTGTAGAGAGCGGCCCCCAGAGGTATGTAGGCAGCGGCAGCGATTGCCATGGCCGTGAGCACTGGTGGTCCGATGGCGTGGATGCCTTTGGTGCGCCAAACCCGAATGGCGGCCAGAAGACGCAGCACGATACGTGAGGCCGCCCAGGCCCAGGCCGCGCCGACTACGCCGATTCTGGGCAAGGTCACGACGGAGATCCCAACCATCACCGCGAGGCCGATCACATGGTTGACGAGCGAAACGACCGAGTCGCCGGTCATCAAGAGCAAGGTGTCTCCCATGCCTAGGGCGATGACGATAAGAAGGCCGATCGATAACACGACGACCAGAGGTTCGGCGTCGGCGAAATCGGCGCCAAAGAGGGAGAGAGTGGTTTCAGCGCCGAACCCGAGGCAGATAAACACAGGCCACAGAAGCACGACGTTCCAGCCAGAAACCGTTTGCAAGATGTTGCGAGCGTCCTGGTTGCGGCCCTGAGCGAAGCTAGCCGAAAGATGGGGAGCCATCGACTGCGACGTGGCCATCATCATCATCTGGCCGGCGAGGATCAGCCGGTTCGATGTGCCGTAGAGGCCAGCTCCAGCTTCGTTGATCAACATAGCGACCAGGATCACGTCGAGGCGCTCAAGTAGTGATGAGACGAGGTCAGCCATAGCGCGGGGCGCAGCGAAGCGCCAGTAGTGGTTGAGTCCAAAGGAAGTCGACGGTTTGGAAATGCGACGCACGCGCGATCGCAGCCACCAGCTCACCGGGATCCAGGCCACGATCGCGGCCGCAGCCCAGGCGACGGCGAGCGGCCAGACCTCACCGGACATGACGATCGCGATGGTTACGAAGGCGAGTTGGGCGAGGGGGCGAATGATCTGCCCAGAGAGCACCGAGGGTCGCATCGTGCCGAAGCCGCGGGTTGCGCCGAACATTGCCTGACTCATCGCGTAGGCCGGCACGGCGATGGCCAGTACCCGGATCATGAGTGTCAGTTCATCATGGTTCGATGTGTTGTCGCTGAGCAGCTTCGCCAGCGGGTTGGCAAAGACCAGCCCAACCAGGCCGAAAAGTGCCGAGACCACACCGGTGGCGAGCAGGGCGGTTGTAACCAGCGACCTGATCCTGCCCTGGTCATCGGTGGCTCTGAGCCTGGCGACGAAATAGGTCAGTCCGGCTTCTGATCCGAGGCGGGCGGCCTGGGCTGCCAGGGTGAAGGCGGCGGTGGCAGCAAAGAAGAGACCAGCGCCAGCTGGCGCGTAGTTGTTGGTGATGAGTCCCACCGTCACGAAACTGACCACGGCGGTACAGACGGCACCGATCAGATTCAAGGCAGTACCGCGCGCGGCTTGCCCGACCTGCTGATTATTGCTTTCGCTGTCAGTTTCGCTGTCAGTTTCGCTTTCGGTTTCGCTTTCGGTTTCGCTGCCGGTTTCGCTGTCGGCTTGTGGTTTGGTGGCGGCGTTCGGCGACCCGTCGGTCGATAGCTCGCTCGTGGGATTTGGCATCGGCTAACTTCCCGCTGCGACGGGGACAGGGGGCCTGCTACCGGCCACGGCGGTTGGGCGTTCGGAGTCCATGATGTGGGGCCACGAAGCTATGACCGCTGATCCGACCATTATGAAAAGTTGGAGGGGGAGGTGGCCGTAGATCGGGATCTGAAGCAGACCGATCAAGAGCGAGACCTTCGCCCAGTGAGCGACCGGTCCCGAACCCGTCGACCACAGAAAGCCGCGAACAAAAAAGAGGATGTAGGCCCCGATTGCTACGAAACCGTGGGCGTACATGATGGCCCATAGCTGTCCGTGGGTGCCGAGGGGTGGTCCGGTTGGATTTGCCGGATTGGTTCGTGGCGTTCCGTAACCGATCGCCGGCGACTCGATAGAGGCCTCCAAGGTTTCGACGTAGATGTTGGCACGGGTCTCATTGGAGTCCTCAGAGCGGGTTTCGAGCTGGTTGAGCGCTGTGTCGAGGACCCCGCTGGTAACGACGAGGGGCACGGTGATTGCGATCAGTCCTGCCAACACTTTGATGGGGAGCAAGTTCCGGGTAACCCACGCCCATCGCAGCACGCCGAAGAGCAGGCCGCAGCTCAAGGTAAGCCATGCCCCACGGTTCAAGGCGTAGTAGAAGGGCGGGAGACCGAGCAGGGTGATGACGACGAGAACCCATCGTGGGATGCCGACCCGGCGGTCTTGGAACCCGGCGAGGACGAAGGGGTACAGCATGGCGAATGATGATCCCCACGCGTTTGTGTAGGCGAACGGGGCTGCTGGCCGATACAGGGTGACACCCTGCCAGCGGAATTCTTGGATCTCGGCCACTTTCGGGTTGATCAAGGCCGAGATGAATTCGTCGCTTGCGATTGCTCCTGGCAACACCATCGACATCGGGCTGCGCCACGCCAAGGTCGGCACAACGAGAGCGCCGTAGCCGCCGATAACGACGAGGAACCAGAGAGCGATCATGCCTCGGATGATGGTGCGGCGGGCGAGAGGCCCCTGTTGGCGTGCCAGGTAGATGAGGGTGATGAGCCCAGAGGTATACCAGGAGGCCCGCATGACGAACAGGGCGAGGCGACCCACCGTCTGAACGTTGATGACGGAGGCCAGAACCATCAGCAAAAAGACCGAGAAGAAGAGGGTGCCGCGCGGCACCTCCAACGGGCGGTTCCTAAGCAGCCACACAACCATCGGCAGTGCGACCAAGACAAAGATCATCGGACTGAGACCGACAGCCCACGCCAGCGGATAGCCGGCGGTCATGTAGACGAAGAGGCGCCCATTGTTGTTGTGAGCGTCAAGCGCCGCCATCGATGTCGCCTCAGCCGCTAGATGCCGAAGCTGTCTCTGCGACGTTGGCGAAGGCAGCGTCGATCGAGATCAGTTCGAGAATTGGAGCCGAGAGGTTGGAGAGCTGGTGGATGAGTTCGTCTTCTGGGGATGCTCCTGGCGGTTGCTCTACACCCACGACGATTCCGTCACCCAGTCCAACGACTGGACCGTTTCGCAGAGCGTCGGAGGCGGACCCAGCGACGAGAATTATGGCGTGAAATTGGGTCGCTGCCTCCTGGAGCGCAGCGATGAAGGGGGCACCGCTCAGCAAGCGTCGAGTCTCGGCCTCGGCCCGGCCAGCGGTGACCGCTCCGAGCCGTTCGAGGCCTTCGAGAGTTCGTACCACATCGTTAAGCGTTGCTCGTTGGTGGACGACATCTGCCAGCCCCGGTTCGAGAGGTAAACCAACGAGTGTGTCGAGGATGGGTTCATCCAAGATCATGTCGACGAGCAAGACCCGAGCGCCAAGTGCCTGAAGAGCGTCGGCCACGCCGAACCCAATGGCCAGGGACGCATCGCGGCTGCGTTCACCGATGCAGACGCCGATGACAGGGCGCCCAGTGCCGAGCTTGCGGAGCTTGTTGAGCAAGGAGCGGTAGTCGCCCTGGGTGACCAGTCCGCCGATGGCATCCGCTCGTTCACGTTCCTGCGGCGAGAGGTCAGACAGAATGTCTGTCTCTGCTCGTCGTTCTCTGCCAGCCTCCTCGGTCGCCGGTGGGCGGTCTGCCCGGGTCTTTGGCATCGTCGTCGGACCTGATGCCATCGAACTTTTCGATCCTGTATCCAGGATGGTTGGTTGTGGGGCAGGCTCGGGTGGAACGTCGACGCTGGTTGGCTCGACATGCGACGATTCGGCTGCGGGCAAGACGCCAGACACCTTGATGTCCTTGTTGTCTTCGACCGGGAGCTCGCCGATGACGGGCATCGCTTCATCAAAGCCGGGGGTGATGGCGGCTAGGCGGCTATTGGATGCGTCGCGATCAATGCCGTCGGCGCCATAGTCGTCGTCTTCGTCTGATGTTGTGTGGCAGAGCGAGTGGGCGAGAAAGGCGGCGACGGCGCCCAAGCCAGTGCCAGCTACCAGGGCGCCGAACAGAATCTGCATCAACGAGAGGCCCTCGGGGGCGCGGGGTAGGTCGGCGTTGGTGATGATGACGCCAGGATCGTTCGTCAGGGTTGAGAGGTCGACGAGGGCATCGGTGAGCGCAAGTTCCGTCGTCTCAAGCGAGGTTTGTTGTCGGGTGAGTTGGATCTCTTCGGCACTGCCCTCGCGGGCCCGGAGAAGCTGTGTTGTTACCTCGTTGAGTTCAGCATTGACCTCATCGAGTCGCAGTTTCAGAATCTCTTCGGCCTTGGTCTTATTGTTGGCCGCTAACTCGGATCGGTAGTCGAGATAGGACTCGGCGAAGGCATTTGCTGCCTGCTGGGCCTTCTCGGCGTCGTTGGAGGTGAAGGAAACATCGACGATTCGAGAATCGTCCTTGGTGCTCGTAGCGGTCAAGCCGTCTCTGAGCTCCCGAGCGGTTACCGTCACCGACTGATCGGCAAGAAGATTGCCAGCCCGGGTGATCACGTTCTCCGAACTGACGAGCCTTAGCTCCGTCGCCATATCGATGCCAGACTTGCTGGAGTCGATCAGGTCGGTCGGGTCGCCGGAGATCGGATTCAAGTGGATCGAAGCCTTGGAGCTGTAGCTCGACTCCGCCATCAGGCCACCGAGCAGGCCCAACAGCAGCGTGCCGATCGCGACCCCGATCATCAGCTTCTTGTGGTGGATCAATGGTTGGAGATATTGATCAACCGGTGTGGTTTGGGAGGTCATTGTCAGAGGTCCATCTTGTTGGGTCTGCAGTCCTTCTTCGGAGCGGCGGGTCCGTTCCGCCTACTCCTATTTTCGGACTGTTCTTCGGGTGGCTTTACCACCCGCTTTGGTTTGGCTAGGCCCGGGCTGTTAGCGCAGGCCGAGGTCGAAGCTCAGGTCGTTGTTACCTGGCCAGTAGTTGTGCACTCGTACCGCTATGACGTTTTCGCCCTTGACGATCGCGTCACCGGGGACGGTGAAGGTCTTGACGCTCTCGTCTTTGCCGTTAATCCATCCAACCGGCCGTGTATCGGCGTTGATGGGCCCGTCGGGCATGTTGTATCGCAGCACTTCGATGCCGTTGATGTAGACCACGGCCCCGTCGTCGGCCAGAAGATCGAGCGTTGCGCCGCCCTTGAAGCCACCGAGGCCTTGCACGGTGAACGCGTGGGTGAAGTAGTAGGCGGAGTGACCAGATTCGATCGTTGTGGTCTCCTTTTCGCCGAACCCCAACTGTGCCGGGCCGGCCTTGTTACCGGGAAGACCTGCTGTCCAGTTGACCGGGTCGCCGTTGGCTGAGGTGGCGTAGTTCCAAACCGACCCAAGGGCGACGGTATCTTCCTGCTCGGGAGCAGGCGGAGCAAGATCTGATCTGCCCACCTCGAGATCGAAGCTCAAATCGTTATTGTTGGCCCAGACGTTGTGTACCTCGACGGCCAAAACATTGGTTCCCTGGACGAGTGCGTCGGCTGGGATGACGTGGAGCTTGAAGTTTTCGTCCGCTCCTCCCCGCCAATCCACGGCGGGCGTCAAGTAGTTCACGGATCCAGCGGGAAGGTTGTCTCGCAGCACCTCGACACCATTGAGATAGACGATGGCTCCGTCGTCAGCCTTGAGTTTGAGCTCGAGAGAGCTCGGGGCATCGCCGTCGTAGGTGAAGCTTGTTCGGGCGTAGTAGGTCACTGCCCCCTTCGGCCACAGGGTCGTTTCGTCCTTGTCGCCGAAGCCGAATTCAGCCTTGTCGGCGGGCCAGGCGTCGTCGTTGTAGCCCTTCTCTCTCCAGGCGACGCCGAGGTCTTGACCACCGGCACGGAAGCGCCACTCAGAACCGGCAGCCAGGACGACGTTGGGGTCGGGCTCAGGGTCGGGTCCAGGGTTCGGGTTGTTGGGCTGGGCGTCAGGGTTGAAACCCTTGGGACAGAGCTTGCCAAAGCCACCGACCCAGTGGTTCTGGTTGCTGTCGATACCCGCGGCGTGGAAATCCCCACCGAGGTAGAGACAGCCGTTGGTGTCGCTGGCTACCGCCCACGTACCATCACGTGGACTGTGGATGTCGGCCATGAAGTTCTCGATGATGCGACCGGTGTCGGCCTCGTAGGCCATGACCAGACGGTGAGGGGTTCGCTTATTGGACACCGACGAGTAGTGGTTGATAAAGCCGTCACGCTCGGAGTAGGTGCAGTGGCACCCGGCGAAGACAACATTGCCGATGCGCTCGGCGACCTGGTAGGCGCCGCCAGCGAAGATGCCCAAAAACTCGAAGGTGTCTTCCTTGATGCCCGTGTGGGCGTAGCCAACCATCGTGTGGTCTGACGGTTGCAGTATCTGCATGATGTGCTGCTCGCCGGAGGTGAAGATGAGCCCGTTGCCCATCGCCACGTCATAGATCTCTGGCTGCGTCGCCGGAAAGTTACGGGGAAGGTCTTTCTTGCCGCCTACGGTCGCACCGGTCGTGGAGGAAACCGTATGGAAGTGGCCGGAGTTAGCATCGCCATTCACCGCGGTGAAGAAGCCAGAGAGATGGACCTCGCCTCGAGCGGGGTCGGTTGCGATACCCCACACGGATGATCCGGTAACCTCGGGTCGCCACGATGTGTCGAGGGCGCCTGAGGTTGACGAGAACCGGCCAGCTTTGTAGGAGCGTGCCCGGCTTCCACCCGCGCCGTTGATATGGGAGAAGTTGCCGACGACGTAGAGCGATTGTCCATCTACCTCCATGTCGCGCACCATCGCCCTGTTGTCTGACCATGGTCGGTCGACCGAGCCTGCGAAGCTCTGGTCGATCTGACCGGTGATTGGGTCGAGAGCAACCAGGCCGGCGCGAGCTTGACCGTTGACGGTTTCGAACTCACCGCCGACGATCAGCGATCCGCCGAACACCTCGAGGGAATAGACGGCTCGATCGAGTTTCGGGCGCCAGGTATCGATCCAGACCCCTGTGGTGATGTCGAAAGCGGCCACAAAGGACTGAGGAATCGGGGTGGACGTTTTGCTCTCCTGAACATTCAGGAAGGCTCCTCCCACAAACATGCGATCGCCGACCTGGGCGAAGTCCCAAACGAGAACATCCAGGGTGGAGGTCTGTGTGTTGGTGGGCTCTTGCCCGGAGACACCCCAGGTGCGGAGTGGCACCATATCGAGGTTGTCGATATCGATGTCAGGTTGTTCGAGGGCGGAGGCTGGGCTGCTCAAGAGAAGCATCCCCGCCAAGCACAAGATGGTTGCGAATGCTGTCGCCAGCGACAGCTCGGTGGCGCGATTTGGCGCCGATTGCGTTGCTCGTTGGCTTGGTGTGCTCATAGTTCGTAACCTCCGGCGCTACAGGCCTTGAGAAAGGCGACCAGGGTTGTGGCGTCGGCTGGTTCGGAGCCGGAAAGCGACGTCGCCCAGTCGTTCATGCCGATGGTGGCCGAATCGGTGGCGAACGTGGCCGCCTTCGATTTGTGGTCGGCGGCCTTGGTCAGGTTGCCTTCGTCGAGTTCGGTGATGGCGATCTCGGCGTTGCCACATGCGACGCTGGCGGCCTCATCGATCGTCACCAGTTCGCCGATGTCGTTGCGAGCCTTGCCGTCGCGCTTTCGCGGTGCTTCGGCGGGCGTCGGTGCTTCATCGACGGGATCTACCGCGTCGAGAATCTCTTCACCGGCAACAACCTCTACGACGGGAGTTTCGGGGAGTACCTCGTTTGGCGCCTCCACCGGGACTTCGTCCTCTTCTTCGAGTTCGGCGACCTCAACCTCGATGTCCTCGATCGGTGCGAAGCCTTCGTCGGCTGGGTCACCGAAAGAGAGTTCGCCAGTTTCGTATCGCTCGATCGGTGTCGGCTCCTCAACGTCGAGGACCGGTACGGTCTCGGCCCGTTCGGCGTCGGTCTGGCTGAGCAGAACGTCGTCGGTGCCCGGGAACTCGCTCTGACTAGTTTCGGAGCTGCAGGCACTGAGGCCGATTGCGACAACAACCAAAATGGTCGTCGCCTTCGTAAGTTGGCAACGGCGCGGACCCCCGTGGGTGGACCGAGCGCGAAGCCTCGAAGTTCGAATCGTCATGCCTGTAGTGTCGGATGGCTACCGGGACGGGTTGAGAAAACGTTTGTTGAGCCAGGGCCCGATGACCCCTTCGGCCGATCTAGCTTGCTGAGGCTAGGGCATTCAGAAAGCGATCGTTCTCGTCTTCGCTTCCGATCGTGACCCGAATGCCAGCACCAGAAAACGGGCGGGTAACAACTCCGCCTTTTTCGAGGTGTAGGTAGATCTCGTCGGTTCGATCTCCGGTCGGGATGTAGATGAAGTTGGCCTGGGTGTCGGGTAACGCCCAACCGCTTTCGATCAGGTCCTTGGTGACCCGTTCGCGTTCGGCGAGAATGAAATCGATGCGAGGCCGGTTCATCTCCTCAGCATCGATAGCGGCCGAGGCCGCGGCCTGGGCGGGGCCGTTGACGGCGAAGGCGAGGAGTACCTTGTCTAACTCGTCGATGATCTCGGCATCGGACACCGCGTAGCCGACCCGCATCCCAGCCATGCCGTAGGCCTTAGAAAATGTTCGGGTCACGATCACGTTGCGATGATGGGGGACCAGGTCTCGAACCGGGTCACCAAAGGACGGATCGACGAACTCGCGGTAGGCCTCGTCGACCACCACGATGACGTTGTTCGGAATCGACTCGAGAAGACTCTTGATCTGTGGGGTTGCGATGGCGGTACCGGTCGGATTGTTCGGTGTCGCCAGCAGGATGAGCTTGGTTTTCTGGTTCACCGCGGCAGCCACCGCGTCGAGGTCGAAGGCGTGGTCGACGAGCGGGACCTGGATCGAGCTGCCAGCCATCAGGGAGGCGAAGAGGGGGTACGCCTCGAACGACAGCCAGGGATAGACGACCTCGTCACCTGGATCGATGTAGGTGAGGCAGATCTGCTGAAGTAGGCCGACCGAGCCGCAGCCAACGGTGACCTGGGCATCATCGACGCCGACCCATGCAGCGATTTTGGTGCGCAGCGCCGAAGCTCGGTGATCGGCATAGCGGTTCGCTTCGGCGGCCGCTGCGGCCGCGGCCTCTGCTACCGGCTGCAACGTTGGGAAGGGGTTTTCGTTGGATGCGAGCTTGATCGCGTTCGTAATGCCATGCTCGGCTTCGGCTTGCGAAGCCGCCTTGCCGGGCCGGTAGGAGGCCAGAGCTCGGACTGCACTACGGACTTTCCCGATGGTCATGGCGGCCACGGTAGCAAGGCCACCGAGCCGATGCTCGGCGCGATCGCCGCTGTGGTCCCTGATGTCGTCGAAGCCGAAATTGAATGAGGAAGCATCATCCAGGAGCTCAAGTAGTGGTAGGTTTTCGGTGTGAAGTTTCTTTGTGGCCGCCCCGGCTGTGGGAAAGAGTCAACGGCAACGCTCCAGATCGACGCGATCTCGGAGTCGGTGTCGCTGGTCGATCCTCGAATCAGTCGCGACGGTGTTCCTTTGTGTGCCCGCCACGCCGACGCCACAACCCCGCCTCTGGGCTGGGCTATGAACGATCTGCGTAGCACTTCGCGGGCCCTCAACGACACCGAGGAAGCCGCCGTCGAAGAGACGCCACCCCGGGTTCGGCCACGCCATGAGCTTGCCGACAAGCCGGGGGCTCGCATGTCCTCGCGCCAATCGATCAAGGAACGAGCTCGCCGTAGTGGCGAGCCTGACCCCGATGAGTTCGAGGGCGAAGAAGGCGACGCGGGCGATGCTGAAGTTATCGACCTCAACGATGTGCCAGCCAGGGTGCGTGCTCGTCGGGAACGGGCAGATAAGCAGCAGGCTGGTCGCGACCGAACCGTCCGCTCGTCGGCCCGCCGCCGAGCGGACGCTGAGGCGAAGGCCCCTGACACCCGCCCGACCCGGCGGCGCGCCGTCGATGAAGACGACGAGCCGAGCCAGCAGGAGATGTTCCCCTGGCATTACGAGTTCGGCGATGAGGATGAGCCTGAAGAACTCCAGGCGTCATCGCCACTGCTATCTCGTGCCTTCCGGGCAACAACGGGCCACTAAAAATCTCGTAGCGGTCAACATAGGTCTTCGGCTGAGCGGGTTTTCGTGTCGGTCGGTAGAATCCCGGCGGTGACCGTTCGCATTGCCAATGCCCCCTGTTCATGGGGTGTAGAGTTCGCCGCCGACACCCGCAATATCGAGTGGCGGCAGCTACTCGCCGAATGCGCCGATGCCGGGTATACCGGCGTCGAGTTGGGCCCTGTCGGCTATATGCCCGAAGACCCGGCGATCTTGGCTGACGCCTTGGCCGAGAATGGTTTGGAGCTGGTCGGGGGCGTCGTCTTCCAACCCTTCCACGACCCAGACCGTTGGGACCAAGTGTTCGACGCGGCCACCAGGTCAGCGGCTGCTTTGGCCGCTCATGGTGCTGAGCATCTCGTGCTCATCGATTCGATTTCGGCTCGGCGAGCCCCTACCGCGGGCCGACCCGCCGAAGCCGAGCAGATGGACGAGGCCGAGTGGTCGGCGTTTCGTGATCGGATCGC
>CAKZXA010000089.1 GCA_937922045.1 uncultured Acidimicrobiales bacterium | reverse complement strand
CTTCGGCGACTCCGGGGAGGAGGCGTCGTGATCACCAATCTGAGTGGTCAGGTACGCCCCCTGCTTGAGGTGCAGGACATCTACGCCGGCTACTACGTGGGGCAGGATGTGCTCAAGGGTGTAACCCTGAAGGTTCATGATGGCGAGATCGTTTGCGTGATCGGGCCGAACGGTGCTGGCAAGTCGACCGTCTTCAAGGCGGTGTACGGCATCATCCCTGTGCGTTCAGGCCGGGTGTTGTGCGACGGCCGAGACATAACCAATATCCCGCCTCAACAGGCGCTTCAAACCGCGGGCATCACGATCGTGCCCCAGCTTCGCAGTGTGTTCAGTCAGATGACGGTTCACGAGAATCTTGAACTCGGCATGTTCCTCAGTCGAGACAAGAACCGGGTCAAGGAGCGGGTCGATTATGTATACGACCTCTTTCCGCGTTTGAAGGAGCGAGCAAAACAGCACGCTGGCACCATGAGCGGCGGTGAGCAACGCATGCTGGAGACCGGCCGCTCGCTCATGTGGGAGCCTCGGCTGGTGCTCATGGACGAACCGTCGGCTGGCCTGGCCCCGATCATTACCAAGCAGATCTTCGAGGCAATCCGTCGTTTGAACTCCGAGATCGGGCTGACGGTTCTCATGATCGAGCAGAACGCTCGCCAGGGTCTCGAAGCATCCGATCGTGGCTACGTGATCGAGGTCGGCCGCCAGACCTATGAAGGCAGGGCCGACGAACTGCTCTCCGACAGCAATGTGCGCCGAGCATTCCTCGGAGGGTAAATCACGTACGCCCTGAGGGACTCGAACCCCCAACCGTCTGGTTCGAAGCCAGATACTCTATCCAATTGAGCTAAGGGCGCTCATCCCGGTTTCGATTGCCGGGAAACCAAAGCCTATCCCATCATTTCGTCGATTGGCGAGCTGTTCGATCGCCGGTTCGGTGGAGGAGCCCAGGCGTCGAAACGTGAGCGCCCTCCTGATCAGCCATGCAACAATGGCCAGATGACTCTCGACAATCCAGACGGATCGCTGGGTCGACTCGTTGTGATCACCGGCTTACCCGGAAGTGGCAAGACGACGCTTGCTACCAAGCTGGCCTCCACGATGAAGGCCGTCCGGATGTGCCCAGACGACTGGATGATCGCATCTGGTATCGATCTTTGGGATGAGGCGGCACGAGCACAGATCGAAACATGTCAACGTGACCTGGCCCTGGATCTACTGCGCCGGGGTCGCAACGTAATCATCGAGTGGGGCGTCTGGACCCGCGTCGAGCGAGATGCGCTTCGCGACGCCGGGCGAGCGATTGGCGTCAGCGTCGAACTGCGATACACATCCGCCTCTCTCGATGAATTGTGGCGGCGGATCGAGCAACGAGACCGCGAGGGAACGTGGGGCTCTCGATCTATCAAACGCCACGAACTCGAAGCATGGGCGCGTATCTATGAGCCACCGACCGAGGACGAACGTTGCAGTTATGACTCGACCGGGTGAACAGGCCACCTTCGCTGCGACGATCGAGCAGGCAGGTACGGCCTAGCTCAGCATTTCGTCGATTAAGGAGCCGTCTGCACCCTTGGCCAGACCGGTGAAGGAGCCGTCGGTGAAGATGGGGGAGGCGCCATCGAGAATGGCCTGCTGGGTGACGCTGGCCAGGGCTGAGCCAAGCGAGACGCGAGCAACGCCAGCGTCGCCAAATTCGGCCAGCGTGTGTTGATTCAGCCGGCCGACGGCGAGCACGTTCACCGGGATCGAGACCGAGTCACAGACCCGCTTCACCTCGTCCATCCCGGACAAGACAGGGATGTAGACGCCGTCGGCCCCAAGCGATTCGAACGCCTGGACGCGGGTGATCGCCTCGTCGAGATCGTAGGTGCCGAGCATCACGCCGTCGGCTCGGGCCACGAGAAAGAAGTCGTCGGCTGAGGCTCGGGCTGCGGCCACGCCTGCGGCGATCCTGGCGATTGACTCGTCGCGTTCGTAAGGCGCAGTGTCAGGAAGGCGAGTGTCCTCGATGCAGCAACCGGCCAATCCAGCGGCGGCTGCTGCGGTTACCGTTGCGGCCACGTCATCGGGGGAGTGGCCGTAGCCGTTTTCAAGGTCGCCCGAGACCGGAAGTGACGTGGCCTCGTTCAAGTCGACGCCATGAGCGATCGCTGCATCTCGACCAACGAGGCCTCCGTCGGCAAGTCCGAGGGTGAAGGCGTGGGCGGCCGACGAGGTGGCGATCGCTTTGGCCCCCATCGCGGCCAACATGCGTGCGCTGCCCAGGTCCCAGGCGTTGGCCAGGACGAAGGGATTGCCGCTCTGATGGAGTTCTCGGAATGGTGATGATGGCGAGGTTGACATAGCCGTAAATCTACTTCGATCTCTGTCCAACATGGAAAGGAAGCAGGAAAGCCCGAATGTAGTTGCAATGCCGGTACTTTGACTTCTATTGTTAGGTCGGTGGATGTTCCTGGTCGTCGGTTCCGGGTTCACGTCGCTGCGTCGCTCTAGAGGTGGGACTAGAGTCAGTTTGGCATCCCGGAACCGCTAAGCAACCGCCTGCCGCTGGGCTTCGTCTCCGCCTGTCGTATCCTGTGGCCATGAGACCTGGATGTTTCGTCGATGGTGTGTGGCGCGAAGGTGGCGATGGCGTCCTGTCGTCCGTCGATCCTGCGACGGGGGCAACGCTCTGGGAATCGACGATGGCTGATCAAACCGATGTGGCTGATGCTGTCGAGGCGGCTCAGCGCGCCCAACCAGCGTGGGACGCTCTTGGGTTCGACCGACGTGTCACTGTGCTCGAACGCTTCGCCGCCCTGCTCGACGGCGAAGCTGGGGTCGAGCTCGCTCATCTCATTTCCGCTGAAGCGGGCAAGCCGCGCTGGGAGGCGGCCACCGAGGTCGCCTCGGTCAAGGGCAAGGTAGCACTCTCGATCGAGGCCTACCGGGAGCGCACCTCATCGTTGGAGGTGTCGTTGATTGCATCGCTTTCTCATCGGCCGCTGGGTGTGATGGGGGTACTCGGCCCCTTCAACTTCCCCGCTCATCTGCCAAACGGGCAGATCGTGCCCGCCTTGTTGGCCGGGAACGCGGTTGTCTACAAGCCGAGTGAGCTGACGCCCGCGGTGGCTATCGCTCACGTTGCCTTGCTGGCTGAGGCTGGCTTGCCCGCTGGTGTGTTGAATCTGGTGGTCGGCGACCGTGGGGCGGGGGAGGCCTTGGTGGCCGCCTCAATCGATGGGTTGGCGTTCACGGGCAGTGTCGGCACTGGTCGGGCCTTGCATCGAGCCTTGGCCGGGCGACCCGAGGTCCTTCTGGCCCTTGAGATGGGAGGCAACAACCCGCTGGTTGTTGCCGACTACGACGATCTCGCCGCAGCCGTGAATGTGATGGTGCGATCGGCCTTCACCACCGCCGGTCAGCGCTGCACGTGCGCTCGCCGTATCTACGTACCTCGTGGCCCCGAAGGCGATGTTCTCCTCGAGGCGTTCGTGGCCCAAACCGATCAGCTTCGGGTTGGTGCTCCAAGCGATGCTCCCGAGCCGTTTCTCGGCCCGGTGATCTCGGTTGCGGCCGCCGATCGGGTCCGATCTTTCGTGGCAGACATGGAAGCTGCGGGCGCTCAACTCCTGACGAGGAGCGACGACTCTTTGGCCGGCACGGCGTTCGTTCGGCCGACGATTCTTTCGACCGAAGGAGTGGCGGTTCCCGACGACGAGGTGTTTGGTCCGGTCGTCACCGTCGACCGATTCGATGATCTCGATACCGCATTCGCCTCGGCCGCTGACACCGCCTACGGACTCGCCGCTGGCTTGATCGGCACGAGGCGAGAAGATTTCGACCGGTTCCTTCACACGGTGAAGGCTGGGGTCGTCAACTGGAATGCGCCGACGACAGGAGCATCTGGTCGCCTTCCGTTTGGTGGGGTGGGAGCCAGTGGCAACCATCGCCCCGCCGGATGGACCACCGCCGACTTTTGCGCCTACCCAACAGCGACCGTGGCGCACGACTCGGTCACCGAGTCGGCCAGTCCACTGCCCTAAAAACGAGTGTGCCCGACGTCCGGGACGATCGGACGTCGGGCACTTCTCGATTGCTTCGGATACTTACTAGGGGAGATCGATTGGGCGCAGGACTCGATTGATGCCGTGGGCGTAGCCGTTCGAGGCTTCGCCACCAACATCGGGGAACCAGACGCGAGCGTCGCGGTCGTCGGTGTCGGCGTCGATGAGGGTTACCGAACCGAACCGGCGGGTCTGGTGGCGCCACTTGCCGAAGGTTCGAGCCTTGACCGTGAGGGTTGCGTCTTCGCCGAGAAGGGTGGGTAGTTCGGCGCCGTTGGCGTCAAGGGCGGCATCAAACGGGATCTTGGCGCCAGGCACGATGTGATACTTCAGGACAGTTTCAATGGTGTCGAGGCCGACGTTTTCGACCAGCCAGTTGAAGACGTCTTCTTCGGCCCAAACGCCTCGGGCTCCGAGTTCACGGGCGAGACGGGCGAATGCCCAGTCGGTGGGGAGGAAGACGGTGAGTTCGGCGTTCGGGTCTGCCGCGGCGGCGGTGAGATCGGGAAAGGCGAGGACGGCTTGGGTCACGATGTCATAGTCGAGGGGGTTGTAGTCGAATCCGTCGACGTCTTCGGCCGAATCGGCGAGGAGAATATCGGCCAGCGTTGGGGCATCGTCGGTCTGAGCTGAGGCAGCCACAGGCACCGCCATGAGCATGAGGCATGTAGCCAGTAGGGCTGCGAGTTTCTTCATGGATGTGTTCATTTGTCTCCTCGTTGGCCGGTAGGTATCCGCCGGTTTGATGGCTTCGTTGAAGTGTCGCTCTGAGGGTGTTTACGAAGCCTTCTCCCGAATGGATGCACAATTAGGGGAAAAATTTGGGCGACCGATCGATCCTTTCGGTAGTCGTTGGCCAGGCTGTTGGCTGGTGATCGACTAGGTGTTGATTGCGTTCCATTCTTCGACGATGATGGGTCGGCGGTTTGCTCGGGTGACGTCGGGGAGGGTGCCGCTGGTGCACTGGGTGTTGCAGGTGTAGGTGGCGGTCCAGTGCATTTGGGTGGTGAGGAAGTGGTTGCCTCGCTGGCGATAGACGAGTTTGCAGTCGGTCTGTTGCTGGTTTTCGGCCTTGGCCAGGTCGTAGGGGATAGCGGTCGCTTGGGTGCAGGTGACGGTTTGGTCGGGCCCACCGATGTAGTCGACCTTGTAGGGGGTGAGGGTGGCGGTGACGGTGACCGAGCCGAGGGTGGCTTGGGCGGAACGGGGTTGCCAGTGGGTTTCGTCGAGCCAGAGCCAGGTGTCGAGCTGGGTGATCATGGGGATGGTTTGGTCGCCGGGTGGTGAGGACACGCCGAAGTCGGTGGGGACTCGGACCGAGGCGTAGGCCTGGTTGATGACGACGGTGAGGGCGACAGCGGGTAGCGGGTCGCCCTGGGGCCAGGCGTCGACGAAGCCGGTGACTCGGGCTGTTATGCCGAGGCGGCTATCGCTTGGGCCGGGTGGGCACCAGAGGTAGGTGTAGTTTTCGTCCGGTTCGGTGATGGAGCTGAGATCGATCTGTCCGGCGCCGAAGGTGTCGATGATGTCTTTGCCGGTTTTAGTGGGCCAGCGGCATTGCATGAGCCAGGCCGGGATGGGAGCTGGTTGGGTGACGAGGCCGCCGTCGGTGTCGGCGGTGTAGCTGACGGCGGTGAGCGTGGCATCGATTCCGTCTTGAGCAGACCGGGCCTGAGCGGTGACGTCCTGATCGACAACGTTGTGCTCGTCGTCCCTGCCGTCGCCGCCTCGGTTGCCAGTGTTCGTGTCTGAGTCAGGTGGCGTCGTCGTCGGGGTTTGGGCGGACGCCAAGCTAGCCGTGGCGGTGAGCACGACGAGGACCGCGACGATCCAGGCTAGGAGGCGGCTGGTTCGCATTCCTGGTTTCCGTCGGTCCAGAAGAACTCCACCTGCCATGTGTCCGCCTTTCGTATCAAGAATGTCTGCATCAGTTCATTGGGTTGACCGTCGATACCGACAACGCAATCGACGACCTTGGCCCGGTAGTCATCGATCGTGACCGCGATCGGGTTTGGTCCGAACGTGCTCGCTGTGCTCGGCGTGTTCTCTGAACGCCTCTTGTCCAGTTGGGAAAGCTGATAGTCGAGTTCGTTGTTGGTGGCCAGCTCTCGTAGCAGCTCCTCGGTGCGGTCGAAGCCTTCGACCGCTTCGTCGACGCCGAATGTTTCGGTGAGGAATCGTCGGTGCACGTCGAGTACGGGTTCGACCTGGGTCTCGTCGGTAACGATGGGCCGGTCGTCCCAGTAGTCGACCGGGTCGCATCGTGGGTCGCCGCCTGAGTAGACGTCTTCGAGAAACCATTCACCGTCGATCTTGACGAGGCGGGGCTCGATCAGCTTGAACTGATCAGCTGGTGGGGTGATGATTTCGCCGTCGACGGCGTGTCGCTCAACGAGGCCAAGGTTGCAGAGCAAGACACCAACCCTGTCGGGGGCTTCGTGTTTGATCTCGACCACGTTGTAGAGCTGGCCGGTTCCATAACGAAACTCGTTGGCTTCGAGGAGGTCGCCTTCGGCTTGCAGGACGCGTGACAGGATTGGATCGACGGTTCGTTCTTCAAGCCAGGCGATGCGTGCAGCGCGGTCTGCTTCGGTTTCGTTTCGGTCGTCGCGGTTCGCTCGGTCCCACTGGTATTCGCGCACGATTTGGAGGATGATTTCGTCGTCGGTCAATGGCCGTGTGGTGGTCGGCGCCTCGGGTGCCGTCGCCGTGGTGGAGGTAGAGGTGGAGGTGGTTGCTGTATCCGACTTGGTTGTCTGCGTCGCTACGGTCTCTGACTCGAGATCTGCTTCGTCAGACTGGCCGTCATCTCCGGAGCAAGCGGACACAAGAAACCCCATTGCGACCGTTGTCGCAATCAGGTAGAGCACTGTGTTCCCTCGCCGCAATAACCGCCCCATCGCTACCGACTCTAGCCGTTCCTGTTGACGAAATGCAGCCGGAATGAATTGGCCAATCACCACGCCGATGTGGTGTTCTGTCAGCGGTTCTTGAGGGAGAAGTGCTGGTAGTCCTTCAACGAGGTCCAGCGCCCGCCCCATGACCATCCGATCTGATCGAAGGCCTCGGTTACGACATCGCCCTCGAGAATCTGGCCGGGATGGTCGAGGCGGCGGTCTTGGAAGAAGGTGGCGAGTTCGGGCAGGACGAGGTCACCCCGGGCGTAAGGGTTGTGAAAGGGGTTGATGTCGATGGCCAGGCCGTAGGCGTGTTCGGAGAAGCGGGTACCCCCAGTGATGGGCCGACACACGTAGGCGGTGGTGTTGTTGGTGTCGCCTGTGGGGTCGGCATCGAGGTCGGCTTGGGTGACGATGCGCATCTCCTCGATCGGAAAGCGGGCGGCATAGAGCTGCTCGAACACGGCGGCGACGTCGTCGTCCACGGTGCTGTGCACGATCAGTTCCCCGGTGTGGGGTCGCTCGTCGAAGCCCCAGAAGGTGAGGGTGAGGTAGGACAGTTCTTCGGGGGGCACGGGGCAGCCTTCGACCCACGTCGAGCGTTCGAGCGGTTCACCGGCGAGCGGCTCGACGGTGACGGTAAAGCCTTTGCTGGTGGGCGGCGGCAAGGTGTCGAGGGTTGGTAGGCGCCGATCGAGAAGCTCCTCGGGCGTCGTCTGTGGCGCCACGTTGCCGTCGCCGTCGGTGGGCAAGGTGCGGTTACCGAGCCACTCGGGCCGAGTCGCTGCGGTGCTAGAAGGCGTGGTGGGCGGAGCGGTGGTGATGATGTCAGTGGTAGTGGCGACTGTGGTGGTCGAGGTTGTGGTGGTCGCCAAACTCGAGGCTGGGGCCGCTTGAACCGACGGGGCAGCAGACGCGCAAGCCGAGATCGACGCCATAAGACAAAGCGCGGTTGCGGATCTTCGAGCGAGGCGCAGCATGAGCCCTACCGTAGTCAAACCAAACCAGGGGAGATCGAGATAGGAGGTATTGCTGGCGTCTTGCCAGCGATGCCAGCAATCTGCTGGCATCGGCGCTATGGCGAATCTAAGCATTCGAAAGCTCGACGAGGATGTCGCGAGGCGTCTGCGTGAGCGAGCAGGGAGCCGTGGCGTCTCGATGGAGGAAGAGGCTCGGCGTATTCTTGCCCAAGCTGTCGGGTCTCCTGAACGTCTCGGGGATCTCGCTCTCACCTTGTTCGGGCCGGTGAATGGGTGCGATCTTGAGTTGCCTGATCACGATGCCCACGAGCCGGTCGATCTTGACGTTTGATGATTGTTCTGGACACCAACATTATCTCTGAGATGGTCAAGCCTTCGCCCTCAGCGAACGTCATCGAGTGGCTCAACACCCAAGATTCGGGAGATCTCTACGTAACGGTTTTCGACCGCGAATCGGCTCACGAGTACGGGCGGCTGATGGCAACTCGCCAGAAGCGTGGTAGGCGGCTGAGCGCCCCCGATGGCTAAATTGTCGCTATTGCTCGACGCCACCAGTTTCAGCTTGCGACAAAGAACGTGAAGGATTTTGACGAATGTGGTGTTGGGCTCATCAACCCTTTTGTCGATCCGTAAGAGATCGTCGCTGGGTGTGGGGATCGGTCGCGCCGTAGGATCAGCGTTCGTTGTCGGCGTTGAGTAGGACGAGGTGTTCGGGGCGGACGATGCCTTGATGGACTGCTGTGGTGGCCATCGCTACCCGAACGAGATGGGTGTAGGGCTCAAAGCCGAGCTCTTGACGGGCCCGGGCAAAGGCTCGATCAAAGGCAGATGATCCCATGCCGAGCCGGCGCCGGATTTCCTGATCGGTTGGCACCAAAAATCCTCCGCGTTCGGTCGTCAACCGTGGTTCACACAGTGCGACCAGCACCTGAAACCATCGAAGCGGTCGACCATCTCGGTCAAAACAAGCGCTCTGAGGAACGACGCGCTCGGTAGCTGCCACCGTTGTCGGTGTGGCGCCATCGGCGTCATCCGATTCGTGGTTGTGGGGCGAGGTGACGGTGAAGAGGTGACGGCGACGGGCTGGCACCACCACCATCGCGGAACGAAAGGGAACACTGAGCTGCCCAACCCCGGCCGGAACTTCCAGCGTGGCTGCGCTGTCGAGATCGTGGATGAGAAAGCCGAGGTAGGACCCCGTGCTGGCTACGATCCAGCGGTCGTCAAGGTTGGTGATTCGGCCGTGGACCCGGCTGACCGTGGTGTCATCGATAGCGAGCTGCCCTGGGCCTGGGTCGCGTCCGAAAAGGAACTCTTGGCTCACCTCTACCTGGTGATGCGCCTCGCCGATGGTGATGCGTAAGGTTCGGTCGGACGTCATTGGGTCCAACCGTAGGTGCACGCCGCGCCGGTAGCTACTCGATCACTATCTCGAGGTTGTCGTACTGGTTCTCTATCGAGAAGTAGCCATAGTTGTTGATGCCGACCGCACCGGCACCGGTGAACGCCGCTGGCCCCGAGTCGGTCCAGGTGTATTCGAAGCGTTCACCATCGGGCGACGTCAGGACTGCGTTGATGATGACTCGTTGAGCCTCGCCGCCCGTGGGTTCAGCGGTGAGGCTCGCTTCCAATCGCCAGAAGCCGAGGTACAGCCGCTCGGTGGCGTCGGTGAAATCAATGGGTTTCACGAGCCACTGTTGAGCCTCGGTGTGGCCGTCGTCGACGCCGAGCAGGCGGTACGACTCGAAGCCGCTCGACAGTTCCCGACCGGCTCCTATCCAGAGCGAGATGCCGTCTGCGCCGGGAGCGAGCATCACCTCATAACCGTTGGGAAGCACCGGTTGATCGACGGAGGTATCCGGGAAGGCCTTGAGCACGAACCCGCTGGTTGAACCGACCGGTTCGAACTCGTCGCCAAGGTGATAGGCCATCCGGATATCGGCCGCGATCGAGACCTGTCCGCCCGCGCTGACCAACTCCCCGTCAGCGCCCTTCAGCAGGTAGGGGCGGGTCACGTTGATGGACTGAATCGACAACACCTTGGAGTCGCCGCCTTCCACCGTCGTTGCCGCGTTCTCCTCCGGGGCCGCCAGGTTCGTCAGCGAAGCGAGCTGACCTTCGTCCTCGAAGTCGAGCTGTATCGTCTGGGCTTGGATCGAGTCGTCAGCTGGTAGCGATTCTGGTTCGTCCTGGTTTTGGGTTGTGGTCGAGGCGTCGAGTTCCGTCGTCGGAGTTGTGGCCGTGGCCGTGTTCGGTTGTGAGATGTCGGCGTCGTTGGGTCCGTTCCGGTCGATTAGGAGGAAACCGCTCAGCGAGATAGCGGCGACGATGCCGACCGGCCACCACCGTCGCCGGATGTCGGCGGCTGGCTCGTTCGAAGCCGAAACAGCTCCGGAGCGATCGATGTCGTGACCGGCTTCGAGCGGCGGCTGTACCAAAGTCTTCTCGGCCCGAAGAGGGGCCTGTTCCATGACCGTGGTCGGTATTGTCGATCGAAGCTCGCCCGCCGTCTTTGCCCTGTGGTCGATGGGAGTCAAGCATCGTTCGATCAGCGATTTGAGATCGGGGCTGGCGACGACGGTGGTGTTAACCTTGAACAGCACCTGATCGGTGAACGAGGGGAACGGGTTGGTGCCAGCCACAGCCTCGTAGATCGTCACGCCGAGGGCCCAAACATCGCCGGTTCGGCGGGTCTTGCCCGGCGTATCGAGCAGTTCGGGTGGCACGTAGCTGAGTGTTCGCTCATAGCTGACCACCGCTGAGGTCTCCGGTGCCGACGGCACCGATTCTGTGGCCGACGGGTCGACAAGCTTCCAGCTGTCGCCGAACCACATGACGTTCGACGGCTTGATGTCACCGTGGACGAGCCCTCGACGATGGAAGGCGTCGAGCCCATCAACCAGGTTCTGTGCCAGATGGCGGCACTCTGGCTCCGACATCGGCGACGATTCGAGCCGGCGCTGAAGCGTTGAACCGGTGGCCAGCTCGGTGGCACAAATGACGTGGACAACACCTCCGAGCTCTTGCTCGAAGACCTCGTACACGGCCATGACGTTGGGGTGAATGGGCGACGACCGGTAGGTGGAGACGATGGCGGCCAGGTGATCAGGGTTGGTGGGTCGACACACCCGCAAGGCCACCTCGGACGGCGGCTCCTCGGTGGAGGCCACCGCCCGGTAGACCGAGGCGGTGCCGCCCATCCCAACAGATTCCTGCACCACCCACCGACCCAAACGGCTGCCGGGCGGCATCGACGCCGTGCCGTTTGGGCTGGTGACCGACATCTTCACAGCCTACTTCAAGCTTGCTCCGCCTCGTCCACGTCCCGACCACGACGGCTCTCGATCGTCGGGCCGCTACCGCACCGTGACAACCAGGTTGTCGTAGCGATTCTCGATCGACCACACGCCCTGGTTGACGAGGCCAACGTTGCCCGCTCCAGTGTGGGCATGGGTGCCGTCGTCGGTCCAGGTGCCTGTCCGTTGCGAACCATCGGGTGCCTGGAGGGTGAAGTCGATGCGGACCGTGTCCCCGTCGACCGTGTCGCCGTCGACCTCGGCCCCGTCGACCACTGCCCCGTCGACCACGGTGAGGCTGGCGGAGAGGCGCCAGTAGCCCAGCTCCTGTTGGCGGTTGTTGGTCTTCATCCGCTGAGGAAACCATTCGTGGTGGTCGGCGCTTGTGTGCCCATCCGTTGGGCCGAGGAATCGGTAGGCGACCGAGCCCGGGCTCGAGTCTTTGACCGCTCCGACCCAAACCGTGATGGCGTCTTCTTTCGGTTGGGCCGAAACGATGTAGGACGGGCTGGGGGCCTCCTCGCTTGGGATCGTTTTGAGCAGGAGGCCGTGAGCGGAACCGACCGGACCATAGGTTCTGCTCCCGTAGTATGACATGCGAGCATCGAGCGCCATGGAAACCTCAGAGCCGGAGACGAGAGCATCGTCTTCGTCGATCAGCAGGTGGGGCCTACTGGTGTTGTTGGATCGGATCGCAAGCTTGTTCGAACCGTCGTGGTTCACGATGGTTGGCCCGCGGCCCGGGTCGAGCAGGTTGATGAACTGCTCGGCCGAGCCGGTCGTGTCGAAATCAAACGAGTAGGTGGTGCCAGCGCCGCCGCCACCATCGCCCCCTCCACCGCCACCATCACCGCAGTCGCCAGCGCCGGTTGCGGTGGTCACGTCGAGGTTGTCGAATCGACTCTGGAGCGACCAGACACCGCGGCTCGTGACGCCGGTTCGGCCCGCACCGGTGTAGGCGTTGGCGCCGTCGTCAACCCAGGCGACGGTTTCAGATCGACCGCTTGGGTTGGTCAGCGTTGCGTCAATTTCGACGTTCCCGTTCCTTTGAGCGAGCTTGGCTTCGAGGTTCCAGTAGCCGAGTTCGTGGGGTTGACCGTCGCTGATCAGGGTCTGTTCGAACAGCAGGTGGTCGCCGTAGGAGGCGTGGCCGTGGCTGGGGTTACGGAAGCCGTAGTTGGTGAACCCGCTGTTTGCGTCGGCGGCCACACCAACCCGAAGCCGAATCCCCGTGCGGTCGGCGAAGGCGGTGACCACGTAGCCGTCGAACAGCTCGGGGTCGTCGGCGGTGGGGTCGGGCAGGGTTTTGAGGATCAGGCCGTGGGCCGACCCGATCGGGTTGGAAGCCCCGTAGTAGGCCATGCGAACCTGGCTCGCCATGGTGATAGCGTCGCCGCTGAGTTCGCCGTTTGGCGAGGTGAGCAGGTAGGACCGATTCACATTGTTGGCGTCGACGGCCAGCACCGACGAACCATTGCCTGCGATCAGTGACGGGGAACCAAAGCCCGCCTTGTGAGGAGTGAGCCGAGCAAGCTGATCGCTCGCTTCGAAGTCGAGCCGCAGCTGATCGCAGACATTGCCCGGCGGTTGAGTAGTCGTGGTGTTGAGTTGGGTTGTTGTCGTGTTGGGCTGGGTCGTTGTCGTGTCGGGTTGGGTTGTTGTCGTGTTGGGTTGGGTTGTTGTAGTCGACGGCGGAGGTGGCGGGTTGCCGTTGTCGTCCACGTACTGCAGCAACCACAGGTAGCTGTGTCCGAACCGCTGGCGGAATCCGTAGCTTTTGGCCGCTGTGCTGGTGGTGTCGTAGCGGGCCAACGGGTTGGGTTGACCGGGCATCGTTTCGGGCCCCATCGTCCACTTCCAGGTTCGGTCGGCCATGTCGAGGAAGTCGGGGTCACCGCTAAAGATGTAGCCGTAGGCGAACCCGTCGGTGAGCACCTGGTTAACAGCGAAGGCAATGTTGTAGGAACCGTCGGATCGGAACCGGTCGAGCGCCAGCTCTTCGTACCGTTGACCGTAGATCTCGTTGTCGCGGTTGGTATCGCCACTGTCGAACAGGCCGTTTGACTGGGTGGCCCAACCACAATCGGTGATGGCGTTCAGCAAACGGACCAGAGCGGTCTCGGCCGCCTGATCGGCCTGCCCGGCCAGCCGGGCGACCAGGGCGTAACGGCCAACCGATTCGGCCACGTAGCCGTTCTGCCAGATCGCAACATTGGATTTGGCGACCACTCCCGCGTCGCCTTCCCAGTCGAGGTCGGGGCATGGGTACTGGGCACCGGCCAGCCCTTGTTCGTCAACGAACTCTGCGGCCGCAAGCTGTTGAGCCATCTGTAGGTAGCGGCCTTCGCCGGTGGTTTCGAACAGCTCTGTCAGGCCGAGAAGGGCCCAGGCCTGGGCTCGGCTTTCACCGTGGAACAGGATCTCGCCGGTGGTGTCGTCGATCAGGTTGTCGAGCTGGACGCCGGTTTGTGTTGCCGCGTCCAAGGCGTAGCGATCGCCGGTGAGCAGGTAGTAGTGCAGGGTGCCGCGGATCCAGTAGTGAGAGAGCAGAGGTGATCGCGAATGGTCGACGGTGCCACTCGCGTCGTGCTTGTGGATGCCCCACGAGTAGGCGATGGCGTCCTCGCCGGTGTGGTAGGCGTCGATGTCGTACAGGTGTCGGGCTTGAGATTCGGCTACGTCGAAGAAGCGGCGGTCCTGGCCAGGAGAGTTGAGATAGTTGGCCATGTTCACGTAGCTGAGGTCGAACTCGTTGTTGCCGAAGTAGCGTACGTCTTTCCAGCCGCCACGGTAGGCATCGCCCCAGTTGCGCCAGCCGTAGAGGTCTTCGCGGAATCGTTCCGACCACACGTCCTGCCCACCCGTGATGGCCGACTGGCCGGTTGCCTTGAAGTAGTCGAAGTCGGGATCGCCGTCGGCTGGCAGGGTGGGTTCGAGCCCGAGGGCCATGGTGTCGCTGTAGTGGCTCTCGTCGGCCAGCAGGTGCATGGGGTCGAGGGCGGCCCGCATGGTTTCGGCGACGGTGGCTGCTTGGTTTGGTTTCCAGCCGCCGAGCACGAGTTCGTGGGTTTTCTGACGGCCACCGGCGAACCGGTGAAGGTCTCGTGATCGGGCTGGCCAAAGGTCGAGGGCGACGTTGCCGTCGGCGGCGAGGCGTAGACCTTTGGGGAAGTTTTGCCAGAAGTGGCGAAGGCCTATGCCGAATGTCCACCCGTCGCTGGACGCAGTTGCCCAACCCGAGGCTTGGAGACCTTGGTCGGCCTGGGTGCCGTTCTGGTACGAGCGGTAGCCCTGGAACGTGGTGCCCCATTTGCCGTCGTCACTGTCGCCCCAGTCGTCGACCCCGCTCGAGTCTTGATAGAGCTCGACGGTGGAGTTGGAGGTGGAGGTGGAGGTGGCGCTGAGTGTTCCGGTGATGGTGGGGTTGCCGGCGCCAGAGGCCGCGGCCTTGTTGCCCGGGTATTCGTGGTCGTCGGGTGCTTCAGCGCCGAGGACGTAGCCGACGGTGTTGGTGGCATTGGCCAGATCGAACTCGAGTGAGAAGCTGTCCCATTGGTGGAAAAGCTTTTCGCCGCCCTGGTTGTAGAAGCCTTGAGCGAAACGCTCGGGGTTGGTGAGCGAGTAGAAGACCCGCACATAGGGTTGGCCGGCGTAAGCGTGAATCCTCACGGTGTAGTCGAGATAGTTGAACTGGTCGCGGCCGCAGGTGTTGCCTTCGAAGACGCAGACCCCGTTGCCGGTGTTGGTGGTGTGGCGACCGGTGAGTTTGATCACGGTGTGAAGCGGACCAGCGGTTTCGATCTCAACCGACTGAGGCGATGTGTCGTCGGTGGTTCGGTACTGGGTGCCGTCGGCTCGGGTGATCACGATGCCCTGGCCGGTGCCGGGTTCGGCCACAACCGTCTCGTGGGCGCCGTCGTTGTTGTTGTCGAGCCAGATGCCGTCGAAGAAGGAGCCAAACGAGGACTTTGGGACGCGGAACTGCAGGGGGCCCGTGTCGACCGAGAGGTGCCCAGCGCTGTCGTCGACCCTGATCGGGGTCGCAGGCGCCGGGTTGTTTGAGCCCGAGCGCAGCACGTAGTTGGCGGTGGCGCTGGCAGCGACGTTGGCTTGGATGTCGACGAGCACCCATTTGATGGAGCGTGACGTGTCGGCGGCAGTGCCGTTCCAACGCGACAACACGGTGAACTGGGCCGGTGTCGGCTGGCCGGTTGTGGTGTCCTCAACCCAGAGCTGGCTGGCGTCGCTCAGCTGGCCACGAGCGAGCGGAACACCGGTGGTTACCGGCTCGGCGTTTCGAGCGAGATCGAGGCGGTTCTCAACCGAAAGCGCAACGTTGACCGGTGTTGCGGCCGGTGTGGCGACCAGGTCGTCGATGATCGGCGACGACTGAGCGCTCGAACTGGACGGCATCGACACAACGATCGGTATCAAGAGCACGGCGGCTAGAGCGACCGCAAGCACGGGGACGAGCGCCCGCTGCTGTGGGCGGGGGGTTCGGTGGGGCAGTGGCGAGAGGCGAGTTTGTGGGCGACGGAGCTGGCGCATGAGCAGCAACCTTCCTTGGCAGGGCGGTGGATTGATGCCTCATTGTCGCTCTGTTCGCTCAGCTCGGGGGAGGGGGGATATCCCCCTCCAAGGCGCGACGATGACTGCATGTGCCCGTCCTTCGCTCCTTCGGCTTGCCTATTCCTTCGCGAAGTAGAGGTAGATGTACATCGCGGCGCCGAAGCTCGCGGCGTCGGTCGAGGTGAGTGTCCAGCCGTCGCTAGCGTACTCTTCGAGCTTGGTCTGAATCTCCGCCGCTGACGCATCAGCGATGTGGTTCCTTTTGAGCGTTGGCTTACTGTAGAACGTCATCGCTTCGACTTTGTACTGCACGCTTCCCCCTGCTGGCCGCTGTGGATGTTGGGACTTGCCAAGCATCTCCAGGATCGCTGCGTCCACCCGAAGTCCTCCGTCGGCCCGTAGCGGCTGGGAACGCAGGGACCCTGTCGGAAGGAGGCGCTGATCCTTCCGACGTTTTGGCGGAGGTGGACGGGAATCGAACCCGCCTACGAAGGATCACTCCGTACACCCGCTTTGAAGGCGGGGGAGCCCACCAGGCGCTCAGACACCTCCG
>CAKZXA010000088.1 GCA_937922045.1 uncultured Acidimicrobiales bacterium | reverse complement strand
GTTGGTGAACAGGTCGACCGCGACCTTGAACGGATCGGTGCGGTGTGTGCCGCGCTCGAACCGGGTGAAACCCTGGCCGCCGATGCAAACACGGGGTGGCGCCAGCACGAAGCGATGCGGGTCGCCCAGACTGTTCGCGATCTACCCCTCGCCATCGAACAGCCCTGCTTGACCTACGCCGAATGTCTGGCGGTGCGCCCCCACCTGGCCCGCCCCATGATCCTCGACGAGGTCATGGATTCGCGAGCGGCGATTCGCCAGGGGGCTGCCGACGGGGCCATGGACATCATCAACCTCAAGATCAGCCGGTTCGGTGGGCTGGGCGGTGCTCGCCGGGCTCGAGATCTCTGTGTTGATCTCGGTTTGGCCATGACGATCGAAGACACCTGGGGCGGTGAGATCGCCACCGCCGCCATCGCCCACCTCGCGGCCTCGACCCCGGATGGCTACCACTACCAGTCGAGTGCGTTTCACGACTACCACACGCGGCCGATCGCTGAGGGCGGTCCAATCGTCGACCAGGGCTCTATGACGATCAATGACTCTCCGGGTTTAGGCGTCACGCCCCTCTGGGACGTTCTCGGCGAACCGATCTTCAGCATCGACTAAATGGCGATCATCCCCGCTGCTTGCGTGGGCTGATTACCTCTCTCGATTGCTTGGGTCTTTAGACTGTGGCAAGGTTCTGGCCATGACGGCTCCGGTCTCCCCCGAACAAATCGATGGACCATGGCTTAGCGCGACGTTAGGCCAGGGCGAAATCGTTGGCGTATCGGGCCAGTCGATTGGAACAGGCCAGGTAGGGGAAAATGTGCGGTTCCACCTGACCTGGGCCGATGCCGATGATGGCAGGGCAGCTGACGATACGGGAACCGGCGAGATTGGACGGCCCGCCACCGTGGTCGGCAAGTTCCCGTCGTCCAGCGAGACAAGCTTGGCTGCGGCCCATCAGACCGGCGTGTACGTCACCGAGGTCGGCTTTTACCGAGACTTGTACCGCGAGGTGACCATCCGAACCCCCGAGGTGTACCACGTTGGCTTCGATGAAGGATCGGGCCGTTTCTCGATTCTCATGGAGGACATAGCACCAGCCGAGCAGGGCGACCAGCTCGCCGGTGCCGATATCGAGATCGCCGAGATGGTCGTGGACGAGGCGGTCGGGCTGCATGCACCCACCTGGGGCCGAGCCGAAGAACTGGCCGAGCTGTCATGGCTCAACCTGCCGACCATCGAGTCCGCTCGCGAACGCTCCGGTCTCCACCGACACTTCTTTCCCGGCTTCGCCGAACGGTATCGCTCGGTGCTTTCGGCCGAGGACATGGAGGTCGGGAATGAACTCGTGGCCAAGCTCGATGTTCTGCTCGATGCTCAGTTCGACGGGATCGCTCCCTCGGAGTGGTGCCTAACCCACGGCGACTACCGGCTCGACAACATGCTCTTCGGCTTGGGAGATTCAGCGCCGCCGATCACGGTGGTCGATTGGCAAACTTGTCGGATCGGATCCGGTCCGAGCGACATCGCCTATTTCTGCGGCGCCGGAATGGATCCGGCGACTCGTGCACTTTACGAGTCGCCCCTCGTCGATCGCTATGTCGCCGGCCTGGTGGCCGCCGGTGTTGATGCCGACCGAGACGAGTTGTGGTATCGATACGTGCTCGGCTCGGCCAGTGGCTATCTGATGGCCGTCATCGCCAGCCAAATCGTGGAGCAAACCGAGCGGGGTGACGCCATGTTTTGCGCCATGGCCGCCGGTCACGCCGAGCAGATGCGCCACCTCAACCTCTTCGACCTCATCAGCTAGTTAGCGGCGAGAACAGTAACAAGAAACCGGGAATCTACAAGAAACCGAGAATCCATGCTGCATCCCTTCGACGACTATCCGGTTCACTCAACGCCGGAGCCGATCCTGCATGTGGCCAATGAGTCACCCAACGCCTACGACCGGTTTTTCTTCAACGGTTTCAGCCCTGATGGCTCGCTTTTCTTCGCCGTTGCGCTCGGCCTTTACCCGAATCGCCAGGTGATCGACGGAGCGTTCAGCATCGTGAGGAGCGGTCCGAGTTCAGGCGGGAACGAGGGCGTGCAGCACAACGTCCGAGCGTCTGGTCGGTGTCCCGCCGATCGCACCGAGACCGAGGTCGGGCCGTTGAAGGTCGAAATTGTTGAGCCGATGCAGACGCATCGCATCAAACTCTCGGACGAGCATGGGATCTCGGCCGATCTGACCTGTCGAGCAGCCTCGCCAGCCATTGAGGAGCCTCGCTTCACCCATCGGGTTGGCGGGCGGATCCGCATGGACTACACCCGCTTGACGCAGTTTTGTTCCTGGCAGGGCTGGATCGAGCTCGACGGGGAACGGATCGAGATAGGCGCCGACGCAGGTGTTGTCGGTGTGCGCGATCGTTCGTGGGGGCTTCGGCCGGTGGGCGACTCGATCCCCGGGCCTCGTTCGATGCCTCAGTTTTACTGGCTGTGGGCTCCCACTGTTTTCGATGACATCTGCACCCATTTCGCCCTGAATGAGGAGGCCGACGGCCGGCCTTGGCATCAGAGCGGAGCTGTGGTGCCCCGGTTGGCCGATGGTGAACCCGGCCTCGACCCGGGCCGTGTTCAGCGATCGACCGAGGCTCGGGCCGACGTGCGTTGGCAGCCCGGCACCCGCTGGGCTGGGGCCCTGACGACGCGCTTGCAGATGTGGAACGCCGAGCCTGTAGAGGTGACCTACGAGCCGATCATGAACTTCTACATGAGCGGTGTCGGCTATCGCCATCCCGAGTGGGGACATGGTCGATGGGTCGGGGAGCAAGCGTCGACCAGGGATCGGATCGATCCGGCCGACGTCGACCCGACGTCGATTGTTGGCCTCCACGTGCAAGCCTTAAGCCGGGCCCGTTACGGGGATCGAGAAGGTATCGGCATCGTCGAGCAGCTGATCGTTGGACCGCACGAGCCGACCGGTCTCACCGGCGCCCTCGATGGGTTTGGTGCAGCTGACGGGTAAGGCTCTGTATCCGCTGATCACCTGTCGCTCATGAAACGCGCACGAAATCTATAGCGAGGCGCAGTCCTGTCCCGTCCAGCTGTCGAGCGTCGGGTGCGACGCCTCCGTCGCGCAGAAGGTGAAGGACACGCCTCCTTTGCGTGTTCCGTCGGTAGCCACGACCTCACGTTGACTTGCTATCAACGGGTCGCTCGACGAAACCAGCCAAGAGCACCAAGGAGTCGACGGTGCAGTACCACCTCAACGGATTCATACCAGGCGATCCCGCACTCCTCCCCCCAGCGGAAGGAGTGCACGCGTCGAACCCGACCGAACCGCTGGACGAGGTCGACGTGCTCATCGTTGGCTGTGGGCCAGCTGGCCTAACCCTGGCTACGCAGCTCTCGAAGTTCCCCGGTATCACGACACGGATCATCGACCAGAAGCTCGGGCCGCTGCGGGTCGGGTAGGCCGACGGCATCGCCTGTCGATCGATGGAGATGTTCGAAGCTTTCGGTTTCAGCCAGCGGGTGATGCAAGAGTCGTACTGGGTAAACGAGACCACCTTCTGGAGGCCCGACCCGACCGCTCCTGAGAGGATCGTTCGCGCCGATCGCATTCAAGATGTAGAAGACGGGCTCTCGGAGTTTCCCCATACCATCCTGAGCCAAGCCAGGATCCACGACTTCATGCTGGACACGATGCTGCAGTCGCCACGCCGCCTCGTCCCCGACACCCCTTCCACCTTCACGTCTACCACTTCCAAGCCCAGGCTGGGTGTGGCGGCGACTTCGAACCAGGCGAGTACTACGACACGATCGCCAGCAGTTGCGCCATCCGCTTCGATCTGAATGCCTCGACGACCTCGGCCTATGCCGGGCGGACCATCATGCATTGCCACATCCCCGACCACGAAGACCAGGGAGCGATGGGCTGGATGAACGTCACCGGCGGCACCCCTCCACCGACCTATCCTGGCGGCGACTACAGCACCTACTATTCCTTGTCTTCTGAGCCGCCGCCACCACCTTCGACCGGCCCAACGTCGGTAACGATCGACACCGTTTCGGCCTCTACCGTCAGCGCCGGCAAGGGAACCAAGCGCGGGCGCGTCGAGATAATGGTGGTCGATGATCTCGGCGATCCAGTCGCCAACGCACAGGTCACCGGCGTCTTCAAGGGGTCTTTCGATGAGCCCGCCGTCAGCCCACCAACCGACACTTCTGGCCGAACCGTGATCGCGAGTGTATGGATACAACGCAAACGGATGCCAACGGAGTTTCGGAGGGTGCGATTGTCAGCACCCTGAGCCTCCGTGCGTTGAGCGCCCAAGGCCTGGAGTGGCTAAAGCAACAGCGGGTGTCGATTTGCCGATCGATGACCGGTTCGTGCGACTTTGGTGCGACTAGCCAGCTACTGTTCATTTTGTCACAAAAAGATAGGGGCAACAATGAACTTGAGTGGTGCGCGGCGCAGCTGCGGCGCGGGACTGATTGCTGCAGCCGTCGCAGCTTTGGTGTTCTTCTCCGGGCTTGCGCCCGCCGATGCTGGCACCATCATCATGTTCACCGACGAAAATGCGTATCACGCGGGCGAGACTATTCCCGCTGAGTTCCCTCACGACTCCAGCGGTATTGTGCAGGAGCGGACGAGCGACGTCGGCCGTGGTCAGCACCTTCGGATACGCGACGGCGACTGGACCGAATACAACTTCAGCAACCCTCGCACGGCAACATTTGTGGTGCAGGCCCGTGTGGCCAGCGGGTCCAACGGCGGAACCATCAGCTTCAACCGCAACGGTTCAGCTCTTGGTTCAATCGAGGTCGCCAGCACCGGTGGCTGGGACAATTGGACGACGGTTTCTACGACGATCGAGTTTGAGTACGGCCTTGCTCCGCTGCGTCTGACCTACACCGGTGAGGGCGACGACGAACTCTTCCACTTGAACTGGATAAGCATCACATGGTTGGATGCAACGCCCGACTTTTTTGAGGGTACGGAAGTCTTCGCGATCCCCGGCCAGATTGAAGCCGAAGATTGGATCGACATCAGCAGAAGTTTCAACGCACCGACGGACGACACCGGAGGCGGTGAGCACGTAACAGGCATCCTCGGTGGAGACTGGACTGAGTACCACGTGGACGTTGAGCAAGCAGGACGATACGAGGTTGAGGCTCGCGTCGCTACCATCCCGGCACTGACCGGGTTCTACCGCGGCGGCTTCATCAACATCATCACCGATGACCGCCGGCTTGGCCTGCTTGAGGTCGGCGATACGGGTGGCGACGGAAGTTGGGCAACGGTTTCCACCACGGTCGAACTCGAAGCGGGCCGCCAGGTGTTGCAACTGGCCTTTACCGGCGACTTGACCGGCGGGAACATGATGCGGATCAACTGGGTGCGTTTCGAACGCAAACCGGGACCTCCCAAACCGCCGCTGGATGACGAAGATCGCCGCCAGTTGGCCATGGCCGAGTTGATCGGTGCGCTGGAGTCTTATGGCGATGCGAATGGCACGTATCTTGTTGACGGTGGCGGGTTCAAGGGGCGTGGGAGCGGTTGGCTGTTCTATGGACTCGAAGGCACGACGTATCCGGTGTCGGTTGCCAGCATCTTGACTGCGGAGGGTCATCTGTCGGCTGATGTGGTGCATGATCCGTTGTGGGTGAGTGAGACTTCGACGGTGGGCGACGTGTTGGTGTACCGATGCAAAGATCGGGTCGCCGTGTTTTCCCGTCATAGCGATGCGAAGCCGTCGTCCTATCATGCCGACTGGTGGAG
>CAKZXA010000087.1 GCA_937922045.1 uncultured Acidimicrobiales bacterium | reverse complement strand
GGCCGGGCGCAGCGGACCATCGGTACTGTTCCACCGTTCGCCAGCGGCAATCACCGCAACGGTTTGTGCCCTCAAAGCGAGGTAGGCGACGACAGCGGCCGCATTGCGAAGGCAGCCGACGACCACCTGTGAGGCGCCGAGCGACAGCGCTGCGTGGGCCAGGGTCGAGCCGTTTGGCGATGGCAGAACCAACCGAGTTCCGGGCTTGATGCCGACAAGGGAGGAAGGCCGCAGACTCAACCGGCCGGGCTGGGGGTGCCTGGTGGCCACGATGGCGTTCTGACCGGTCGCATACGCCTGCTCGGTCCCGTCGTGCCAGCGGTAAGGAAGAATTACGGCGTTGAACGCCACCGCGATATCAACCGCGGTCGAGAACGACAAAACATCGACGATCACAATCGCGTCCGCACCTGGCCCGACGGCAACAAGACCTTCAGCGCCCCAGGCCAATCTGACCGAGTCCGATGATTGGGCGAACCAGCTGTTCTTGTCGGCCTCGCTCACTCCTGGTCCCCACTCACCGATCGCTATTCTCTGGCGCCTGATTTCGACCAAGATTGTACACCGCCATACAATGTCGATGAGACACGCAACTCAGCTAGACCAACTCGGCTAGAACTCAAGGTATGGAGACCCCCACATGAGAGACGCAGTGATCGTCGATGCCGTTCGGACACCGGCCGGCAAGCGCAACGGCATGTTCAAGGATTGGCACGCCGCCGATCTCGCCGCCCATGTACTGAAGGCGCTGGAAGAGCGCAACAACCTCGATCCGGCATTGGTCGATGACGTTGTAATGGGTTGCGTGATGCAGGTGGGTGAGCAATCGCTCAACATCGGACGCAACGCTGTGTTGGCCGCTGGCTGGCCCGAGTCGGTGCCAGCCACCACCGTCGACCGCCAGTGCGGTTCGAGCCAGCAGGCTGTTCACTTCGCAGCCCAAGGCGTGATGGCAGGGGCCTACGACATCGTCGTAGCGGCTGGCGTTGAGGTTATGACCCGCACCCCGATGGGTGCGTCGGTGGTGAAGGGCGACATGGGCTGGCCCTTCCCCGACAGCCTGCTGAAAGAGCGCTACGCCGAGTCCGGCCTGCCCCCACAGGGTGTCGGTGCCGAAATGATCGCCGACGAGTTCGGTATCAGCCGTGAACAACTCGACGCCTTCGGCGCCGAGAGCCAGCGTCGTGCTGCGGTAGCCACGGCCGAGGGTCGTTTCGAGAACGAGATCATTCCCGTGCCGGTCGATGTCGACGGCGAGACCATGATGATGACCAAGGACGAGGGCATCCGTGAAGGATCAACGGTCGAGACCCTGGGCAACCTCAAGCCCGCCTTCAAGGAAGACGGCAAGGTCACCGCCGGCAACGCCTCCCAGATCTCCGATGGCGCCTCGGCCATGCTGATCATGTCGGCCGAGAAGGCTGAAGAGCTCGGGCTAAAGCCACGGGCACGGTTCCACACCTTCGCCGTTGTTGGCGCCGATCCGGTCACCATGCTGAAGGGCCCGATCCCTGCCACCGAGAAGGTCATTGCGCGGTCGGGTTTGAGCCTCGATGACATCGACCTCTTCGAGGTCAATGAAGCCTTCGCTTCGGTTGTTCTGGCCTGGCAGCAGTCCCACGACACCGACCTTTCGAAGACCAACGTCAACGGCGGCGCCATTGCGCTGGGGCATCCTCTTGGCTGCTCGGGCACCAAGTTGATGGCTACCCTGCTCAATGAACTGGAGCGCACCGGAGGCCGATACGGCCTGCAAACCATGTGCGAGGGCGGTGGCCTAGCCAACGCCACCATCATCGAGCGACTCGACTGAGTCTCCTGTTCTTCCAGCCCTGCTACCACACACAAGTTTGAACGAGAGGACCTAGAGAATGCCGCGCGTAAATCTTGAAGGAAGTTCGTCGATCGTCACCGGAGGTGCTTCTGGCATTGGTGAGGGTTGTGCTCGCCAGCTGGCTGCCGCCGGCTCTCGTGTCGTCATCGCCGATCTCAACGAGGAAAAGGGCAAGGCGGTGGCCAAGGAGATCGGCGGCCTGTTCGTTCGCTGCGACGTTTCCTCGGTCGAGGATGCTCAGGACGCAGTGACCGGAGCGTCCGACATGGGTCCGCTCCGGGCGTTGGTCAACTCGGCCGGGCTGGGCTATGCGGGACGAACCGTGGATCGGGAAAACAATGCTTTCCCACTCGACAAGTTCGAGTTTGTGATCAAGGTCAACCTGATCGGTTCGTTCAATATGTTGAGTCAGGCCGCTGCGGCCATGGCCAAGACCGAGCCAATGGACGATGATGGCCAACGAGGCGCCATCGTCAACATGGCATCAGCTGCTGCCTTCGACGGTCAGATCGGTCAGGCTGCATATTCAGCGTCCAAGGGTGGCGTGGTGGGCATGACCCTGCCGATCGCCCGTGATTTGTCGGCCATCGGGATCCGGGTCAACACGATCGCTCCCGGCCTGATCGACACTCCCATCTATGGTGAAGGCGAGGCTTCGGATGCGTTCAAGGCCGCCCTGGGCAAGAGCGTGCTCTTCCCCAAGCGTCTCGGCTCGGCCGAAGAGCTGGCCTTCGGCGTGATGGAGTGCATCACGAATCCCTACATGAACGGTGAAGTGATCCGCCTCGACGGTGGCATCCGGATGCCACCGAAGTCGTAGTACCAGCAGCACGCAGCGTTCACTCGTTCTGCTGTTCCCACGCGTCGATTTCGGGGCGTGGGAACAGCAGAACCTACCTACCGACGACCTGACCCAGCCACCTCAGAGCGTCACATGGTCGAGTCCAGCTGGACCGAACCTAGCTCAAACCCTTCAGCATCGAGGGCGGCGACCCGCATATCGCCCCGGTCGGCACGCCACTGGACGAAGGCAACGTTTTCGATCGGCGTCATCGTGTAGCGCTGGCCGTCGGCGGTCACACCGACGAGCGAGTCCACCTCGTCGCCAACGACGAGCAGGCCCCAAGCCCAGACCACGCCAACGCTGCCCATCGGATTCGTTACTGCGCTGCCTGCTTCGACTTCTTCGGCGCTCCTACAAACCGAACCTGGCAGCTCCTCATCGGTCACCTCGATCACGCATTCCCAACGCCCCTCGTCGGTTGGATCGATCACGGCGATGCGGTAGAGCTGGGTATCGCCTTGGGGTGCCCGCACCGTGCCGAGATGCCGGCCCGTACCGTCAAGAGGTGGGTCAAAGGCGTAGCGCTCGGCCGCTGCTTCGGCTTCCTGCGGATCCATCGTCGATGGCTGGACGGTGAAATCAAACACCTCAGGCCAGCGCTCCTCGGCGGCAGCACCAGCCCCTCTCAGACGATCGAGCCTCGGCTGGACCTGGTCGTCCGCGAGTCCGCAAGAGCAAGCCAGCACCAGGCCAAGCGCCGTCATCACCGTTGCCAATCGCCTCATGTCACAAAACTACACGACCACACCCACGCTGGATCTAGCGCCGATCCCCGGTCTCAAGATCGAGGCTTGTGCTGGTCCACAGGTCGGGCAGGCCATCGACGTCGGACTCATCGTGGTGGAGGTTAACGGTGTCGCCGTCAACGCTTTCGATGTAGGAGTAGCCGAACAATTCGGTCTGCCACAGGAGGTCGCCGGTGGTGGCGTCGAGCCGGGTCACCGTCTCGTTGAGCCCTGAGACGAAGATACCTTGGTCGGTCACAAGGATGCCGCCGTTGGTCACCCCAACAGTTCCGCTGGGGCCGATGCTGTGGCGGGCGATCTGATCACCGGTGTCGCGGTCAAAGACCCAGATGGCGTTGTCCCGAAGTTCTCCGCCAGAGTGACGGTCTATGACGATCACCAGATCGCCGCTAACGACCAGCTCATCACCCATCCAGTCGAGGCCTTGATCGCCCTCGGCCCGCCACAGCTCCCGCCCAGTGCCCACGTCGTGAGCATAGAGAAGCGGAGCCCGCTCATCACGATCAACGCCCCAACCCTCACCCTGGAAGTTTCCCAAGGTGTACAGAACCGAGCCGGCACCGGAACCAGCCGCTGTCAGCAAGGTCAGGTCGGCATCCATCTGATGATGCCAAAGCTCTGCCCCATCGTCGAGTTTGAGCGCCGCCATCTCGGTGCGGCCGATCACAACTAGCCGGTCATCGAACACTGCGCTCAGTCGAGCGTCGTCGGCAAGCTCGGCCGTCCACACGTGGGCTAAGGTCGCTGCATCGAGAGCGGTGACGACGCCCCCGTCCCATCCCGCCAGTGAAACCACAAGCTCGCGGCCCGAGCTGTCGGCGACCGTCACCGGTCCGAACAAGTCGGGCTGGCAAGGCGCGGTCCACCGATCGTCGATGCGGAGGCGATCACCGCAAACCAGGGGCAAGATGTCGAACTCGTCGAGGTGGTCGGCCAGGGCATCGTCGCCTTTGATCGACAGCGTCAACTGCTGCTGGTTTCGGCAGAACGTAAACGCATCGCTCGCTGGGTAAGGCAGGTGCTCAACGACCAATCCACGACGGGTAGTCGCGGCTTGTTCGGGTTGCACCCGTTCATAGATCTCGCAGTGTCCTCGAAGGAAGATGGCGCCCGACAAAACCTCTCCGTCGTAGAACTCGGCCAGCAACTCGCCCCCGTTCGACTGGGGCGCAACCGTGAGCTCTTGGCCAACGATGGATGGAAGCCGCAAGCCCAGCCGAGACCCGTCCTCCAACTCAATCGCGAAGAACCGAGCCTGCGACGCTTGCACCTTCCCAGGGCCGGGGGATTCCCCGGCCTTCTCCGGATCGGAAGGTTCCGTCATGTCGAGCGCGCTGGCTACGTCGACAGCACTATACGGATCGGAGGTGTTGACGAAGCGCTCGACGAGTCGCCAGCCTCCGACAAGTCCGATGGCGACGGCCGCGGCAGCCGCAACCAGTGCCCAGCGCGGCCGCCGTCGCACGCTTCGCCGATCGGTGTCCTGCCCACCATCGACGGCTGACGCTCGGTCACGATCTTCCTCTGCTCCTCGACCTGCTGCACCTGCCGTATCGAGAAGTGTCGTAGCGAGAAACGTCGGTGTGCCCGTGCGGGCCCACGTGTCTGGCGGATCAAGCTCGTTGAGAGGGGCCAGAAGCCGCTCGAACAGCTCATGCACAACCGGAGCCTCGTCCTGACGGTTATCGTCGCTCATCGATCCTCCCGGAGAGCCATGAAAGCTGGTTTGAGTTGGCGGTGGGCACGGTGAAGTTGAACCCGAACCGAACCGGAACTGGTTCCGAGTACCGCCGCAACGTCAGCCGGCTTTAGACCGCCAACGTGGCACAGCACAACACAGGCTCGCTGCTGGTCGGAAAGCTCGCCAAGCAGATCGAGCAGTTCGACGAGAGCAGGCGATTCTTCGGCTAGCGGCTCAGCACTCGAGGGCGATACCCGGCGGCGGCCCTTGTCGACCAACATGCCTGACGCGATCTTGAAGGCCGCCGTCCACACCCAGGCCGCCGGGTTGGCAATCGCTGATCCTCGAGCGATGGCTTGGCTCCAGGCCTCAGCCTCTGCCTCGGTGGCGAGATCTTGATCCCGGCAGTAGCCGACGAGGGCACGCCACAAACGAGCATGCTCTGCTCGATAGGCAGCCTCGATCGGATCATCCATCGGAAGCTACGGGGGCTGGCATGGCAAAACGTTAACAACAAACTCTTCGGGCTCTGCTGAAGTCGGCGCGATCCGGTGTCGCTATGACACCCCAGCGCGCCGACTTCAGGGTTAGGGCCGACCGAGTCAACCTGGATACAGCACGACGAGTGAACGACCCGCCCCGGCGGCTCACCTCGCTCCTCCCCCATCAAGATGGCATCGGGCCAGGCCGATTTGAGGTTGAAAGCATCGTCGAGCGTCTCGACACAGACGATCTCTGCCGCCCCGGCGGCGAAGGCGGCAGCCTGGGTGCTGAAGGCCCGGATGACGTCGACAACGATGGCGACCCCTTCGCTGTTGTTGGTGTCGTCATTCAACGCGTCGAGTTCGACGAGCCGAACCTTCATTGGGCGCCATGGCCGACGAGAAGCAGTCGCTCCAACGAGATGGCACCAATCGTCAGGCGTTCCTTTTGGTTCTGCAGGAGACGAACCGTCCATGGAACCACACCGCCATCGCCAACCTCGACCCGTTCACCGTCGTGGTCTACCCAGATTTTGAAGCACAGATTCGAGTAATAGCCCTTTCCCTGCTTTCTCCCCAGGTCCATCTGGCAACTCGCCACAGTTGCACTCGCTTCCAGGGCTGCCAGAATCTCGTTGGAAGCGGCGGCGAGGCCACTCGTAGGTCCAGCCGTGCCTCCATCCCTCAGGTGGCCACTGAGATCGCTCAGTTCGATATGGGCCTGGGCCCCACAAGCCTGGCGGACCAGATCGGCGAGTGTGGTGACAAGCTCGATCAACGAGTCGATCTCGAAACGGTGACTGCCAACATCTCGACCAGCGATCACCAGCCCCAACAGCGAAAAGTGGGCAAAGGAGCGGGGGCCATCGAATCGCTGTGCCCGGACCACACGCTCGATCGCGCTCAACCGAACCATCTCCGATGATCTCGGACTCTCAGCAAGCATCGCCCGTCGGCGAACCGCGGCCTCCAAGGCCAGGGCGTTGGTAGGGTCTGCCTGAACTTCGGTGCGTCTCGTCGTGGTGATCACACGATTGAGATCGACACCAGCAATCGCCGAATGCGTGCCCAGCGGCACCACCGGTGGCAGCTCCACCGCGTCGAAGACCGATACTGCTGCCGACAGCATCTCCGCCGACAAGCGCGCCAGCGCCACAGCATCAGCCGACGACGGTTGGACAAAGCGGTCGCTGCAGTATTGGCGAAGCACATCAGAGGCGCTGAGCTCATCGGCTCGGTCCTTCATCACGTCCAGCAGCAGAGAAGTCAGATCGCTTCCGGACAAGCGCCGGGTCAGCACATCTAGCGCGACCTCAACATCCTCATCGGCGGCGACGAGGCGACGTACCGCAGGATGAGATCGGCCTTGGCGTGTCATCAGCCTAGGATGGCACGCCGACGGTGGCCCGGCAGTGAATTTGCCAGGCTCGGCCAACGCTGTCAACGCTGGGCAAGAGCAAACGACACGGAGCGATGGTCTCGGGCCACCTCAACGCTATGAATGGCCAACGGTACGTTGACCGGACGGCGCAGCGGGTCGCCTGAACGGATATCGAAACGGCCGTTGTGTTTCGGGCACTCGACCACGGCGCAGTCGATCACGGCCCCTTCAGCCAGGTGGGCCTGGCCATGGGTGCAGAAGCCATCGGTCAGCACGTAGTCTTGCGGGCCCAAGCGAAAGAGGGCGAAGCTCCGATCCCCCACATCGACCCGCCGAGCCCGACCGACATCGAGCCCAACCGTCGAAATGTGCACCCGATCGCCCTCGACTGTTACCACCGGACCATTTCCGGCGATCGAAATCTGACGACGGGCGGCCTCGGGCACCGCCGGCACCGGCCGATCGAGCTCGAATGACTCATCAACCCGCTGCTGGCCCATTGCCCCCAACAACTCCCGATAGGCGGCCAATGTGTTGGGTAACGGAGTCGGCAGGTAGTGCTTGATCTCCTCGTGAAGAGCAGGCAGATTGTAGTACGGCACCGTAGGAAACATGTGGTGCTCAATGTGGTAGTTCATGTTGAGGTACAGGAAGCGAAACACTGGATTCATGTAGATCGTGCGCGTGTTCAGCCGATGGTCGAGCACGTTTTCCTGCAGACCGGCGTGTTGGGTTACGCCGAAAAAGACGCCCATCCAAAGCCCGTAGACCGACGGTAACCCGACGAGCAGCAGCGGCAAGGCCGATCTCACGGCTAGACAGAGTGCACACACCAGTACGAGGATCATGACGAAGAGCTGAGCCTCGCGCCGCACCTTGGCCCATTCCTGTTCGGGGATGAACTCGGCCGCTTCAGGGTCGCGGCCGCCGCCGGCATGAAGCCAGATCCGTTTGAGGAGAGCGAAACCGCCGAACCCGGCGAAGGTCTTGAGCAGATCGGATCGTGTCGTCGGCCGCTTGAAGGCGATCTCAAGATCCCGACCGGCAACGATCGTGTCGGTGTGGTGGCGGTCGTGCGACCATCGCCAAAGGGTCGGCTCGCGCCACATCATGAACGACGAGAGGTAGTAGACCGCGTCGTTCAACCAGGGCGTTCGAAAGGCCGTATTGTGGCCCATCTCATGCCAGCGGGCGTCGGCTGCGCCTCCGTACAGTCCGGCGTAGAGGACCAACACGGGAACCGACCACAGCGACGGCCATAGACCTACCGCCAAGATCGCCAAGCCGACCACAGCGCCGAGCCAGAGCAACAACTCGGCCAGTGCTCGACCGTTGGACCGACGCTGGAGCGCTGTCAGTCGGTCCGGGTCGATCGGCGGCATGAACCAGGCCCCATCGGCCAGGCCTTCGTCAACGGCCCGTACGGCGTTTTCACCGACGAGGGAATAGTCCTTCGGCATGGTCAAACGGTAGCGATCCGAGACCTCTTCGTCGAACCCCAGATCTCAGGCTGCCTCGTCGGTGCTGGCTTCGATCACATTCGCGCCTTCCACCACGACGCTCACGTCCAAAGCCTCCGCCAGCAACGACGATCGTTCCTGAGCGGCGAAGCGTTCGAGCTGCCCATCGACCCCATCGCGTATCTTGGGGCGAATCTCCAACGCACGCCGCTTACGTCGGTACTTGGCGGCCACGTCGTCGACCACATTCTTGTGGGCCCGGTCGAGGCCGATCGCGACCCGCATCAGCCCAGCCAAGATCCGCACCCGGCGTTTGTCGTCCTCGGAAAGCTGGGCGAACTCGGGATGCTTGTCGGTTGGGTGGCCCTTGCGGTGGTAGCGGGCGACCAGTGCCATCAGCTCAAGCTCGTGCTCGCTGAAACCGGTGAGCTGCTCGGCGTTGCGCACCACGTAGTAGCTGTGCTTGTGATGGGAAGCGTGAGAGATAAAGAGGCCGACGTTGTGCAGGAGCGAAGCGAATTCGAGCAGTTCGCGGTCGGCAGCGGTCAGGGTGTGCAGGTCGACGGTCTCGTCGAAGAGGCGTACCGCCAAGCGAGCGGTCGTGTGGGCGTGGGCGGCGTCGGGGTCGAGGCCTGACGACAAACGTTCGACGTTGGTGCGGCGGAGGTTGGTTAGGCGGCTGTCGGAGTCGAGGCGTTGTTTGGACAGTCGGTCGAACAGCAGGCCTTCTCGTAAGGCATACCCCGAGACCGTCATCGCTGAAATTGCGAAAGACTCGAAGATCGTCTCCAAGAGCACAGAACCACCGAGGATGATGTCGGCACGTTTCGCATCCAGGCCAGGAATATTCTCTCGTTGTGACATGTCGGTGCCCGCGATCCGCTCCACCAGCGCCGTCAGTTCATCGGCGGTGAAGCTGACGCCATTCATCTGGTTGACGTCCTCACCCCGAGCCACCGCGATCATAGTGGCGATGGCCGTGATCGTTCCCGAAGACCCGATCGCGACCTCGTGGCCGAACGAACCCAACTCGTGTGCGGTGGCGGCCAAGGCACTACGAACATGGTTGCGACATTTCTTGAGTCGCTTCTTCATCGACTTATCGCCTGACGACCCACCGGGCGCCGGGGCGAAAAATCGCTCGGTCAACCGAATCGAACCAAGCTTGAGACTTCGAGCCGCCTTCACCTCCCGGCCGAGACCGACCAGAAACTCCGTGCTGCCACCACCAATGTCGACCACCAGAAGTTGACGATCGAACACCGGCAACGACTGCAACACCCCTAGGTGGATCAGGCGGGCCTCCTCAAAGCCGCTGATCACCTCGACCTCAACGCCCGTCTCGGCCTTGGCCCTGTCGAGAAAATCTCGACGGTTCAGAGCCTCGCGTACAGCGCTGGTGGCGACGGCCGAAACCATTGCGTCGTAGCTGCTCGCCACCGCCGCCATACGACCCAGCGCACCAACGCCACGCTCGATGGCCTCTGGCGTCAGCTGCTTCATCTCGCCTGCACCCTGGCCGAGGCGCACCATCTCCTTCTCGATCGTCAAAACATCGAAGCCGCCTTCAGACCTCGATCGGGCGACAACCATGTGAAAGGAGTTTGTTCCAATATCGATAGCGGCGTGAATATCGTTGGGCGATTGGGAAGAGCTCGGCGGAGTCATTGACACTTCCCCATTGTGCCTTCTCACCCTCCGTGCTGCTCAACCATTCTTCGACGGCATCCGACGTGATCGGCCCGCTAGCCTGCCCTCGTATGGCCTGGCTTTTGACGCTCCGCACCCCGACCGATCAGGTGGAGATACTTTCGTCGTGGCTTTGGGATCAGGGCACCTCCGGCATCTTTGAACGGCCCTCTAACGACGTCCAGACCGAACTCGTAGCCGGGTTCGATACGAAGGAGTTGGCCCAGCGTGTACGCCTGGCCCTGCCCCGGGTTGCTACCGCCGTCGACCTGGCACCCGCACCTCCAGCCGAACACTGGGTCGATCCGACACATGTTGTCGACGTAGCACTCGGACCCGACCAGAAGTTTCAGCTTCGCCCCGGGGCCGCCTTCGGACACGGTGGGCATCCCACCACCCGGCTGACGCTTGAGCTTCTCGCTCGTCGCCACAATGACACGCTGATCCCCCAGTTGGCGACGAGCCAGACGGCGATGAGCCAGGTCCTGGACGTCGGGTGCGGTACCGGCGTCCTGACGATTGCGGCTCTCCTGCTCGGCGCCTCGCATGCCACCGCGGTCGACGTTGAACCATCGGCGATCGAACAGACTCGCTCGAACCTCACGACAGCTGGCCTCGACGAACGAGCGACGGTTGTTCTCGACGACGTCAGTCAGCTGACACCGGGCGAGCATCTCCTAGGCGCCGACACGATCGGCTACGACCTCATCATGGCCAACGTTCTGCTCCCCGTGCACCAGGCGGCCGCCCAGATCATCGCGGATCTGATGGCGGCTGATGGCGAGCTCCTTACCTCCGGCTATCTGGTGGAACAGCAAGAGCAGATCCTGGAAAGCTATAGCCAACTATCCGTCATCGCATCCGTCGAGTCGGAGGGCTGGGCCGCCCATCGTTTCGGTGGTTGATCCGGATACTGCCTCGATCTAGACGTTCGCCTAGTCGTCGCCCTCATCGTCGGTATCGGGCTGATCTTCCTCACAGGCTGTGCCGTCGTTGTCGCTGTCGAGACGGTAGACGTCGACGCCGAGCACGACGACCGGTTCGGTCTGAAAGCTTGGACCCTTCCCTTGCCCCACACAGTCGACATCACTGTCGAGCGGTACGCAGCCGCTGTAGTTCGAGTGACAGAGCTGAGCCGTGGCTGGCGACACATCGGTGGTAATTCTCGCAACCGGCCGATCGGTTGAGGCGGTGGTTAGAGCGGGAAGGGTGGCCAGTGTCGACGTCGGGTTGTCGCTCACCGAGCCAGGATCAGCTTCGGTGGCGCTCGACACGCCGGTCGCACCCGAGTCGTCCGACTGGCCACTTTCGGTCGCGACCGGTCCGACAGGGCTCTGGTCGGTGCCCGTGTTGCGACGCGAGCTGATAGCTCCGATCGTCAACACGAGGGTAAGCACGAGGAGGCCCACGGCCAAGAACAGGCCCTTGTTGTCGATCCACAGATCACCAAGATCGACCGGCTTCGACGGAGGCCTCGAACGGTAGTCGGATGACCATTCTTGCTCATCGTCACCTTCGTTGTTCCGCTCATCTTCCACGGCATGACGCCCGTAGCCATACGAGACCTGGCTGGCTCCGCTTCGTCTCGGGCGAGGGCTACCACGTCTCGACGAACGCCGCGTTGATCCAAAGCCTCGTGGTCGGTCCAGTAGACGAGCATCCTCGGAAAGGCTTCCTACCGATTCTTCGACCTCGGGCAAGGTCAACCCAGTGCCTCCGCCGACCTCGCCAGTATGACGAAGCCCGTCGTCGGACCAATCCCGACGACGGTTTTCGACTCGGGGAGATCGTTGCGGCACCGGAGGGCGCAGGTTCGGCCTCGGGGCAGGCGTGGGCGTTTGTTCGACAACATCTGCGTCTGGCGCCAAACGTGCACTGGCGATGAGCGGCGTCGGGATCATCGCACGCTCATCCTGCGATTCGGAGGACGGGTGGCGACCATTGCTACCGACTGCAATACCGCCTTGGCGGGTGCTGTCAGCACCGTTCGTGCCACCACCCATGTCATCGTCGCCGATGTCGCCGTTCGTGCTGTTGACGGCGGTGCTGTTGACGGCGGTGCTGGAGTGATGACCGTTGCCGTTGCCGTTCATCGTCGGTCCATCGGCAGCCTTGTTGACTCCAAGGCCATTGACCATCTCAAGGTTGCGTAGCGTGGCTGCGGCCTCGGCCAGCGTCATCACCTGGGTCTCGTTCGACGCCACCTGCTTGCTGAGCTCCTGCTCGATATTGTCGATCCGCTCCACCCCGTCCGTCTCGGTCGGCTCCACCACCTGGCCAGATTTGGCCAACCTCGCCGAATCGAATCGGGCGTTTGCATCGACCGAAGCTATCGCCGTGTTGTGGGAATGGACTTGGGCCCAGCGCCGATGGAGGTTCGTGCCCAGTCGTCGACTTAAGACGAAGCTCAGTTCGCCATGAATTGGCCAAGTAACAGCCAGTCGGCACGAGGCCGAGTCGGACGTATCAGCCGCCGGTTCGACGATCCCAATGTCGGACCATTTTCCCGCAATAGCGAAGCTGATCGATGGCCTGCAATAGATGAGGCCGACATCGGTAGCCACCAGCATGAAAGAATCTTCGCCAAGAGGGCGCCCGCGGCGAACGGCTTCCTCTTCGAGGACCTCATCGATACCTTCGAGGCGAGCACGACCGCAGTCAAAATACTCCCCTGGATCGAGGTGGTCCAGGAAGGAACGTATGCCGGCGGCAGGCATGTGCCTCTGGTAGGGCGGAGCCAGTTCCTGAGTCACAGAGCCGACGATAGTCGAGCTACATGGGAGGAGTAATGGATAGAGATTGCAGCTTAAACCATCTAAATCGAGCTGGTTTCATGGCGAACCACATTGAGGAATCGCCACGCTCAATGCTAGGATCATGATCTCTATGGGGCATAGTAAACCAGCGCGCAGGCGATTCAGAATCGCCCTGGCTCTCGTCGGATTCCTCATGGCCTCGTTGAGTGGAGCGACAGCTTCATCGGCTGGCACGAACCAGGTCCTGGGATGCCCGGAAATCACCGACTCGATCATGCGATTGCATCTCGCCTACTTCAACGAACACCCAGCGCCGACGATCAAGCATTTCTGGGCGACCAAATACCAGACGGCCGAGATGAACCTGCTTGAGATCGCCGACTATCTCGCCACCTCCGACACCTTCGTGGCTAGGTACGGAACGTTGGACGACGTTCAATTCCTCGGCCTGCTCTACTCGAACATGTTCGCCCGCCTTCCCGATCAGTCCGAACAGGATCACTGGCTGATCGCACTCGAAACCGGAACCTCGCGGGGCGAGGTCACTCTCTCCTTGAGCGAATCACGAGAGCATGTGGTACGAACCAATACGGCGACACCGCTGGCCGGCTACTACCGCTGGTACCCGAAGGGCGTGCGCTGGTACTGCGGGACGGGGACCACGGTAACCAGCATCATTCCGGTGGCCAACATAACCTACGTCGACTACTTCGCCAAGAACGCTGGGCAACTCGACACCACCATTCAGCTCGCAACTTTTTCCGGCTCAACTCTGATGTCCCCGATCGGTTCAGCCACCATCGGCACGGGGTTCACCCTCTACAACTGGGACTATCACCTCCACAGTGGTGACAGCCTGGCCGATACTTTGAACGTCTCGGCCAACTCGTCAACGCGTTGGGCGGTTGTGTTCTATCCTGAATCGATCGGCAGTCATAGACTGGGCTGGCAGATTCAACCTCCAAGCAGCTAGCGAAACGAGGTCGGCCAGCAGGCCGTGCGAATGGGCGATCCTCTCTCAAACTTCAGTCATGCCGATCTATCAAGGCGTGCACGGCTTACCCGATCATCCACCGAGTATCGGCGCGGCCTCATGATCGGCCTTGGGGTTGTGCTCGCGGCAAGCGCCGCCCTTGCCGGCTGCGGCTCATCTGCCAGCGACGACACTACTGCTGCGACCTCCGAAACATCATCGAACGAGGTCGAGTCGACGCCATCCACAACGGCGACGACAAGGGCCGCAGAGACGTTACTAGCCACCAGTGAATCGGCACCATCCACTTCGGCGTCGGTGCCGTCTACCCAACTCGAAGCGGTTCCAAGCAACGATGGCGAACTCCCAACGTCAGCGCAAGAACTCGCGGTTCGGCTCGTTGAAGCCGAACAAGCCATCCGCAACACGAGCCTGTCGACCGAGGCCCGATCCGCCTGGGGTCGCTATCAGCAATCGCTCTACGCCGTGCTGTCGTTCCGCCCCGAGTGGGAGCAGGAAACGATGGAGAGCACGACCTCCGCTCCAGGGAGCGACGCCGAGATCGCCACCGCAATCGAAACCAACTGGACAGCTCGTGAACACCTGGATGCTCTCGTCGAACATCACGGTGTAACCGATGAGCTGCCGGCCTGGCGGATCAAGGAGCCCTTGCCGGCAGATGAGCTCCTGAGCTACTACCGAGAGGCTGAGGCCGCCACTGGCATCGACTGGACATACGTGGCCGCCATCAATGTGATCGAAACTCGGGTCGGACGAATCTCCGGCGTCTCCACCGCGGGGGCGGTCGGTCCTATGCAGTTTCTTCCCTCGACCTGGAACGATTGCTGCACCGGCGATCCGACCAATGATCGCGACGCCATCATCGGAGGTGCCACCTACCTTGTGAATCGTGGCGGTCCGGACAACATGGACAAGGCGATCTTTGGCTACAACCGATCAGACGATTACGTTGGCGCCGTCAAGGCCTACGCCTCGGTAATGGCCACAAACGAAGAGGCCTACTACGGGTACCACGGCTGGCAGATTTACTTCCGCACGACGGAGGGTCCGGTGGTGCTGCCGGTGGGTTACGAGCGATCTGAACCCATCTCGGCTGCCACATGGCTCGCCGACAATCCGGATGCTCTTTTCCAGCTGCCTACAGGCGACTAGTCGTCGATCAGCGTGCTACGAGTTATCGAACCGGCATAGACGACGGTGTCGCTCGGACGCAGCGAACTCTCACCGGTAGGTTCGCTCTGCGATGTCACCAGAAGACGACTATAAGGTGCAGGGTCGACGCCGCTGGTCAAGGTGACGGCGCTCTCGTCGCCTCGCCACCAGAACGAACCGACAGGGACCGTGCGATCCCTATTTTCAGTCTGCAGCCAAACGGCGTAGTAGCTTCCACCGACCGGCCGACCGAGACCTGATGGCGTGAGTTCCAGCTCCAGACCACCCGCGGTCGGGCGGACAACCACCGTGGCCGGGCCGGTAGCAACCGATGATTGAGACTCGACTTGGACTATCCAGGAATCGATCGGCTCATCAGCGCCCTGGAAAACCCGCATCCCGATGAAACCGAGCAACACAACCATTGCTGCGCCTGCCATCAGCAGGGGCCAAAAGCCCGATTGCCGTGGCTCCACGCCATCGTCGGCTGCGATCTTGGAGGGCATATGGAGACGTCGAGACGAGCGCGCCAACGATTCATCGCCGACGGGGTCGATCTGCTCGTGCGGCAAAGGATTCAGGCCCGGTACGGCGACAGCGGTGTTCTCAATCGAGGAGACACGGGCCTCGTCCGCGAAATTGACCGGGTTGCCGGAGGCTGAATCAACCGGCTGACCGGAAGCCTCGGCCAACAGCCGGAACCTCAGCTCCTGGCTCGGCCGAACCCACATCCATGTGGTGGCAAGATGACGACGAATCCTCTGAATAACCTCGCGCTGAGCGACTTCGAGCGCGGATCCATCAGCATGCCCGTGCAGATACCAGCTGAGGGCTGTCTCATGTTCCTCTTCGAGCTGACGCTGCTGGATCTCCTGCTCCGATAGCTGCGGGTCGACGCCGGCCTCGTCACTGATCTCACCGCTGATTGCGGCACCGTCGCCAACGGACACATCTCCCGGGACGACGGTCAGACGGGCCCGGTCGCCCTCGGCGACTGTACTGACCGTGCGCATCTCATCGGCCGTACCGACGAGATCGGACAGGTTGGTTGATGTCTCTACCGTTCGCAAATCCAGCCCGTTACCGATTCCTTCGCCGACCCCACCGATCATGGGAGCGAGCGATCGAACGAGGTGTCGATGGGCTCCGTAGGATCGTGATTTCACCGTGCCGACCGCTATCCCCAACCGATCAGCTATCTCGGGGTGGGTGAGCCGCTCGAAGTGTTCGAGGCGAAGCACGATTGCCTCCCTCTCGCTCAACTGGTCGACCGCGGTTCGAACCTCCCAGATTTCCCACGTCTGATCGAGGCCGGGCAGATCAGGAGGAGGCAGCACGGAGTTTCCGACGGGGTCTTGCTGGCCAGAGCCCGATGACACATCGCTCGACGCCAGCTCGACGCCGACGCGACGAGCGAGGGTGAAGAGCCAGGGGGCCAGAGGACGAGACGATTCGAACGATCTCGATGCCTGCCAAGCGGTGAGGAACGTTTGGGCAACACCGGTGTCCAACATCAGCGGATCCCGGACAAGGGTCGACAGGACAGCCGCTACCGGGCCGCTGTGTACGTCGTACACGCGCCCCAGGTCGTCGATGTCTCGAGTCACTTGTTGTCCTGCTACACCGTCCACAGAGAACCGGCCTTCCCTCGGCTATAACCCGCACCTCGCCTTGGGTATCTCCGTGCCGCCATGGGCGACATTTGAGACTCCTAACCAAGCCACCGCTAAGGGTACCGGCGCCGCCGGTGAATCCTTCTAGGCCGGCGAGACGCCACCCGCTGGGGGTGGGGGTGTTGGCCCGGTGCCCCAGGTGACCACGTCACCCTCGCTTACCGGTAGCGGCAGGGCCACCGCGTTGACCAGCTGAACCAGCACCTGACCATCGCTTCCGAAGCGGGCAGCGTAGGCGAAAGCGGTGGAATCGGGAGACCATCGTGTAACGCTTTGGCTGTACTGAACGAAGAAGGGTAGATAGGTCGATTCGACCGCGCGCGAAAGGGTGAACGCTTGTGTGGAGGCTGTGCCGGTACCACCGTCATCATCCTTCGTCCAGAAATTCCATTGGTGCAAGGACCGCACGCCGCCACCAGGCCCGGCCGGCGCCAGCCACGCCAGACGCTCACTGTCGGGGCTCCACTCCCAAGCCACCGCGCCGTCTCGAGCCACGATCTCGATCTCGTTCGTCTGGAAGTTGAGGACCAGCAGGCTGCGCTCGTTCGGGCCGATCTGGATCTCATCGGTGCGTCCGGAGATAGGTGGAGACGGGTTCGAGGTTGTCGACACGGTGATCGCTCCAGCGTCGGCCGACACGCCTTGGTACGCGACCTTCGTCCGATCGGGGCTGATGGTGAACTCGATAGGATCCGGAACCGCCACCAGCGGTTGCAACCTTGATTCGGTGTTCGTTCCGGTCGCGAGCGTCAACAGGGCTAGAAAGCCATCGTGGGCGACCAACAGCGACTGGTCATCGATCCAGTCGAGCACACTGAACGTACCGGTGACCGCTCCGAGCACGTCTCCGGCCGCTAGTGACTCGGCGCCCGGCTTGGCCCCTGGCCCCGTCGTCGGCGGATCGGCCACCCACACAGCCCTGGCATTTACATGAGCCGCGAGTCGGGCGTCCTCTGGAGCCCAGGCAACAAAGAAGGGGGCTCCGTAGGCCCAAGGTTGAAGGGGCGAACCGGGCACGATCGACCCAAGCTCGACTTGTCCTGCTCCGTTCGGACCATTGCGCAGCGAGGCGAGTTGCTCATCGGCCGCATCCCATGCCAGGTAGAAGATTGGGAACCCGGGGGCTGCGGATTCGAGTCGTTCGTCGGTCGGTTGACCCTGTTCGTCGAACGGTTGGACCTGTACGGAGGCGCCCGCGCCATCGACTCCTGGCCTCGAAGACGCCCATGCCAACGACGTTCCTTCGTTCGACCAGACGGGCTGAGCCGCTACCGAAGCACCGTCGGCGCCGTCGAGCACAGTCGCCGCTCCGCCGTCAGGACGGGTCACCTTCAGCTCTGGACCGTTGCCGATAGCGAGCTGACCACCAAGTTCGGCGATTCGTTCCGCTGTCTCCTGGACCGTCAGGCGGAGGGGGCCGCCCTGTCGCTCGGCTGATCTGTCGAGGGGGTCGTCGCCCTCGGAGCCACCAACCTCGCCTTCCGCCGGGGTCTCGGTCGCTTCATCTTCTCGAACGCTCTCGGCCAGCTCAGCCGGCAATGAGCAAGCGGTGGCGACGAGGGCGCAGACCACCACGGCGAGAGCGGCCGGTGCCAGCTTTCGCAGAACTGTGGCAAGAGAGATGGGCGTCGACGGTCGGTGTTGAATACATCCAGGCTACCCGCTCGGTTGCGGCCCGCCGAAGCGCGCCAACCGTTCCGGCTAGACCCTGAGGCACGCCATCGACTATCACATGCACATGACCGACGACGAGACGACCGACGAGACCACCGCTACGCCTGCGGGGTCTGAGGCGGTGAAAGGCATCAGAGCTGACCGAGTCGAGCGATGGCTCCTCGACAACATCGATGGCGCCATCGCACCGTTCACCTTCGAAGCAATCACCGGCGGTCACTCGAACCTCACCTTTCGCGTGACCGGCGGAGACGGGCGCAATCTCGTACTACGTCGCCCTCCGCTCGGCTCGGTGTTGGCCACCGCCCACGACATGAGCCGTGAGCATCGCATTATTTCGGCGATCGCCAAGACTGACGTACCGGTTCCGGCCGCTCTTGGTTTGTGCACCGACGAGTCGATAAACGACGCTCCTTTTTACATCATGGATTTCGTCGATGGCGTCGTCTTTGCCGACGAGGAAACAGCCGAAGCCGAGCTGCCAGCACCCGAACAGCGAGCTGCCGCTAGCCGCTCGGTTGTCGAGGTTCTGGCCAGTCTTCACACCGCTGACCCCGACATGATCGGGCTGGGCGACCTAGGGCGCAAGGAGTCGTACATCGATCGCCAGCTGAAGCGCTGGAGTGGCCAGTGGGAGAAATCGAAGACCCGTGAACTCCCGGTGATGGAGGAGGCCTACCGACGCCTTCTCACCGGCAAGCCTGAGCAGCGCTACACCGGCATCGTGCACGGCGACTACCGTCTCGGCAACATGCTGGTGGATCCCGCCACGGGCAGCATCGCCGCTGTGCTCGATTGGGAGTTGTGCACCCTGGGCGATGTGCTGGCCGACATCGGCTACCTGCTGAACAACTGGGTGCAGCCTGGCGAGGAGACCTTCCGCGGAGCCACCGCCTTCCCAACCCATGCAGGTGGCTTCAGCTCTCGCGAAGCCCTCGTCGAGCGCTACTGCGATCTGACCGGCTTCGACGTCGACCACATCAACAGCAGCGTCAACTATTACCGAGCCTTTCAAAGCTGGCGACTTGGGGCCATCGTCGAAGGTGTTTTGGCCCGCTACTTGAAGGGTGTCATGGTCGACGATTCGGTCGATACCGACGACTACAAGATCCAGGTCGAACAGCTGGCCGAGGATGCAGTCGCCCTGCTCTAGGTCTGCCGTAAATTGCAGCTTTAGACCAGTTCACCGTCGCGACATAGAGTCGTGCCTATGGCCATTTACGAGAAGCGGACCTACGACATCACCGTGGGACAGATGAACACTGTCATCCAGCTCTACAAGGAGCAGGGGTGGGCGGCCCTTGAGGCTGGCGGCTATGCCGACAACCTCGTCGGCTATTTCATCAGCGATACCGGTCCGCTCCATCAACTCATCCATATTTGGCGCTTCGACGATGACGCAGCCCGGCGCGCCTTCTGGAAGGGTCTCTTCGCCGACGAAGCTTTCATGGTTTTTGCCGGTGTACTTCGGCCAAACATCGCCCACCAGGAAGTTCAGCTGATGACGAGTGCTCCCTGGGGACCGACACCCTAGGTCGAGACCGATGACGTTGGGCGGCAAAGGTGTTACTATGCAGGCCAGGTCCGCATTGATTCTGCGGGAGAGAAGCTGGTTCATCCGGCTCGCCGAAGGAGCAACCGCCCCGGAAACTCTCAGGCACCCGTACCGCAGGGTTCACGGACCGCTCTGGAGAGTGTCGTCATCGACCACCGAAGGGGAAAAGAGGAAGCCAGCTGGCTCCCTCTGAATCTCTCAGGTACCAAAGACAGAGGGGGCCGAAGCATCCGTTCGGCCTGCCCTGCTGCGAGGTACCTACACATGACAAAATCAACGCCACTCCACGGCCTACACCAGTCGCTCGGAGCCAAGTTAGTTCCCTTCGCTGGCTGGGAAATGCCGTTGCAGTACGAAGGCGTGATCGCCGAACACCTCTGGTGCCGATCAAATGCCGGCCTGTTCGACGTCTCACACATGGCCGTGATCGAGCTATGGGGTGCTGACGCCGCCACCGCTCTCGAGCGCATAACCCCCGCAGGCATAACCACCCTGGCTGTTGGCCGTCAGCGATACGGTCTTCTGCTCAACGACACCGGCGGTGTCGTCGACGACTTCATGGTCACCAACTGGGGCGAGCATCTGACCATGGTGGCCAACGCCTCGCGCCGAGATGCCGACATGGCCTTTCTCAGCCAGCACCTCGACGACGTCGACATCGTCGAGCGACCCGACATCTCCCTCATCGCCATTCAGGGCCCTCGGGCCGCCGAAGCGGTTGCATCGCTTTCCACTGACGGGCCAGAGCTGATCGACGAAATGGTCTTTCTCGACAACCGACTGGCGGCGCTGGCCACGGGATCGGGCCCTGTGTCCGTTGCGGTTGCCCGCTCCGGCTACACCGGCGAGGACGGGTTTGAGCTAGCGGTCGACGGCGCTGACGTACAAGCTCTAGCCGAAGCCTTGCTCGCCAACGAGGCGGTCAAGCCAGCGGGCCTCGGCGCTCGAGACACGCTTCGCCTGGAGGCCGGCCTGTGTCTCTACGGCAATGATCTGGACGAGACGACAAGCCCCGTCGAAGCCGACCTGGTCTGGTCGATGCCGAAGCGACGGCGCGAAGCTGGCGATTTCCTCGGCGCCGCACGGGTGCAAGCCGAGCTGGCCGACGGCCCAAGCCGGGTCAGGGTAGGACTCGCGCCAGGAGGAAAGCGCCCCGTGCGCGACGGAGCGACACTATCCGGCACCGGCCACACCGATGGAAGCGCCGGCACGGTTTCGAGCGGTGGGTTCGGACCCAGCGTCGAGCGACCGGTGGCCATGGCCTATGTCCACCCCGACCTCAAAGAGTCCGGGACCGAACTGGAAGCCGATGTTCGAGGCAAATCGGTGGCATGCACCGTGGCCGACCTGCCGTTCGCTCCCCATAACTATCGCCGCTAACGCCCCGCCTGAGCACCTAAGAGGACATGAGATGACGATCAATCCTGACGACTTCACCCGCCGCCACATCGGCACCAGCCCCGAGGAACAGCAGCTGATGCTGTCGGCCCTTGGTTATGATTCGGCCTCAGCACTGCTGGCCACCGCCGTGCCCGATTCGATCCAGATCGGTACCGCCCTCGCTCTTGAACCGGCGATGAGCGAGCAGGAGGCATTGGCGGCCGCGGCCAAGCTGGCGAAACAGAACCAGGTGTACACAACACTGATCGGCGCCGGTTGGAATGACTGCATCACACCGGCAGTGATCCGACGCAACATGTTTGAGAATCCGGCCTGGTACACCTCCTACACGCCGTATCAACCGGAGATCAGCCAGGGACGTTTGGAGATGTTGCTCACCTTCCAAACAATGGTCGCCGATCTCACCGGCTGCGAAATCGCCAATGCGTCCCTCCTCGATGAGGCCACCGCCGCAGCCGAAGCAATGACGATGCTGCGGCGGATCGGCCGCTCTAAGAACGCCGCCTTCTTCGTCGACCGCGACTGCCACCCTCAGACCATCGCGGTGGTGGAGACCAGAGCCGAGCCGCTTGGCATCGAGCTCATCATTGCCGATCAGGCCGACCTCATGAACGAGGGCGTTGCTCAACGCATCTTCGGAGCGCTGCTGGCCCAACCCGGCTCATCGGGCACGGTTCGGGATATCAAACCACTGATCGACGCCGTGCATGACGCTGGCGCCCTCATCGCTGTGACCACAGACTTGCTGGCCTGCTGCCTCATCACACCCCCGGGCGAACTGGGCGCCGATGTCGTCGTCGGATCAGCCCAACGCTTCGGTGTGCCGATGGGCTTCGGCGGACCTCACGCCGGCTTCATGGCCACATCCGAGAAGCATGTGCGCTCGCTGCCGGGGCGTCTGGTCGGCGTCTCGGTCGACTCGGCCGGGCGCCCCGCCTTCCGCCTCACGCTCCAAACCAGGGAGCAGCACATCAGGCGAGAGAAGGCCACGTCCAACATCTGTACAGCCCAGGCCCTTTTGGCCAACATCTCCGCTGCCTACGCGGCCTGGCATGGGCCGGATGGTTTAACCGCAATCGCTAACCGCATCCATTCCTTGGCCAGCACCCTTGCCGCCGGAGTTGAAGCGCTCGGCTTTTCTGTGACCGACGCCTTTTTCGACACCATCACCGTGCGCTGTGACGGATCGGCCGATCCCATCGTGAGAGAAGCCAGGGCAAAGGGCTTCAACCTTCGACCCATTGATGCCAACAACATCGGCATCTCCCTCGACGAAACCTCAGACCTTGCGACCGTCGAAGCGGTGCTCGATGTCTTCGGTGGAGACCCATCAGCAACCAAAGTCTCGTTGGGTGTGGCACCGAACCGGATCCCCGAAGCTATGCGCCGCACGAGCAGCTTCATGGATCATCCCAACTTCCATCGGTACCAGACCGAACATGAGATGCTTCGCTGGTTGACGAAGCTGGCCAACCGTGACCTTGCCCTCGATCGCACCATGATCCCGCTCGGTTCATGCACGATGAAGCTCAATGCCGCGGCCGAGATGGAGCCCGTGAGCTGGCCAGAGTTCGCCAACATGCATCCCTACGCCCCAGCCGATCAGACCCAGGGCTACCTGGCCATGATCGAGGAGATCCAGCAGTATCTGTGTGAGATCACGGGCTACGACGAGGTCTCGCTTCAGCCGAATGCCGGCAGCCAGGGCGAGTTCGCCGGCCTGCTGGCCATTCGAGGCTGGCTCGATTCCAGAGGCGAAGGCGACCGCAACATCTGCCTTATCCCCCAGTCGGCCCACGGCACAAACGCAGCGTCGGCGGTGCTCGCTGGCATGAAGGTTGTGGTCGTGGCCACCGACGACAACGGCAACATCGACGTCGACGACCTCCGAGTGAAGGCCGCCGCCAACGAGGGTGCGGTAGCCGCTCTCATGATGACCTATCCATCGACGCACGGGGTTTATGAGGCGACGGTTCAAGAGGTCTGCAAGATCATCCACGATGCTGGTGGTCAGGTCTACACCGATGGGGCGAATCTGAATGCCCTTGTCGGTATCGCCAAGCCGGGCGAGTTCGGTTCCGACGTGAGTCACCTCAACCTGCACAAGACATTCTGCATCCCCCACGGCGGTGGCGGCCCCGGGATCGGACCGGTTGCGGTCGGCGCCCACCTTGCGCCCTTCCTTCCCGGTCACCCCGTCGTACCCGATCGAGATGGCGGTTCGACCGGTGTTGTGTCGTCGGCGCCTCAGGGGTCGGCCAGCATCCTGCCTATCACCTGGATGTACATGAAGATGATGGGGCCCGACGGCTTGCTGGCCGCAACCGAAGCAGCGGTGCTAAGCGCCAACTATGTGGCCCACCGGCTCAACCCTCACTTCCCCGTGCTCTACACCGGCAACGAAGATCTGGTGGCCCATGAGTGCATCATCGATTTGCGCGATATCACGGCCGAAACCGGTGTCTCCAACGATGATGTGGCCAAGCGTCTCGCCGACTACGGCTTCCACGCCCCCACCATGTCGTTTCCGGTGGCTGGCACCCTCATGATCGAACCGACCGAGTCGGAAGGTCTGGCCGAACTCGATCGGTTCTGCGATGCCATGATCGCCATCAAGGGCGAAATCGATGAGGTAGCGACCGGCAAGGTGGCACTGGATGACAGCGTGCTCCGCCACGCCCCGCACACCCTCGACGACCTCCTGGCCGAGGAGTGGGATCGCCCCTACAGCCGACGCCAGGCAGCGTTTCCTTTGCCAGGCATGACGACCGACAAGTACTTCTGCCCCGTCGGCCGGATCGATAACGCCCACGGTGATCGCAACATCGCCTGCTCATGCCCTCCACTGGAGGCCTACACCGAAGTCTGAGATTGACCATGTCACGACAGCTCACCGAAAGCCAGCCGACGCGTTGGGCGCTGCTCGGCGCAAGCGACATCGCAGCCAGCAGAGTCATGCCTGCCATTCGCGCCAACGGTGGACAGATAACGATCGTTCAATCAGGGGACCCGGTGTGGGCAGCGGCCTACGCCGCATCTCACGGCCTCGACAACCACACCACGGTGGTAGCCGAGGCGGTAGAACGGGCCGATGTCGATGCTGTCTATGTCAGCTCGCAGAACCACAAGCATCACGATCAGGTGATTACTGCGGCCAAGGCGGGCAAGCACGTGTTGGCCGAAAAGCCGCTGGCCTTGAGCCTGGCCGAGGCCAAAGCGATGGTGGGTGCTTGTGACGAGGCAGGCGTGGTGATTGCTACCAACCATCATCTTCCCGCCTCGCCGGTCCATCTGGCGATGAAGGCATTGGTCGCCGCTGGCGAGATCGGAACGGTTAGAGCCGTCCACGTGAATCATGCCGTAGGCCTCCCCGACCGGCTGCGCGGGTGGCGGGTAAATGATCCCGTTGGCGGGGGCGTAATCCTCGACGTCTTTATCCATGACATGGCAGCCGTGGCCGCCATCCTCGGTGGCCAGGCTCAAGCCGTGCTCGCCTTGAGGCGACAGGCGGCGGACAGCCCGGCAGCCCCCGATTCGGTCATGTCGGTGGTGGAGTGGTCAGACGAGGTGATCGTGCAGACCCACGACGCCTACGACAACTACGACCTTCCCACCAGCGTTGAGCTCTTAGGCGAAACCGGTGCCATCAGAGCTCACAACGCCATGACGGGAGACCCCGTTGGCGAGGTCACCGTGTACCGCGACGGTGAAACCCAAACAATCGACATCGCCGACCGCTCCGATCTCTACCTCACCGCCGTCGCCCACTTTGAGCGAGCGATACGAACCGGAACCGAACCCCTGGTCACCGGAATCGACGGGCTGCGATCCTTGGCCGCCGCCTTGGCCGCGACGGAATCGTTGAGCACCGGTACCCTCACCCCGGTGGAACAGATTCCGGGTTAGCTGCACCAACGATTACGAGGCGACCTCAGCAGGCTCTCGCACAGGGCCGAGTGCCTGGTCGGCCTCATCTACCGTCATGGCTCCCGTCATGATGGCTACAGCATCGTTCATCGAATGGCTTTGGGGGGTGATCACCGCGGCCCGTCGGCCGAGCCGTTGCACATGGATCCGGTCGGCCACGTCGAAGACCTGGGGCATGTTGTGGGAAATGAGAATCACGGGCATGCCCCGTGATCGCAGATCGTGAATGAGCTGGAGCACGCGAGCCGACTCGCGAACACCCAAGGCTGCGGTTGGCTCATCGAGGATGATGACCTTGCTCCCGAAGGCGGCGGCCCGAGCCACCGCTACCGCCTGGCGTTGACCACCAGACAGCGTTTCGACGGCTTGGGTGATATTTTGCACCGTGCCTATGCCGAGGTCTTTGAGGTGTTGGGCCGAGTCGATCCGCATCTGTTTCTTGTCCAGCATGCGAAACACCGAGCCCAGCACACCGGGCTTACGGATCTCGCGACCGAGGTACAGGTTGGAGGCGATGTCGAGAGCGGGCGAGACCGCCAGGTTCTGATAGACCGTTTCCACACCAGCCTCTCGAGCCGCGTTCGTACTACCGAAAGCGATCTCTTGGCCGTCGATCTCCATCGTGCCGCCGTCGGGCTGGTGGGCGCCGGCAAAGCACTTGATCAGTGTTGACTTGCCCGCGCCGTTGTCCCCGATCACGGCGAGAACCTCACCGGGATACAACTCGATATTCGCTCGGTTGAGACCAACCACCCGGCCGAAGGTTTTGACTAGATCTTGGCCTCGTAGAATCGGCTGGAGGTCTGACAACATCTCGGAGGCTGCCTGGGTGTCGGTAGCAGAATCATCCATGGTTAGGCCTTGACCTTTCTGATCCATTGGTCCAAGGCGACCGCAGCTATCACCAGCAACCCGATGGCGAGCACACGGTAGGCCTGATCGAGGCCAGCCAGGGAAAGCCCGTTCTTCACCACGGTTACCAGCAAGGCACCAAGCAGAGTGCCCGCCATGGTCCCCCGACCTCCGAAGAGAGAGGTTCCACCGATGACCACCGCAGTAATCGAATCGAGGTTGATCTCGGGAGCGACATTCGGGCTAGCCGAGCCGACGCGACCAATCGTGATCCAGCCGGCGATACCCATGATCAGACCCGACACGGTATAGACCCCGAGGAGGACTCGGCCGGTACTGATGCCCGATAGTTCGGCCGCGTCCGGATCGTCGCCGACGGCATAGATGTGTGTGCCCCAGGCGGTGTTGCGCAGGATGTAGGCGAAGATGCCGTAGAGGGCGAACATGAGGAGCACACCGACGGCCACGTCAAAGGGGCCGACCTCGAAGGTGTTGCCCATCCATGTCATCATGTTCGGCAACTCCGGCCCCTGGATGGTGCGAGCCTTGAAGAAGATCAGGGTGAGGGCCGTGAACACGCTCAGGGTGCCCAGGGTGACGATGAATGGCGGCAGGTTGAACCGGACGATAAGAAGCCCGTTCGCCGCGCCAGCCAGGGTGGAGATAAGGATGCCGACAAGGATCGCAGCGGGGGCTGGCCAGCCGCCCAAGGTCACATTCGATGCAGTTGCCGATACGGCGAGGTTGGCCATCATCATCTGGCCGAAAACCATGACGGCGCCAATACTCAGATCGATACCAGCGGTAAGGATGATAAGCGTTTGTGCGATAGCGAGCGTGCCGATGATGACGGTCTGCTGGGTCATCAACGAAAGGTTGCCGGCGAAAATGAAGCGCTCGTTCAGCAGAGTGAAGATGATCATGGCCATGATCAGCACAGCCAAGGGGCTGAGGTACGGGTACTTGTGGAGCGTTCGCTGAACGCCGGCCAGCAGCCCGCCCGGCGGATCAAACTCCCCGGCTAGATCGACGCCGTTCGCGTCAGCGGTAGCAGTTGTAGTCACGGGATTGGGCCCTCGCCATCTTCGAGTTAGAGATCGTGCACATCACTTCGGGACACCGACCAAGGTGGCGTCCACGTGGAGATCTAGACCGAAAGAGGACGGCGACCGGTTTGGGTCGCCGTCCTCTTTCACGTCAAGTCTGGGTTTCTAGCCCCAGGCGTTATCGATGCAGTACTGGGATTCTTCCTGATCGGCTACGGTCACCGTGTCCATTGGATCATCGGTACACAAGGCCACGCCGGTATCGAAGAACGTGCCGTCATCAGAGGTGTTGCTTGGGGCGTCGCCGCCGGTAGCAATCTTGTTGATGGCTTCGACGCCGAGGCTGGCCATACGCAGCGGATACTGCTGTGAGGTGGCCTGGATGCTGCCACTCTGCACCGCTTCGACGCCAGCCAGGCCGCCGTCGACCGAGACCACGATGACGTCGTCGCCAACAATCTTGCCCGCCGCTTCAAGCGCAGCTGCTGCACCAAAGGCGGTCGGTTCGTTGATGGTGTAGACGACGTTGATGTCGGGGTTCTTCGAGAGACATGTCTCCATGCCTGTACGGCCGCCTTCCTCGTTGGCGCCGGTCGCTTCAAGGCAAACCCACTCGTAGTCGCCACCGGCACCGGTGGTGTAGCTGCCGGACTCGGGCTCGTCACCCATGATCTCAAGCTCGCCGATATCGATACCCATGCCCTTGAGGAAGCCGTTATCACGGCAGTAGTCGACCGATACGGTGCGGTCGTCGAAGATCACCAGACGAGCGATGACGGCCTTTTCGCCGTTGAGCTTGCCCGCCGCCCACTGGCCGATAGCCTCGCCAGCCTTGCAGTTATCGGTGGCGAAGGTGATGTCGACAGCGTCGGGTGGGTCGGTTGGTGTGTCCAGCGCGATCACGTAGAGCCCAGCGTCACGAGCCTTCTGAATAGCGTTGTTAACGTTGACCGACATCGGGGTGATCAGGATGCCGTCCTGCCCGAGCGAGATGGCCTCTTCGATCAGGTTGATCTGGCCTTGGTCGTCGCCTTCTTCGCTGCCGGAACCGATCTTGATCTCTACGCCTAGCTCAGCAGCTTTCTCCTTGGCACCCTCCTGCATGGCCACGAAGAACGGATTGGTTGAATCCTTCGTGATCAATGAAACGGATACTTCACCATCTCCGTCTCCACCACTGGCCGCGTCGTCGCCATCACCGCAGGCCGCTGCCGTCAGTGCGAATGCAAAAACGAGAGCTAGCAGGCGCCAGCCCTTACGTTGCATGTTCATATGTGCTCCCCTCGAAAGGTTTCTGTCTCCACGCTGTCTTCCACACCTGTTTAGACATGAATTGACAACGTTGTGAGGACTCTATGACCCCCCTGACAACGTTGTCAAGCAACCGCGAAAAAGGCATCAGTGGCGCCCCGACATCGAACCGAATTTCGAAAGAACTTCCCTGCCGAGATCGTTCTCGTCCGAACAATGCCGATCGATGATGCACCCGATAGCACAACAACACCGATTCGCGCGACAATGGTCGACAAGGACACTCTCCGGGCAGGAGCGACGTCGAAGCGAGGCCGTTCTCGTCCTTCGGGTGTGCGAACGCATACGTCTAGTAAACGCATACGTCCATTACGTGACGAATGGGTTAGCGAACGGCGAGCAGAGGAGGGTCATGATGGCAGTACTAGCGTTGGCAGGAGCAACCCTGATCGTTGGGTTTCTTCAGCCGGGACCAGCCGTACCGACGGTCAGTACACAACCGGTCATAGCCCAGCAGGCTGAAAGCAGCGATGCGATTTCAACCGTGCTGGCTCAACGAGGAGATCGAGGCGACACTGTTCGCAATCTCCAACAACGCCTCGCCGACAAGGGCTTTGCGCCAGGCCCTGTCGATGGAATCTACGGTCGCAAAACGGCGGCCGCGGTCTCCTCGATGCAACGAGCGGTCGGACTGACCGAGACCGGCAAGCTCGACGCGGCAAGTTCCACCGCGCTCGATGCCTATCAAGCCCCAACCGGATCAACCGCCGCCTCGAACAACCCGTCACCGACGATGTCGATCAGGGAAGCCCAGCAACATCTCGTCGACGCCGGGTTCAACCCAGGACCGGTCGACGGCCTCTACGGGCGCAAGACCCGGACAGGTATTGAAGCTTTCCAGCGGCAGGTTGGGCTCGCGGTCACCGGCAAGGTCGACGCCGCCACCGCCTCAGCACTCGCCAGCTTCGACGGCCGAGCCAGCGGCGTCGCCGGAGACAGTGGCGGCGGCGCCAACCCCACCGACACGAACGCAACAACTGGTGACGCTTCAGGAGCTACCGCAACCAATGACGCCGCCAACGCGAAAACTGCGACGAAGGCATACCAGCAGCAACTCGCCGATGGCCCCTTCGACCCGGGGCTGGCCGACGGTTCCTACGGCACCAAGACGAAGCAGGCGATCTGGTCACTGGAGAAGCTGGCCGGACTTTCGATGGATGGCTCATGGGGCGACGACGATCAGGCTGCTCTCGAAGGCGTGCTCAACGGGTCGATTGGGGGCCCCGCTGCCTCCTACGAACGTCGATGGGTGGAGGTCGATCTCTCTCAACAGCTGATGATGATGTATGACCCGGGCCAGACCGTTCCCGTGCTCGTCAGCCACGTCTCCAGCGGCAGCGGCATACCGTGGCGTCAAGGCCGCTACAGCGGCAAATCGATCACGCCCACCGGCGAGTTCACCATCACCCGTCGCATTCGGGGCTGGCGCGAGTCGAGCCTCGGCATTGGACGACTCTATAACCCCCTCTACTTCACCAGTGGGGGCATAGCGTTTCATGGGGCCACCTCGGTGCCGTCGTACCCGGCCAGCCACGGCTGTGTCCGAGTCCCGATGCACATTGCCGAGTACCTGCCATCTCTACTGCCAAACGGCACACCGGTGGTGGTCCGCGACTAGCGTGGCGGCCACGACCGGCCGCTAGACCCCACCGATGTTGCGCAACATCGACTGCAACGAAATCGAGTAGTGGTAGGCGATCTGATCGTCGTTGTAGCGATGATGCGAACCCACCGGGCAGGCTTCCCGAGCGAGGCATCGTTGGGCGCAGCTGCTCCCCGCCTTCGTTCGGTGACCAATGCAAGCGTCGAGATCGATGCGTCGGCCACGTTCGAGGGCCTGAGGAGGGCAGGCCTCGACACAATCGGTCGTCGCGCAGCTGTCGCATGGCCCCGGACGATTGCGGTCGACCAGCGCCGTCGACGCCCCGACCGTGGGACCAACCGCCGATGTGTTCAACCACCAAAGCGCCCGGTAGGCGGTCCACATGCCGAAAGACTGGTGGATGCCAAGACCCATCGGCGATGGGGTGTGCCAGCCGAGTACCGATCCGAGGGCAACGAGATCAGCCGGGCATCGACCGAATGGATAGAGGGACATCCGCTCAACATCGGGTAGGTGCCGGTTCAGCGCCTTGTCGGTGATGCGGTGGCTGAAGGAGTCCACCGGATCGGTGCTTGGATCTAGCCGTTGAACGGAACCCGAGTTCTCCTCCGGCAAGGAACGCCAGAGGCCAGCGCCAGCATTACCAACGAGGAGCAGGCTGCCGCTTGCAGGCCGCTCAGCAGTTGGCACCATCCATGTAGCGTCATCGAGCCGGTCCACGTCGATGATGTCGCAAAGCCCTAGCCCTGCCTCGCTCAGCTCCGCCCGGAGTTCGATCAGCCAGAGTGGCGACTCGGTCATCGAGACAGAGTAGCGGGCCTTCTACCGACGACCGAAAGACCCGACGAGGGCGCGCGATTGTCAGCCTCCCCGGAACGGGTTTCGGTAGAGCCCACGGAAGTGGCTTCGCACCCCCACCTCGAGCTCGCAGTCGCTACGGGGGTAGGCAACACACGTCAGCACGTAGCCGGCTTCAGCCATGTAGTCCTTCAAACCAACCGCCTCGGGCTGGTCGATGGCGCCAGACACGAGGCGAGCAGCGCAGGTCACACAGCCGCCGTAGCGACAGCCGTAGGGCAGGACCATGCCCGCCTCCTCAGCCGCGTCAAGCACGGTCTGGTCGGCGGGCACGGTCAGCGCTCGGCCATCCTCATTCACAAGAACAACCTTGTGAAGTGGTGGTGGATCTTCGCTCGGCATATCGCCGATCCTGAACGTCGAGCCAGGCCCCTAGACCCAGATATCCGACGTGCAGTCGCCTCCTGGATACCGGGTTTCGTGGCAGCGAGAAGGGCCGTTGGGTTCAGCCCCAAAGTCGACGTAGAAGTCGGGGTTGATCGACATACCACCGCTTTCGGTGTCGCAATCAACCATGATCATGGCCGAGCCCGCCTCGTTCATGCCGGGGTAGAACTGGTTGTCCCAGGTCGAGAACAGTGAGGTGGTCACGAACAAGCGCTTACCGTCGAGCGAGAGCTGAATCATCTGAGGCGCCCCCTGGATCTCCCGACCGTTCACCACGGGAGCCTTGCCCAAAAGTCCGCCCATCCAGGCCTGACCGGTCAGCTTCGGGTTGGACGGATCGCTGATGTCGTATTGGCGAACATCACCGTGGAGCCAGTTCGAGAAGTAGAGGAAGCGGTCGTCCATGGAGACGAGCACGTCGGTGATCAGACTTGGCACCGGGAAATCCCAGCCTTCGAGTTCCACCGGCGGCACATCGATGACCTTCTCGACCTGCGGACCGGAGCCGTTCTGGTGCCAATGAAAGATGTTTGATGAAAGGGTGGCGCCAACGAAGCCGTGCGTCGAGTCGGGGTTGTGCATGAAACGGACTTCGAGCGGGATCATACCTTCCTCGCCCAGATCGACAGATTTGGTAATCTTCCGAGCCTCGAAATCCCAGAAGTGGATGGAGTGCCCATACTTGCCCGCATCGACGTCGGCGAGGTCGAAGCCCGGCATGAAGGTGTTGGGCGCAGCCCATTCCGAGGACACCATCATGTTGTGCCTGGGCTGGTACCAGAAGTCGTAGTTGTAGTTCATGCCGGTGATGTTCTCTTCCCACCGGCCGACGATCTCAAAATCTTCGTTGAGGTGAAGGAAGCCTCCTGGAGCCTCACCGTCGGCGTCGCCCAGCATGGAGATGATGATGTCTGAGCCGAGGCAGTGCACCGTGTGGGGCGCCGAGAGGTTTGTCTTGGACTTGATCTCGTCGCCCTCGATGACCTTGTGAAGGGTGGGGTTGCGGGGATCGGTTGCCGTATCGACGATATGAAGACGAGATGAACGCACACCGGGCACGATCATGAACTTTCGTTCTTTCGAAGAGTCGCTGTGACATGATGAGCAGGCGTTCCAGCCGGTGTGGTGCAGCTCATCGCCAATGTTGGGCATTTCGAGACGACTAATCACCTGCGAGTAGGTCGGTGACTCAGGGTCGGCATCGATGGTGGCAAGATAGTCGGGAGCTTCAACCCCGGTACCGGTGTAGAGACACACCGTGTAAAGAAGCTTTTCGCGATCGGCCCGCATGGCCTCTTCTGGTGAGGCATAGCCGGGGCCGCAGCAGGCGGAGTCTTCGGTGGTCATGACGGTGGTCCTTCCGATGTATTTGCGTATGAAGAAAACTGCTCACGCCCGGTGGTTCACCGAGACAAGAAACGTGAATCAGCAAAACTGCCAACCATGTCAAAGGTACAACATCGGATTGGGTAGCAACGATTTTAGGACAAGGTTGTCGAGCTAGTCGAACCCGATCGAAGCCAGGTATTTACGGTTGAAAGTGGCATCGGTCAGCGGCGATGTATGACCCTCCGGGTCACAATCCTGTTCGATCGTGCACCAACCGGTATAGCCACCATCGATCAGCAGCTGCCGAACAGCGGGAAAATCAACCTCACCATCGCCCAGGTTGCAGAAGATGCCCTGCCCGCAGGCCTCGTAGAAGTCGGTGCGATGCTCGATCACATCAGCCTTGATCGTCGGCGCTATGTCTTGAAGTGAACGTAGGCCAGTCGATCGAAATGCTCGCCCATGAAAGCCACAGGGTCTCCCCCGGCATAGGTGTGATGACCGGTGTCGAGACAGATCTTCAGGATCGATTCATCCACCTCGTCGAGCAGACGCTGCAGTTCAGGCTGGAAGTCGACAAAGCCGGCGGCATGGGCGTGGATTGAGGCGGTCAAACCATACTCCTCGGTGGCCACGCGGGCGGCGTGGGCGATCCGATCACGAAACGCCGACCACTCGGCCTCGTCCATCTGCTCGGCTTCGGCGGGTCGGCCCGCGGTAGGGGCTCGCCGAGCCGAAATCGAATCGATGAGCACGAGATGCTCAGCACCATGAGCGGCCAAAGCAGCC
>CAKZXA010000086.1 GCA_937922045.1 uncultured Acidimicrobiales bacterium | reverse complement strand
GCCGGTACCTGCTTGCCATCGACGGCGTTGGTTGCCGGGCGTTGTGCCTCTGGACCGACGTGGGCCACGATCTGGTGGCCCCAGAGGTTGAAGTCGACCCAGGTCTCAGCCGACCGTCCCTCGGCACAGCCCAGGATTTCGCCATAGAAGGAACGGGCATCGGTCAGATTGTCGACCGGGAAGGCCAGGTGGAAGCGTGGCCGCGACATGTTTGGTAAAGGTGTGCCGTCGGCCAGGTCGCTAAGTAGACGTTGATCGAATTCTGTCAACGAGCCAAGGACCACATCGGCGAAGCCAAAGCGACCTGAGCCGGCAACGGCCGGGTCGGGCACGGCTACCACCGACATCCCCGCCGCCTTGGCCGACACACAACCCGCCATCGAGTCCTCGAACACCAGGCAGGCTCGTGGATCGACGCCAAGCTTGGCCGCCGTGCTGAGGTAGGGCTCCGGGTGGGGTTTGCCGTACTCGTTATGTTGGGCTGAATGGGTAAGCTCGAAGCGATCGCCGATTCCGAGGGCGCCAAGCGCAGCCTCGATAAGCCGGTCGTCCGATGATGAGCAGAGGGCGATTCGCAGGCCAGCGTGAGCGGCGATGTCGAGCGAAGCCAACACGCCGGGCAGAGGTTCCCTGTTTGCCACCAGTTCGATCACCCGATCGATGATCTCATCGGCAACCACATCGGGTGCAGGGCCGTCTTCCCACCCCAACGTGTCATACCAGTGCTGAGCGACGTCGTGCATACGCATGCCCATGGTCTGATCGAAGTCGGCGTTGGTTAGCGGTAGGCCGAGGCGGGTCGCTGCATCCTGTTCGGCGACGCGCCAGAGTGATTCGGACTCTAGCAACAGACCATCCATATCAAAAATTGCCGCATCAAAGCGCATCTGAGGAGGCTACCGCTCCCAATCCTGCGATACTTGAAGGGTGCCAATCGCTGAACCATCAACGCCGCCGGCTCGGCAAGCTTTGCTCGTTGGAATCGGGGCTCTCGCTGCTCTGGCAACCATCTTCTTATTGGTTGTCCAACTCGGCAATATTGGCGGTGACCAGGTGCCGATCAACCCCGGTGGAACGTCGTTTGTTATGGGAGACGCCAGTGATCTGGCCGTATCGGTGGCCGAAAGCGGCCCTCTTCTCTTGCCTGATGCTTCGGGTGGTGAGCGCGACATCTGGCTTCAGCACCTTGGCCCAGACCCGACCGATGGCTGGTTGGCCTTTGCCGTGCGTCCGCTTGAAGCACCGCGAGATTGCTTCGCCGACTGGAACGCCGCTCAGAGCGAGTTCGTCGACACCTGCAATGGCACGACCTATCCCGAGAATGGCGAGGGATTGAAGCAGTACCCCGTCACCATCACCGACGACAGCAAGGTGCAGCTCAACCTCGGGATCGGGTAGACGGGCGCAGCCAGCCGTTTGTTGTCAGCTACCGGCTGGTAGATAGCGGGTGTGGGTGACCCAAGACCCCCCGACGAACCGATGGAGCTGATAGCCAGCTGGTTCATCGGCTACGCCAAGATCGGCATCGGGCGCCAGATCGAGCTGAACGGCATGCACGGTGGCCAGCCCAACCGAAGCGGTTGCACCGGCCACTATCGAGGTTATGGGGCGATGCATATGGCCGGAGAATATCCGCGTCACGTTGGGGTAGCGCGAGATCGTGTCGGCGAAATCCTCGAGGCCGATAAGGCCCATCGCGTCCATCATGTCGATACCGGTGAGGAATGGCGGGTGGTGCATGGCGATAGCCACCGGCTTGTCGGCGGCATCGGCCAGCGTGGCCTCAAGCCAGACGCGTCGTTGCTCGTCGAACCGTCCGCCAGGCAGGGGTGGATCGAGCGTGTCGACGCCGATCATGACGAGCGGGCCGAGATCTACCGCCCAGCCGAGGTGGTCGTCTGAGGTGTAGGGCTGATAGAAGGCCTGGCGAAAGTACGACCGGTCATCGTGGTTGCCGGGCACAGCGAGGATCGGCGCTTCGATCGGTGAGAGTAGCTCAGCCAGAATAGCCATGGACCCGTCGGCTGGGGTATCGACAAGGTCGCCGGTGAGTAGCACCACATCGGGTTGCACCGTTTCCTCGATCAGCAAAGCCACGGCTTGGCGTAGCCGGTCGTTGCAGTCGACGATATGAACCCAGGGGGGTTCTTCGGCGGCAGCGGGGTCGAGTACGTGAGTGTCGGTTAGCTGAGCGATCAGCACGTTCCAACACTAGCTCATCGCCGAGAACCCTGGCTCACCGCCAACTCAGCCGATCAGCGTCTTGCGCAAGGCTTCCTGCTCGGTAGCGTCGAAACCCCGATCGGCCAGAGATGTCGCAAGGTTTTCGGCGCCGCCGAGGCGAGCGACCGCACTGTCGAGCCAGGCTGGGTCCATTCCCGACATCTGCCGTCGCTTCTCCACCGGCAGAGCCATCATCTCCGGATAGCGCACTTCCATGTCGGCTTGGACGATGTCGGCGAAGTGGGCCGATGCGACGAAGTCGGCCGTTACCGTGGCCCGCTCAACGCCGAGAAGTAGCTGGATCACGGCGGCCAGGTAGCCGGTGCGGTCCTTGCCGGACGTGCAGTGGAACACGGCGGGAAGATTGGCTACCTCGGTGAGAAGACGTAGCGTTTCGACCAGAGGTTCATCGAAGGCGTCGACCAGCGAAGCGAACACGATGCTCATCGGATCATCGGCGGCAAAGACACGTCGACGAAGGTCGGCGGTTGCACTGTCGTCATCGACGTTGCCGGCCGGAGGGCCGAAGTCTGGCTTGAACGCAACGAGCTTTACCGGATAGTGGGTGGCCGCGAACTGTTCGACGGGGAAGCTGCCGTGTTCGTCGACCTCTTGAGCACCTCGCAGGTCGATGATGGTTTTCACCCCGAGGCCTGCCAGGGTTGACAAGCCGTTGTCGGTAAGACCGTCGAGACTGGCTGACCGAAAGATTCTGCCACCTACCAATGTGGCTTCGGCCGTCGTTGGCAGGGCGCCAGCATCTCGAAAATTGAAGGTGCCGTCCACATCGAGCAGGCGATTGGCAAGGATGGAAGGCAGCTGGCTCATGGAGCGAGCTTACAGAACCTCTGTCACAAGATCAGCCCGTCGCTCGTCTATGTCCATCTTGTACATGCTCGTCGCAGGTCGGTCGGCCTTTGGCGATCGCCTGTCGCTCATCGGCTTGCTCCCAGCAGCCGGTATTGCCTGGATGGCTCGTTCGTGGCGAAACAAGACCGACGCTGATGCGTCAAACGAGGCCTAAAGCCGCGCTTGAGTCGGGATCTTGGGCCGGGGCGCTCTAGTATCAGCCCTGGTGATTGCGAGCTGCGATCACACTCCGCGGTCTTGACGCGCCGCGGTCGCATACCGACGGAGGCCCCTGTGGATCTACTCGAATATCAAGGCAAACAGTTCTTTGCCACCTATGGCATTCCGGTGTCGGACGGTGAAGCCACCAGCAACGTCGACGACGCCGTAGCTATCGCCGACCGTGTCGGCTACCCGGTCGTCGTCAAGGCTCAGGTTCACACCGGAGGCCGAGGCAAGGCTGGTGGTGTGAAATTGGCCGAAAACGCTGAGGAAGCTCGCACCCACGCCTCCAACATCTTGGGCCTCGCTATCAAGGGCCACATCGTGGAAACGATCTGGGTCGAGAAGGCATCCGACATCGCTGAGGAGTACTACGCCAGCTTCACCCTCGACCGCTCAGCTAAGAAGCATCTTGGCATGCTGTCGGCCGAAGGCGGCGTTGAGATCGAAACCGTGGCCGAGGAGAACCCCGACGCCATCGCCAAGATCTGGATCGACCCGACCGAGGGTCTCACCGACGCAGCCTGCCGCGAATGGGTGGCAGCCGCCAACCTCAACCCGCAGGCCACCGAAGGCACCGTCGAAATCCTCACCAAGCTCTATACCGCTTATGTCGAGGGCGACGCCGACCTGGCCGAGATCAATCCCTTGATCCTCAAGCCAACGGGCGAGGTCCACGCACTCGATGCCAAGGTGAGCCTGGATGGCAATGCCATCTATGAGCACCCCGACTACGCACAGTACGACGCCAGCCAGCCTCGTGACGAGCGCGAAGAAGCAGCTCACGCCAAGGGTCTGCAGTATGTTGGCCTCGACGGTTCGGTCGGCGTTATCGCCAACGGTGCTGGTCTGGCCATGAGCACCGTCGATGTTGTGAGTCAGGCCGGTGGCGGAGCAGCCAACTTCCTCGACATCGGCGGCGGCGCCAATGCCGACGTCATGGCCGGCGCTCTCGAAGTGATCAACAACGACCCGGCGGTGAAGTCGATCTTCATCAATATCTTTGGCGGCATCACCCGAGGTGAAGAGGTGGCCAATGGCATCCTCGAAGCGATGAAGCGGGTGTCGATCGACGCTCCTATCGTGATCCGGCTAGACGGAACGAATGCCGAGGAGGGCCGCGAAATTCTGCGTCCTCACCTCGATGACAAGCTGATGATGGAAGACACCATGTTGAGCGCAGCCCGTAGGTCTGTGGAACTGGCCGAGGCCTAGGGAGATTCGATGAGTATTTTCGTAGACGAGAACACCAAGGTCATCTACCAGGGACTCACCGGGTCTCAAGGCAGCTACTACGGCAAGTTGAACAAGGAATACGGCACCCAGGTGGTAGCCGGAACCCATCCGAAGAAGGCTGGCACCGATGTAGACGGTGTGCCCGTCTACGCCACGGTGGCCGAGGCCATGGAGGCCACGGGTGCAACCGCCAGTTGCATCTTCATCCCGGCCCCTGGCGTGCAGGGCGCTGTGCTCGAGGCGGCCGAGGCCGGCATCGAGTTCATCGTCGCTATCACCGAGGGTGTTCCGGCTCACGACGAGGCCTACTTCTTCAACAAGCTGAAGAACGACTTCCCCAACACCCGGCTGCTCGGTCCGAACTGCCCCGGCATCATCAGCCCGGGCAAGGCCAACATCGGGATCACGGCCGGGCACATCGCCAAGGCTGGGGGTCCGGTTGGGATCGTGAGCCGCTCCGGCACGCTCACTTACCAGGCCCTGTATGAGCTGAAGCAGAAAGACATTGGCGTTACCACCTGTGTCGGTATCGGTGGCGATCCTGTCCCGGGAACCAGCTTCATCGATTGCCTTGAGGCCTTCGAAGCCGATCCCGACACCAAGGCTGTGATGATGATCGGTGAAATCGGTGGCTCAGCCGAAGAAGAGGCAGCCGAGTTCATCAAGAACAACATGAGCAAGCCGGTGTCTTCCTACATCGCTGGTGTTACCGCTCCTCCAGGCAAGAAGATGGGCCACGCTGGCGCCATCGTGTCCGGTGGCAAAGGTACGGCCCAGGCCAAGATGGACGCCTTGCGCGATGCTGGTGTGAAGGTCGGGCTAAACCCGACCGAAGCCGGTGAACTCATGGCTGAGATCGTGGCTGCTCTGTAGCTCAGGGTAAATGTTCGATCCGACGGGGCCGTGCCGAAAGGCGCGGTCTCGTCCGGTTTTGAGCAAGAGCGTAGGTTACGCTGAGCCACCTATGACGATCGAACAGGCTCTGGAGAACGCGAAGGGTTTGTATCTTCAGGCCATCCGTGATGGTGACTTTGTTTCGGCTATAAACACCTACTCGGGTGATCGTTACACGCAGCATTCAACGCCGGTGCGAGATGGTAGGGAAGGCTTCATCGAATTCTTCGCCGGGTTCGTTGAACGCAATCCGGTCCGAGACATCCAGGTTGTCCGAGCGTTCCAGGACGGTCGCTACGTCTTTCTCCATGTGCTTCAACGGTTGAACCACGGTGAGTTCCAGTACGTCACCGCCGACATCTTCGACACCGACGACGAGGCCAAACTGATCGAGCATTGGGACATTATCGAAGAGGTACGGACATCGACCGCGAGCGGTAGGACCCAGCTCGACGGTCCAACCGAACCCCGGTACCTTGATCGCACCGATGCGAACAAGCAGTTTGTGCGACGCTATGTGGACGAGGTTCTCGCCCCGGCGAACTACGATCTGATCCCCCAATTCGTCGCCGAGGATTGTGTCCAACACAATCCCGATCTCATCGACGGAGGGGCCGCTTTTCGGGCCTTCGCCATCGAGTCTGCGTTGCGCTGTGTCGAACTGCACCTTGTGGTCGGTTGCGGCGACTTTGTGGCCACCTTGGCTGAGGTTGAATCGAAGGCCGAGAGGCTGGCGGTGATCGATCTGTACCGCCTGGACGACGACCGCATTGTTGAGCATTGGGACGTAACCGAGACGATTTCCCCCAAAGAGACCTGGGTGAACACAGGCAAGTTTTGAGGCCGGGGATTATCTGGCCATGAAAGTGCTCTAATTCCGATTCAGCATCAATCGGTGATGGTCGATAGCCATGGAGAACACTCATTGGATCGTACAACGAGGTAATCCATGTCACCGCTCGTGCATCTCATCTACAGCAGTGCGGCCACGAAGCCGCTACCCCGAGCTGAACTGGTCGATTTGCTAGACCGGGCCCGAGCGAAGAACAGCTCCCTTGGCATCACCGGGATGCTTCTCTACGTTGAGGGAAGCTTCTTGCAAGTGTTGGAGGGTGAGCCTCATGCGGTCGAGGAGCTGTTCGACGTTATCTCCGGTGATCCACGTCATGGTGGTGTGGTCACGATCATTCATGAGCCGATCGCCAAACGCGACTTCGGGGAGTGGAGTATGGGTCTTGCCGACATCAGTGCTGATGACCTGGACTCGATCGTCGGATTGAACGACTTCTTCGAGATGGAGAGCTGCTTCACCGATCTGGATTCAGGTCGGACCAAGAAGCTTCTGAAGGCGTTCAGAGCGGGACGGTGGCGTTCTCAAATAGCCGGACAGCAAGCGGCTGAGGTTGCCTCTGTGGCAGCCAAGGCGACGTCTGCCAGTTCCCCATCGGAGGCACCCGTCGTTCAGGATGAAGACGAACGGCCGGAAATTTCGTTTGCCTTCCAGCCGCTGGTTGATCTCTCCAATCGCACGATCACCGGCTATCAGGCCATCGTGCGGAGCAAGGAAGGTGAAGACCCCCGTGAGGTTCTCTCTCGCTATGCCACCGAGGAAGGCCGGGTCCGGATGCAGATCCAGTCGATCGAGATGGCCATTGGTATGGCTGGTCGGCTTGGGTTGACCGGCGGTCTAACGCTCAGCTACCCCGTTCCCAAGATCGAAGAGATACCCCGCATAATCGATTCGGCACTCCAGATGGCCAGTAGATCTTCGGTCAGCCCGTCCCAGCTCACCTTTGAGGTTGAGCAGCATGACATCGGGAGCAACCCTTCCTGGTTCAGCGCACTGATTCAGGAGCGACGTGGGGCTGGACTGCGTTTTTCGATCAACGGCTCCGGGGGAAGCCGGTTTGGGCTTGGTCTCATAGACAGCTTCCAGCCCGACAGCATCGCGTTGAGCAAGAACCTGGTCCGAGGTATTGAGTCGCACGGAGCGCGCCAGGCAATGGTGCGTGGAATGATCCAGACGTGTGACGACCTAGGCATCGATGTGATCGTCAAGCATCTGGAAACCAGCGCTGAGCTCCAGTGGTTCCACAGCGAAGGCGTCGAACTTTTCCAGGGTGACCTTATTGCGGGACCCGCTTTCGAACAGCTCTCAACCGAGATGATGTTGCCGAGCGATGTGCTGCAATGACCCTGCTGCCTGAGTTTACGTTCGCCTTCCAACCCATCGTCGACGTCGACCTTGGCGAGACCATCTCACAAGAGGCTTTGGTTCGTGGGCCGAATGGTGAATCGGCATATAGCGTCCTGAGCAGCGTGTGCCAATCGGAGCTCTACGCCTTCGACGAGGAGCTCAGAATGGCCGCTCTCCGGCTCGCTTGTGAGCTCGGCGCAGACGGTGAGGTGCGAGTAAATCTCAATCTGATGCCGCGAGCACTGGAGATCTCCTCAGGCGCACTCGCATCCACACTTGAGACCGCCGCCGCCATCGGTATCCCACCCAGTGCTATCACCATCGAGATTACCGAGAGCGAGATTATCGGAAACCTTCCTCGATTCGTGGCGGTGGCCAATGAGTACCGCTCTACCGGCGTGCGCTATGCCATCGATGACTTCGGCGCGGGATATGCCGGGCTCAATCTTCTCGCTGAGTTTCAGCCGGACGCTATCAAGCTGGACCGAGAACTGGTGCGGGGTATCGAGAAGCATGGTCCTCGACAAGCCATCGTCCGAGGGCTTGAGCGGACGTGCGAAGATCTCGGTATCGAAGTTATTGCTGAGGGTGTCGAAACCGAGGAAGAGTTCTGGTGGTTCCGCAGCGAAGGTATCGATCTCTTCCAGGGGTACCTCCTGGCCAGGCCGGGTTTCCAGCAGTTCCCTAAGGTAGCGTTTCCAACCTGAGCTGGCTCTGTTCGCTAACCGAACAAATGTTCTGGTAAAGTAAGCGGATGGAGTCGCCGGGCTCGATGACGCTACCAGAGATCCGTGAGCGGATCGCGCCCGTACGTTTGGCTGGGCAGCATCAGCTGCCGGTGCCGGTCGCCCTCGCTGAGCTCTTTCCCCTTGGAGGCCTGCCGACCGGCTGGTCGGTGGGTGTCTCGGGTGTCGGTTCCTGGTCGCTGGTGGCGGCGTTGGCGGGGGCGCTGGTGGAAGACCACCGTTGGGCTGCCTTTGTCGGGGCGGAAGAGTTTGGGTTGGTAGCGGCCAGCGAGGTCGGCTTACCCCTGGATCGTGTTCTGCTGGTCGAGCACCCTGAGCCGCAGCAGTGGGCCACGGTGATGGCGGTGCTGGTGGAGGCGGTGAGCGTTCTTTGCATCAATCCGAGCCATCCGATCGGGCAGCGCGATGCTCGACGGCTTATAGCTCGGGCCCGAGAGCAGCAGACGGTGCTCGTTCATTTGGACGGCGGTCGCGCTTGGCCGGTGCCACTCGATCTGTCGTTGTGGGTGGAAGCGGGAACGTGGGAAGGGCTGGGGCAAGGTTCGGGGTATCTGTGTTCTCGGAAGCTCACCGTCGAAGCGCAGGGTCGCCGTTCGATGGCGATGGCTCGGCGACGGGTCGTCTCTCTTCCGGATGTCGATGGCCACATGTTGAAGGCCGGATGTTGAAGGCCGGATGTTGAAGGCTCTGGGGTAGCGGCGCATTATGGCGGGCGTAAGGATGCTTGTGGTGTGGTGCCCGGATTGGCCGTTGGTGTCTTGGGGGGTGCCGATGGATGAGCCAGCTCTCGTGCTGGAGGTTAACCGGGTGGTGGCCACCACCCCAGCCGCTCGGGCTGAAGGGGTGGCCTTGGGACAGCGCCGGCGGGAAGCTCAAGGTCGTTGCCCGGAGGTGGTACTTCTCGGTCGAGATCTCGACCGTGAGGCTCGCCTCTTCGACCCGGTGGTGGCTGCGGTCGATGAGTTCGCCCCTCGGGTAGAGGTGACAGGGCCGGGCCTGGTCGGCTTTCCCACTCGTGGTCCTTCACGATTTTTCGGAGGAGATAGTGCGCTAGCGGAGATGGTTTACGAGAAAGTCCAGCCGCTTCTGGCTCGGCGAGGGGAGCTGAGGGTCGCACTCGCCGATGGTGTGTTCACCGCTCGCCTGGCGGCCCGAACTGGTGAGCCGATCACGGTTGTGGCCCCGGGCCAAAGCGCTGCCTTCCTGGCCGATCTGCCGATCACGGCCATTGACGATCCGGAACTAACCGAGGTGCTGACCCGATTGGGGATCACAACCCTTGGTCGGTTCGCTGCCTTATCGAGCACCGATGTGGTCGGGCGATTTGGTCGGGATGGGTTGCTGGCACATCGGCTGGCCAAAGGCGAAGACGATCATCCGCCAGACCTGCGTCGTCCGGCCTTCGATCTGTCGGTTTCGTGGGCCTTCGAGCCACCGGCAGACCGCATCGAAACCTGTGCCTACGCAGCGAAGGCGTTGGCAGAGGAATTTCATGCTGGACTCCAGTCGCGTGGTCTGGCCTGCACCCGGGTGGCGATTGAAGCCGAAACCGAAGCAGGGGAGCGGTCGCTTCGGCTCTGGCGCAACCAGGGCTTGCTGTCGGCGGCCGATGTGGCCGATCGGGCTCGCTGGCAGCTCGATAGCTGGCTCCATCAGGGTGTGAACAGTCGGCCGACGTCAGGGATTGTGCACCTGAGTCTCATCCCCGATGAAGTTGTACCGGCCACCGGCAACCAGCTCGCTTTCTGGGGCGCCACCAATGATCAAGCTGAAGCCGTCACCCGAGCTGTGGCCCGTCTCCAAACCATGCTTGGCCCCGATTCGGTGACCGTGCCTGAGTTCAAGGGAGGTATTGGTCCGGGGGAGCGGATACGTCTGGTGCCAGCGGCTGCCGTCGATCTCACCCAGCCCCGGCCGGCCGCCTCCGCAGGCTGGCTGAACGAACCATGGCCGGGCCAGCTGCCAGCCCCGTCTCCGGCCAAAGTGCATGCCGATCCAAAGCCGATCGAACTCCGGGACCGTTCTGGCCAGCTGGTGGTGGTGGGTGGCCGCGGCCTGTTGAGCGGCGACCCGGCCATGATGTGTATGGCGGGGCGACCATCGCAGATGGTTGCTACATGGGCGGGACCGTGGCCAGCGGAGCAACGCTGGTGGGATCCTTTGACCAGATCGCGAAGGGCTCGAATGCAGGTTTGCCTCGGTGATGGATCCGCCCATCTACTTATGGTCGAGCGCCAGTCCTGGTTTATCGAGGCAAGCTATGACTAGGCGCGTCGGCTCGTAGGAAATCGGTCACAAACTCCGACCGAGTTAGGCGTCGCCGGTCGAACATAGTTAGAATCTCTAACTATGCCCCAAACGGCGCCGGCCGGTCAGAACGAAGAACTCGGCCTCCCCGATTCCGAGGAAACCCCGTCACAAACCTCGACTTCGGGCGGCGCCTTTGCTTCGCTTCGCAATCCGGACTACCGCATTTTGTGGTGGGGTGGGTTGTTCTCGTTCATCTCCGTACAAATGCAGTTCCTCCTGCGAGGCATCCTGGCGTGGGAACTGACCGAGCGCGAGGGCGCACTCGGGCTCACGTATCTTGTCTTTGGACTCTCGATGTTGGTGAGCACTCCACTCGGTGGTGTCGCTACCGATCGGTTCTCCAAGCGCACCATCATCGTGCTAGCTCAAGGGGCGATCATGGTGGCGGCCGCTGGCATGGGTCTCGCCGTGCTAACCGGCATCGTTGAGTTCTGGATGCTTCTGGTGGCCGCCGTCATTCAAGGTACTGCCTTCGGGTTCTTCGGACCGGCCCGCACGGCGATGAGTGCCGAGCTGGTTGGCAAAGAGAACCTGGGCAATGCCATCGCCCTCAGCCTGTTGTCGATGAACGGGACGAGAATCTTCGCACCCTCATTGGCTGGTGTGCTGGCTGGCGTGGCTTTCGTGGGTATCGGTGGGGCCTATGTGGTAGCAGCCGTCGCCTCGCTCGTTAGCTTCGTTTATCTTCTCCGAGTGCCCGCCGGACGAAAAGCTGAACCATCTGGCCGGGCTCCTCTGGCTGAGCTCGTCGATGGTGTTCGCTATGTGATGCAACGCCCGAAACTTCGCCGGTTGATGCTGTCCTCGTTCATCATCGTGATGTTCGGCTTCAACTATGTGGCCTTTTACGCCGCCATGATCGAAGGGGTGTTCGGGCTGGGGGAGGAGTGGGTCGGTTTCGTTAGTTCGGCGTCCGCCATCGGTGCGGTGATCGCTTCGATCCCGCTGGCCAGCAGGGCCGACTCGCCCAAGGCCAAGACGGCGATGTCCATCGGTGGGCTCTGTTTCGGGCTCGGCGTCATCGCCTTCGGCAATGCGCCAACCGTGATCGAAGCGATGTTCGCCATCGCCTTCGTCGGAGCCGCAACCACCACCTATCAAACCCTGTCCAACACCATTGCGCTGGCCATGGCCGAGGACGCCTTCCAAGGGCGAATTCAGTCGCTCATGCAACTCTCGTTTGCCGGCTTCGGGTTGGCCGCGGCGCCGCTTGGCCTGCTGGCAGAACAAATCGGTCTGCGCAATGTGATCACGATCATGGGGGTTATCACCGTCGCCGCGGCTGTTGCCTATGTGGTGGCCGAAGGCGGGTTCCGCTCCATGAACGCCGACCTTGTTCAGATAGACAAGGTTTAGATAGGCCAGGTTGAGATAGATAGGGTTTTGAATGACAGGTGTAGGTTAGGTCTCATGGCTTCGCTCGATCACCTCTTTGAGGCTCTTCTACCCGCCGACGACGAGTCGCCACGTTGTTCCGACTTCGCTCAGACGATCGGGTTGCAACCGGCGGGTACGGCCATTCGAGCCGATCGGGTAATGCTAGTCGAGACATCTCTGCCATGGCCCAAGCCTGTCTTCGATCATCCGACCCTCCGGGAGATCAAGAACGTCATCAACGCCTCGCCTACTACTCGTCTGTTGGCGTCGGTGCCCGACGATGAACGTCTCCACACAACCGCCACTGAGGTTCTCGTCTTTGATCGCCTAGCCGATGGCACTGTTCGGCATCACCGATACATGGCTTCGGATCCCAACGAACTGCTCGACGTGGCCACGTCGCTCGTCGATGGCGACGAGTCTGCATGTAAGCCTCTCTGCCTCTACGACGATCTACTCACCGCACCGGTCATGCTGGTTTGTACTCAGGGGAGCCACGATGTTTGTTGTGGAGCCGAGGGGGCTCGCTTCGCGGCGGCCGCTGCTGAGCGTTTTGTCGATCTTCCGATCTACCGGGTGAGCCATACCGGCGGCCACCGTTTCGCCCCAACCGCCATGACCCTGCCCGACGGCAGGATGTGGGCCAACCTCGATCTCGACGTGTTGGGCGAGGTCCTCGACGGTGACTTTCCTCGTGATCATTGTCGGGGATGGTGGGGAGCCGAGACCGGCTTCGCACAGGTAGCGGAGTTAGCGGTTCGAGCTGAGAAGGGCCGAGCAGTTGACACCCAGCTTCGAACCGTTACCGTAACGCTGCCTGAAGACTCAGATCCGATGACACGTTGCACTATTGCCACTTCGGACGACCGTTGGGAGGCAGTCATCTCGGTATCTCGGCAGCTCCCCACCATCTCCTGTCGGGCCCCGGGTGGAGCACCGTTCAAGCTCGCCAACGAGTACATCGTTGAGTCGTTGACGAGGCTTGAGTCCTAAACCTAGAGGGCGTCTGGCCCCTGGTCGCCGGTTCGTATTCGTTGCATCGATTCAACCGGTGTTACCCAGATCTTGCCATCGCCGATCGTTCCGGTCTGGGCCGTCTTCGCAATGGCTTCGGTGACGTCGGCGACACGGCTGGTGTCGACGACGATCTCCACTCGAAGCTTCGGTACGAAGTCAACCTTGTATTCGGCCCCCCGATAGGTCTCGGTGTGGCCGCCTTGTCGACCAAAGCCTTTCGCTTCGGTGACGGTCATGGCTGGCACGCCGATGTCGACGAGTGCGGCCTTCACGTCGTCGAGGCGGTGAGGCTTGATTATTGCGGTGACTAGTTTCATTACTCGTCCCTCTTTCTCGATCTTCTCAAGTTCATTGTGTTTCTAGGTTCATCGTGTTCCCAAGCTCATCGTCTTGGGACGTGGTTTAGACGACGGTCAACAGCTCAGGGCCGTAGCCAGCGCTGCCGTGTTCACAGATGTCGAGTCCGATTCGCTCTTCCTCAGCGTCAACTCGGAACAGTCCGAGTCGAAAGAGGGCGGTAAACATGATGTAGCTAACAGCGAAGACGATGACTGCGATGGCAAGGCCGCCGATGATCTGATCGCCGAGCAGGCCGAAACCGCCGCCGTAGAAAAGCCCGGCGCTTTCGGTTGCGCCGTTGATGGGGGTCGTGGTGGCGAAGAGCCCGGTAGCGACCAAGCCCCAGAGTCCAGCGGCACCGTGCACGGAGAAGGCGCCGACCGGATCGTCGATGCGGAGTCGTTCGATGGCATAGACCGAGAAGACGACGAGTGTTCCCGCTACGAAGGCGGTAGCAATCGTGCCGAACCAGTCGAATTCGCCGATGCCCGAACAGACCGATACCAGGCCGGCCAGCATGCCGTTGCCAGCCATAGAGACATCGGGCTTGCCGCCCTTGATCCACGAGACAGCCATACCGGCGACACCGCCGGACGCGGCCGAGAACATGGTGAGTACGGCGATGATCGGCACCATCAAGTCGGCTTGGAGTTGTGAACCCGGATTGAAACCGAACCAGCCGATAAAGAGCAGCAGTACACCCACCATGGCGAGCGGAATCGAATGGCCAGGGAGGCCACGAGGATTGCCGTCTTCGTCGAACTTGTCGATCCGTGGCCCAAGCACCATCGTGGCGGCCAGGGCAGCGAAACCGCCGGTCATGTGGACGAGGCCCGATCCGGCGAAGTCGATGAACCCCAACTCGTCGAGCCAGCCGCCGCCCCACTTCCAACTGACGACCATCGGGTAAATGAAGGCGGTGAGAAGAACCGAGTACAGAAGGTAACCGACGAACTTGGTTCGTTCGGCCACCGCGCCTGAAACGATGGTGGCCGCGGTGGCAGCGAAAGCAGCCTGGAAGAAGAAGTCGACGGGAACAGCCAGAGGATAGAAGCCGTCGGACGATACCGCCTCGGGGCTGAGGTCGACCAGGGCGCCATCGAAGAAGCCGCCAATGCCGAGCCCGGCGGAGGAGAGCCAGCCGTTGAAGGTGCCGGGGTAGGCGATACCCCAACCGACCGCGGCGAATGCCAGGATGCCTATACAGGCGTCCATCATGTTTTTCATCATGATGTTGGCGGCATTCTTCGCCCTCGTCAGGCCTGCTTCGACGAGGGCGAACCCGGCTTGCATGAGCAAGACGAGCACGCCGCAGACAAAGATAAAGATGTTGTCGAGCACGACCATGTTGAGAACTTCGGCCCCGCTGGCCTGGGTTCGGTCGTACTGTTCGGCCGTCGCGCTGAGCTCGACGACGACCGATGAAAGAATTGACATAATTTCTCCTCCGGATGTCTTTCACAACACCGTAGGGAAGTTATGTTTCCGGCATGTTTCGCCGCTATGAACGCCGGTGAAGGTCGGCGCGGAACTGCTGGATCAGCTAGAACGTGATTACGTTGCGGGCGATCGCGCCCGTCTTCATCTCGTCGAAACCCTCGTTGATCTCGTCTAGAGAGATATGCTTTGACACCATCTCATCGAGCTTGAGGCGTCCGGTGAGGTACATGTCGACGAAGCGAGGCATGTCGGTGCGGAACTGGTTGGATCCCATGTTCGATCCGGTCAGCTTTTTCTCATCGATGAGGTCGACACCGTGGACCTCGATGTTGATACCGATGGGAATCAGCCCGATCACTGTTGCCTGACCACCACTGCGCAGCATCCGGAAGGCCTGTTCGGCGGTGGCCTTAAGCCCGATGGCCTCGAAGCTGTTGTGAACGCCTAAACCTTGGGTTAGCTCGCGAACTTGAGCTACCGGGTCTTCCTTGCCGTTGATGGTGTGGGTGGCGCCGAGCGCTGTGGCCAGCTCCAGCTTGGAGTCGACGACATCGACGGCGATGATCTTGTTAGCACCCGCAATCCGGGCCCCCTGGATGGCGGAAAGGCCGATCCCGCCGCAGCCGATAACAACCACGTCGGAGCCGGGCTCAACCTTGGCTGTACGGAATACGGCACCGAGCCCGGTGGTGACACCGCAACCGATCAGAGAAGCCTTGTCCATCGGCATCTCTTCGGGGATTTTCACGATCGTATGCTCGTGAACCAGCATTTGTTCGGCGAACGACGACAGATGGAGAAAGTGATTGATGGCTTCACCGCCGCGTGTCAGCCGTGACGGCTCACCAGCTTGTCGGACGAGGTCTTTGTTCTTTCGCTCACAGCGCGACATGTGGCCGCTCAAACACTGCTCGCAGTGACCACAGAAGGCCGAAAGGCAGGTGATGACGTGATCGCCGGGCTTGACGTAGGTGACGTCCCGACCGACCTCGCGCACGATTCCCGCGGACTCGTGACCGAGCACGGCGGGAAGCGGGTAGGGATACAGGGCTTCCATGAAATGAAGATCACTGTGGCAAAGGCCAGCGGCCTTGGTCTCGATCAGGACCTCTCGAGGTCCGGGGCTATCGAGGTCGACATCTTCGATGTCGAGCTTGCCGGGCGCAGAGTTGAGGACGGCTGCCTTCATTTCGTTTGGTTCTCCTGGGTTTCGTGGTATGTGTTTGAACGTTTGTCGTTATTCGGCTGGATCGGTTTGGGCCAGCTTGTCGACAGCGGCCACGAAGCGGTCGAGATATTCGGCGAGCTGGACCTGTTCTTCAGGGGTGAACTCGTTGAGAATGTCGGTGAGCCCCCGCTGAATCCGGGCACTGATCTTTCCGTAGCGTTCACGTCCTGGAAGCGTCGCCTCGACCATAACCGATCGCTGGTCGTGCTCGTTTCGAACTCGCTGCACATACCCTTTGTCGGCCAGGCAGCTGACAGCCCGCGTGGTCGAAGCTGGGGTGATGTGAAGGGCTTCAGCCAGATCGCCCATGCGCATAGGGCCGCGCTGGCAGATCACGCCCAGCGTGTCGGCAAGGGCCTGGTCGAGAAGCTGATCGTCAGAGCTGTAGAAAAGCTCTCGAACCTTGACCGCGCTGGCACCACGACGAATCTCCCGCCATGCGTAACCTACTCGACGCCTTAGGTCGACGTTGACTGTTGTTTGCGCTGCCATCTGTTGTAATTGTTACCTGTTTCAGGGTTCGGAGCTAAATCAGCCGTTCCATGCGTCCAACGCTTCTTGAGCGAGTTGACGGAGTGGCACGCCGAGGTCTGCGCTTGCGAGCGCAAGGTCGCCGTATTCCGGTTTCGCCCCGTAAGGCCCAATTTTAATGGCAATCGCACGGCCTCGCACCGAGACCGTCTCAAAGTGGCGAGGGGCCACGAAGCGGGAAAGAGGCATTGAACGAACGCCGAGCGTACCGGTCTCAGCCATGAGCAGCCGACAGAGTTCGTCAGTTCGGTCGGCCGAGATCAACACGTTGACTTCGACGCCAGGACGTCCCTTCTTCATGATGATGGGCGTTGACCACACATCATCTGCTCCGGCTGCGAGACAGAGCTGCATCGTATGGCCGACGATCTCAGGGGTGACGTCGTCGAGGTTGGTGCTGAGCTGGACTCGGGCCTGTAGCTCAAGAGCTGGTACCTGGCCGAGGCTTGAGGTTGCCGAGGCATCGAGCAGGTAGCCGGTGAGCACATTGGGATGTGTCGCTGGATCGCGTCCACCTGCGCCACGAGCGGAGGCTCGGAGCACGCCGGCGGGCATCGGGCCCCACCCGTCCACCATCGTCTGCAGGAGAGCTGCCCCTGTCGGTGTGATTGTTTCGGTAGGCGTGGGTAGTGGCTGGACCGGAACGCCTTCGAGCAGGGCAGCGGTGGCGGGGGCGGGAATGGGTAGCGTGCCGTGGGCCGCCTCGACGGTGCCATGACCGATGCCGACTGGCCCGGCCATCACTCGATCGAGTCCGATTGTGGTTCGCAACTGGTCTAAGCCGAGCCAGACACCAACGATGTCGACGATCGCATCGACCGCCCCAACCTCATGGAAATGGACCTGGTCGATGGTGGTGCTGTGGATGCTCGCCTCGGCTGTACCGAGTTGATGAAAAGTATGGCGCGCTCCTTCGATAACCATCTCGGAAAGCGCTGCATCAGCGAGCAGAGCATCGATGGTGGACCAGGCTCGGTGGGCGTGGGTCTCTTCGGCGGAGACGGTCACCTTGGTCGCGGCGAGCGAGCAGCGCGAGGTCGTGGATCTTTCGAAACGCCAGCTCGGCAGATCTGTGAAGGTGGAGCGTAGGTCGGTGTCGAGCTGATCGAGGTCGACGCCGAGCCCGACGAGGGTGCCGAGCAACATGTCGCCCGAGGCACCGAAACGAGGATCGAGCCACAGCGTGGTCATCGGCCGAGCGTCCGGAGTATCCGGTGGGCGGCACAAGCGGCTCCGTAGCCATTGTCGATGTTGACGACCGAGATCCCAGGGGCACAGCTTGTCATCATGGAAGCTAGGGCGGTCTGTCCGTCGAAGGCTGCGCCGTAGCCGACCGAGGTCGGCACGGCGATTAACGGTTGGGCGACGAGCCCGGCCATCACGGTCGGCAGCGCCCCTTCCATGCCGGCGATCGACACGATGACGTCGGCATCGTCGAGGTCTGGGAGCACATCGAGGAGGCGTTGGAGCCCAGCCACGCCGACATCGGTGATCGGCTTTACCCCATGGCCGAGGGCTTCAAGGGTGAGTTGGCATTCGGCTGCCACCGAAAGATCGGAGGTGCCAGCGGCCACGACAGCCACCGTTCGGCCTGTTGGTTTCCGATGCTGCCAGCTAAGAGTCGTGTACTCGTGAGCATGTGGACCGAGCGCGGCGAGGGCGGCCTGTTGTTCATCGGTAGCCCGGGTTGCGATCACGGCATCGGCACCGGATGTGAGCATGTCCTCGACGATCGCCACGCACTGCTCAGCGGTCTTCGATTGGCAGTAGATCGCCTCGGGAAGATCGATGCGGCGACTTCGATCGAGGTCGAGCCGGGCGAAGGGACCCGTCGTGTCCATCAGGCGCTAGTGCTCTCTGTGGTCTTGTTTTCGGTGTCGCCCTGGTTGAGGTTGCCGGAGCGCAGCCCGCCGAGGTCGAGGGTGACATAGCGATAGCCGAGCTGGGTTAGCGACCGATGGATGGCCTCGGCTTGCTCGCTGGCTAGTCGAAGTTGTTCGACCGGGACCTCGATACGTGCGGTCTCGTCGTAGTGCCGGACTCGTACGTCTTCGAAGCCCAAGGTCCGCATGGCGGCTTCGGCTCGATCGATACGGCCAAGAAGGGGGATTGAAACGGTGGTGCCGTAGGGCAGTCGGCTGGAGAGGCAGGGCATGGCAGGTCGATCCCAGACACTGATTCCCCATTGTTTGGCCAGCTCGCGTATCGCTTGCTTGTCGTACCCGGCCTCCACCAACGGGAAGCGTGCCCCCCGTTCGGCGGCTGCCTGTTGCCCGGGGCGGTGATCGTCGAGGTCATCGAGGTTGACACCCAAAACCACGGTGGCCGAACGATCTTGAGCGATCGGTTCCAGCTGGTCCATCAGAGCGGTCTTGCACCAGTAGCAGCGGTCGGTGTCGTTGACGAGGTAGCGCTCGTCGGCGAGCTCATCGGTGCGAGCCGTCCGCCAGGAAAAACCGTGGGCGGCGGCCAGCGAGCTGCAGTGATCGAGTTCGCCGTTGGCTAAGGACGCTGAATCAGCGGTCACGGCGATCATGCTGTCGCCCAGAGCCTTGTGGGCGGCTACGGCCAGCAAGGCTGAGTCGACACCTCCGGAGAGGGCCACGACCATCGGCCCAATGTCGGCGACGATGGTGAGAAGCGATGCCTCGTCGGCGACGACGGAGGGAGCGGGTGCGATGGATTGTTCAGCCACCAACTGAAGGGTACCGCTCATGATTGTCTACGCTCATCTTGTGAGCTGGCATCCATCGCACGTGGGAATGATGACGAGTTCGGACCGCTCGTGGTACGCCGAGATCGACCTGGCCGTCGACCGGCCTCATCCAGCGATGGGCACCCGGAATCTGGGTGATCGACGTTGGCTTATTGTCGATGACCTGTGGGAGCTGGAGCTGGCCTACAAACACCACCTTCTGGCGGAACGCTATGGGGAGGTCTTCGCCGCGCTAGACGGATCGGAACTCGCCTCGTCTGAAACGTTGAAGCTGGTCGAGGCCGATCTCGATGGGCGACTGGCGGTCGGTTCGGCCACCGAGCCAAGCCTAGAGAACCTGCACCCACTCGACGCGGCCGGGCAGATGGCACAAGAGGATCTCTGCTTGATGCGTCCGGGCCCCGACGGCTGGGTGCTCGGAGCGGCCACCCTTTGTTTCCCCAGTCAATGGAGCCTTGCGGAGAAGTTGGGGGCTCCAATGGCCGCGATCCATGGCCCGGTCCCCGGCTACGCCGAGGTGCTGGATCGACGCGTTGATTCATTGTTCGATCAGCTGGCTCACCGGCTGAACGGCCGCATTGTATGGCGTCGTAACTGGTTCTTGCGGCCGGCCTGGGACATGTTTCAACCGACCAGGCTCGACGACGACCTTTGCCCGGCCGATCGTTGTCTCGTCGACATGTACTTTCGTAGCGAACGTCAAACGCTTCGAGTCCTACCTGAATCAGGATGGATACTGTTCACGATCCGTACCCAGCATGCGCCTCTGGGCGAGGTGATTGCCGACGCTGAACAGCGAGTTCGCTTCACCCAGTTCGTGAACGAAACCGATGAGAATCTTGCTCGGAGCCACAGCATCACCTCGGCCCAGCTGAGTCAGCTGCGGACGTTGATGGACGCACCCGCATGAGTCGCTTGAGGCTAATGCCGAACCAGCCCTGGACTGGTCTGTAAAACGGCAGGTAGGGCGAGCGGGTTTCTCGGGCTGTCTCTTTCTGTCTCTTGCTGACTCTTTGCGCCCGATGCTGCACCATCGGCGATGCCCGGGCACTATGGACTGATGGTTGCCACCTCGCCTCAGCGGCCGAGCACGAAGGCTGACTCGCCAAAAGTGCCAAAGCCCGCGCCGCCGAAGGTAAAGCCAAAACGGCAGAGCAAGCCTGGCCGCGAGACACGGGCCAGGATCATCGAGGCCACGCTGCAGACGATTTTGACCGAGGGCCTTGTCGGAACGAGCGCCCGAGCAATCGCCCGTGAAGGAGATCTGAACCAGGCCCTGGTCTTCTACCATTTCGGCTCGATCGAGGAACTGCTCTTGGAGGCGCTCGACTACGCCAACGATCGTCGCATGGAGAAGTTCGGTCCCCGGTTGGATGAGGCGCAGAACGTTTCTGATTTGTTGGCCGTCGTCGAGCGCCTGTTCGGGCCTCGCACCGGTGCGGACAATGCGGCGGTGGCCGCCATCGTGGGAGGGTGGCCGGCGAACAGTGAAGTCGGTCGGCGTATCTTGGAGATTCTGCAACCATGGGAGGACCGGGTTGAGGCGGCGCTGAAACGATGCTTGGAAGGAACCCATGTCGCAAAGCTCCTGCCGGTTGAAGACCTCGCCTACGTGGTTTCGTCGATGGTGTTTGGGGTGGAGATGATGCGCCGAGTCGACGCGAAGGACAGCCGGGCCGAGTCGGTACTGTCCACGCTGAAGGCGGTCGCTGACTCGTTGTAGGAGCCGTGTACTCTGCGAGGACGTCCTCGAATACGTAAGCAAGCACCACTTGTTGCTCGAACATTTGTTCGGTAAGGTGGCAACATGGGCTGGCAGAACCCTCCCGTCACCTGGCGACAGATCGAGCGTACGCTCTCCGATAAGCCGTCAGCCAAGCAGCCTCCGAGCGCGGCTCCGTTTGGGCCGGGCGCAAACGGAGGCGATAGCCCTGCTTGGTCGCATCATCGTCAGCCCTATGATGCACCCGCCATCGTCCGCCGTCCCTCGACCGTGCCCTACGCCGAGCTGCACTGCCACACCAGCTTCAGTTTCCTCGACGGGGCCTCGTCGCCCGAGGCCTTAGCCGAGGAGGCGGCCCGGCTCGATCTAGCCGCCTTGGCGGTCACCGACCACGACGGGTTTTATGGCGTAGTCCGTTTCGCCGAGGCGGCCAGAGCTGTCGGTCTGCCCACGGTGTTCGGCGCCGAGTTGACGATCGACAAGCTCGACGTCAGCGCCGGCCAAGCCGACCCTGATGGAGGCCATCTGCTGGTGTTGGCCCGTGACCCAGAAGGCTACGCCGCCCTCGCCCGGATCATCAGCGAATCCCAGCTGGCCGGGCACAAGGGCGCACCGCGCATGACGATGGACGACCTCGACCGCTGGGTCAAACCCGCTGAATACGACCACCTCGTGGTGCTCACCGGGTGCCGGAAGGCAGCGGTGCCCAAGGCGCTAGAACTGAAGGGCCCGGCCGCGGCGGCCCGGGCCCTTCATCAACTGATCGACCGGTTCGGCCGGGGCAACGTTGTTGTCGAGTTGTGGGATCATGGCACCCCGCTCGACACTGTGCGCAACGATGCTCTGGTCGAACTGGCCTTGTCGGCCGGGGTGGAACCGGTGGCCACCAACAATGTGCATTACGCCACCCCGGCCGACCGTCGTCTCGCTACCGCCATGGCAGCGGTGCGAGCTCGGCGCTCACTCGACGATATGGAAGGCTGGGTTCCTGTTTCGGCCAGTGCCCATCTTCGCTCCGGTGATGAGCAGGCCCGCCGCTTCACCCGCTACCCCGGGGTGGTGGAGAGGGCGGCCGAGTTGGGCCTGGCCTGCGCCTTCGATCTGTCTCTCGTCGCCCCCCGGTTGCCCCCGTACCCGTGCCCTGACGGATTGGATGAGATGGGATACCTGCGCCGCCTGGTGGAGGAGGGAGGCACGATCCGGTATGGGCCACGACAGCAGCCCTCCATACGAGGTGCCTGGCGCCAGCTCGACGCTGAGCTCGACCTGATCGACAAGCTTGGATTCCCCGGCTATTTCCTCGTGGTATGGGACATCGTCGACTTCTGCAACCGCAACAACATCCTGTGCCAGGGGCGGGGGTCGGCCGCCAACTCGGCTGTGTGCTACGTGCTGGGCATCACGAAGGCCGATGCGGTAAGTCTTGGCCTTTTGTTCGAACGTTTCCTCTCCACCGACCGGGACGGGCCACCCGACATCGACCTCGACATCGAGTCCGACCGGCGAGAGGAGGCCATCCAGTACGTTTACAACAAGCACGGGCGCCGCCATGCGGCCCAAGTGGCCAACGTGATCTCGTATCGTCCCCGATCGGCGGTTCGGGATGCGGCCAAGGCTTTGGGCTACGCCCCCGGGCAGCAAGACACCTTCTCCAAAGGGATAAGCGGCTGGGGATCGAGTGTGGAGGCCACCGACGGAATTCCCGCTGACGTGATCGAGCTCGCAACCCAGTTCGAATCCCTACCCCGACATCTCGGGGTCCACTCGGGTGGCATGGTGATGTGCGATCGGCCGGTCATCGAGGTCTGCCCGGTGGAATGGGCTCGCAAGGAAGGGCGCACCGTTCTGCAGTGGGACAAAGACGATTGCGCCGCGGCTGGTCTGGTCAAGTTCGACCTACTGGGCCTTGGCATGCTGTCGGCTCTCCACTACGCCACCGATTTTGTGGCTGATCATCATGGCACCGATGTTGACTTGGCCGCGCTGGAACAGGAACCGGCGGTGTACGACATGTTGTGCCGGGCCGACTCGGTCGGGGTGTTTCAGGTGGAGTCTCGGGCTCAGATGGGCACCCTGCCCCGGCTCAAGCCCCGCACCTTCTATGACCTGGTGGTGGAGGTGGCCCTTATCCGTCCTGGTCCTATCCAAGGGGGATCGGTGCATCCCTACATCCGGCGTCGCAACGGAGAGGAGCCCGTCACCTATCTGCACCCCCTGCTGGAGAGGGCCTTGGAAAAGACGCTGGGCATACCCCTCTTCCAAGAGCAACTGATGCAGATCGCGATCGATGTTGCCGACTTCACAGCAGGTGATGCTGACGAACTTCGCCAGGCGCTGGGAGCCAAACGTTCACGGGAACGTATGGAGCAATTGCGCTACAGATTCGAACAGGGGGCAGCGATCAAGGGGGTCGAGGGCGATGTGATCACCCAGATTTGGAACAAGCTGGCCGCCTTCGCCAACTATGGATTTCCCGAGAGCCATTCGATCAGCTTCGCCTACCTCGTTTACGCTTCATCGTGGCTGAAGCTGCATTATCCGGCCGCCTTCTGTGCTGCCTTGCTGAAGGCCCAGCCGATGGGGTTCTATTCGTCTCACTCCCTCGTGCAGGATGCACGCCGCCATGGGGTGCCGTCGTTGCCACCGTGTGTGAACGCCTCGTTGGCTTACGCCAATCTTGAAAGGGTTTCCTCGGCGTTAGAGCCCGACCCGATCGTGCCTACTTTCGAACGTTATGACGATGGCTGGGGGGTGCGCCTTGGCCTGCGCTCGATTCGCTCGGTGGGTGACGACATGGCCGAACGGATCGAGGCCGATCGATTGGCCAACGGTCCTTTTGTTTCGATCGAGGAGCTGGCTCGACGGACCGACACCGGCCGTAAGGCGCTCGAAGCGATGGCTACCGCCGGTGCTTTCGCCTGCTTCAAAACTACGGTCGAGGCTTCATCTGGCGATGACACGCGCCGCCAAGCCCTTTGGGAAGCCGGAGCGGTGGCGGAGGCTGGCCGCAACACCTTGGTGGGAACAGCCACCGGCACCACCGCCCCTCAACTGCCCGGTATGAGCGACCATGAGCTTGCTCTGGCTGACCTGTGGGCTACCGGGGTGGCTGTCGACGGTCACCCCACGATCTTCTTGCGGGATGGATTGAACAGCCAGGGAGTTTTGACTGCGGCCCAGCTCGCCCAGGCCCCCCATGGAGCCAAGGTGCGAGTGGCAGGTATCGTCACCCATCGCCAACGACCGGCCACCGCTTCGGGGGTGACCTTCATGGGTCTGGAGGACGAGACCGGCTTGATCAACGTCGTCGTATCGGTCGGTTGCTGGGCCCGGTATCGCACCACTGCCTGTAACGCTCCGGCCCTTCTCATACGAGGTCGGGTTGAGCGTCAAGAGTCGGTGGTCAACCTGGTGGCTGAGAAATTGGAACCCTTGCCGGTTGGGTCGCAGAAGGCAGGGTTGTCTCCCACAGGGTCGCTGCCATCGAGCCGGGATTTTCGCTAGACCCCGTCGAGTGCGTTTAAACCGTGAGGACGATCTTGCCGGTATTGGTGCGCCCTTCGAGCAGGCGGTGGGCGGCCTCGGCTTCAGCCAAGGGAAAGCGGGCACCGATCCTCACATCGAGGCGTCCATCGGCCACCCAGCTGAAAAGGTCGCTGCATCGACGTTCGAGCTCAGACCGGCTAGCGATGTAGTCGAACAAGGTCGGGCGGGTGAGGAAGAGCGAGCCGCCCCCACTCAAAGCGAGTGGCGACACCGGATCTACCGGCCCCGACGCGTTGCCAAAAGTGACCATCATGCCGAGAGGGGCGAGCACCTCGAGCCCTCGATCAAAGGTGTCCTTGCCCACACCGTCGTAGACCACGCTGATCGCCTTTTTCCCGACGATGGCTTCGATTGCGTCGCCGAAGTCGGTCTCCCGGTAGTTGATCACATGATCGGCTCCAGCCTCGGCTGCCAGCTCGGCTTTGGAGGCCGACCCGACGGTGGTAAAGACCTCGGCCCCCCGCATCTTGGCCATCTGGATGAGCAGCAGCCCAACCCCACCGGCGCCGGCATGGATGAGACAACGATCTCCCGATGACAACGGATAGGTGCTGTCGACGAGGTAGTGAGCGGTGAGGCCCTGGAGCATGACAGCTGCTGCGGTCTCGGTCTCGATGCTGTCGGGAACGGCGACCGCCGAGTCAGCGCTAAACGTGACCCGCTCGGCATAGCTGCCGATCGCCCCGGTCCAAGCCACCCGATCCCCGATGGCGACAGAGGAGACCTCAGAGCCGATTTCGGTGACCCGTCCTGCGCCCTCAAGACCGGGGGTGAACGGCAGCTCCATCGGGTAGAGACCGGTGCGGTGATAGGTGTCGATGTAGTTGATGCCAGCAGCTTCGACGCCGACCGTTATCTGGCCGGGGCCTGGTGATGGCTCGTCGACGTCTGCCCCTTGCAGAACTTCGGGTCCTCCGGGCTGTGAAATGCGAATGGCGAACATGGCGGCGAGACTAGCCGATCCCACGCTCATCAGCGATGGGATGGGGCTTTCAGCTGTGGGCTCGTCGTCGCCTAGTTGGTGGCGGACTCGTCATAGAGACGCACCCAGCCGGTCTCGATCTCCAGCTCAGCGGTTTCGTAGCCGGGTTCACCTGGCAACACGACCCAGTAGTCACCCTCAGGGTCGATTACCCGCACCCGCTGGTAGGGGAGTCGTCGCTTCGCCGCCGCCATCACGTCGGCCGCCGATCTGTAGTTGGCCAGACAAGCCACCATGCGGACCGTTGGCGACATCATCTCCATCTCACCTCGACGCCACCGTTCGAGAGCATCGCTGGGCTGAACCCATTCGGTGTTGACGATCTCGCCTGCATCGTGGGTGGCTTCTTGCCCGACCGGGGCGTGGGCCACGAAGAAACGAGCATCGAAACGGCGAGGTGGTCCGAGCGGGGTGATGAAGCGGGCGACCTCCTCGATGGTGGTGACGTCGAGCCGAACATCGCGTTCGAGGAGGAGGTCGACAAAGACCGATTCGTCCTGGTTGACTTGGGATCGGAGTTCAGCCACCAGCGAAGGGTCGGGCTGAGCATGGTCTGCAGCCAGCAGGATTCCTGCTTCTTCCAGGGTTTCGCGGCATGCTGCGATCCACCAGGCCAAGCCACCGCGCTCGAGGCCGAGAATGGTGGAAGCTTGGGCGTCGGAGAGCCCATCGCAGATCGTGTCGAAATCGTCGAGGTGATCTTCGAGGTCAACCCGACCTCCAGGGAAAACCCAAGAGTCGGGGGCGAACACAACCTTGGCGGTTCGGTGCACCATCAGAACGTGGAGTTCTGGCCTATCAGCAACCAGCATGACGGTGGCTGCATGTCGGACCGGGACCGATTCTGCGCTCACATCGGGTTCGGGTGGCTGGCTTCTGGTTGTTTCTGCGTCGTTGGGCACGACTGCGATTATGACGCCACCGCATTGACTTTGGCCAAAAGGGTGGCCGATTCGCCAGCTCGAGCTCGGATCTGGGACCACGCCTCATTTCCGGGATCGGCCTCGGCTGTGCCCGATGACTGGGGAAGGATGTAAAGCCTGAACTGGAGATCTCGGATGCCGTTACTGAAGCTCTCAAGGCAGGGTGTGCCGTAGCCCAAGTTGCCGTAGTCGTTGAGGGTTTCGTAGGCGCCGGGGGGTTGGGTGCCTTGCTGGAGGCTGGTGACGTCTGGATCGATGCCAGCCATGAGCCAGAGCAAGAGAGGTTCAGCTGGGTCGGTCTGGTCCGAGAGCGACAGGGCGAGTTCGACCGTGTCGTCTGGCACGCTGGTCCAGGTCAGGTTGGGGAAGACATTGTCGCCAGCGCAGGTAGCCATCGCTGGGATGTCGGCGCCAGGGGCAAAATCGGGGCTGTTCAGGTTTACACCTGACTGGCTCTCGGCCTGAGGCGGCGCCGACGTTGGCGGTGGTGGACGGGTTGTGGTCGTCTGCGAGGGCAATGGCTCGGCTAGCTCTTTGCCATCCGATGCGCAGCCGCCAGCGACAAGAGCGAGAAGGCCGAAGAGAACGCAGGCTCGGAGGAACCGGCCGACGCGGGAGCCAGCCTCGAGTGAGGTTGGCCGTGTGAGCGGGCGAGCGAGGGTTCCGGAGGTTTCCACCACCCGGAAGCCTAGCTCGCCCACAACGCGGATCGGTGCCGACGCATTGGTGTCCGTTGAACGCTGAACGGTTGCCGACTACCGAACGTCGAACGGGCGAGGAGGCGGTGGGATGTCATCCGGCCCGGGGATACCAAAGTCGAGCGCTGTGTCCGGCTCAGGCGGCAGGGGAGGCGAGATGCCGGGCTCAGGCATGAGGTCGACGATCGGTGGTCGAGAGGCAGAGGCCGGTGCCGGAGGGTTTGTGTCGGCCGGTGGTGGTGGCGGCTCGGGTCGAGGGCCAGCAGGCGGGAAGTCGCCGCCCTTGATGAGTTCGGCTATGCCGCCGATGGTGCCGAGGGTGGCGCTCATGTCAGCCGGGACGAAGATCTTCGTGGCCTGGCCATCGGCGATCTTCTCAAGCGCTTCAAGGTATTTGATAGCGATGACCCGGTCGTCGGTGCCGGAGTTGGTGATGGCTCGATACACCGACTCGATGGCTTGGGCTTCACCGCTGGCAACCACTTGCTGTCGGTATTGCTCAGCGTCGGCGCGGGTACGGACGGCCTGCGCCTCACCTTCGGCCACCAGGATATCTTTTTGTCGCACACCTTCGGCCGAGAGGATGTCGGCCTGTTTCTGACCCTCAGCCCGGGTGACCGCGGCCTCACGGGAACCTTCAGCTTCGGTGACAACAGCTCGACGGGTGCGCTCCGCCTTCATCTGCTCGTGCATGGCGTTCATGACATCGGCGGGCGGGTCGATCCGTTGGATCTCAACACGTACCACTCGAACCCCCCACTTGTCGGTGGCGTCGTCGAGGATCTGGCGGAGTGCGGCGTTCACCCGTTCACGAGAGGTGAAGGCCTCGTCGAGCGACATTTCGCCGATCACGTTACGCAGGTTGGTTTGAGCCAGCTTGGTAACGGCGAGGATGAAGTTTGAGATGTTGTAGAGCAGGCGCTGAGGATCGGTCGGTTCGAAGTAGATGACGGCGTCGACCGAGACAGCCACGTTGTCTTGGGTGATGACCTCTTGAGGTGGTACGTCGATGACCTGCTCGCGCATGTCCACATGCCGGAGTCGCTCGATGAAGGGCTTGATGATGCGCAGACCGGGGTCGACGGTCTCCTTGTAGCGGCCGAGTTGCTCGACCACGCCCTTCTGGTAGGGCTGAACAATGCGCACGCCCATGATGACGTAGACGATGACCAGCGCCAGGATAAAAAAAAGTGCAGTAGCCAGGAAAGGCATAGTCGCTCCTCAAGCGGTGAGTTGTAGCGGCGGATTAGGTAGTTGGTTTAGTAGAGCTGTCCAGGAGCGTCGGGCTCCACGATTAATCGAGTTCCCTGAACGTCGACGATCGTTACTTTGGCATTGGCCGCTATGGCGGTTCCAGGATGGGAATCGGCTCGCCATTCCTCGGCACCGACCTGGACCATGCCAGCATTACCGGGGGTGGCGGAAATCGGTGTGAGGGTGACGCCGGTGGCGCCGATGAGTCGGTTGGCGCCGATGCCTCCAACGTCGGGAGCGTTTTCGTCGAGTTTGCGAGCGACCGGCCGCAGGGCGAAGAATGCTATGAGCGAGGCCACGATGAAGACGGCGAGGCCGATCATCGGGGAGCCGGTGGCAACCGTCGTCAGGCAAGCGATCAAGGCGCCAGCCGCGAACGGTAAGAGGAAAAAGGATCCCGCCATCAAGAGCTCGCCGATGCCGAAGACCGCCGCAACGGCTAGCCAAATCAAAGCCCAGGTTGATGCGTCATCCATAGCTCGGTCCTATCCGCTCCCTTGTAGTACCCATCGATACGATATTACTCCCTCTTGAAGCATGGTGGAGGGCACAGATCTCATCGTCAGGTCGAGACCTGCGAGCCTAGTAGGGTTATGAGCCTCGTCGACGCCGAAGCGAGCGATCATGTCATCTCGCTCTGTCGGTATTCGGCGCTAGCTTGGTCGAGATGGCCCGCATTATGAGCGTTCACGCCCATCCCGACGACGAAGCGTCCAAGGGAGCCCCCACCATCGCCCGCTACGTGGCAGAAGGGCATGAAGCCTTTCTCGTATGCGCCACCGGGGGAGAAGAGGGTGAAGTCCTCAACAAGGCGATGGACCGCCCCGAGATCCACGAAAACCTCGCTGCGGTTCGAGCCCAAGAGCTCGATGCCTCGGTGAAGGCCATCGGGTTTCACGAACTCATCTGGTTGGGGTATCGAGATTCAGGCATGCCTGAATCGGAGGCCAACTTTCATCCCGACTGTTTCGCCGCCGCCGATCTTGACGAGGCGGCTGGACGGCTTGTCGGAATCATTCGCCGGCTGAAGCCTCAGGTCATTCTCACCTATTCGGACGACCAGCAGGGCTACAAGCACCCCGATCATCTTCAGGTTCACGAGGTCAGCGTCGCTGCCTTTGAACGTGCGAGCGATCCGAACTGGTATCCTGAAGCAGGCGAGCCCTGGAAGCCGCTGAAGCTCTACTACTCGACGTGGAGCCGAGCTCGTCTCGACGCCCACCATGCCAAGTTTCTTGAGCTGGGTCTCGAGTCGCCCTATGACGACCGCTGGTTCGAGCGCCCCTCACAAGACGACCGGATCACCACCAAGATCAACATCGCCGATTACTACTCGGTGCGTCGCGCAGCCTTGCTGGCCCACGCAACCCAGGTCGATCCCGAAGAGAAGTTCTGGTTTGGCCTGCCCGATGACGCGGCGTCCGCTGCCTATCCCTACGAGGATTTCATCCTGGCAACGTCGCACGTCGAGGTCTCGCTGCCCGAAGACGATCTGTTGGCAGGGTTGATCTAGCGTGGCGCTTCCAACGGCAGAGGCCCTGACCGATGAATGGGTCCAGGAACTCATAGCAGCCACAGCCGAGCTGGCATCGACCGAGGCACCCTCAACGCCGGTGGCCTTGACCATCGGCAAGAAGCGCGGCGCTGTCCTCGTACTCGAAGGTGGCCGTGTTGTTGGCGGCAGTGCTGGTCTTGAGGGCGAGGCCGTCGAGTTGACGGTGCCCACCACCGCTGAACAGCTTGAACAGTTTCTCGACGGCACCGATTCGATGGCCCGGGCCTATATGCGGGGCGATATCAAGCCGGTAGGTCCGACCGGGCAGCTGTTGTACTTGGTTGAAATCTTCGAAGCTCTAGGCTCCTAGGCAGCCAAGACTGCGAGTCGGGTTCTGTGATGGTTCGGCCGGTCTAGTTGAGAGGCTGGTCGGCTCCTTCGCACGATCCCCATAGGCCTGCGCCGGAGGTTCTGGCCCGACGTCTGGCCTCCCGAAGTGTCGAGGCGAAGGCCGTGTTTGGCTCATAGAAGCTTGTGTCGGCGAGACCTTGTTCTACCAGCCACTCGTTGACGAAAAGGTCGTCGTCGTGGCGGTAGAGGTAGAGCAGGAGTCGTCCGTAGTGGTCTCGGGCTTGGGCGTCGCGTTCAAGGCGGACGGTAGTGCCCGCCGGTAGCAGGTTGTGGAGAGCGGCTGAAGCTTCAGCCCCGAAACACTGCTGGGGCAGCGTTGGATGCACCGTCTCCGGGGTGTCTATCCCAAGCAGCCTGACGGTTTCTCGTCGTCCGGCCAGTACGACAACGACCGTATCTCCATCGATAACATCGGCGATGGTTGGTTGAGCCTCGGCCGCCGGCGGGCTCGACCGACAGCCTGTGACAAGCACGACGATGGCGACCCCGATGACCTGGAGCAGAGCGGTTGGCGTTGGCAACATCACGTCTCGATCTTCCATGGGGAGCTCCCCAGGCCTGTCGGCGACTTCTGCCGCGATGTTGTCGTGCCAGGCTAACGGTAGCGGTGCGACGTGAACGATCTGACTGTTGATCTGCTGTTTACCTGGATGTCACCTCTAGACCGGGTTGAAGAAACCTGCTCTGCGTACCGTCGGTATCACAGTGTTGCTCGCGAGTTGCGTGGGCTTCGTAGTGATACGAGGAGAGGAAACCTTGAACAAGTCGACCTACCTGAGGATCTTGGCCCTTCTGCTGACGCTTGCCTTTGCCGCGACCGCCTGTACATCGGACTCGTCTCTCGATGCCGCTGAGACAGCGGACGCTTCCGACACTTCGTCTGATGCGGCGATGGTCGCTGGCGATTGCACCGAAGGCACGATCAACGTGTCGGGCTCATCGACTGTCGAGCCGATCAGTTCCCGAGCAGCCGAACTCTACGAAGACGCCTGCGGTGCAGACATAAGCATCACCGTCAATGGCCCCGGCACAGGTGATGGCTTCAAGTCATTCTGTGAAGGCGATATCGACATCGCCGATGCATCTCGCCAGATCAAAGACAAGGAGATCGCCGACTGCGCCGAAACGGGTGTCGAGTTCACCGAGCTGAAGGTGGCGTTCGACGGAATCGCCGTCATGAGCAGCCAGAACAACGACATCGAGTGTCTTTCCTTCGCTGATCTCTACAGCTTGCTAGGTGGCGAGAGCGAAGGTTTCTCCAACTGGGCCGATGCGCAGGCCATTGCTTCGGAGCTTGGTTCAGCTACTGACCTGCCCGATGCGGCACTCGACATCAGCGCTCCTGGAACCGAGTCCGGCACCTACGACAGCTTCATCGAGATCGTGCTTGAGGGGATCGCCGAAGATCGGCAGGGTGAAGGGGCTCAGCTCATTCGTCAAGACTTCTCCGGCAATGCCGATGACAACATCATTATCGAAGGAGTCTTGGGCTCTGACTCGAGCCTGGGCTGGGCCGGCTTTGCTTTCGCTGAAGCCAACAAAGACCGGGTGAAATCGATTCAGGTGAGCGAAGAGCCAGGCGGCGACTGCGTGGCCCCGACGGTCGAAACCATTGCCGATGGATCGTATCCTGTGAGCCGCGGTCTCTACATTTACGTCAACAACGCCAAGGTCGCGAGCAACCCGGCATTAGCTGGTTATGTCGACTACTACCTCGGTGCCGCCTACGACGAAGCGGTTACCAAGACCTTCGGCGACAGCGGCTACGTGGCGTTGCCTGCCGATCAGAAGGCTGCAACCGATGCTGCCTGGGCGGCCGTGAAGGGCTAGCCCTTCAGCGTTTCAGCACACCGACAGAAGCTGGAAAGCAGTACGGAAAAGAGTGGAGCCACGGTCTTCCCCGCAGAAGGGAAGGCCGTGGCTCCTTTGCTTCGCCGGGTGGAGCTCTCCAGCGAGGCGCACAGCGACGGCGCTGTAGCCGCAGAACACCGTCGCCGTGTGCTTGTCATTCGGTGCCGTAGCCGCAAAGCGCGATCGCCCCGTTTATCGCAACACCGAAGGACTGAATGGAAGATCTAGGCGGCCAAGAGATGCTCGTCTTGCTCGTCGAACAGGGCTAGGGCGCCCTGGCCAGCGATGATCTTGGTCGAGCGTTGACGGCCGGAACGCGACCGCTCGATGGTGGGAGTGAGCTCGGAGTCGGTTGGGAGAAGGGTAGGGGTTGCCTCGGCCTGGGCTAGAGCTGCTCTAGCCTGGGCAAGGCCGACCCGGCCGATCTCGATGGTGCGCTCGTCGAGCTTCCACTCGCGGGGTGCCGTCGTTAGTTGGAGTTGGGCGGTAGCCATGCCTCAACTATGAACAAGGGGTGTGACAGTGAAGCCTGATCAGGTGAATAGTGGCCATTTTCATAGGGTTTTGCGCCGATTCTGCTGAGCTGGCGGCTCTTGGCCCACCGGTTAGCGCCCCGGAGCAGCGTTGAGTAGCTTAGGGAGCGAGTTGTGGGTGGAAGAAACCTCGCAACAATCAAACTTGCAACAATAAAACAGTGAATCAACTGAACTGAATCAACAGTGAGAGAGAACAGACAGTGACTCGTTACGGCATCTCCGCCCCTTTCCCGGGATACACGCTGGCTCAACACCAGGACATCTACCGAGAGCTGGTGGATTTGGGCTACACGGATCTTTGGAGTTCTGAGGCCGATGGGGCCGATGGATTCACCCCTCTCGCCCTAGCTGCGGCGTGGGCTCCGGAGCTGCGCCTCGGCGTCGCCATCATTCCGGCCTTTACCCGTGGTCCTGCCCTGCTGGCCCAGAGCGCTGCATCCCTAGCCTCGGCCGCCCCCGGCCGCTTCGTCATGGGCATTGGGTCCTCGTCGAACGTCATTGTCGAGCGCTGGAACGGGATCGACTTCGACGAGCCCTACAAGCGAACACGCGATGTTGTGCGGTTTATGAAGCAGGCCTTCGCCGGAGAGAAAGTCACCGAAACCTACGACACCTTCGATATCAAGGGGTTCCGTTTAGGCGTAACGTTTGATGAGGCTCCGCCGATCCTGGTTGCTGGCTTGCGCGAAGGTATGTTGAAGATGGCGGGCCGAGAGGGCGATGGGGCCATTATCAACTGGCTCTCGGCTCGTGATGTAGCGACGGTGGCTCCGATCGTGCATGGGGCTGCGAATGGGGCGGAGCGAGAGATCGTTGCCCGCATCTTCGTGTGTCCGACCGCCGATGCGGAGGTGGCCCGAACCGTTGGCAGGTTCGCCATTGCCGCCTATCTGAATGTGCCCGTCTACGCCGCCTTTCACGAATGGCTTGGACGAGGCGGCCTGCTCACCCCGATGTGGGAGGCATGGCAAGCCGGAGATCGCAAGGCCGCTCTGGCCGCCATCCCCGACACCGTGGTCGACGATCTGATCGTTCACGGTTCGCCCGATGAATGCCGGGAGAAGGTTCAGGCCTACGTCGAGAATGGGGTCACAACGCCTGCCCTGGCCTTGATGAGCTACAAGGGTATGGACACGATGCAGGTCGTACGGGATCTTGCCCCGTCCTAGACCTGGCTGAGGGCCAAGGCGAGAGCCAGCGCAACGAGGGCGAGTCCACCGAGGCGAGCCACCACCGTCAGGGCGCCTTCGTTAACCCTCGTCCCGACCAGGCCAGCCCCCGCTCCGAGTAGTGGGTGCCAACAGAGCGACGACAACATCACTCCCGTGGCGAACAGGCCTAGACGGGAGGGGCTCTGAGCGAATGGCATGGCCATGAACATGGCGATCCACGAGCCGAAGGTAAGCGGGGAAAGCACCGTTGCCGCCATCAATACCCGTCCCGGTCGACGGAGGCCGCCTGCTGCAGCTTGGAAACGGTTTGAGCCGATGATCATGGCTACACCGAAGGCTGCCAGCACGGCGAGTGAGCAGTAGCGGAGGAAGGCGAAGGCGCCGGCTGGCAGCCGTGCCCCGAGACCGACGAGGGCGACGGCAGCGCTAGCGGTGATGGCGTCGCCGCCGACCACGCCCAATCCAGCTTGCGATCCGGCGGTTCGCCCTTGGGTCAGTCCGACCCCGATGATGGACAACGACATCGGCCCTAGGGGTACGACGGTGACGAATCCGAGAAGCAGTCCGAGAAGAAGTGTTGTCATGGACACAGTGTGAGGCGTTCGGCGCCGTAGACGCGTCGGACGTATGCGGGACAGCGGAGGTTTGGCAGTATTCTCTACGGCTATGGATGCAGTTGACCGAAGAATTATCGGCACTTTGGCCGAAGACGCCAGAATCTCAGTGACCGACCTCGCCGACAGTATCCCGCTCAGCCTTTCAGCGACCTCCGAGCGGCTACGTCGGCTCCGCCACTCCGGCATCATCCGCCGCTTCACCGTCGAGCTTGATCTCGAGGCAGTCGGGCGGACCATCCGGGCCGTCATCGACGTCAGGGTCCATCCCGATGCAGACACCGACGTGTTCGACGCCGCTCTCGGTGACCTAGCGCCAGTGGTGGGAGCGATGCACCTCACCGGCCGGTTCGATTATCAGCTCGAGGTGGCGGCCCGCGATGTCGCCGAGCTCGACGAGCTGCTCGCCCACCTGAAGAACGAGCTTGGCGCGCAGGAGACAAACACGCGTCTGGTCTTGAAGATGCTCGATGGGTTTCCCCGATCGGTTGCTCTTTGACGAGTAGCGAGGCCCCGAAGAGCGGTGGCTAACGCTCGGTCGGGATCCACACAAGCATGAAGTCGTTGACCCTGATGTCGGTCTTTTCCATCGGGATCTCTTCCTCCTCGATGGCATCGGCCTTTTCGGACCACTCAGCATCGATCTCGAACACGGCGTCGTGCAATTGCCCTTCGAGTTCTTCGAGATCGTCGAAGTGTTCGGCGACGCGATTTCGAGCGGCGTCCACCCGGGTTTCGGATGTATTTTTCTGGCGGCTTGACGAGGACATGCGACGTGCCGCGCTCGCCATACCTCGGGTTCGCGAACGACCCCCAAGAAGGCCACCCAAGATCGACGTGCCGATATCGATAACCTGCTGATGCTTGCGGCCCTCAGCCTCAGCCTCCAGCACCGATACCCGATCTTCAGATTTGGCGATAGCGGCCTCGACTCGGTCCCGCTTAGCTTCCAGCTTGGCTCGGAGCTTCGCCCCCTCTTCATCTGCGCCGTCATCGGCCGCGGCCTCACAGCGCACTGAAAAGTCTTCGCGGGATTCGCCGGGACGACTCCAAAGCTTCAGCTCGGGATTATTGAAAAGCGTGAGCGTGAGCTGGGAGGTGAGCATGTTCTTGAGATCACTTTGGGCGCTCCGAATTGCGCTGGCGCTGAGATCGAAACTGGGCAGAATGTAG
>CAKZXA010000085.1 GCA_937922045.1 uncultured Acidimicrobiales bacterium | reverse complement strand
TAGTGCTAGATCACTCTGGGGACTCGGACGATGAAATCGTGTCACGATTGAATGAGGTCGCTACCCGAGACAGTCTGATCGCGGCACTTAGAGTAGCGCGAGCCGAGGGAGACCATCGAGCCGTGGCGGTAGTTGAAGCTTGGCTTCGCCTAGCAGTTTGGACAGGGAACACTCCGTCTCATGCGGCTGTTGGGCGCGAGCTTGGCCTTACCGGCCCAGGTGTGAGGCATGTGTTGGATCGGTTCGCTGGTTACTTTCGATGAGGCTTGAGAGTTTCGTTGTAGTAGGTATGAGTTCGTTCGTAGAGCTGTTGCTTCGACTGGTAAGTTGGTCCCCGTTTCGTGGAGCTGGTGGTGGGTTGTCCCTTCCCTCTGCTGATTGTGCTCCGCAGTGGCCGACTGAAGCTGAGACTCGCACGGTGGTAGCGCAGTTGGATCGGAGGGTTCAGTTATTCCTTGTTGAGTTAAGTACGTTGCAGGGTGACTCGGTTGGCTGGGCATTGTCCTTAGCGCCGCTCGACTTGCAGGTTGCTCTTGAGTGCAGGGATCTAGCTGTTCGTGATGAGCAGGCGGCCGGGTGGTCACTCACGCCATCGGGAGTAGCTGCTATTGATCTGCTATTAGCTGAAGGTGATCTAGCGGTGAAGCATTGGGATAGCTTGTCTAGCCCTCATCTTGTTGGCATCTCGTTTGAGGTTGCGGGCGTTGATGAGCCTGTGGCAGCCGAGGTGATTCATTCTGAGTAGATATCGATGACTGTGCTAGCAGTCAGCTAGATAGCAAATGAGGCCTTTGGGGCGTGTTCGAGTCATCAGACTTGGACACGCCCTCGGGCTTGGCCGAGAAGTCAATTCACCCATTGGACCGGCATGCATGAATCCAGGATTTCGGGTAGCCTGCCTTGGGTTCTTCTACGCCGCAGGAGGGTGCCTGAAAATGACTGTCTCGCAAGAAACGGAAATACCAAAACCGGATGAGCTACTAGCTATTCATTCGGTAGCAGAACGACTCTTCGTATTATTGAAGAAGTGGTTTGGCGTGCCGGACTCAGTAGTGCTCGATCTCGTAGACATCGACTGTGTGACTCGTGAAATGTCGGATCCGGCGATGATCGCTGCTCTAACGATGCGCAAGTTGCAGGCCCTGCGTCTCGTTGCGCGACCAGGCATCCGAACAACCACAGATGTCGTTGTGTCGATAGTCCAAGATTTGGAGAGGGCGCTCTTTGAGGCATCAAAGAACAGAATCGTGGCGACATCGGCATCACCTAATCGCATCGAAGAAGCGATGAGGATTTTGGACGGTGATAGCTTTGTCGATGACGCTCGGCAACATTCAATGCCGGTTCATCTAACCGCTGATGATGGAGAGATAGCAGAATTCATACTGCTGCACCGACGTATTCAGTCTGCCGCACGGTCGGTACTTGATGTCTCCGACAATCAGATCCGAATTCTGGTCTGATTACAGAGACGGCACATCGGTGGCTGTGTTATTGTGAGCCGTTCTGTGAGCCATCTGTGGCACAACTGCCCGAACGGCCCCGAACGAGACCGCACTAGCCAAGCAGGTTTCGGCGCCCACCCGCACCACCCCGAACCCCCTGCGCAAGCCTGATAAGGGTGAGGTCCCAAGTTCAACTCTTGGTAGCCCCACGTAGCAAGCCCCGCTCCACCAGTGGGGTTTTTTGCTGCTCAGGGTTCAGGGTCGATCGGGCTCCGAACGGAGGTGTCAACCATTCGGTTCGCCTCCTTGCCACCATTGGTCTAGACAGAATGTCGAGTAGGCGCTCCTAGCGTCGTCTATCACCTCACGTAGCAAGCCTCGGTCCGAGGGTGACGGTTGGGCCATGCATGTCGCTGGTAGCTTTGCTCTCAATGAGGTCTCGGCAGTGCACGTTCGTCATCACCTTGGCACTGCTCTCGATCCTCACTGCGGGTTGCATCTCGACGAGTCTCGACGACGCTCGGGTTCCGGTGCAGGGCAACGACCCGGCGACGACTGCGACCACCACTCCCGCCAACAGCGTTGAGGCTGAAGCCTCACCGGCGGCCGCCGACCCAGCTCCAACGGTCACCACTAGAGCGGTGACCACCGACCCAGGTCTGAGCGCTGATCCCGGTCTGCTCCAGGGCCCTCCGCCACCGGACGGGTATCGGGCGCTGCTCCCTGGCCACAACCGTCTCGATGCCGATCGGATTAATCTCGTCTTTGCGCTCGAACCGGGTGTTTCCGGCGACCCCGAGATGTTCGAACCGCTTCTCTCGTGGGACGGCGCCGCCCAGCTGCGTTCCGGACAGATCGTGTTCGGCGTTTTCGCCATCGAACCCTTCCGCTCAAATCGGCATCTCTTCAATCTCTGGGCGGCCGATCGAGCGGCGATCGAGCTCGACGAATTTGGTGCAATTCCGGATGGAACCTTCCCCGACATGGTCTCCATCAGGATGAGTCCAGACGACGGTCGAGCATCGGCTCAGTTGAGTCAGTTTTTGGGATCATGGGAGAAGCCAGCGGATGATGTCGAATTTCGTGACTTGCTCAACTACCGAAAGGGGCACATCGGGTCGCTGATTTTGTATGCCAACGCCGCAAACTTTGCGTTCGAAGGCATCACCCTGACCCATGAACTTGGCCACGCCCTCTTTGGACTAGCAGACGAATACTACGGCGATACAGGTGAAGCGAACCCCGAGTTCGTTTCGCAGGGCGAATGGCCCAATTGTGCCAACTCCCGCCAACAGGCCGAGGAGTGGTGGGGCGATCTCGACGGCGCCTCTGACCCGATGCTCGACGTCTGGATCGATGAGTCGAGACGGCTGGGTCGTGAGTTCACCGACGACGAGATCGTCACCTTCCGACGTTCCACCACGGTCGATCTCAGCAATGGACATGACGGCTGCTACAACCGCGAAGGCTACTATCGACCGGCCCTGTCTGGCCTCATGACCGTAGACCCTGAGCCCCCCGTCTTCGGGCCGGTCAATCGCCGGTGGGCTGAACGGATCCTCGCCTCCTACACAGGCGACTACCCAGAAGCTGGTTGACAGGTCTCCACCGGCGCCGCTCACCGATGTCGACGCAAACCCAAGTACGGTCCATGAACGTGACCAGCATCGTGGTGTTCGGAGATCAGCTCAACCGTTCAATCGGCGCCCTGGACAACGCCGACCGCGAACGAGACACCGTAGTGATGGTCGAAAGCACCCAGCTGCTGGCCGGGGGTCGCCACAAGCAACGGAACCACCTCGTGATCACAGCAATGCGGCGCTTCGCCGGCGAATTGACCACAGCGGGCTTTCATGTCGACTACCGGAGCGCCACTTCAATCGAAACCGGCATCCAAGCACACATAGACGAACACAACCCGGACGACCTTCGGGCCACCGAACCCAACTCCAGGGCCGCCCGCCGCCTGTGCCTACGGCTGGGAATCACCCAGGTTCGCTCCAACCAGTTCCTGTGTCACCACGACGAGTTCGCCCAATGGGCCGATGGCCGCAACCAGCTGAAGATGGAGACCTTCTATAGGTGGACCAGGACCAACCTCGGCTACCTGATGGACGGCGACAACCCGGAGGGTGGAACGTGGAATCTCGACGCTGAGAACCGGGAGCCGCCGCCAGACGATCCATCCATCTTCACCACGCCGCCAACATCAGGTCTTGACGGTGTCGACGAACGGGTGTTGGCGGACCTCCCGGCCGGGCCGGGTGCAAGCCCGGTCGGGGCGTGGGCCACCACCCGCCGAGCGGCCCTCATCCGCCTTCGACACTTCATCGACAACGAACTGGTCCGCTTCGGCCCGTACGAGGACGCCATGACCAAGCACTCATGGCATCTGGCCCACTCGGTTCTCAGTCCGTATCTAAATATCGGGCTGTTGATGCCGGGTGAAGTCTGTGACCGGGTTGAGGCCGCTTACCGGGAAGGCCACATTCCCCTGAACAGCGCTGAGGGCTTCATCCGTCAGGTCATTGGCTGGAGGGAGTACGTGTGGGGCCTGTACTGGCTGTGGCCTGACCACGCCGACTCCAACGAGCTCGACCACCACCGACCGCTGCCGCCGATGTTCACCGGTGAGGCCAACACCGACATGGCGTGTCTGGCCGACACCTTCCGGTCGCTGCATGATCGGGCCTGGGTGCATCACATTCCCCGCCTCATGCTGCTGTCCAACTTCGCCAACCTGTACGGCATCGAACCGAAAGCGGTGCTGCGCTGGATGTCGGACACCTACATCGATGCCGCCGAGTGGGTGATGGTACCGAACGTGATGGGTATGGCGCTGTGGGCCGACGGCGGCCGGATGGCCACCAAGCCGTACGTTTCCGGCGGGGCCTACATCAACCGGATGAGCGACTACTGCTCGGACTGCCGGTTCAACCCAAAGAAGCGGACCGGTGACGACGCCTGCCCCTTCACCACTCTCTATTGGGACTTCATGCACCGTCACCAGGAGCGGTTGAAGGGCAATCACCGGATGCAGCGGGCGGTCGCCAACCTCAACCGGCTGTCCGACGTGGACGACACGCTGGCCCGGGCTTCGGTCGTGATTGGGGCCGTGGGTGAAGGGCGGCTGTGAGTCGGTTGCAGGCATTGGGGTTCTGTATTTTGGTGGCCCAGCTGGTGGCCTAGGAACATCGGTCCGAACTCGGCGAAGGTCTGATGATTGCCGACCCCTAAGATGCTTGTTGAAGCAGTACCATAAGTCGTCATGTCGAGCGCGGAAATTGGGCGTGGAGGGAGCTATCCGTCCACAGATCCCGCCCCCCATCCCGGTCCACAGCCTCCCCGGAAAATCCAGAAGCCGCGAGCATCACAACCGACTCTTCGCTCGCAAACGAAACGCCGTCGGCGGATCACCTTCACCGTGGTTGGCATCCTCGTGCTGTTGGCCGCGATCCCGATCGGGAGCGCGGCTGTCGTGTGGAACAACTGGCGTGGTGTTGAGCGCGAGACGCTTGATATCGGCGCTTTTGAGCAGCTCCCTGAAGTGGAGGCTTCGACCCTGGCCTCAACCGGTGATGCGGAGCAGATTGCGCAGGTTCTTGCCACCGCTTCCACCCCGACCGACCTGGTCGACTATGAGACATTCATGATTGTCGGCACCGATGAGAGCGAGCTTCGGGCCGACGTGATCATCCTGGTCATGCTGCCCGAGGATGGCTCGCCGCCGGTGATGATTTCGCTCCCTCGAGATCTCTACCTACCGAACCGTTGCACGCAGAGCTTCACCCGAATCAACGCCAACTTCAACGGTTGCGGCGACGTCAACGGTGCCACCGCCCTATCGGGTGCTATCACCGATTTCACCGGCTACCCGATCGATCACTTCGCTCTCTTCACCTTCGACGGATTCTCCACGATCATCGACCGCTTGGGCGGCGTCGAGATCTGTGTCGACCACCCAACGCAGGAACCTGGACGCTTCGAGCTGCCAGCCGGTTGCACCACGGCCGACGGAGCTACAACGCTCGGTTGGGTCCGATCCCGCAAGACCCAGGAACTGGTCGATGGCAGCTGGCGGCCGGTCACCAACGTGTCTGACCTCACCAGAAACGAACGCCAGCGCGACCTCATCCTGACGGTGTTCCAGCGGGCCGCCGAGTTCTCGTCACCTCAAGACATGGCCGCGGTTGTCGGATCGATGGCCGATGCCTTCACCCTCGACGACGGCCTCGGCATGGCCGCCGCCGTCGACCTTGTGTGGAATAACCAGGATCTCGATCACGGCACCATCACTCGGGCCACCATTCCGGTGACCGACCACGTGACCGCCGGCGGCGCTCAAGTTCTCTTGCCAGCCTCGTCCTTCAGAGAGGTCTTGGACGAGGCCCTCGCCCAGTAGGTCTGACGACTAGGGGCGTCGTTCCCAGTCATCACAAAAGGTCTTTGGGTGGGTGCGGTTAGGGCGTTGCCCATTCAACGCGGGCGCCTTTCGTGCGAGTTTCGAAACGCTCGGTGCGGGTTTGCGGTCGCGCCGTGCGGGCTTGGTGCGGGGCCAATTTTATGTTCAGAGGGAAGGTACTCCGGCATGGGTCGGAGACACGCACGGAAGGTGCTTCCCTTGACAGAACTATCCGCCGGAGTGGTTTACCACCGGCCTCACGATGTAACGACGAATACAACGCCAGGTGAAGACAGGACGATCGTTCATTGCCGCAAGTGTGCGGCAGATTATCTGATCACAGAAACGCGCATCGAATCGACACACCGGTCGGCCGAAGGATTGATTGGCTACCTCCGATGCGTTGCTGGACACCTATCTATCCATCAATTTGCTGAGGCCTACCCCAAACCAGCGCCGCCGCCGTCGGTCATCGCACGTCGCTCTCGCCTGGTCGCTGCCGAACGGCTCGCGGCGGATTGGATAACAGGCAGCTGCTGAGCATTTCTATCTGAGGGCTAGAGATGCAAACGCAGCTACAACATCGACCAGAAGCTCGATCGAGGGAGGGAGCGAAACGCGCCTCACCTGGCGCGGCATTCTATGGGGCGCCTCCAGGCTCCCTTACCGCCGACATTGTGGCGGTGTTCACGCTCACGATCTCGTCGGTTGGCTTCGCGATATCGCTTGCGGCGCTGGTCTTCGGTGGCGTACTTGATGCCGGCCTGTCGAGGGCTGTTGGTTCGTTTGTTGTCGGTAGCGGCGTGATGGCTGTGCTGGTGGCGCGGCGTAGCCACATCGTGCCGGTGGCAACGCTTGTGCAGGATGGCCCCGCCATCTTGATGGCCACCGTTGCCACCGGCTTCGTCGTTAGCGAGGGGGCCGAGGTCGCCGATGTGTTTGTGCTGCTGGTCGTAACGATGCTGGCGACCTCGCTGGCTACCGGATTGCTCGGACACATTGGTCTTGGTGAGCTGGGCCGCTACCTGCCAACGTCGGTGGTTGGTGCCTTTGTTGGTGGCACGGGCTGGTTGCTGTTCAAAGGAGGCCTCGATGTCATGACCAACAGCACCCTAAGGCTGGCCGACCTTGGTGGGTTGTTTGGTTTCGATGTGGCGAAGTTCTGGGCGCCGGGCGTCGTGATTGGTTTGTTTGCCTGGCTAGCCGGCCGTTCACGGCGGGTGCCAGGCTACGTGCTCGGTCTCATCATTTGCGCATGCCTGGCGGGCTTCTACGTGATGGTTGCGCTTGTTTCGTCGGTCTCGGCGGTCGAATCTGGTGGATGGCTTCTTGGCCCGTTTCCCGAAACCGGTGGCACATGGTTCGTAACGCCTAAGGAGTTCCGAACCGCCAACTGGTCGGGCATCGCCAAGACGGCTCCGGGGATCGCCAGCGTCGTTGGTTTGGCCTGCATCTCGCAGCTGTTCAGTCTGGCCGGAATTCGCGCCGAGCTTGTCCCCCGGCTGAACATCGATGATGAATTGCGCACCTGCGCTCGTGCGAACTTAGCTGCCTCCTTGTTTGGTGTGACCCCAGGATTCCAAGGACTGGGTTATACGGTGCTACTGCATCGGTTGGGGGCCACGCGCCGAGCCGTTCCTCTGGTCGCAGGAGGCCTCGTTGTCGTGTTCGGCATGGTTGGGGTGGCCGCTATTGGCTACGTTCCTCGGCTCATCATTGGAGCCTTGCTGGTAATGATTGGGGTCGGGCTGCTCGACGACTGGCTGAGCGGCTTGATGCGCTCGACCAGTGGTGCTGAGCAGCTATTCGGTGTAGCGATCGTGGGGGCCGTTGCCTGGTTCGGTCTACTGCAGGGGATCGGGATTGGCGTCGTGGCATCCGGTGTTGTCTTCGTCGTGCGCTACAGCCCGGTCGACCCGGTACGGTCGGCGATCAATGGCCGCCAGCTTCGCAGCGGCGTCGACCGCTCGCCATACGACGTTGAGCGGCTCTTGGCTGCAGGTGATCGTTTGATGGTCTTTGAGTTGCAGGGCTCTTTGTTCTTCGGGTCGGTCAGCACCCTTGAGGATCGAGTGCGTGAGATGACGCTTGGACCTGACGCCGTTCAAACCTTGGTCGTTGACTTCGCGCATGTGACCGGCGTTGACAGCTCGGGATGTGCGGTGGTCGCCCGACTGCTTCAAGAACTTCGACGTGAGGGCATTGTTGTCTGGGTGTCTGCGCTCGCCCCAGCGCTTGGCGAGGCGCTACTAGTTTCTGAGCCGGGGTTGGCTACTCGGGTAGCGTTCTCGCACTCGCTCGATGCTGCTCTCGAAAGCGTTGAAGACGAACTGTTGGCATGTTCGGCGGCGACGAAAATCCGTACGACTTTCGTGCGACCACTGAGTAGCAGTTGTCGAGGATGGGAATCAGCTGCGAATAGCCTTGACCACGTCGGGCAACTCGGCGCCCTCATCAAGACGTGTGACCCATCGTTCAAGTTCGGCGTCGTTCGGGAGCCGATCGAGGCCGGCACGGTAGGCCTGGGTGAC
>CAKZXA010000084.1 GCA_937922045.1 uncultured Acidimicrobiales bacterium | reverse complement strand
CCTTGAAGGCCTGCCGTGGAATTGGACAAGCTATGGCGGCTACCTCGAATGGATCGATCGCATCGACAAGGGCATAAATGTCGGCGGCATGATCGGCCACTCAGCGGTTCGACTTGCCGCTATGGGCGAGCGAGCGATGGACGAAACGGCAGGCGCCGACGACATTGCGGCCATGGCTGGCCTGGTCGACGACGCAATGGCTGCTGGCGCCCTCGGCTTCTCCACCTCGCGCACCCTGCTCCACGTGATCCCCGACGGTCGGCCGGTGCCTGGCACCTTCGCCGATGAAGCTGAGCTTCTCGCTTTCGGCGATGTCCTCGGCCACCACCGCAAGGGTGTCTTCGAAGCCGCCGCTCGCCTCGGCGAGAAGGACAGGGAAACCCACCTGCCTAAGACCCAGGCCGAGATGGCCTGGATGGGGGAACTTTCGCGTCGATCTGGGCGCCCTGTCAGCTTTGGCCTCGTCAACGTCGAACGTCGACCCGAGCTTTATCAACGGGTGATCGAGATGGCGAAACACGAGAACGGATCGGGTGCCCATATCCGTCCGCAAACCACGTGTCGCGGCATCGGCGTCTTGTACAACTTGGCCAACCGGGTTCCGTTCCGCTCCGATGCCTGGGCCAGGGTGATGGCGCTCGCACCCGATCAGCGGCTGGCGGCCTTCCGCGACCCAACGTTGCGGACGGATCTTTCGCTCGCCTCAAGCTCGGCACCCGCCGACAAGATCTGGATTCTCCCTGACGGAGACGCCCGCTACGACTGCCACCCAAAAGACAATCTCGCGGCTCAAGCCGCCGCCCGAGAGATAAGTCCAGCGCTGACCTTCATCGAACTCTGCGAACGTACCGACGGGAAGGTAACGCTCAATTATCCAATTCTGAACCAGAGTTTTGATGCAATTCAAACCATGCTCGATGATCCCCTCGTGACGTTGGGGCTCGCCGACGCCGGGGCCCACGTTGGGCAAATCATGGACGCCAGTCAGCCCACCTTCTTCCTGACCTACTGGGTTCGAGAACGCCAGCGATGGGAGCTGAGTGAAGCAATACGACGACTCACCTCCGACACCGCCGACCTCTTCGGCCTCAACCAGCGAGGTCGGCTCATCGAAGGCAACTACGCCGACATCAACATCATTGATTTCGACAACCTTCGCCTCCCTCAGCCGGAATACGTCTTCGATTTTCCGGACGGCGCAGGCCGCTATATCCAGCGTTCGAGCGGCTACGACTACACCATCGTCAACGGCCACGTTTTCATGGAGTTTGGCGAGCACACCGGTAGTTATCCAGGCTCGACCCTCCGTTCCTGACACTATTCGGCGACACGCGTCAAGACGAATGGTGTCGCCAGTTGGAGCCGGTTTCCCGGCTGAGGTGACCGTACACTCTCCATAATGTCGCCTAGAGTTCTAGTGGCTATAGCGCTGCGTGGCGATCGGGCACACCTTTGGAGGATTAGTAGAATCGCGAGAAGCGCCTATTCCGCGATAATTGTTTGAGCAATCATCGTGGCTGGCCTAACGCCAGCAAATGCCGAACCCAGTCCAGACAAAGCCGGAGCGGCGGTGCTTGAACAGCAGTTGTTCTGGAGCCGTCGGCGATGGCCCGCAGGCCGAGGCCAATGGCGACGTCGGCTTCTATGAAACCAGGCTCGTGCCGGAAGGAAGAGTTCTCCTCGTCGACTTCATCGACGTCGGAGAAGACGCGGTGATCGATGCCACCCTCCTCAACAGCGGTGACCACGGCGATCGATGGGGAGACAAGAATGTGGCCCGAGTCGTTGTCGGCGGCTCGATCGAAGAGGTCGCCCAGTCAATCGATCCGGGCAACACCGAGACCGAGGAGACAGCACTCGTGCTGCTCGACGTTATGAGCGGCCCTGCAGGCTCATCGGCGAGTATCAATAGCTACGAGGTAGCCGAAGGGGCCTCAAAAGCCGCCTTTGTCGGCTTCACCCTCGGCCACATCGCCGCTCACGAGATCGGCCACGTCGCCCATCAGTGTGGCTAACCGGTAGCCACACATAGCGAAGCCCCTGACTCCAAGCCGGAAATGGAGTCAGGGGCTCTCGCGTTCTTGCGACGCTACGAGCTAGCCGCGGCGAATCTGGCAGGTCTCGCAGCGGAGGCTTAGCGGCCCATTGCTGCCACCCTCTCGTCCAGCGGTCACGCTTACTTTCTGACCGGGTCGAATATCGGGATCGTGCTTGTTGAAGGCAAACTCTTCGAAGGTGTAGCCAGCGGAGGTTTGTACCCGTGTACCGTCGACCACGACGTAGGAACCGCCGTCACACAACACCGGGCCGTTGACGATTTCCCCGTTGGGATCGAGGTACACATTGCCGACACAGTCGGTCATGACCTCGCTCACGACACCTCGCAGTACAACGACGTCCATGGCTTCAGCCACCGTGGTCGTTGTCTTCTCTGTCGTCGGTGTCGTCGTGGTTTCTTCAACCGGCGTCGTGGTCGTCGCTTCCGCCTCGGTCGTCGTGGTACGAATCGATGACGTTGTCGGCTTCGGCTCGACCGTCAACGCCGGAGCTGTGGATGTACCGGCTTCATCGGCTTCAGCCTCCTCATCGGGAGTCGCTGTTCCATCGTCCATTTCATCGGAGGGTGCCTCTTCTTCGGCCGCCGATGCGTCACCGTTCTCACCGTCGTCGCCCGATGATCGCGTGTCGCTTTGTAGGGCAGCGGAAGCTTCGCCGTCGTCAGCGGTTTCCACCCGCTTGTCTGAGCCGCCCGTCAGGGCCACCGCCGAGATAGCGAGGATAACGGTCGCGGCGGCCGCGGCCAGCGGCACCAGATACCGCCGCTCAGGGCTGGTGTTACCAGCCATAGGATCGGCCGCAACCTGGGAGCGGGTCGAGCTGGGGTCAAGCGAAAGTGCGGGGGGTTCGACTCGGTCGAGCAGCTCAAATTTCTGAGCGACATCGGGATCGAAATCGGCCGAGCCGTCGAGTCCATCGAATTCGTTCATGACATTTCCATTCCTTCACGCAGGTGGGTGTGTGCACGATGAAGCTGGACTCGGATCGAGTTGGGTGTGCTGTCCAGGAGTGAGGCGATCTCGCTCGGCTTAAAGCCACCCGCATAGCGCAACACCACGACGAGGCGTTGCTGCTCCGAGAGACCGGTCAGAAGATCGAGAAACTCGGTAAGCGATTGATCCCAGCGAGGCTCATCTTCTACGATCTGAAGCAACGGCCCGGCACGGCGTTCGGCCATGATGCCAGCCGCGACTCGGAACGCTGTCCGCCATATCCAGGCAGCCGGGTCGCGAAGTGCGTCGCCCCGAGCAAGAGCTTGGCTATAGGTTTCGGCCTCTGCTTCCGACGCGGCTTCGCCATCGCCGGTGTAGGCGAGCAAAGCTCGCCATAAGCGGACGTGATGGACGCGGTACGCCTCTTCGACAGGGTTCATTTCCAGCACCTTCATGCACTGCTATAGGGCCGGTTTTGGGGTCCAGCATTAACAACCCACCAACAATTTCTTGCCGACCGAGCACGCCCGAGAAATCCTAGGCAGCTCAATTAACCCGCTTTTAGGCAGAATCGGGCATTATTGAAAGCATCATGGTAATCAGTATTGTCCTCTCCGCCCTGCAGATCTACATGTGGCTGATCTTCGCCCGGGCGATCCTTAGCTGGTTCAGGATCGGGGCTGACTCCCCCATCGCTCCGCTTCAGGGCGTCATCTACCACATCACCGAACCGGTGCTTGGTCCGGTCCGTCGGATCGTGCCACAGATCGGCATGTTCGACATCTCGATCATCGTGGTCCTCATCGGCATCAGCGTCCTGCGCAGCGTCATTGCCGGCATGGCCTAGGTGTCATCGCCGGCATGGCCTAGGTGTCATCGCCGGCATGGCCTAGGTCAGCTGCTATGACGGCGGCACCGAGCGGTCGCTGACCCAGTTTCCGTGGAACCCGAAAGGGATCCGCTGGGGTAGCGGTACGCGGGCCACATAGCCACGCTCGAAGTCTTGAGCATCGAGCACCACAAACTCGGCTGAGCCGGCGCCAAGGTCGTGCACATAGGTGATCAGCCACCCATCGTCTTCTCCATCATCGCCTCTGGCCACGAACACTGGCTCGCCTGCAGCGCGCCCTGGCCCGTGATCGAAGACCAGCCGTTGCCCGGTCTCAAGATCATGCTTGAGCGTTGGCCAGGAGACGGTGGGGTCGACAGATGGGGCGCCGCAGTATCCGTAGCGGTAGGGCTTGCCTGCAACCGATCCCCGGTGGCGAGGAAACTCGTTTGGTGAGGCATCGATGACGGTGGCTGAAACGGTTCGGTTCGCGGGGCTAATCTCCCAGCGTTCCAGCCGGGATAGCGCTGGCCTTTCGAACGGCCCATTGGGGTCCTTGTCGAACATCACATCGTAGATACAGAGGTCGAGCACGACACCGCCATCCGGCGTGTCGTAGGCGTTGAGCGGGTGGAAGCAGTACCCCAGCGGCACATCGACCCAGATCATCTCGTCGCTGGTCGTGGCCGTGCGGTCGAGCAGGCCGATGCGGTTGCCGTAGTCGGGCTGCCAGGAGAAGGGGAAATAGCCCGCGCCCATTCGGTCGAAGTCGACGACGACGGGCTGGTCGAAACACACCGCATAGCGGGCGGTCAGCGACATGTCGTGCAACATGGTCATGCCCGGCAACTCGATGTCGACGCTGTGGCGGACGCGCCCGTCGGTGCCAACCACCACATACTGCACCTTGCTGCCCCACTTCGCCGGGGCATACACCATGGCGTGCATCTCGCCGGTGTCGGCGTCGAATTTGGGGTGGGCGGTGAACGCCCCTGGGAGCGTGCCGTAGAAGTCGTTGCGGCCCACGGTTTCAAGCTCATAGGTCAGCTCTACGGGCGTGCCTCCACCCTCGACCATGGCCCATGTCGTTCCGGCAAAGCCGCCAACGTTGGTGTTCGGGCCTTGGCCGGAGTCGGCCCAGTTCGGGCCATCGATGTCGGGAAGGCCACGGCGAGCAGACATGTTGGCCGAACCCACGTAGCGGTTTCGATACCAAACTGCCTTGCCCTGGTCTAGCCGGATCCCATGGACCATGCCGTCGCCCATGAACCAGTGGTGGGTCTCAGGCTTGACCGAGCCATCGGCCATCCCAGCCGGGTTCGGCCCGTTGCGCAGATAGCGGCCAGCGAGCTCAGCAGGCAGCTCGCCGATAACCGGCAGATCGAAGGCGGTGACCTCGTCGGCCACCGGGCCGTAGTTGCCATCCAGATAAGGGTTGTTGGTTTGCGACGCAGCGGTGTCGGTCATGATCAGGCTCTCGCTTCTTTCGGCGCGCACATTCGCACATGCTCCCGGCGTGACGTAACTTAGTTATTCCTATAATTTAGTTACACATGGCGAGTCCGTCAACCAAAACTTCCGGAACCGGCTCAACGAGCAAACCCTCGTCTCCCCAACGCGAGGCCCTCCTGGCCGCCGCCGTTGACGTCTTGCAGACCGAGGGACCCACCGCCTTCACCGTTCGCCATGTCACCGAAAAGGCCAACTGTTCGACCACCGGCGTCTACACCTGGTTCGGCGGCAAGCAGGGACTAGCCGAAGCGGTCTTCTGTGCCGCCTTCGATCGTTTCGATATCACCATGCGATCGGCCATAGGCCAGCTCAACGGATCACCGGGGCGGGTCGGAGCGATCGCCTATCGCCAGTGGGCACGAGCGAATCCAACCGACTATGTCATCATGTTCGGCAAGGCAATCCCCGACTACGAACCCAGCCCAGCAGCCCTAGAGCGGGCGCTCGAATCCTTCGAGCTGCTCATCGGCTGTGTGCGCGAGGAGGTGAAGGGTGCCATGAACCCGGTGAGCGATGCCACCATAAAGCAGCTCGCTCTCCACTTCTGGTCGGTGCTGCATGGCTTCGTCATGCTGGAGTTGACCTCGATGATCCCGGTGCCCGGCGAACCCGAAGCGCTCTATCATGCCACCGTCGGCCGGGCGCTCGAATCGTTCAACCTCAGCCAGCCGGACTGATGCGTCGAGCGTGAACGCCCAAAGGCGCGCCACACAGTTCTGGGTGCAGGATCGCAGCCAGAATCTCAATGCCGTCCACCACTCGAGGCCCAGGCCTCACAACATGGGCATCAGCGTCCATGGCCCAAACCGATGTTGCCTCCGGCAACTGGCCTGATCGAACCGTCTCCTCAGCCAGGCTCGACGCGCCATCGAGCCGATAGCCGCAAGGGGCAACGATGGTCACCTCGGCCCCGCTCCCGGCGATGTCACTCCACGGGACCGCCCGAGAATGTGTGCCGGCGAAACCGAGAACCGGCGCACCACCGGCCCGTTCCACCATCTCCGGCACCCAATGTCCGCCGGTGAATGCAGGGTCGGTCCACTCCAGCACGAGCGTTGTCGGACGCTGCTCGATCGCAACTCCGGCAAGCCTCTCGTCCACCGCCGCCAAACGGCGCCTGAGATCATCCGTGAGCTTGGATGCCTGATCAACGGTCCCCGTTGCCTCGCCCACGATCCGAACCGTCGACAACACGTCGTCGAGCGTCATCGGATCGAGGCTCACGACGTCGGCCGAACAACCCAGATAGCTCAACGCTTCGGTCACATCGGCAGTATCGACCGCGCAGACCGCACACAGATCCTGGGTGATTACCAGGTCGGGCTGCAACGCAGCGAATGCACCCTCATCGAGCCGGTACAGATCCTCCCCTGCCGCCATACGCTCCGACACGACAGCGTCGATTTGTGCCGGCGTCAAACCCTCGGGCAAGGCCGACGTCGACACGATTCGTTTCGATCGCGCTTCGGCCGGAAAATCGCATTCAAACGTTATCCCAACAACCCGATCGGCCAGACCAAGATCGAACAAGATCTCGGTCGCCGAAGGCAACAAGGAGATGATGCGCTGCGGATTGCTGGAAGCTTTGAGCGGTGTACGCGGTGGAGTTCTAGGCTCGGTCACCCCGCAAACCTTAGCTGTTCGACGCTCGCCGACCGTTGCCGGATTGCCGGACACGAGCGCGACCTGCTTCACTAGCGCAATGACCGTTGAGGCGAGTTCAGAAGCTGGCGACCTAGGCGGGTCACCGTTGACCTTCGCAGCCCGGATCCGGGCTCTTGCCGCCGAACGGCCAGAACAGCCGGCGATCACGATCGGCAGCGACGTCATTACCTTCGCCGGCCTGGACGCCTCAACCGAACGCTACGCCCACCATTTACTCGACGTTGGGGTGAGCGGAGGCGACTATGTCACCGTGGCCGAGCCCAACTCGGCAGAGTTCCTCATCGCCATCGCCGCCTGCTGGAAGATCGGCGCTGTTCCCCAACCCGTGTCGGCCCGGCTCCCCGGCCTCGAACTGGAGCAAATCGTCGAGCTGGCAGACTCTCAGCTTGTGGTTGGTGCTGAGGTCGAGGGCAGGGCTTGCACCCTGCCAAGGTTCCGTCCCGACGACGACTATGAGCCTCCGGGGTCTCTTGCCGATCGACTCGGTTGTGATCCGGATTCGGTGGCCTCACCAGCGTGGAAGGCCCCAACCTCAGGGGGCTCAACCGGACGACCGAAACTAATCGTCTCGGGTGATCCTTCGATCTATGGCGAGTCGCTTCAAGGCATGGCTTCGATCATTGGAGCTGTGGCTGGAGAAACCATGGTGATGCCTGGGCCCCTCTACCACAACGGCCCCTTTATCTGGTCCTTCCAAACCCTGCTGGCGGGCGGCCACCTCGCCCTGCTCCCCCGTTTCGATGCCGAGAAGACCCTGGCCACCATCGAGGCGACGAAGGCCCACTCGATCTATCTCGTCCCCACGATGATGCAGCGCATGTGGAAGCTGCCGGACGACACCAAGTACAGCTACGATCTGAGCTCGCTCCAGGTCGCCTTCCATCTCGCTGAGCCCTGTCCTCCCTGGCTGAAAGAGGCGTGGCTTGAATGGATCGGGCCCGACGCTCTCTTCGAGCTCTACGGCGGCACCGAAGGCCAGATGTTCACCGTAATCACGGGCCACGACTGGCTCGCTCACCCGGGGTCGGTCGGGCAGCCAGCGTCGGGTGAGGTCAAGATCTGCGATCCCGACGGCAATGAGGTAGCGGCGGGGATCGAGGGTGAGGTCTGGATGCGATCGACCGGCCGCGACACCCCCACCTACACCTACATCGGGGCCGAGACCGAAGCCCGCGATGGCTGGGAGAGCCTCGGCGACATGGGCCGGCTCGATGAGGAAGGCTTTCTCTACCTCGGCGACCGACGCAAAGACATGATCCTCGTCGGCGGAGCCAATATCTACCCGGCAGAGATCGAGGCCGCCATCGGCGCTCATCCAGAGGTTCTTTCTTCCGCCGCCATCGGCCTCCCCGATGAAGACAAGGGCAACCGCATCCATGCCATCGTGCAGCGCCATCCCGAATCCGCATTGAGCTCGGAGGCCCTCGTCGCCTTTCTCGGCGAACGACTTGTCAGCTACAAGGTGCCGCGGTCGATTGAATGGTCAAGCGAATCGCTGCGCGACGATGCCGGCAAGGTTCGCCGAACTGCCCTACAGACCGAACGGACGAGGAGTTCCTGATGCAGCAACCCGATCTACTCACCTCTGTCGCCACTGCGCACCCCGACAAGACAGCCGTCGTCGACGACCGCCCAGGCCAGCCGCCGCGTTCGTTGAGCTACGAGGCCTTCAATCACTATGTGAACCGCATCGCCAACGGGCTGATCGATCTTGGGGTGAAGCCGGGCGAGAAGGTGATGTGGCTCGGGCAAAACTCGATCGAGGTCGCTGCCTTCACTCACGCCGCCCGCAAGACAGGCGCCGTATCGGTGCCGCTGAACTATCGCCTTACCGACGATGAATCGATCTATGTGATCGACAACTCAGACTCGGTCGTGGTCTTCGCCGACATCACCTTTGCTCCCCTCCTGGGGCGGATCAGGGATCGAATCACCAAGGTACGACACGTGGTTGTATTCCACGGGCCACAGCCGCAGGCCGATACACAGCCGCAGGCCGATACACAGCCGCAGGCCGATACACAGCCGCAGGCCGATACACAGCCGCAGGGCCTGCTGGCAGGACAGATGCCAGAGGCCGACTTCCTTGGATCGACCGACGAGCCAGACGTCGATCAGAGCCACTCCGGCACCATGATCTACACCTCGGGCACCACCGGCAACCCGAAGGGGGCTGTGCGCCATCGGGCGTCGGGCGAGGATCAACGCATCGGCTTGCTCCAGCTCTTCGGCGTGCGGCCAGATGATGTTTACATCACCTGCGGGCCTCTTTATCACTCCGGTCCAGGCGGTTTCGCCGCCATTGCCTTCGCTCTCGGACAAACGGTGGTGTTGCAGCACAAGTTCGAGGCTGAGGATTGGCTGAGGCTGATCGACACCTACAAGTGCTCGTCAACCTTCTCGGCACCAACACCGATTCGCATGGTCGTCAACCTGAATGACGAGGTGAAGGCCCGCTACGACCGCTCATCGATGCGTCTCATGGTGGCGAACGCCGCTCCTTGGCCGTTTGCCCTGAAGGAGGCCTACGTCAAAGACTTCCCGCCCGAATCGCTTTGGGAGGTCTACGGCTCGACCGAGATGGGTGTCAACACGGTTCTAGCCCCCGACGATCAGCTCCGTAAACCAGGGTCCTGCGGACGGGCTGCACCCTTTGTCGAGATCACCTTGTTCGACGATGACGGTGTCGCCATCCATGAGACCAACACTCCGGGAGAGCTCTTTGTTCGCGCTTCCTCGGTCTTCGACACCTACTACAAGGCGGAGGAGAAATACCAGGCCGACGACCGGGATGGCTGGCATACGGTCGGCGACATGGCCTACATCGACGACGAGGGGTTCTACTTCATCTGCGATCGCAAGAAGGACATGATCATCTCGGGCGGCATGAACATCTACCCGGCCGAGGTCGAAGCTGCCCTCGAACATCACCCTGGGATCTTCGAGGTTGCCGTCATTGGCCTACCCGATGATGACTGGGGTGAAACGGTGTTAGCGGTCGTTGTGCGCAACGACGACAGTCTCGACGCTGACGCGATTCAAACCTTCGCCCGCGAACAGCTCGCTGGCTACAAGATCCCACGACGGATCGAACTCGTGGACGAGATCCCGAAGACCGGATCCAACAAGATGCTCAAACGCGAGCTGCGCGAACGCTACGCCAAACCAGCAGCAACAACCTAGGCACGCAGCCAGCGCAGGTGCTTGCCTGCCTCAGACGCTGCTCGAACCCAACCTCGCTGCTCGACGCTAAAACGGAAGACACCCCCGGCTGGCTTCAGTACAAGCCATACACCGGAGGTGTCATCACAAGAGCCGTTTTTCGGCTTCAGACGTATCAGTCGATAACAAACTCGATGCGTCGGTTGATCGCCTTGTTCTCAGGCGTGTCGTTTTCGGCGACCGGACGGGTTTCACCGAAACCAACAGGGGTCATCCGACCGGCATCGATTCCCTTGCCAGAGAGGTACGCAAGTACGCTCTCGGCCCGAGCCTGACTCAAGGTCATGTTCGAGGCATCTTCGCCGTCACTATCGGTGTGGCCTTCGATGGTCACGTTGACGGTGTCGTCAGCGGCCAGGAAGTCATACGCCTGATCGAGCACGCCCTTGCCTTCTGCAGTGATCTCAGCTGAGTTCACGGCGAAAGTAATGGGTGCAAGGTCAAGCGCCTCGTTGATGGTCTTGGCTTCAGCTTCTTCAGCCGCCGCTGCTTCTTCTGCAGCCTTGGCCTCTTCAGCCGCTTTGGCTTCAGCTTCTTCAGCCGCTTTGGCTTCTTCTGCAGCCTTGGCTTCAGCATCGTCGTCAGACATGGCATCGTCAGCGGCATCAACCGCGTCATCAGCTACATCCTCGACAGCGTCAACCGCGTCATCGGCAGCATCGCCAACGGCCTCAGCGGCATCACCGGTTGCGTCGACGGCGGCATCAGCCGCATCGCCCGCTGCGTCGGTGGCGCCGTCGATGACGTCGCTGCCGCCGCACTGTGAAAGCGCCCAACCGAGCACCAGCAGTGCAAGGAGGCCACCTATCAGCCAGCCAAGCCAGCCTTTACCTTTGCCGCCACTTGGGCGACCAGCATCTACAACGCGGCCTGTTCCGGCTTGCGCTGTCGAGCCAACCTTCGCGGCACCACGCCGCGTGTCATTGCCAATTGAGGCAACGGAGTCACGAGCCGAACCGCCGACGTTTCCGACGGCACCAGTCGCCTTACCAGCAACGCCGCCAGCCTTGCCAGCAATGCCGCCGCCGGCCTTGCCAACGGCTCCTGTGGCTGCTGCCGCAGCGCCTCCGAGGCCAACGCCTCCGAGAACCTTGCCGAGCGCTCCGCCAAACAAGCCCTGCTTTTCAAGACCGGCGCGTTCGTTTGCGAGCAAACTACGCATACCCATCTCGTCAAGGCCATCGTCAGCTCGACGCTTGGCCAGCATGCCGATCACCATAGGTGCCAGCATTGGAAGAAGCTTGCCGACGATGCCACTGCTGACACCTGACTGCTGTGCCACTGCGGAGACCATATTTGACTGGCCTCCACCAAAGATCGTCTTGAGCATTGAACTGCCCAAGTCGCTCTTGCCGGAACCGAGGAAACCACCGACGTTGCCAATAGCTGAGCCGTCGTCGGCATCGAGCATCGCCATGATGGCCCCTACCCCGCCAGGCTGCTCAGCTTTGCTGGCCAGCCCACCGAGCAAGGCTGGGGCTGCTGCCCCAACGAAGCTACTCGTTTGGTTGTTGTCGGCGCCTCCAAGGCTGCCGAGCATTTTCATATTGTCTCCCTGACCAAGCAGGGATGTCACTGAATCGAACACCGAAGGCATAGTCGCCCTACCTTTCGTTTATAGACGTGTTCTGTTGTCATCGCACGGGAAATCTGCTAACAGCAGCAATCATGTGCAAGTTAAAGACTAACAGGAACGGGCGGCGGTGAAGGCCAACGACGCGACCATCTCGGTTACAAGATTGGGCCCAGAATGCCGGGTCGGTGACTTTGCGCGACTTTACCGTCTGTGGCGACCGCCACCGGGCATGGTCGGAAAAAAAGGGCGGCCCGGTCGAGTTTGGGCAGTTCGACCGGGCCTAGTGATGGTTTCATCCGAGCGAGAAGCCCTACACGGAGGGATTGGGTGTAGGACCCCATTCGCTTGGTTCCGCCATCACCGTTCTGTTGGAGTGAGCGGCAGATACGCATTCTGCGGCTCATCTCTACGATTTTGGATCGCGGTACATGCTAACAATGTTAAGCAGCACATAGAAGTCTACATGACGCCCCGATGCAATTGGCAAACTTCGGTGGCAAACTTCGGTCACGAATTCAACCGAGCTCCCACCGTCCGATCGATCGCCCTCGACTGCCGCCTACTTCCATCATCACCCATACGGCAACACGAAACAAGGGGAAATCTTGGTTCGTCGTCAAGGTTTCGCGCCCCCACTGAGGCACGCTTACTAGGTGGCTAACACAGTCCGTTTACACGAGAAGCGTTATGACCTAGCGATCATCGGTGCTGGGCCGGCAGGAGCGGCGGCGGCCATAACCGCAGCGCGCGGTGGAGCCTCCGTAATCGTCTTCGAAAAGGGAGCCTTCGGCCGCGACAAGGTATGCGGCGATGGCCTCACCCCAAGGGCGATCGGCGCCTTGAATGATCTCGCGATCGATTGGTCGGATGCCCATCAGATCGACGGACTCCGAATGATCGCCGGACGAACCCAGCGAGAACTGCCTTGGCCGACCACCGATCAGTTTCCCCCTACCGGTGCGGTCTGGCCACGGCGTCGCCTGGATGCTGCGCTTGTCGAGGCCGCCGAAGAAGCGGGGGCAGAACTGGTTTGGGAAACCGAAGCCTTGCCGCTCTTCGACGATGCCGAAGAGCGGGTGATCGGGGTAAGCACCGCTGACGGCACCCGCCGTTTCACTACCGACCTCGTGATCGCCGCCACCGGAGCTCCCGGCCAGGTAGCACGCATGCTCGGCGCAAAGCGCATGACCGACGAGCCATTCGGGCTGGCGATCCGTTCCTACGTTGAGTCACCACGACACGCCGAGGCTCTGATCGAGGCATGCCTCACCATTCAGAACAGCGAAGGAACGTCGATCCCCGGCTACGGCTGGATGTTCCCGGCCGGCGATGGCACGGTGAACATTGGCGTTGGGGCCCTCTCCACAATGAAGGGCTTCAAGAAGCTCAACCTCAACACCCTGCTCGAGTCGTATCGAGCCGTGGTTCAAGACAGTTGGGAGATCGGCCCAAACCTTGAACGGCCCCGAGCCTGGAGGCTGCCGATGAGCGTCCAGCGGCGTCACGGGCCAGGCTGGCTCGCCGTTGGCGATGCGGCCGGACTGGTGAACCCCATGAATGGGGAAGGCATCGACTACGGGCTCGAATCGGGCATTCTGGCCGCTGAGCTCTTTCTCGAGGACCGCCCGACGACCCCCGAGAAGTACGACCAGCAAGTTGGCGCTCGATTCGATGAGTTCCTCCAGACCGGACGCCGCTTTTCGTTCCTGATCGGGCATCCCTTCATCCTTCGCCAAGGACTCCGGTTTGCGGTCGGCACCGATGCTGTAGCTACCATCACCCTTGGAGTGATGGGAAACCTCATCGATTCCTCAACGCCCGGAGCTGCAGGAAAAGTACTCTCGATCGCAGGTCGAGGTCTAGCTCTTGCCGATCCCATCCTGCGAAGGACGAGGGCTTCCGCCGATTAGCCAAATCTCGCCTGGCCACCAGGTCAGCGAAGTGTGATCCGATCAGACACGAAGAGAGGGACCAGTCCTACCTTGAGCCACAACATCTATGAACTCTTCGCCACGAAGTTCGACCAGTTTCGTGAGCACCCATTTCTGACTGTCCCTGGCGGGCCACGGGTTTCCTACGGGGAGGTTGATGCGTTGGCAGCCGCCTTCGCTACTTCCCTAGGTGAAGCCGGGGCTGAGCCTGGCGATCGCGTCGTGGTGCAGGTGGAGAAGTCGATCAATGCTGTTGCGCTCTACCTGGCCTGTCTTCGGGGCGGCTTCATCTACATCCCGCTGAACACGGCCTACACACCCGAAGAGGTTGGATTCTTCCTCGGCGATGCCACACCATCGATCATGGTGTTCCCATCGTCGCGGGCCGACAAGCTACGGCCGGTGGCCGAGCTGGCGGGTGTCGCCACCACCTTTACCCTCGACGAAGACGGTACGGGATCGCTGGTCGATGCTGCTGAAGCGGTTGAGAACATCGCTGGGGTCGTGCCCCGAGAGGCCGACGATGTCGCCTGTATTCTCTATACCTCAGGCACCACGGGTCGTTCGAAGGGCGCAATGCTTACCCACCAGGGCATCGCCGTAAACGGAACGGCCCTCCACTCCATCTGGCGATTCCGGCAGGGCGATGTCCTTCTTCACGCCCTACCGATCTTTCACGTGCACGGCTTGTTCATAGCTCTCAACGTTGCCATGTTGAACGTTTCCGAGGTGCTCTTCCTCCCGACGTTCGATGTCCACAACGTGAGGGCTCAGCTTCCTCACGCCACGGTGATGATGGGGGTGCCCACCTTCTACACCCGTCTACTGAACGATCCCGAGTTCGGCGGCGCCGACTGTGTCACTATTCGCATGTTCACCAGTGGTTCGGCGCCGATGACCGAAACGGTCTTCAACCAGTTCAACGAGCGAACTGGGCATACGATTTGCGAACGCTACGGCATGACCGAGTGTGGCATCATCACCTCGAACCCTCCCGAAGGCGAACGAATCGCCGGGACGGTGGGGTTCGCCTTGCCCCAGATGGAGATGCGCGTAGTGGACAAGGACGACGAGATCCTGCCCAGCGGCGAGGTAGGCCAGGTCCAAGTTCGTGGCCCTCATCTTTTCGCTGGCTACTGGCAGTTGTCGCATATCACCGCCGACGCCCTTACCGCCGACGGTTTCTTCCGCACCGGCGATCTCGGGTTCGCAGACGACGACGGCCGCCTGACGCTCGTTGGGCGAACCAGCGACATGATTATCAGCGGTGGCTACAACGTGTACCCGAAAGAGGTCGAGTTAGCGCTCGATCAGGTCTCTGGTGTCGTCGAATCGGCTGTTGTGGGCCTACCCCACCCTGATTTCGGCGAAGGGGTAACCGCCTTCGTCGTGGTCGATGCCAGTTTCACCGACGAGATGATCGAAGAGTCGATCAGCAAAACCATCGAGGACCAGGTAGCGCGTTTCAAACAGCCGAAACACTATGTTTTCGTCGACGAGCTACCGCGTAATGCGATGGGCAAGGTTCAGAAGGCCCAGCTTCGGGCCAACTTTGCTGAACTCTACACCAGCGAGTAGCCCTCTGGCGGGTGATCCTACGAATCGGCCGACTCGCCGGTCCAGGACGGTACCCTTCAGTCAGTGAACAAGTCGGCGAGCGATGTGGCTGCTCAGTCGCGATCAGTAACAGCCAATTCGATTCTTCTGGCGATGTCCCAGGGCCTCCTGATCGTCACTGCGTTGGGTTTTTGGGCCGTGTCCAAACGCGTTATGCCCACCGCCGACTACAACAACGGGCTGGTCTTGATCAATGCGATCATGCTCGTTGGCTCCCTGGCTGGTCTCAACGGCCATATTTCGCTTCCGGCCACCATTGCGCGTCGCGGATCGAAGGCCACCGGGATCGTAGCTAGAACCCTCGCCCTGACCGCCGTACTGGCTGCGCTCGGCGGGCTCCTCTATTACGTTCTCGCCGGGGTTATCAGCCAGTGGCCCCAGATCTGGCTGGGTTGGCTGATCATTCCCCTGGCCTGCGCAGGGTGGACCGTTTTCAGCCTGCAGGACGGGGCGCTCGCCGGTGTCGGGCGATCCGATCTCGTGCCGATTGAAAACCTGCTCTACGGTTTGGCTCGCTTCGCTGTTCTCCTGCTCGCCATCATCTGGCTCGACGGTTCGACGGCGATGACGGTGGCGTGGGTTCTGCCGTTGTTTATTGCCATTCCAGTCGTGCTGATCTTTGTGTTCAAGGTGCTCCCCTCAACGGTTGGCGACTCCAACGAGGTTGGCGATGAACACGACAAGGCTGTCGTACGAGCCGATGCCGCCGGGTCGCTCTTCAGCCAGGCCCTTTTCCGACTCATCCCGCTGGCCGCCATCGTGGTTATCGCCGATGAAGACAAGGTGGCCGCTCTGAGTACGGCATGGCTGGTGTTCGCCGTCAGCGACACCTTCCTGTCGACCATCGGGACCAGTCTCAGCATAGCGAACCCGGCCGAACAGGAACGCTCGACGCGCGATGCAGCCCGCCTGGCCTTCCTCATTGTGGCCGGGCTCGGACTCGGGTTCATCGTCTTTGCTCCTCTGATCATGCAGATCCTTATCGCCGAGGTTGGCACCCTGGCCGTGTCGTTGGTTCGCTTCATCGGTGTTGCCTTGTTCCTTCGAGCGCCGTTCCACCTAGCGTTGGCCAGAGCCCGGATGCTCAGCCGGCCGGGGGCTCTCTTCATGATGCAGCTGCTGGCCGGGTTGATCATGATCGTCGCCCTTGGCCTCGCCCTCCTGACCGAGGAGCTGTTCACGGTTGGTGCCGCCCTGGTCTTCTCAACGCTGGCCGTCCTGCCGGTTCTGTGGTTCTATGCCCGTCCGGCGCCGACCCAGATGTAGCGAATCGCTCTACCCAAGTCTTTAGACCTACTTCGTGGTGTCGATAGATCTAGTAATGGCCTTCCGCACTATCAACACGTTCCAGCCTCACCCTGGGGCGGTCGCGCCGCCCCACCCGCTCGAAGCCACGGTCTCCCGGCTCGAACACCGCGTCGAGGATCTCCAGCTTTTCGCTCTCTACACCGCCCACGAGATCAAGAATCCTTTGAGGGCCTTAACGCTCGCCGCCGAGACTCTCCTAGCCGACGTGGCTTCAGGTGAATCAGATCTCGGTGCCGACGGCGTCGTGGAGCGACTGAGCGACATCGGCGCAGAAGCTCGCAGGTTGAGCGCCCAAGTGAGCGACCTTGTAGCGGTGGTGGCGCAAGCTGAACGGCCCCTTCAAGTCGTGCCGGTCAACGTCGATCATCTCGTAGCTCATGTGCTCGAAGCCTTCGCCTCTGACTTCGCAGAGATCTCGGCCAACATCACGGTCGCTTCTAGACTTCCGGTCGTGGCAGCCGATGAGGCCATGCTCCGCACCGTACTCACCAATCTCATTTCGAACGCTCTTCGCTACCGCAGCCCAGATCGGCCGTTCACCCTCACGATCGAGGGCGCCCAGGCGGATGGCACGTCTTGCCAGATTCTCGTGACCGACAATGGTCTCGGTATCCATGCTTCCGACCACACACGAATCTTCGCTCCGCTCGGACGGGTGCACCACAACGAGCCGGGCTACGGGCTTGGGCTCGCCCTCGCTCGCAGAATAGTAGAGCGACTCGGTGGTCAAATAGGTGTGCATTCACAGCTCGAAGCTGGCGCCTCTTTCTGGGTTCGACTGCCCAGCGCCACGCTGAACTAAACTTTGGGTCCACCTTCACGTTCACCTTCACCCGTACTTCGTAACTCGCCTCGTCGCACCGGCGACTGGTACCTTACGGCCAACGACGAAACTTCCTGGAGACGACCGTTCCGCTATGAAGGTTCTAAGCATCGCTGCCCATCCTGATGACCTCGATTTCGGCTGCGCCGGAACCACAGCCCGATGGACGGCCGAGGGCCACGAGGTTGTCTACTGTCTCGTGACCGATGGCCAGGCTGGTGGCTTCGACAACACGATCAGCCGGGATGAGATGGCCCAGATACGGCGAGCTGAGCAGACCAAGGCGGCAGCGGTCGTAGGGGTCGAAGAACTTCATTTCCTTGGATTTCCCGATGGATCGGTCGAGTCGACGTTGGCGCTTCGCAAGGCACTCTCCCGGGTTATCCGCTTGGTATGTCCCGACCGAGTCGTGAGCCAATCACCGGTTCGTAATCTCGACCGCATCTACGCCAGCCACCCGGATCATCTCGCTACTGGTGAAGCAGCCATGGCTGCCGTCTACCCTGATAGCCGCAACGAGTTCGCCTTCCCCGAGCTGATGAACGACGAAGGGCTCGCACCACACGCGGTGCCCGAACTCTGGCTGGTCGGCGGACCAAAGCCTGACCGGTTCATCGACATCACCGACACGGTCGACGCCAAAGTCGAAGCCCTGCTCTGCCACCGCAGCCAGATTCAGGAGCCCGACGAGATGCCTAAGCGCATTCGAGAGTGGGGGCACACGGTGGCGATGGCTGGCGGCCTCAAAGAAGGACGTCTGGCTGAAGGTTTCAGGGTGATCGACACCCGCTAGGTTCGCTCCGCCGTCGTCTCGGCACCAGCGGGCTCCCGCGGGATCCTTCCGATCTCAGCAACCAGCACTTCGATGCGATCGGCCACCTTGGCCCGGTCGTCCTCATCGAGTTGGTGCACGGTGCAGAGGTGTTCGGCAAAAAGCGCCCAGCCGAGTGCCAACGAGGAAGCGGTGATAACCCGCTCGGTCCGCTCGGTTTCGGACAGTTCCGGATGGTGCTGTTCAAGCGCGGCCAGCCAGGCATCGGAGATCGGATGGGCGGAGAAGGGATTTCCGGGAGCGTCCAGCGTCACTCGGGCTAGTGCCTTGGCCAGCTCGCCCCCTCGTCGGTTAGCGAGGTCGAGCGGAGGAAACCCGTGGGCGTCACGCTCGCGCGCCGCCCGCGTGTTGAGATGGTCGAACGCGGCCCGGAACAGACCATCTTTGGAGCCGAAGTAGGTGTGGATCAGCCCGTGGTTCACGTCAGCTTTGGCCGCGATTTCCCGAACGGAGATCGCCATACCTTTGGACACGATCAGCTCGATCGTTGCCTCGACAAGTGCGTCACGCACCGCATCAGGGCCCATGGGGCGCCCGCCACCACCGACGTCCGAAACCTTCTCGATCGTCGACACGAGCTAGCGGTTGAGCAGAACCGGGATGTTACGAGGGCCCCGCACCTGACCATTGGCCCAGGTGGTCTCCTCAGCTGGGTTGAGCGAGTAGTCGGGGAAGGCTCGTAGCCACTCCTGAAGCCCGATGAGCAGTTCGAGCCGGGCGAGGTTCGAACCGACACAGCGATGAATGCCCAGACCGAAGGCGACGTGACGGTTGCGTTCCCGATCCAGGATGAACTCTCCTGGGTTCTCGAAGGCTTCCGGATCGTGATTGGCCGCAGGAAAGGGCAGCAGCATCTGATCGCCTGGGTGCACGGGGCAGCCGGCCACCTCGGTTTCACCAATGACCTTGCGAGCCATGGTCACCGGCGCGTAGTAGCGGAGCACTTCCTCGCTTGCGGTCTGCCAGAGAAAGTCGTCGTTTTCGACCGAGACCAGACGCTGAACCTGATCTGGGTGTTGGGCGAAATGCCAGAGGCCTGAGCCGATGGCGCTCCAGGTGGTATCGATCCCGGCGATGATGAGCAGCTTGATATAGCCGTTCTTCAGCACCCACTCGACGGGCTCGCCATCGATCTCGGCGTTGGCAATCTCGGTGAGCATGTCGTCGCGCGGATTCTCGAGGCGATCGTTGAGAATCCCGTCGATGTAGGACGTCATCTCCTGGTTGACCTGCACCCTCACCGAGTTATCGCGCGGCGCGAGCTGGAAGTTGCGGTAGATCCAGTCTCGGAAGAGATCTGCGTCCGTCTCGGGAATGCCGGTGAGGCGACAGATCCCGTGGACGGGGATGTGCTGGCTGTAGTGCTCAGCGGCGTCGGCGTTTGGCATACCGTCGAGATCGGCGATGAGGGAACGACAGAACTCGCGCATCTCCTCTTCCATCAGGTTGATCTTCTTGGGGCTGAAGGCCGGGAGCAAGAGGCGTCGATGGTCATGATGATCCGGCGGGTCCGATGTGATGGGCGGCGCCGGGGTACGCGGAGCGTCGGTGCGGCCAACGTTTACCCAGATCGAGGAGAAGTTTTCAGTGTCGTTGGCTACCTGTGTGATGGCGTCGAGTGTTACCGGCATGAAGGCGCGGCCATAGCGCTCGGTAGACGCCATGGGGCATTGCTCCCTCACGGAATTCCAGATGTCGATGGCGTTCGGCCCCCATTGATCATCGAGCCAGTCCCAGTCGTTGACCCAATCTTCAACCGGGGGTAGCTCGACGCTGTCATTCTTGTAGGCCATAGGTGCTCCTCGCGTGATAACCCGTGTCGGTCGCCGCCGACAGTCGCTGCGTTCAACCAGTTTAGTCATCTGACTAACCGATGACCAGTGCGCTACCGCGCTGAGGCCAAGCGGGCTTCTCAGCTTGAGGTTTTAGGGCCCGATGAGGTTGAACTCAATGCGACGGTTCTGGTCGCGGGCTGCGGCCGTATCCTCATCGACCAGCGGCACGTTCTCACCCTCGCCACGAGCCGACAAACGTTGAGCGTCGACCCCCAACTCAGTCAGTCGAGCTACGACTGCCTCGGCTCGCTGAACCGAGAGAACGAGGTTCTCATCGTCGGGTCCAAGATCATCTGTATGGCCAACGACCTCAACACGAACAGCGGGCAGCGCTTGCAGTTTCTCGGCGATCGCAGTAAGAATTTCGTCGCTAACCGCATCGATCGCTGCGCTCTGAGGAGCGAACAGAATCGGTTCGGCGGCCAGGGCTTCTCTGATCTCCGTCTCCACAGCCTCAACACTTTCGGCGCTGGAGTCGACCTCCACTCCCGAGGTGTCGACCTCCACAAGCGCACCGATCCGATCGGTCAGCTCGTCGACGAGTTGCAGATGGCGGTCATCGCCAGGCGGTAGGGCCCCGGTGAGCCTGATTCGGCCCTCTTCCCAGGTGGTCAGGTCGGTAGCTTCAAGTAGCTGAGGATCGACCAGCTCAAGGTTCCACAAGGCACCGGCCGCATCGCGCAGATCACCGATCGACACCTCGTCGGGGACCTGGCCCAGCATCACAACCGATTCGGTCGTTAGCTGAATCCCGATGTCGACCGGACGTTTTGCCGTGTCGGGGCTTTGGAGCTCTGTGCCGCCATCGGCCAAACCGAAGCCGGCGACAATGGTGTCTTTCACCTGGGCCGGACGCTGATCATCTTCGGCCGCGATACCGGTTACCCGAATCGTGCCGCCTTCCAACGTGGTGTTCGGGTCGACGGTTATGTCGTCGATGAGGCTTGACTCTCCATAGACCTGGGCCGTTGCTCCGACGAGCTGTTCACGAGCCGACTCATCCGGCACCGAACCTCGGATCGTTACGATGTCGCCGTCGACCGCGATGATGAGCGAGGTCGGTTCAATCTCCGGAACGCTTTCGCCATCCTCGCTCGACGTTCCGGGTGCTACCGCATCAGAACCGCGGTCGCTGCAGGCCCACGAGAAGCCGATGAGAAGAAAAAAGAGTGCCCCCAACAGGCCGATGTAGGCCCAGCTTGTGCGCCCCTCAGCCCCCGGAGGGCGTAGGGCCGCGAGCTCTTCGCCCAGCTCGGCTGCGTCGTAGTCCATTTCGTAGCCCGGGTCGTAGCCATACCCGGCCTCGGCCGCGTCGAAGCCGGGGTCGTTGTCATTGTCGTAGCGAGTGTCGCTCATCAGGCAGCCGATTCTTCGATGGTTGACTCGTCGAGTTGGGGCGAGGCGTTCGGGATCTCTACGAAGATACATTCTCCGGGACAGACCGAGGCCGCTTGGATCACTTCTGCTTCAAGTTCGACCGGGACGATCGCCAGTTCGGCGCCGCCGCCAGGGTCGTTGAATACCTTTTCTCGAACCCCAGTCGGGGCACCAGCCGCATTCCGAAAAACGATTTCCTCTTTGCAGTAGGCGATGCCATCTTCAAGAATCGTGAAAACCGATGGCACATGATCGACGCAAAGCCCATCGCCGGTGCAGAGGTCCTGATCGATCCAGACACCAAGGCGAGTGTGCAAAGCCTCATCGGCAGGCTCGAGGAAACGACTCACCCCATCAGGGTATCGGCGGTACGCTGGCAGGGTGACCAGCTCGTTCGGACAACTGTTTCGACTGACCACCTTCGGCGAGTCTCATGGCGTCGCGGTCGGTGTTGTCGTCGACGGATGTCCCCCAAACCTTGCCGTCGATAGGGATGAGATCCAGCTCGAACTCGACCGGCGACGCCCAGGTCAGAGCCGGCTGGTAACTCAGCGGAATGAGGCCGACCAGGTCCAGATCCTTTCCGGCCTCTTTGAAGGCCGAACGACCGGAACGCCTATCGCGATGGTTGTCGACAATGGCGATCAGAATTCGGGCGCCTACGACCATCTCAAAGACCTCTACCGCCCGAGTCATGCCGACTACACCTACCAGGCAAAATATGGTGTTCGTGATCATCGCGGCGGTGGCCGAGCTTCCGCTCGTGAGACGATCGGCCGGGTTGCGGCCGGAGCCATTGCTCGCAAGCTGCTGGCATCAGCGGCAAACGTGGACGTACTGGCCTGGGTTTCGCAAGTCGCCGACATCGGCTGCACCGCGGGCGGCGAAATCGCCGACATCGATTTCGCCGCCGAGATAACTCGCCAACAGGTTGAAGCCGGCCCAACTCGCTGCCCTGAACCAGCGGCGGCAGCGGCCATGACCGAACGCATAGAGCAAGCCCGCCGTGATGGTGATTCGTTGGGTGGGGTTGTAACCGTGGCCGCCCGCAATGTGCCCGTCGGCCTGGGTGAACCGGTTTTCGACAAGCTCGACGCCGACCTCGCTCGGGCGATGATGTCGATCCCGGCCACCAAGGGCTTCGAAATCGGCAGCGGCTTCGCTGGCACCCGCATGTCGGGCTTAGCGCACAACGACCCCTTCGTCCCTGGCGACCGATCCGATCAACCGTTGACCACTTCGAACCATTCGGGCGGCGTGCAAGGTGGCATCTCAAATGGTGCCATCATCGTGTGTCGGGTGGCCTTCAAACCAACCGCCACTATCTCCTCGGAACAGAAGACGGTCACGCGCGAAGGCGAACCAACCGTTCTGGCCGCAAAGGGACGACATGATCCCTGCGTGCTGCCCCGAGCCGTACCGATAGTCGAAGCCATGATGAACCTCGTGCTCGCCGACCACTGGCTCCGACAGAGGGCCACTGCCGCCCTCACCTCTGAGCTCGACTAACCCGTTCTGCGCTAGCGTGCTGCTGCGAGGGCCTCGGTGAGAACCCCTTCGATCTCCTCGACCGAGAACTGCGCCGGGTTGGTGGCTGCGGCCGCGTCACCGTGCGACTTCGCTGCGAGCTCACCGAGCCGGTCGTCGCCAACACCCAATTCGGCCAGCCCGGTCGGAATTGATAGATCGTCGAGCAAGGCCACAACCCAGCCGTACAGATCGTCAAAACCTCGGCCGTCGAGGCCTAGTGCATCGCACATCGGCTCGACCTTACCAGCCAGCGCCTCACGATTCGCCCGCAAAACGATCGGTAACAACACGGCGTTGGTCAAACCATGGTGGGTGTTGTAGACGGCGCCGACCATGTGGCTCATGGCGTGGACCAAACCGAGACCCTTGAGAAACGAAACGCCAGCCAGACACGATCCCATCAACATCGCACCTCGGGCTTCCAGATCAGCACCATCTGCCACCACTCGGCGCAAGGCGGGGCCGATGAGCCGCATAGCCTCCAAGGCCAGCCCATCACACAAGGGGTGAAGGACGGGCACCGAGTAAGCCTCGATGGCGTGGACGAGGGCATCGATACCGGTCCATGCCGTGAGCGACGGTGGCAACCCCACGGTGATCGCCGGATCGAGGATCGCAGCGGCGGGCCGCTGGTTGTTGTGCCAAACACAACGCTTGATACCGCGCTCGGTATCGGTGACCATCGCCGTGCTTTCGGTCTCGGCCCCGGTTCCGGCCGTGGTCGGCACGCAGAGGAGCGGGACGAAATCGTCGGGCGAGCAGGGGGGCGATGTTGGCGCGTCATAGTCGAACGCCCACAGCTGCTCGTCGTTGCGGGCCACCAGGCTGATCGATTTACCGCCGTCCATGCCGCTGCCACCACCGATAGCGATCACGCCATCAAAATCCCCCTCGCGCGCCATCTCGCGCCCGGCCGAGATATCGGCATCGGTCGGGTTGGGTGAGATTTCGGCGAACAGTTCGGCCAGCAATCCCCCCTCGCGCAGTAGCGACACGGCCTCGGCAAGAAACGGAAGCTCCCGAGAGCCACGATCGGTAACCACCAGAGGTCGGGTCATGCCGGCCGAAGCGGCGATCGACGCCAGCTCCGACAGACGGCCAGGGCCGTAGAAGACAGGGATGGGAAAGGTCCAGTCAGCCTGGTCGAGAAGAGAAGCAGGTGTCATGGGCTTCACGCCCCTTCGCCCTGCTTGAGGTCGTGGCTCGCTACCGGAAACCAGGGCGGGAAGTCGTCGAGCATGGCGAACAGCTGTCGCAGGCCGGCATCATCGCCGTCGATCGCGGCGCCACCGTCGAGAAGCTCCGACAGCGACAGCTGACCGATAGCCAGCTCGCTCAGCTGTTCGCGCTTGAGTGAAACGGTGACATCGGGTTCGGGGTGCGGTCCGGGGCCATGATGTAACACGGCGTTACGCAAGGTTGTGTGGCAGGTAGCGGCCGAGTGGCCCTCGGCTGCTGCGCTGGCCGCAACGACAGCGTCGGTCATCTGCCAGGTGACGGCCAGTTCGGCCCCGGCGGCCGCCGGGCCGTTCAGACGCACACTCAGGGCGTTCATCAGCGCCAGCGGTTCCATGCCTTTCAGCACGTCACGTAGGAGGCGAGCGTTCTTTGGCTCCGGCAAACCGTTACGCAACTCCTGTGCTGCACCCAGGTAGGCGTTGCGCCAGGTGGCGTTCTCCGCCTGGTAGCCCAGCTGGGTGTGAGCTCGGGCCGCTAGCTCTCGAGCCTCCGCGTTGTGGGGTTCCAGCCACAGCACATGGTCGAGCACGTGGGCCACCCACCGGTACTCCCCGGCCTCCATGTCGGTTTTGGCCCGGGCGAGCACATTGTCGACACCGCCCATGTAATGGATGGTTCGCCCAGCCACTTCTCGCGGTGGCAGCTCGTCGAGGTGGGCGGGGTTGCCGTCGTACCAGCCGAGGTAGTAGGCGTAGATGCCGCGCACGTTGTGCTTGAGGGTGCCGTAGTAGCCCCGGAGGTGCCATAACCTATCCAGCGACGGCGGGAACTCGATCAGGTTGGCGATCTCGGCGGGCACATGGCCGAGGCTCATCAAGCGCAGGGTCTGGTCGTGCATGTAGCGAATGCCATCGCGCTGCTGGGTGAGGAAGGTGCGGATCTCGTCGGCTCCAAACACCGGCCAGTTGTGGCCTGACACGAGATGTTCGGTTTCGTAGCTGCCTTCGGTGAAAGCGAGCGAGCGCGAAACCGAGTCGGCCCACGCCATCGCATCGCGAGGAAAGGCGCCTCGAATGGTGTAGACGTTGTGCAAACACATGTAGCAGTTGTCGGCGCAGTGCAGCGTGCGGTGGGCGGGAAAGTAGGTGTGGATCCCGGTTGGCGCCTCGCCCGGGGCGTGCATGAACTCCATCTCAACCCCATCGATGGTGAGACGAGCACCCTCGGGCGGGATGATGTCAGTCGGTTCGATGAAGGAAACAGCACCACCCTCGATGGCCTGACCAAGCCCGGTGTCGACAATCCCGGTAACACTCACCTCAAGATTCTCGCCATACATGTAGGCGTTGCGCGAAGGCATGCCCTCGGCGGCCAAACCCTGTTCTTTCAAAACCCACTCGGTGAACCCGGTTGGGGCTATCACCCTCACCTTGCCGCTGGCCACGTCGGCCTCGGAGACCATGCCCTTCACGCCACCGAAATGATCGGAATGGGTGTGGGAGTAAATCACCGCCTTGATAGGGCGACGAGACACATGCTTGCAGAGCAGCTCGACGGCGTAGCGAGCGACCTCAACAGTGGTGAGCGGGTCGATAACGATCCAGCCGGTTTCGCCGCGAACGAACGTCACGTTGGCCAGAGACTCGCCCCGCACCTGGTAGATACCCTCACAAACCTTGAACAGGCCGCGGTGGTTGTTCAAAAGGGCGTGTCGCCACAACGACGGGTGCACGGTGACCGGCGCATCGCCATGGAGGAAGGCTTCAAAACGATAGTGATGCCAGGCGATGTCGCCTGCGTCGTCGAGAATGTAGGGGTCGTCGGGGCGGTGGATCAGGCCTCGGGCGGCCCAATCGAAATCGCGACGATCGTCCCAGTCGAACGTGCGGTCGTGCAACGCCTGACGATGCAAGCTGCGCGTGTGAATCGTTGGTTCGTCGGGAGTACGCATTTGCGCGTAGCCTACTCGACCTGCTTCAGGCCTTGCACGAAGCCCAAAGGCGGTGGCGGCCTAGCCCGCCACCGCCACCGCCTAAGGACCGACCTAGGTTCCGAACTCGCCGGTGGTGTTGTTGGGGTCGCCGGTGATCGATTCGGCGATTGACCGGGACGAACCAGGATCGTTGGTTTGCTCATCGATGCCCGAGGTGTCCCGATGCCGGTTGCGGTCGTTGGGGTACTGGTCCCGGCTGTCGGGAACACCGTCGCCGTCGCTGTCGAGCTCGGTCGGTGTTCCACCGAACTCACCGGTGGTGTTGTTTCGATCGCCCGTTACGGCCAAAGCGATCGCTTCGCTTGAGCCTGGTGCTGGCGGTGGCAACTCTGTCGGCGTGCCGCCGTACTCGCCGCCGGTGGCATTACCCCCAGCCCATTCTTCGGCGATGGCCTCGGATGAGCCCGGGTCATAGCCGGACCGTGAGGTGCTCATACCGCTACGTATACCCTTGTTGACCGCGGCGACAATGATGGCGAGGGTCTGCTGTCGGTCTGGGTATCGGCCGTGGTAGGAACGAAAATCCCGAATGCCGGCTTGGATATCGGAGCGAACCTCAGCCTCGAGAACCGCCTGGTGGTCGACGGTGCTGCCCGGGCCGCGAGGCTGGTAGGGCACACGAACCACCGAACCGGCCGTCGCCAGGTAGGTGTTGATGAAGGCGGTAGCGTCTCGTTCAGCTGAAGCGGTGGGGTTGGTGAGAAGCGTAAGGAACAACTTTCCCAACAACTCCCAAGGTTTCATCCAGTACGGATTGGCCTCTTCGCCGGAGGATCCGACGATGGGAGAACCTGTCCAGAAACTGATGAGCGCCGAATCGATGGCGTTGAGGCGTTGGAGGATTTGCTCAGCAGGCGTCGCCGGCGCTCCACCAACGTCTGTGTCGCTTCCCGGTGCAAGCTCAATCGTGGGAGAAAAAGGAGGCAGCGGTGGCAACGGAGGCCTCGGCCTCATAGTGACGCCTCCTCGCCTGGCGTAGACAGCATATTTGTAGCTGACCTCTGCGTCGTAAACCGAGTCGGTATAGGAGCGTCCGTCCGTCACGGCGATGCGGACGCCGTTGCGCACGATCACGTAGTCGGCAGTTGGATCATCGGTCGTCCACTCAAGAACGATGCTGCTGCCATAGCGAACGCCGCTGAGAAGACGAGGAAGAAAGAACGCCGAGGATTCTGTGCTGCTGCCCGAGTTCGTCGACGGCGCACACGACGTACCAGTAGTAGGATTCCAACCCCACCCACCGTTGGCTGTCGCGGCCGAGTAATCACATCCCGAGGATGGCGGATCGTCGTTGCTGCCCGAGCTCGTCAGCGGTGCACACGACGTACCCGTAGCAGGATTCCAACCCCACCCATCGTTGGCCGCCGCGGCCGAATAATCGCATCCGGATGGTTCTGGCTGTGACGGCGGTTCCATGCCCGACGCCGGGGTTATCGGCACGATGGTAGCGAAGGCGAGTAAGGCGGCCAGAAGGGCAACCGCCCTGGTGGACGTTCGTGGAAGTCTCATGTGGTCTCCAAAGAATGAGGCTTGTGGTTATGCCCCAGGCGCCACCAACACCACACCGGTTCCATGACAGTACGGTGACGCTCAGCTACGACAGCCCGCCCAAGTCCAAGGCGCAGCATCGACCTTGTCTATGAAATCGCTTCTTGCAGTGCTCGATTTCAGTGCTCTATTGCAGTGCTCGATTGCAGTCGCTACGAGGCTGGCTTGGTGGCGACGAAGTGGGTTGGGCGCAGGAAACCACAGTCGATCGCTTCCTTCTTTGAGCTGCTGCTCTCGTGGCGGTAGGCCGCCTGCTCGTCGCCGATCATCGCAGCCAGTTGGGCGTATCGATCGCCCGACAGGGTGGCCAGCTCATCCTTGATCGCTTCGCGATACCAGGCGTTGCGGTCGCTCATGGAGACCTGCCCGAACCCGGAAGCTTCGAGCGCGGCTTTGGTGGCATCGAGATCCTGCATCTCAAAGTTGAGGTGAAGGATCTCCAACCAGCGACGCGCCTCCTCGGTGAACGTCTCGGGCCCGCCCCGAAGCCAATCGCTACCAACGAAGCGGCCGCCCGGGCGCAAGACGCGAAGAACGTCGGCGTAGAAACCCTGCTTGTCGGGGATGTGAACGATTGCGTCCTTGGTGAAGACAACGTCGAACTCTTCAGGGCTGAACGGAAGCGGACCGGGCTCGACGAGGCGAAAGCTGATTCGATCCTGAAGCCCGGCGGCGGCCACCCGTTCAATCGCCCTATCGACGAGGTGGGGTTCTACGTCGATCCCCACGACCTCACCGGCCTTATGCTCGGTCACCAAGAGCACGTCGGCTGCGCCGAGGCCGCTACCAACATCGAGCACGCGGGAGCCCGTGATGTCGACGTCGGTGAGCAAGGCAGCCACTTCCTCGGGTCCGCCCGGCGAGAGGAACCCATCACCCCACATCCACTGCAACGCCTCGATAAAGACCGAGTCATAGGCCGATTCATGGTGAGCCATCGACGTACCTTAGCCCATGGACCACGAGCGCCCAAGAAGACCTACCAGCTACCAGCCCAAGGCGGCCGGGGCGTCGACCGGCACCACGGGATGCAAGGGTGCCACGGGTTCGAGCAGCACGAAGTCGGCGCCGAGTTCAGGCCGGGGATCGGCCTCGCCCTTGTTCGGCCACAAGGCCATGGCCCGCTCAGCCTGAGCCGTAATCGTGAGCGAAGGATTCACCCCGAGGTTGGCGCTCACCGCCGACCCGTCAACAACGTGGAGCCCGGCGTGGCCATAGACCCGCTGGTAGGGGTCGAGAACTCCGGTCTCCGTTCCGTCGCCGATGACGCAGCCTCCGAGAATGTGAGCGGTGACCGGCGTGTTCAGCACAGCTTCGTTCAGCGAGCAGCCAGCGTCTCCATTGAGCACCTCGGCTGCCAAGGCTGCCGCCTCTTCGGCCTCGGGGATGTAGGTCGGGTTGGCTTCGCCTGTTCCCTGTTCAGACCGGAGCCGCACACCAGCACCTCGACGTTTCCAACGCAGATTGATGCTGTTGTCACGGCTCTGCATAACCAGCAGAATCATGGTGCGCTCCGACCACTGCCGAACCGACAGGCTGCGGAGGAAGGTGCGGGGGTGGCGAATCATGCTCCACCCGAACCGAACCGGGCGAGGCAATCGTCCGGAACCGCTAACCATCGGGGCCGATAACAAACCCATGGCATTCGAACCGGCCGGATACTTCACGCCCTCGATGTGGGTGTGAGCGTTGGGGTAGATCGAGGAGCTGATGGCCAGGCCTTTGGAAAAGTCTCGATCCGCATCGTAGGTACGAGCCGTTGAACCGACGATCGACTCAGAGTTCGTTCTCGTCAGCTCCCCCAATCGGTTCGACAACCGCGGCAAGACGCCACGTTCCTTCATCGAGGCCAGCAGAGAGACCGTGCCCAGCACCCCAGCACCCAACACGACGTGAGCTGCGGTGAGTTCTGATCGATCGCTACCAGGGCGCGGCCCGGGGCGTTCGGTAACGAGGCGATAGCCGGGTGAGTCGGCGGCGTCGCCAGCCCTGCCTGCATCGAACCTGCTCAAGGTAGCCAGGGGTACGAGTTCGACAACTTTGCGTTCGGGCATCACCACCGCTCCAGCCGACTCCGCGAGATAGAGATAATTACGATCGAGCGTGTTCTTAGCCCCGTGGCGGCAACCCACCATGCAGCCGCCGCATTCGATGCAGCCGGTTCGCTTTGGTCCAACGCCGCCAAAATACGGGTCGTCGACGGTTTCGCCCGGTCGGCCAATGTACACGCCCACATCGGTGGGACGGTAGGTCTCGGCCACGTCCATGCGGTCGGCGATCTCTCGGAGCACGTCGTCGTTGGCTGAGCGGTCTGGTGCCTTCGTCACCCCGAGCATTCGTTTGGCCTGGGTGTAGTAAGGAGCCAGTTCAGATCGCCAATCGGCGATGTGGGCCCACTGCTTGTCGCGGTAGAAGCCATCGAGAGGTTCGTACAAGGTGTTGGCGTAGACCAGGGAACCACCACCAACGCCGGCACCGCTGAGCACCAGCACATCGCTTAGCAACTTCATGCGTTGTATGCCGGTCAATCCAAAGCGGGGGGCGTAAAGAAAGTTGCGGAGGTCCCAGCTGCTCTTCGGGAAATCATCAGCACCGAAACGGCGACCAGCTTCGAGCACCACCACCCGGTACCCCTTCTCGGTGAGGCGTAGAGCGGCCACGCTGCCGCCAAAGCCACTTCCAACCACCGCCACGTCGTAGTCATAGTCGTCGTCGGTCTCAGCGCTGAAGCTCTCACCCATCGTCCAAGTGTCCAGGTCACGAGGGCGTAATGCAACCGATGACGGGCCGGTAGATTTGGCCCATGATTCCCGCATTCGCAGATGACACGGCGCTCCTTCTGATCGATGTGCAGGTTGGCGTCGACGTCCTCGATCATTGGGGCGGCCCCACCGGGCGGCGCAACAACCCCGAGGCTGAAACCATCATGGCGAGCGTGCTCGATGCCTTCCGCCGCAGCGGCCACCGCATCGCCTTCACCCGACACGACAGCCGGGAGGAGGCCTCGCCGCTGAAGCTCTCGCTGCCTACCGGCGCCCAAAAGCCCGGCTTCGAACCTGCCGACGCCGACATCGTCGTGGTCAAGGACGTCAACAGCGGCTTTGTTGGAACCTCGCTGGAGGTCGAGCTACGGCGAGCCGGTATCGGCCGGCTCGTGGTGGTGGGCTTCTTCACCAACATGTGTGTGGAGACCACGGTGAGGATGGCAGGAAATCTTGGCTTCGATACCTACCTGATCCCCGAGGGGTGCGCCACCACCAACAGGGTCGGGCCCGACGGGGTCGACCATGAGCCAGAACTCGTCCACCAGATGACGGTGGCCAACCTCAACGGTGAATTCTGTACCGCTCTAAGCGTCGACGCTGCGCTCGGCTTGCTCGACGCCGACAACCCTGACCTCCAACGGGTACAAGGCAACGAATAGAGCCCGACGAGAATAGAGCCCGACGAGACGTTCCGGCTAACGGCTGATCTGACGCTCCGGGGAGATCTTGAGCACGACTCGCTCCGACTGGATCTCCGGCGCATAGTCGCCGCCCGTGTACTTGTTGGACAGGGCGTTGATGCTGGCCAGAGCGTCAGGGCCGGTGACCGTTTCGACCACCCGGCCCCGTACCTCGGCAAACGAGTAGGGGTTCTCGGCGTTCCAGATGGCGACCGTGACCCGCGGGTCGGCCTCGACATTCTTGAACTTGCGACGATGGACCTCGGTGTTGATGAGGATGTGCTCGTCATCGCAATCGACCCACATGACGTGGGTTTGTGGCTGCCCTCCCGGCATCAGGGTGGTGAGGGCAGCAAAGTTCTTTCCCTTAGCCAGTTCGCGTACACCGTCTTCGATCATGGACCAAGAGTAGCGCTCGGCTGAGCCCGGGACCGACAGAGCAGGAGCCGAAGGTTACTCTTCTTCGCTCTCGGGGTAGTCGCTCTGAAGATCATCGAGATCGATGCTTTCTACTTCGTCCTCGGTGGACGCACCTGCACCCCGCAGGAAGGCTTCGAGTTCAGCGGCCAAATCGTCGCCCGAGGGCAACATGTCTTCGTCGGAGTCGGCTTGGCGTTCGAGTCGTTCCACATACTCGCGCGACTCATCATCGGCCAGCACAGCCTGGTCGACCCGCATCATCCACTCTTCGACGTCGGTATCGAGATCTTCGTAGCCCATTTGCACACCGATGGTGTTTTCCAACCGTCGAAGAAGCGCCCGCGTCGCCTTGGGGTTCGGTGGGCCAGGCACGTAGTGCGGCACCTCCACGCGCAACGAAATCACCGGGATATCGGATCGCTCCAGCCGTTCGTTGATAACACCGATCACGCCGGTTGGACCCTGATAGGACGGGCGGGCCAGGTTAAGGCGGCGGGCCAGTTCTGGGTGCACGGCCGACCCGGTCACCGAGAACGGCCTGGTGTGGGGAACCATTCCAACGAAAGCCCCCATAGTCACCACCATCTCACAGCCGCTTCTGCGAGCAACATCAAGCACATAGTCGGCGAAGGTTGGCCAGCGAAGATGCGGTTCTGCTCCCATCATCACCACCAGGTCTCGGAACGAATCGGTCTCGACCGAATAGATCTCGGTCGCAGGCCAATCGATGACCCGATCGCCGTCGGTGTCGATACGAACAGCGGGTCGAGACTCTTGGAAGTTGAAGAAGTTCTCCGGATCGAGCATGGCGATCTCGGTCGACTCGGTCCGATCCTTGATCCAGCTGAGGGCACCGCTGGCTGCTTCGGCCGCATCGAAGAGACCTTCGAAGCCGACGAGGAGGAGGGGTCGACGCAAATGCGGGATATCGAACCAGGTCAGCTCGTCGCTCTGCTTAGGCATCCGCCTAGTGTTGCAGACAACGCCACAACTTCAATCACCGAATCCTCAATCGAATCTCCACCCAAATGTTTGGCCACGGACGACTTCGATCACAGCGCCTCAATCCGGTAGGGTTTGAGCGATGGCAGCCAACACGTCGGGTACTTCAAAGAGCAATCGGCCGGCGCAAGAAGTTTCGTGGGGCGACGACCAAATCCGTCTCACCGACAAGGTCAGTGTTCTTCGAGGTGCCGACAATGGCGCCTACCCGTCCGGCAATTCGGTGTTGGTGCAGGGTTCGGCCGAAAGTGTGCTCATCGACCCCTCGGTCACGGTGGTCCAAAGAGGAGGGGCGCCGGTGATGATCGACGCCGTCATCAACTCCCACGGACATGAGGATCATCTGCCCGGCAACGGCCTCTTCAGCGACTCTCGCATCCATATTCACCACGATGACCTCGTCGCTGCTCAGTCCATCGAAGGCTTGATGGACGTCTATGGCTTAGAAGGCCAGGTTCGGGCCGATTTCACCGCCCAGGTCTTGGAAGAGTTCTACTACCAGGGCCGCGACGACGCCCAAGGATTCAACGACGGCCATGTCTTCGACCTCGGTGGGGTTCGAGTCGAGGCGATGCACCTGCCCGGGCATACCCGGGGCCACAGTGGCTTTCAGATCGACAACGTCTTCTTCCTCTCCGACATCGACCTCACCGGGTTCGGCCCCTACTACGGCGATGTGTGGTCCGACCTCGACCAGTTCGACGAGTCGCTCCGCAAGGTCAGAGACGTGGAGGCCGACTGGTACGTGACCTTCCACCACAAGGGCATCATCGAAGGGCGAGACACGTTTGTCGACATGGTCGACAACTTCCACGCCGTTATCGAAACCCGCCACAGCCGGATGCTTGCGTTCCTGAGCGAGCCTCACGACCTGGACGAGATGGTGGCCCACCGCTTCGTCTATCGACCCCATGTCGAACATGTCTTCCTCGAAGCCGTCGAGCGCCGTACCGCCCAGCTGCATGTGGAGCGCATGCTCGACCGAGGCGAAGCCATCGAGGTCGAATCCGGCCGCTACAGAGCCGCCTGAGGTACCCCATGTCTGCACCCATTCATCTCTATCCGCGCGCCATGGCCAAAGGTTCTCTCGACCTGTTGACCAAGCGCTTTCCCCAGCGTGAAATCATCCTGCTCGACGATGAACCAGCCTTGCTGGACGCCCTTGATTCGATCGAGATTCTCTATGGCCTCCACACCCCCCGAGGCCACTGGGCCGAAGCCCCGAACCTACGTCTGATCCAATCGCCGGGCGCCGGTGTCGACTGGCTTCTCCCCGACCCGACGCTGGCCGACGACGTCGTCGTGTGCAATGCCACCGGCGTGCACGAGCCAGCGATGCCCGAGTTCATCATCGCCTTGCTCCTAGCCATCACGAAGCACATCCCAACCCTGGTTACCCAGCAACGGGACCATCGGTGGAAGGGCGTCTTGCCGTTTGTCCTCTCAGGCTCGACGGCCTGTGTCGTTGGAGCTGGCACCATTGGCCAGAGCGTGGCTCAACGGTTGCGGGCCTTCGGCATGCGCACCACCGGGGTCACCCGTTCGGGACGACCGCTTGAAGGATTCGATCAGGTCGTGGCGACCGCCGACCGACACCAGCTGTTGAACGATGCCAACGTCGTGATCGTGCTCAGCCCGCTCACCGATGAAACGGTTGGCCTCATCGGGGCTGATGACCTGGCCGCCCTTCCCGACGGTTCGTATCTGGTCGATGCCTCTCGCGGCACAATCACCGATCTCGACGCGGTCGTTGCCGCTCTCGATTCGGGAAAGCTGAAGGCAGCTGCGATCGATGTCTTCCCCACCGAGCCGCTCCCCGAGGACAGCCCCTACTGGAATACGCCTGGGCTCTTCCTTACCCCCCACACGGCGGGCCATAGTTTGGACTACTTCACCCGTGTGGCCACGATTCTTGAAGCGAATCTTAACGCCCTCGACGGCGACAAGAAGTTCGTAAACCTGGTCGACCGGGACCGCGGATACTGAGCGTACTGAGATGGGCTAGCGGCAACCTGTCGTGAGCTACAACGCCATGCCTGCCACCAGGCCAGCCTGACCCAGGTGGTAGAGAACATGCACGAGCCATCGCAGTGACGGGCGAGGCTCTACGAATCGGTCCTCGGCCAGGAGCCTGTCGGAGGCAACAAACAAGACGGCCCCTCCGGCCAGCAGGAGCCGACCGGTAACGAAGGCCGCGACGGTCATCGCCAGGATCACAACCACATACCCTGCCACCGGCACATAAAGTGCTCCATGATTGTCGCTGACAGCGGCCAACAGCCGAGGCATCTGGGCGACGGCCAGCAACATAACGGTGGCACCGCCGGCCACGATCAGCCAGGCATCGCTGGCCACACCAACCTGCAGCAGGGCGATGACATAGGCGACATGGCCGACAAAAAACGAGATCAGGCCACCCATGAAGCGATCTATTGTCGGTAGAAGCAAGACGTCGCCGACGAGGCCACAGAAAAGCCCGATGACAATCGCAACTTTGGCCGCGGCCGGATCAAAGGGCAGGGCGAGGGCCACCATGATCAGCACGAGCAGGGTGGATGGTTTGGCCCACCGCTCCACGTCGGCCCGACCCGACGCTACCGACCACCAATCGATGCAAGCGACCAGGAGAAAGAAGACCCAGAGCAGGGAGGTGGTCACGCTTGAGGAGGGCGCTTCAGATAGATGCCCATGCCCTTGGAGGTATAGACAACCTCGCCCTCGGGATCGGTTACTTGCACCACGCTCCACACGGTGCCACGATCGGGCTTCGACCGAGATGGTCGGCTCTCGGTGATTTCAATGGTCGCGGCATAGGAAACGTTGGGTCGCACAGGACGAAGCCAGCGTAGCTCGTCCATGCCGGGTGATCCAAGCGAGGATTCGACGGAGATAAACCCATCAACCATGAGGCGCATCACAGAGGCCGCCGTCTGCCAACCCGAGGCGATGAGGCCACCGAACATCGTGTCAGCGGCAGCCGCCGCATCAACATGGAAGGGCTGAGGATCGTAACGCTCGGCGAAGGAGATGATCTCCTCTTCACTCAGCGTGAACGATCCGATCTCGAACCGATCACCGGCCGACAAGTCCTCGAAATAGCGCACTTTCTTGGTCATTGTTGCCCTAATCTAGCCCGGGTCTAGAGTGAGAAGGTGTCTGATCTTCAACCACCCGGACCGCCTGAACCCCACAACTACCCCCCGTCGACTCCTCCGCCAATGAGTCCGCCGCCCGGTGGAACGCCTCCTCCTGGGCCGCCTCCGTCACAGATGCCACCGACGAACGTTCCTCCAAGCCAGGCGCCGCCGACCCAATGGTCACCACCGATCGGGGCTTCAGCCCCCTTGCCGACACCGCCACCGTCGTCGGGCCGTCGGTTTGGCATGAAGGGATGCCTCATCGTGCTCGGTGTGCTGGTCGCCGCCCTGATCGTGCTGATCGTCGCGCTTGCTTTTCTGGCCCGTTCGGTCTTTGGCTCAGGGCTCGTCGATTGGATCGAGCTCCAAACACCACCGTCAGCGGCGGTCGGCGACTGCTACGTGATGGACGACGCCGACGCCCGCCTCGTCGACTGCGACGAGCCTCATCATTTCGAGGTGATCTCCACCCAGGATCAGGTTCTGCCTAAAGCCGATGGCCAGCCCGCCATCCCCTTCTTCAGCGACGACTCTTGCGACGGTGAACTCGAGAGTTACACAGGCGGCGACACCACTGATCTCCAAAGCCGACAGCTCCACATCCTCGAAGGCGATGACCTCACAGCGACGGATCATCCAACGCTATGCATTGTGCATCGCCTGGATATCGAACTCTTCGAAGGGTCTGCTCGTGGGTAGGTAGGTAGGGAGCGTGCGGCCTAGGGCCTGTCAACGCAGATCAGCACTTCAACGATGTTTGTCTTGATGTTGTCGCGCTCGATCGTGAACCGATCGAGCCTGGTCGGCTCATCGAACTCATGAACCACCCAACCCCCCATGCCCTGAAGCTCCAGGGTGAACGAGTTGCCAGCGGCTTCGAGGTTGAGGGTTCCCCCAACCTCGACGAATGGGTTCTGAGCTACGCGGATATCGGTGGCCATCACCGGCTTGGGCAGGACGACCTCAACGGCAACAAAGCCCTCAAAATTGGGTTCCCACTCGGTGTAGTAGTGCGGGCCATCCTGTTCGTCGATGAGACTGTCCTTCTTTTTCCAACCGGTCTTGTCGGAGAGATAGATGGTGCCTGCCCGCTCGAGGGGCGCCCGATAACCGCTTGGGCACACCAGGTTCGCTACCGGCTGAGCCAGAGCGACATCATCGGCCGGAGTAGATGTCGATGAGGAGGCGCTGGTCGTCGACTGGCTCGATGTACCGTTCGGCGCTGTCGACGTCGGCGATGATACGGCTGAGGATGTCGTACCGTCCCCCCCTGAGGTCGTGCCCGGCTCGGCCGAGGTCGTAACCGCCGATTCCGAGGAGGCCGTAGTCTCGGTCTGCTCCGCGGTTAGCGCGGTTGAGACCGTCGACTCGGCCTCTGCTGAGTTCACGGTCGTCGGGATGGTGGTCGTCTGCTCGGTCGTTGCCTGCTCGGCCGGTTCTGGTGATGGCGTGGCCGCATCGACCGACGTAACCATCTCGAGGCGATCTTGTCGGTTCTGGGTGATCTGCGGAACAACCAGCCCACCGGCCACGGCGACGACAACAACCGCCGCAGCGAGAAAGACCAGACGGCCGGGAGATGGTCGTTGAGGTCGAGCCGGCGGTCGAGCGAGACCATTCGCCGTCACATGATCGCGTACGGCATCGAGCTGACCACGCTGCGCCGACCGCAGTCTGTCATCGATATTCATGAAGGTGTCCCGCTTCCTTGCTCGGAGGCTTGCGTGCTTGCGTCCGGGTGGGGTTCTCCCAGGATTTCGGCCAGACGGGTCCGGGCTTGATTGAGATGTGACGTGGTAGTGGAAACGCTGCAACCCAAAATCTCAGCGATCGCCGATGTCGAGAGATCGTCCTGGTAGAACAACCCGATGACCGCACGCTGGCGAGGGGCAAGCTGCTGGACGGCGGTCCAGACCTCGCTGTCGAAGCGGCTCTCCATGATGACGTCTACACCAGGGCTAGTCAGCTGCCCTCCCACCCGGTCGTTCGAAGGCTGCTGGCGCACCAGGCTCGTCAGAGCGGAAACCTCCCGTTTGAATCGTTTGGAGCGGGAGAGGGCAAGGTTGATCGTCACCCGCCGCACCCAGGCTCCAGGCCGGTCGTACTCGGCGACCTTATGCCAGTGTTTATGGGCGCGGGCCATTGCCTCCTGGGCGAGGTCTTCACCCTGCTGGTAGTCGCCACAGATGGTGCAGGCCAGCGACGCCATCCGGGGAAATTCATGGTGATAGAAGTTGTCGAAACTCATTGTGGGCGATCTCACGGCGGTGGGGAGGCGCCGCCGACTACCGGATATGTCCAGAGTCAGCGCATTGCGGGCAGCAGCGTCCATACCATGCACACCTCGCTGCTCCATACATTGTCCAGTGTGGACAATACTTTTTTAACAGCCGTCGAGAACTCGTTCGGCGTTGACGGCCAAGCCCCATTCTTCCCCGGCGGGATAGGACCACGCTACTTGGGAGGACGATCGATGGAGATCTATTCCCGATTGGGTGGCCGTTCGCCGGCTGTCGCCGATGATGTAGCGCCACGAATCGTCGGCCGCGAAGACAAACCTGCCCCCAACATCGAGGCAGCCGCGAAGGCGAATGTCGGAGCCGCTTGCTACATCGATCCCGTGGTAACGAAGCTGACCTTCGCTGTTTACGCAGACCACATACTCAAACTTCTTTGGCGTTGTCCGAGCCCCGTAGAGCAGCTCAAAATCGCCGCTACAACCAGCCTCGTAGGCGCCCCATCCCGGAGCCGGTTCGGTGGCGAGAGCAACGTCTGTCATGTCGGTGGGTGCTGGTCCGGTGCTCTGGGCTCGACGCGAAGGGGGAGCAACCGGTGCAGCGGTAGAGGCCGGAAGAGCTGTACTGGAACGCTCGGTCGCCACCGTCGCGCCGCTATCGGCTGCCACGACGGTTGGGGTGTCAGCCGCGATCGAAACGGTCGATGCTTCGTTCTCACTCTCGGGAACTGCACCGCCGGGTCCGGCAATAAACAAAAACGTTCCGATGGCAGTCCAGGCGCCAAGCGACGCCAACATCAGCCAGCTCACCGCTGATCGTGCTGTCATTTTCTTCGTCGGATTCATCGCCCTTGCTCGCCGCCGCACTTCTCGTTGAGCCACACGTTGAACGGTTCGGCTCAGATTGTCTACTCCAAGATACCGTCACCTGCGTCAACAATCGCTATCAGGCGCTCTCAAGGTGCCAGACGACCAGCAACGGCAACGACCGCTCGTGTAGCCTTGAGCCGTGTTCCATCGCCGCTGTGTTCTGCTGACGTGCGCTGTAGGGCTTTTGCTTAGTGCCTGCGCCAGCGATGCCTCGTCATCGGCAAAGACCGCCTCCGATGCTGGCAGCGTCGCGGCCGACAGTTCCAACGTTTCGTCGGCGACCTCATCGGCGACAACAACATTGCCCGCACCATCAACATTGCCAGCACCATCAACGGTGTCGACGACCGGCTCGACCCTCACCGCCCTCCTCGTAGAAACGACGTCGGCAGCGACCGATCCTTCCTCAACGACAGCCTCGGCAGCAACGGCAACGTCGAGCTCAACCCCATCGGCAAGCGAACCGGTGGTCGTGTCGACCCCCGGCGATAGACAGGCCGAACAGATTGAGATTCGATTACGAGTCGAGTCACGCGTCGATGACGTGACCGACGCCGAGCTCGCAACCGCGGTTTTCGATGTGCTCAACCGGCCGGAAGGCTGGGTGCAAGCCGGTTTCACCTTTGTGCCCGATCCGGCGAGCGAGCTCCAGGTGGTGCTGGCCGATGGCGCTGCGGTCGATGCTCTCTGCCTACCGCTCGAAACCTACAGCAAGGTGAGTTGCCAGAACGGGGCGACCGTGGCGCTCAACGCCGACCGTTGGCGCCTCGCCTTCGACGGCTGGGACACCGATGTGGCGAGCTATCGGGTCTATCTGATCAATCATGAAGTCGGACACTTGATCGGCCAGCGACACCCGGCCGAGAGGTGTCCTGTACCCGGCCGTCCTGCTGGCTTGATGGAGCCACAAACGGCTGGTCTCGAGGGCTGCTCCGGCAATGGCTGGCCGAGGGCGTGGGAACTCGTTTACGCCTCGGAACGACCGGTCAAGATCGGACCTCTTCCGTCATGGCAGCCGCCCCGCAAAACAAATCTTGAGGGCCAGTAAGACCAACCTGATTTGAATAACCACGACCAGATGCCACCGTCGGTCTAGGTTTTCATGATGATCCGCCGCACGTTCATTCTCGCCGCCATGCTCGCGCTTGTCGCCAGCCTCGCAACCGTGTCGGGAAAGACCCCGGCCCAGGCCGAACAGAGCTTTGAGCAACTCGTGGCCGATGAGGCGCTTACCAGCCGTCACGCCGACGCGTTACGTCTCTACTGGGCGTTCTTCGATCGGCAACCCGATACGTCCGGAGCCTCGTACTGGACACAACGAATCGACGCCTGCGCAACCTTGGAGGGAATCACCTGGTCGTTTGCCAACTCGACCGAGTTCGTGAACACCTACGGCGATCTCTCGGATGAGGAGTTCATCGATCTCATCTACGGCAACGTGCTCGATCGAGCGCCGGATGCCAAGGGCGGTGCGTACTGGTCTGAACGCCTCGCCGACGGCCGGCTAACACGAGCGAAAGCAATGCTCTACTTTTCGCTCTCGGACGAGTTCAGAAACCGGCACCCGCTGCCCAGCGATGACGTACCCGACAAGCCGTGCGCAACGTCGACAACCGGATCACCAGCCGTCACGACGACCACCCAAGCAGCGGGCTGCCACCAGGCCTACACCCCGTGCCTGCCGATCACCGACGATCTCAACTGTTCCGACATTGATGAGTCCGTCACCATCATCGACCCTCGCGTCGACCCCTACCGGCTAGACGCTGACAACGATGGGTATGCCTGCGAGAACAGCTAGTTTCGCTCCCCGACGAGCAGGCCTAACCAGCGGAGCTCACAAACTCCCGAACGACCGAGGGCGGGGGGTTTGTCTCGATTCGCTCCCCCATAACCACCGTTGGCACCGTCTCGTTGCCATCGTTTATTGAACGGACGAAAGCCGCAGCCTTCGGATCAGCCCAGATGTCAACCCAGATCGGCGCTGGTCGTTTTCCGGCGAGCATGACACGCATGCGCTGGCAATACATTCAACCCGGGCGATGGTAAATCAGAGCCCGCCCCTGGCCGCGAGCAAGCGCCTGGGCCTCGTCGTGAGCGACCGATGGTTTAGCACCAATCGGCGACATCACCACGGCAAGGACGACGCAGGCGAGAGGCAAGAGGTAGGCGGAAAACAAGCCCTCGCCGCGATTGATCACCGCAAGCAAGGCGCCGACGATGATCAGAACAACGGCATTCATCCATTTCGCTCTCATCGACCTGTCGATCACTAGTTCAGTATCGCTGTTCGGTGTCGACTTCGCCCAAGCGTCGACGCAAAAACTGGCTCTCCTCGCGATTCGTGGTCAACGAAATGGCGAGACGGTAGGCGGTCGCCGCCTCGGCCCCACGCTCAAGGCGGCGGAGCAGGTCGGCTCGGGTGGCATGAAAATACCGGTACTCAGCTAGCTGCTCGGCGAGGTCGTCTAGAAGGTCGAGTGCAGCCTCGGGCCCATCGACCATAGAAACCGCAACCGCCCGGTTCAGTTCGATCACCGGCCCAGGCAGCAACATGCGCAAAACGGTGTAGAGCCCGAGGATCTCTTGCCAATCGGTTTCGTCGTAGACGGTGGCCGCATCATGCACGCCAGCGATGGCGGCCTGGATTTGGAGCGGCCCGGCCTGGCCCATGTTGAGTGCCCGCCTCAAGAGCATGTCGGCTTCAGCGATCATCGCATGGTTCCAAAGCGTGCGGTCCTGGTCCTGTAGCAAAACGGCCGAACCATCGACCGCAAACCGGGCCGGGCGCCGGGCGTCGATGAAGCGGATCAGGGCCTGGAGACCGAGCACCTCAGGATTGTCGGGCACGAGCCGAGCGACAAGATCGACGAGCCAATAGGCCTCGTCACAAAGATCGCCTCGCACCAGCTCGGGGCTGTTGGCGCTGGCATACCCCTCGTTGAAAATCAGGTAAATGCAGTGCAGCACAGCCCCAAGCCGTTGCGAGAGTCGCTCCGGAGGCGGCACCGTGAAGGGCACGCCAGCCGAGCGGATCTTCGCCTTGGCCCGCACCAAACGTTTCCCCAGCGTCGGTTCTTCCACCAGAAAGGCCGACGCGATCTGGGCTGTCGTGAGGCCGCAGACCTGACGTAGCGTCAAGGCGACCTGGGCATCGACACCAAGAGAATCGTGGCAACATCCGAAGATCAGGGCGAGTTGATCATCGCCCAGGGCTGCCGGCTCCGGTGGCGGCTCCTCGATTCTGGAAGCCAGTGCTGGCAGCCGATCGACGAAACGTTGATCACGGCGAAGCTGGTCGATGGCTCGACGTCTGGCCACGGTGAGCAGCCAGGCGCCAGGACGATCGGGCATACCGGTTTCGGGCCACCGCTTGGCCGCCTCCACAAAGGCGTCCTGAGCCGACTCTTCGGCCAGATCTAGGTCACCGAGGTCTTTCATGAGGACGGCGACGAGTTTGCTCCACTCATCACCGAAAACCTCGGCAACCTCAGAACCAGCCATAGTCATCGACGACTAGCTCGGGATCTCCATGATCGGGCGAATCTCGACCGATCCATACGGAGCGCTTGGCACCTTCGCTGCCCACTCCGTGGCGGCGTCCAGGTCGGCGACGTCGATCATGTAGTAACCGGTCAGCACTTCCTTGGTCTCGGCGAAGGGGCCGTCGGTCGAAACGGTCTTGCCATCGTGAACGTTGACCGTCGTAGCCGTCTCGACGCCCTCGAGGGCATCCCCGGCGACCAGGGCGCCAGCCTTTTCCAGGTCGTTCGTGTAGGTGAACCAAGATTGCATGTGATCACCGAAATCTGCATCGGTTGGCTGAGGCCCGACGTTGGGGGCACGGTAAAGCAGAAGCATGTAACGCATGGTCTATCTCCCTTTTGGACTGGACGGCCGGTGCCGTCTTACTTGCTGATGTACTGCTACGACGATCGGCCAGATCAGATTTGGACACGCCAACTGGATCTGGCCGGGAAAATCCTGAACCGATCTCTTCCAGCGAGCTTCCCGCGTGCATGCACAGCTTGGTGCTATCCCGCTCCATCAGCTTGTCGCCGTCGTCGATGCGCTCGAATCGGCGGTTGGCGTGCTCCACGCTCACAAGATCGTACACCGAGACATCAAGCCGGCGAACCTTCTCCTGTTTGGTCCGGAGGAGAATCCAACCTCGCTCGTCGAGCCGATCGAGTCGCTTCTCCTGGCCGATCTTGGCGTTGCAAAACAGCTCGGCCTCGACTCGGGACTTACCGCCGCCGTCGGCACGCCAGGATTCCGTCCGCCTGAGCAGGGCCATATCGCCACCGTCGATTCCAGGGCTGATCTCTACTCGTGCACCGCTCTTGTCTTCTGGCTGTTGACGGGAACCGCTCCACCGGCTGACCCCTACCTTCGGCGTCATGCTCTCGAGGATCTCAACGCGTCTGGCCAGCTACGACAGGTGCTCCAACGTGGTCTGGAACCGGTTCCGGCCGAGCGTCATCGCGATGTTGGCGAATGGGCGACCCAGCTCCGAACAGCCCTCGGCTCGCCTCGCGGTATCGAACGAGACGCTGTGACAATCACGACGTCCAAGTCGGCCTTTCCCTCAACGTCGGGGAATGGCGACACGCTCGATGGCAGCAACGTGCGCCGGGTCCAGGGAGCATTTGGAGCCGCAGCCCTCGCCGGCCTACTCGGTCTGGGCGCCGGTTGGGGGGCCAACGCCATCCTCAACGGAGACGAAGGTTCCGCGGTTCAGGTGAGCGACGCCGGCAACGGCCTGTCCACATCGGAGCTCAGCGAAGCGAACATTCGGGTCGCCATAACCGGCCCCAACGTTCTAACCGTTGGGTAAGCAAGTTCGTTCTCCGCTGTCGTCGAAGGAGCCGAGGAGTGGTCGTGGATAGCGCCCGACGGCTCGCTCCATGAGGGTGGAACCGAGCTGCCGATTCGAGCCACCACCGCGGGAAACGGTTCGGTCTCTGTCATCGCCACAACGACACAGGGGAAAACGGTGGTCGCAACCGCCGAGTTCCAATCGCGCTCCTAGCAGCCTTCTAGGCGCAAGAGGCTAGCGCTTGCCCTTGCGACCGAGCATGCGGGCGACAATATTGCGCTGCACATCCGATGTTCCGCCGTACACGACGCCTCCGGCCACATTGCGCAGGTCTCGCTCAATCCCAAATTCGGTTACATAGCCGCGCGCCCCATGGGTGAGCAGGGCGTCGAGCGAGGAAGCAACGGCGCCCTCGCTGGCTTGGATCTTGGCCAGGGCGGCGGCTTCCATCGAGGGCGTGCCACGAGCGAACAGAATGGCCGACCGGTAGAGCTGCAGGCGAGAGTTATCGTGCCGAAGCTTCATCTCGGCGAGCCGGTGGGAGACGGCCTGGAACTCAGCGATCGCCTGGTCGAATTGTCGACGACTGTGGCTAAAGGCAACGGTCTGGTCGAGCTGTCGTTCCATGGCCCCGATCTGGGCGGCGAGAACAAAAGCTCGTTCCGCTTCCATCGCTGCGGAAAAAACAGATGCGCCAGACCCGACGGTGCCAAGAACGTTTGATGCGTCGAGTTGGACACCGTCGAAGGTGACATCGCAGAAGGGTGTTGTACGCAATCCCATCTTCGGACGGTTCGGCCCCATGCTCACGCCTTCGGCCCTGCGATCAACAAGAAAGGTGGTTATTCCCCATTGGCCGAGCGCCGAGTCTTTGGTGGCAAACACGATGAAGACGTCGGCCTCAGGACCCATCGTCACGTAGGACTTCGTCCCGTTCAGTACAAAGCCCTGGTCGTTTGGTTCGAACTGCGTAGCCATCGAGAAGGTGTCCGAGCCGGAGTCGGCTTCGGTGATGCAGAAGGCTCCCTTGAGTGAGCCATCACAGAGCCCAGGCAGGTACGCCGCCTTCTGTTCGTCGGAACCGAAGCGCTGGATAAGAGGTTGCATCGTCCAGACCTGGGTGCTCAGCGCGAAGGCCAGTCCGGCGTCCTCGCACCCGTAGCCGAGGCCTTCGAATCGCAGCAGGGCGGTGATGATGTCGTCGCCACCACCGCCATGATCCATGTCGACCATGGAGCCGATCAGGCCGTGATCGGCGGCGCGGGCCCATCCTCCGGGCCAGAACTCGCAGGCAACGTCACGCCGGTCAAGGTCTTCGTCGACAAGTTCAGCGGCCGCCCATTCAGCAGTTTTCAGCTTGATCGGATGATGGAGATCGGTGAGGGCGGCGAGCGCCAGTTCGGGATCGTAGCTTGGAGGTGAGTTCATAGTCGTTGGTACCCGTACGGCGCGTCTTGTGTTCAGGTGCCGTTAGTCTACGCAACCAGCACTCCACCTGATCAATGACTTTCTTAATCTCTCCCTACGCTTGAGGCAGGTTTTCGGATGCGCGGCAACCAACAACATCGGTATCTTCTCTCCCAGCTCGTTCCGAGCGCAGCACAAGCTCATCCCGATGGGATCGCAGCGGTGTGCGGGACCGAGTCGCTCACCTGGGCCGAGCTTGATCGCCGTGTCGGTCAGCTGGCCACAGCCCTCATTCAGGTCGGGGTGCAGCGCGGCGACCGGGTTGGCATCTACCTGCACAAGTCGATCGAATCTCTGGTCGCCGTTCACGGAATCGTGCGGGCCGGCGCCGCCTATGTCCCGATCGATCCGCTGGCACCAACGGCCACGGTCGAGACGATTCTGGCCGACTGCGGCATCAAGGTACTGGTGACGCACCCGCCACGGACCAAAGGGGTCGAAGCGATCCAGGCATCGGTGATCGCCGTCGGCCTGGAGCCGAGCTGGGACGAGGTGGCCACACTTGAGCCGTCGCCGCCGTCCAACAATCTCGCCGATGACCTGGCCTACGTGATGTATACCTCGGGCTCGACGGGCAAGCCGAAAGGCATTATGCATACCCATCGGTCGGGCATGGCCTACGCCTTGATGGCAGCCGAGATCTACCAACTCGGGCCTGACGATCGGGTAGCCAACTTCTCGCCCCTCCACTTCGACATGTCGACCTTTGAGGTTCTGGCCGGAGTCAGCGCCGCCTCTCGCGTCGTGCTCATCCCCGAGCCCTATCTTCGTATGCCGGCAAGCCTCACTACCTATCTCGCCGAGCAGGGCTGCACCACGCTTTACACGGTGCCATCGCTGATGCAGCAGATGATGTATCGCGGTGCGCTCGGTGAGCGCGACCTCTCCTCGGTTCGGTGGGTGATGCCCGCTGGCGAGGTCTTCCCCCCTGAACCTCTCCTCGAACTGATGAGGTTGCTCCCCCACGCCAAGTTCAGCAATGTCTACGGCCCGGCCGAGGTGAACCAGTGCACCCACTGTCATTTCAGCGAGCGCTATCAGCCCTACCTCAGCGATACATCGTCGCCAAGTGATCAAGCGGTACCGCCAGTGCCGATCGGCGAGGCCAGCCGTGACGCCGAGGTCATGCTCATCGACGACGATGACGGCCCTATCGATGGGCCCGGTGTCGGTGCACTCATCGTGCGTACCTCGACGATGATGGCTGGTTACTGGAATCGTCCCGACCTCACAGCGGCCGGCTTCATGAGCCGCGTCGGTCCCGACGGCCTGGAGCAACGCTGGTATCGCACCGGCGATCTGGTCGAAAGAACCGATGCCGGTGACCTGATCTTTCTCGGCCGCAAAGACAACCAGGTGAAGGTGCGCGGCAACCGGATCGAGCTTGAAGTCGTCGAAGCATCGGTCGGCAATCTGGCTGGCGTCGAGCAGGCTGTTGTCGGTGTCAGGGGCAGCGACGGCGAGCATGTGCTCGTCGCCCACTATGTGGCTGCGCCCGGCGCCGACGAACCGGATGTGAACGAGTGGCGCCAGGCGGTCGCCCGCCAGGTCCCGAACTATGCGGTGCCATCGGCTTTCGAGGCGGTCGATGCCTTTCCCCTAACCCCGAGCGGCAAGATCGATCGTCGTACGGCCCGGCAGCGAATCGCCGAGCCAGAAGCGGAAGCTTAGAGCTTCTGGCTCTCTCAAGGTTTGGCCATCAGCCTTCAACGATCAGGCTTCGGCTACGGCGCCAAGCTTTGAACGACAGAAGGCGACCATGAGCTCGACCGTTTGAAAGTTCTCAAGAACGACCTCGGTCGGGTCTACCTCGAAGCCGAGTTCGTCTTCGATCCACTGGGTCACGGTGACAACACCGAGCGAGTCGACAGCGCCGGTGAGCAAGAGGTCGGTTCCAGCCTCGACCGGCTCATGCACAAGCGAGACCTCCGCGTTGATGAACGTCAGCAACGAGCTGATCAGGTTCTCATCGGTTCCTGCCATGCTCATACTCCCACCGGTTGCTGTTCGACTATCGCTGGGCTGTCCGCCACCGGTTCTAATCGGCCGTTCTTTCGTTCCATGAAGAAGGCGGCGACGGCCAAGGCAGTGAACACGCCGATGCCGATCAATACCCGGGGCCAGGCGAAGATCGGGTCGATGATTGCGTCTATCCCGAGGTCGGTCTCGAAGAGCCGTTCCCACATCCAAACCAGGGCGACCAGGGCCATGAGAATGGAGGCGCCGATGAAGAAGGGCCGATAGAACCGGGTGCGGCGCAACATGAATAGTGCGGGGAACAAGAGCACAACAACGGCGGCTTGGCCGATCTCGATGCCGATGTTTCGACCGAGCAGTGAGAGCAGCTGGGTCGATCGTGACACATCCAGCCCTTCGACCAAGGAAGCGAATCCCATGCCATGGAAGAGTCCGAACACAAACGAGATCAGCCATTCCTTGTTAGGGAAGATCGGCCTGATGTTGTGGACCGCCGCCGCCGCGATCGACACCGCGATGATCGCTTCAACCAGCTTCGAAGGAGGCAGTGGGAGAAGGTCGAGGCCGGCCAGAGTAAAGGTTATTGAGTGGGCGACCGTGAACATGGTAACGATCTTCAGCACTCGCCATAGCGAGGAGACGAATCCCGTTGTTGGCCGCCACTTGTCGCGAAAGATGAGCACCGATGGCAACAGGAGAACGAGCACGAACAGCACATGGTCGGGGCCGGTTTTAATATGATCAATGCCCAACTTCATGCTGGACCACACGTTCTTGAGCCAGCTCGTCTCACCCAGGTCAACGTTTTGGGTTCGACCGCCCTCGTCGAAGGTGACGAGCGACTCCCATCCATTGTCGAAGACCCCCGCCTGCCAGTCGTTGGCGATGAGCAGCAGATGGTTGCGACCGGGCATTTCGTCGAGGTACGGGTCAAACGTCAGGTCGAAACGCCGGGGCACCGTCTCGCCGACGTCTGCTTCGAAGGGAATGACGAGGTAGTTGTCGTCGACCTCGGTCTCCTCCGAGAAGAAGAGTTCGATCTCACCGAAACTGACCGGCCACTGGTTGCCGTCGTTGCTGAAGCCGAGATGTTCTTCGAAGTAGGCCTGGATGGCCGCCTCGTTTTGCTGCAGGAGCGGGAAGGCGGTTTCCTTGTCTGCCGGGGCGTCTATACCGAGGGCGACCCAGAGGTCGGCAATCGGCGTTTCGATCCTGCCTCCCAGGGCGCTTTCGCTAACGTCGACGTAGAGGTACGACTGGTCGCCGCTATGAGCCGACGCCAGCGAGGCGAAGACTCCAACGACTATGAGGGCGATTCCACAGACGATCGAAAGCGGCTTCACGAACCGCCGACGATGCCTGCCTTGGCTGCTGTTTCTGGCCTGCATGCTCCACAGGATGCCATCCTGCAACGAGAATTGCGCCTGGTAGAATTGCTTTTGACACTCAAAGATGGGGAGAGCGCGCCTCCGAATGCCTATCGAAACGCGTTTCTGAAAGAGAAGTCAGATTCTTGCATCGGATTGGGCATCTTTCAACGTAGACCTAATGACCAGTTGGAGTAGAGGCGGTTGTGAACAAGGGCCGACCCGAGGGGATTGAGATCATCGATGGCATCAGTTGAACTGTCGTCGCGCCACCGGCTTTCGCCTATGCAGCGCGCCCTGTGGACCTCACAGCGGTTGGATCTCACCAGCCCGGTTCAGAACATGGCCCTGCTGTCACGCTTCGATGGACCTATCGATGCCGGGCGCCTAGCCCAGGCCTTTACCCAAGCAGTAGACGCCTACGACGTGTTGCGAACCCGCATCGTCGGCTCATCCACCGATGGGGAAGCGATCAGCTTGCTCCCCCGTTCCGAGATACACGCCGATCTGCTCTCCGACATCATCGACATCGAACCAGCCGAGCTGGCCCGCCTTGTCGACGAGCGTTGTCGCACGCCGCTCGATCTCGCCGAGCGGGCCTTCGACTCGCTCATCGCACGACACGCCGACGGCACCTGTTCGTGGTATTTGAACCTCCACCACGTCGTAACCGATGCCACCTCGTCGGCCTTGGTCTTCGCCGCAACCGCTGAGGCCTATAGCGGCCGAACGCTCGAACCGGTGTCGTACTACCGATGGGCGGCGACCCTCGATGAGAGCGCCCCTTCCAAGAGGGTCGAACGAGCTACCCAACACTGGGCCAGGCGCGACCCGGCTCCGAAACTAGGCCAGCTGTACAAGCCGAGTTCAGCCTCATCGTTATCCTCACAGGCCACGAGATTAGACGTCGAATTTCCGACCTCGATAACCAAGGCAGCGGCCGAACGCCTCGACGACGACTTCAAAATGCTCAGCACCGATCTCGGGTGGTCGGTACTGCTGACGACGGCCCTGGCTGTCTATCTTCATCGCACGAGCGGAGCTGATCGATTCTCGATCGGTCTGCCGGTCCACAACCGGTCGGCGGCCACCACCGCTGGCCTCGTCGGGCCAACGATGGAGGTCTACCCGGTCGACATCGATCTGTCGCCCTCGACGGGCGACTCTGTCGACGGCGCCAGCGGTGCGCTCACCTACCGCTCGGTTCACAAGCGGGTAGCTCGAGCGGTGATGTCAACCCTGAAAGCGGCCGTTCCAGGAACCAGCCCTCCGGCTGACTACGAAGCGGTTGTCAACGTCATTCCCCGAGCCGAGCAGCATCGCTTCGGAGACGTATCGGCAACAACCACCTGGCTGGCTACCGGGTCGATCGACAGCTCACACCTCCTCCGTCTGCAAATGACTCGCTATGCAGAGGCGGCCAGGGTCAACTTCGTCCTCGACGTAAACCATCGTGCGGCCGACGAAGTGCACCGCGATCGGATTGAGCAACACCTCACCTCGGTCTTTCACGAGCTCGCCACCGAGCCCGACCAGCCGATCGCCCAACATCACCTTCTCGACCGCGACGAGCAAACCGAGGTTACGCGATGGGGAGACGGTGGCCCCTTCATCGAACATCCTCCCCTCCTCCCTACCCTCCTGAACGGACTAGCCCGACGGTCGGACATAGCGATTGAGGATGCCGATCGGCAGATCGCTGGACACGACCTCGAACGCTGGGTTCTCGCCACCGCCGAGTGGCTCCAGAGCCGAGGGGTTCAGCCCGGCGACCGGGTTGCCCTCGACTTGCCTCGATCGATCGAGGCTGTGGTGGCGATGCTGGCCACTCTAGCGGCCGGCGCCTCCTTCGTCCCTCTCGATCCGAGCCAGCCTCTGGCCCGACGCAAACGGCTGGCTGAACGAGCCGGTTGTCGGCTCATGCTTTCTTCCCGCCAGCACATCACCGGCCTCGCCGACCAAGACCCCTCACCCGGGTTCTCGGCAATCACACGACAGCCCGAGGATGAGGCCTATCTTCTCTTCACGTCCGGTTCGACGGGCGAGCCCAAGGGTGTGCCGATAACTCATCGCGGACTGGCTCACTACGTCGCCTTTGCCTCAAACGCTTACGTCGAGCCAGACGAACACATCGTGGCCGCCCTCTTCACCGCTCTCACCTTCGACCTCACGGTGACCACGATCTTCGTTCCGCTGATCACCGGCGGTCGCACCGTTGTGATCGAAGCCGACGGTCCAGCCGGATTAACCGAGCTCGCCGCTCTCACCGACGTGACGTGGGCCAAAGCCACGCCTTCGCACCTCCAGATCCTCCATCGCCTTCTTCCCGAGGATCACCAACTTCGCACACTGGTCGTCGGCGGCGAAGCCTTCGGCACCGATCTCGCCAAGCGCCTGATCGAGGGCAGGCCCAAAGGTGGTCTCCGGATCTTCAACGAGTACGGGCCGACGGAGGCTGTCGTCGGGTGCATGCTCTATGAGGTCGAACCGAACCTGCTCGGTTCACAACAAGACGTACCGATCGGTAGACCAGCGCCCGGCGTGACCCTGATGGTGGTCGATCGCTACAACCAGCCTGTGCCGCTCGGCGCCGCTGGTGAGCTGCTCATCGCTCACAAGGGTTTGACCAGCGGTTACCTGGATGGCCACTCTGATGAAACGCCAGACGATGCGACCTCGCCCTTCGTCGAGCTCGACGGTCGTCGGTTCTACCGCTCAGGTGACTTGGTCCGCCTTCAAGACCCAGAACGACTGGTCTATCTGGGCCGAATCGATGAGCAGGTAAAGGTCGGCGGGATCCGGCTGGAACCCATCGAAGTCGAACAGGCACTTCTACAGCATCCGGCCATCGAAGGCGCGGCCGTACGGCTTTGGTCGCCCGCTTCAAGCAACCCAAACTCTTCGACGACAGACCTCCAACACTGCAGCGTCTGTGGCTTACCGGGCAACGTGCCGGGCGTCGTTTTCGATTCGGCCGGTGTCTGCTCCAGCTGCCACGCCTATCAGCGAGTTGAGCCGATCACCCAAAGCTGGTTCAAGACCCAGGCCGATCTGCAGGCCGAGTTACACGATGCTCGCAACCGACGACGCGGCGACCATGATGTCCTCCACCTCTTAAGCGGCGGCAAGGATTCCACCTACGCCTTGTACGAACTCGTCCGCTTGGGCGCGACCCCTTACGTCCTAACCCTCGACAACGGGTTCATCTCCGAGGGGGCCAAAGAAAACGTGCGCCGCTCGGTGGCCGACCTCGGACTCGACCATGAATTCGCCAGCACCGATGCCATGAACGACATCTTCGCCGATTCGTTGGCCACCTTCTCCAATGTCTGCAATGGCTGCTACAAGACGATCTACACGCTGGCCACCACCCGAGCCGCTGAGCTCGGGATCCCGATGATTGTGACCGGCCTGTCTCGCGGCCAGCTTTTCGAGACTCGGCTCATCCCCCAGCAGTTCAGCGCCGAGCGTTTCGACCCCGACGCCATCGACCGTGCCGTCGTGGAAGCCCGCAAGGTCTATCACCGCACCGACGATGCGGTGAAACGCCTGCTCGACACGTCTGTGTTCGATGATGACGGAATCTTCGAGGAGGTCCGCTATCTCGACTTCTACCGCTACGTCGATGTTGAACTGTCGGAAATGCTCGACTTCCTCACCACGCGAGCGCCCTGGGTCCGTCCCAGCGACACCGGCCGCTCCACGAACTGTCTGATCAACGCGGCCGGCATCCATACCCACCAAACCGAACAGGGCTACCACAACTACGCCATTCCTTACGCCTGGGATGTGCGTCTCGGCCACAAGACTCGCGATGAAGCCATCGACGAGCTCGACGATCAGCTCGATCTCGACGATGTACAGCGCATGCTGGTTGACGTTGGCTATAAACCCCAGCGGCGCGAAACGCTGACCGCCTGGATACAGCCGGCGGCAACCCCAGGTGATGAACCCGACGAAGCGGTACGTAGTCCGGCCGCTCTTCGCGCCTTCCTCAACGACCGTCTTCCCGCCTACGCCGTGCCCTCGGCGTTCGTTCTCGTCGACGATCTTCCTCTCACATCCAACGGCAAGCTCGACACGAGCGCTCTCCCTGCACCCAGCCGAGTGCACCGTCCTGCCGCCGGCGTTCACATCGCTGCGGTCAGCGCCACCGAACGAGCCGTCGTGGCTGTGTGGGAGCGCGTGTTGGGCATCGAACCCATCGGGATCGATGACGACTTCTTTGCCTTGGGCGGCGATTCGCTCGCCGCCCTGGAGATGATCGTGGCCGTCAGCGAACAGCTGGAGGTCGAGGTTTCTGAAGACTTAGCCTTCCGCCACACCTCGCCCCGCCTCCTGGCCGACGCTATCGACGAGCTGGGCCGCGGGACCGCACCATCCATCGCCCCACCTTCGGTAGCAGGGGCCGACACAACCTCGTCAACCGCTCTATCGACCGGGCAGCAGGCCATCCTCTTCGATCAGCGGATGCGGCCTGACGATGTGATGTACAACATCGGCCGGGTTTACACGATTCCGGCCGACCAGCCAGCGCCCGATCGCGATGCTTTACGTCAGGCCATGCAAGAGGTCGCAGCTCGACACCAGCCCCTCTGCCTCGGTTACGGCCTCGACCGTGCCCTTCTACGCGATGCCAAGGCGGTAGCGTTTTCCCACGCGAACCCGGTGGAGAGCAGCGAGCTCGAATCGGTGCTGGCCGCGGTGCACCGCGCCCCCTTCGATCTTGCCGACGGTCCCTTGTTACGGGTACACGTCCAGCCCGTCGTCGATGGCTCCACCGCCATACTGCTCGTCGTCCACCACGCCTCGGCCGACGCTGACAGCTTCGATGTGATCTGGCGTGAAGCCAACACCCTGCTCAACGGCGGCGAGCTTGCGGAGCTCAGCACCGACTACGCCACCTTCAGCGCCTGGCAGCAAGAGACCAGCGCAGACAGCGACCGCAACTTCTGGCTCGAACAGGCCAGAGAGCACACCGGCCCAGCTGCTCGTCTCGCCACGGTCACTCCCCCGGGCGGAAGCGACGGTTTCGCCTCCCGAGTCTCGTCGGCCTCGCCCGAAACACTCGCCTCGCAAAGCGGTACGACCCCGTTCTCCATCGCACTGGCCGCGATAGCCTCCGGCCTTCGCCGTTTCAGCGACTCAGCCGAGATCGAGGTTGGGCTCATCACCTCGACTCGAACCCACCCTGCCGCCGACAACCTCGTCGGCTATTTCCTGAACACCGTCCCCCTGCGTTTAGGCTCCGAGCTCGATGGCGTCAGACTGTCCGAGCGGCTCGGTCAAGTCCTCGCTCATCGGGCGTACCCGCTGGCTAAGATTCTTGCCGATCGCCGCGAGGCCGGACTCTCCCCCGACGCGCCCACGGTCTATGTTGCCTACGACGATCTGCGACTAGCCGACGTTGGCGACAGCCAAGCCAGCCAGCGAGTCTTGTCGAACGGTTCAGCCGTAGCCGACGTCACCTTATTCGTAGAACGGCGCGCCGATCGCATCGACCTGAGCGTTGAGTATCGCGGGTCGGTTCTGACCGAACCCCAGGCCCTCGCCTTGCTAGAGACGATCGACGCCGCTCTTGTCGGTCATCCAGCCCAGCTGGCCTTGTCCCAGCTCGACGGCGAACCGCTGCTCGACGACCGCGGCCTACTCGAACAGCTTTGGAACCACGGCCCGGAAGTGGCCTTCCAGCCAGCCATCATCTGTGGCGACCGGATGATGGCATGGGGCCCGCTGCTGGCCCGGGCCGAGGCCGTAGCCGCTGAGCTTCGCTCACGCGACGTGCAGCCAGGAGCACGGGTCGGCGTCTTCCAGCCCCGGTCCGTGGAGCTCGTCGTCTCCATGCTCGGTGTGTTGAAGGCGGGATGCGTCTACGTGCCTCTCGACCCGTCGTACCCACCGGAACGAATCGCCCGATTGGCGCGCTCTGCCGATCTTGCTGCCGTGCTCGGGGGCGAGTCCGAATCTCTGGCCCTCAACGGCGAGTCTCACGTTCTCACGATTCGTGTCAACGAAGAGACCCTCGCAGCCCGCCCCTGGAACGACACGGCGTCGAAAACGCAAGAGCCTCTGGGATCATCATCGGCACCCACCGCTGACGACCCGGCCTATCTCATCTTCACCTCCGGATCGACCGGCGAACCGAAACCGGTAACGATCAGCCACGGCCAACTGGCGGCCAGCACAAACGCTCGACGCCAGTTCTACCCGTCGACCGATGACCCCTTCCGCTTCCTGATGGTGTCAAGCCCCTCGTTTGATTCGAGCATCGTTGGCCTTTTTTGGCCTCTGGCCGAGGGCGGCGCCATCGTGTTGCCAACCGAGGAAGAAGCACACGACGTCGAGGCCCTGACCAGGTTGTGCTCCGAGCCAGCCACGAGCCACACCCTCATGGTGCCAACGCTCTATAAGGCCTTGCTCGACGGCGTGAAACGACGAGGCGATCTGGGCGCCCTCGGCGTGAACCGGCGCTGGCCGACCCAAATCATCGTGGCCGGAGAGAATTGTCCCGCCTCCCTGGTTGCCGATCACTACAGCCTTTTCCCGATGAGTCGGCTAGCCAACGAATACGGGCCGACCGAAGCCACCGTTTGGGCTACCGCCCACCAGACACGTCTTGGCGATGACCCTGTTCCGATCGGGACGCCGATCGCAGGCATGTCTGTGGCCATCGTCGGACCCGACGACGAACTCAGGCCCGAAGGCACCGTCGGCGAACTGGCCATCATCGGTCCGAACGTAGCCTCGGGCCACCGCAACCAACGTCAGTCCTTCGCTGCCGACCAACCCGTCTACCGAACCGGTGACAGGGCGGCCATCGTCGACGGCACTGTCTGGTTCTTAGGCCGTGGTGACAATCAACTCAGCATCAACGGCACTCGCATTGAGCCCGAAGAGGTGGAACAAACACTCCTCGGTGTTCCAGGGGTGACGGGCGCCGTCGTCGTGGCCCAAGATGTTCGTTCGCTCGACGAGTTGCTCAGCACCCTGCCGTCAGACCGGGTCGCAGCGGCCATGACCGCCGCCTCCAACGATCCGGCGCCAGCGGCGAGCCTGCGGGCACGGCTGGAGACCCTCAGCGATCGACAACAACTCGTCGCTCACGTCGAGACAGCCGACACAGCCCTCGATCTCGAAACCCTACGGCAGGCGGCCGCCGCGCAACTGCCCGGCCCCCTGCGACCATCTCGATTCGGCATCCACGCTGAGCTGCCTCGAACCCCGAACGGCAAACTCGACCGAGAAGCTGCTCGCCTGCTTCCACTGACCGAACCAAAGGCTGCGCTCGCAACCGCCAGCACCGGCGATCATAGGCTGATCCAATCGCTCGCCGACCTCTTCGCCGAATCCCTCAACCTCGGCGAGTTCGGCTACGACCAATCCTTCTTCGACCATGGCGGTCATTCGTTGCTGGCCGTAGATCTACTTCTTGCGGTGGAGGAAGAGCTCGACATTTCCATTCCCGCCGCCCAGCTCTACCGCACCCCGACTCCAACATCCCTCGCCGATTTCGTTCAACGGTCTGGCCTCGCAACCGCAGGTCCAAACCAGCCCGAGGCAGCTACCCCCTTCCTGGTCCCAATCCAGCCCGAGGGTTCAAGGATTCCGATCTTCGCCGTGCATGTTCTGGGTGTCGATTCGATCTATTTCCGGCCCCTGGCCAAGCGGCTAGGCCCCGACCAACCACTCTTCGGCTTGGGTCAGCCTAAGGTCGAAGAAGAGTTGTCCACCACCGGGCCGACATCTGTCGAGGGGTTGGGCGCAGCCTACGCCGAGCAGATCAATCAAACCGCTCCTACCGGGCCTGTCGTCGTGGCTGCGATCTCCTTGGGCGGTGTCGTTGCCTTTGAGACCGCACAGCAGCTCGTGCGCCAGGGTCGAGAGGTTGCCCTCCTTACACTCTTTGATGCCGTCGGCCCTGGAGCTGCCGAACACCAGCTCTCACCGATGGGACGGCTCGCCGTTCACGGCCGAGCGTTCAAAGCCCGCCCGGCGGACTACATCACCGGTCGCGTCGACTACCAATGGCGCAAGGTTCAACGGATCACCGAACTCGTCGAAGACAGAGCACGTCGACGTCTCGGAGCTGAGGCAAACCATCGCGGCGACATCCGCCGCTTCATCGAGGCCAACATCTCGAGCCAGCTCTCGTACACCTTCAAGCCCTACCCTCGCCCAATCCTCGTCTTCAAGGCGGCCGACGATCCCTTTACCGGCCACTTCCGCGACATCGACATGGGTTGGCGACCCGTGGCCGAAGGCGGCCTCGACCTCAAAATCGTGCCCGGCGATCACCAAGGCATGGTTGCTGAACCCAACGTCGCGGCGCTAGCCGAGCAGCTTCAAAAGGCGCTCGACAAAATCAACGACGCTTAGGCAGCCCGGCTCGTAGGGCCCCAAAGGCGGTTGCACCTTCTTCACTCTGCATGAACGAGATGTAGTCGGAACGGATCCGCTGGGTGAAGAAGGGGTTGGAGAAGAGTTCCGCCCACGCCGCCAACGGCCTCAAGGCATCCTCCATTGCGGGGTCAAAGCCATCCCAGTTGCGTGCGTGCTCTTCCGACCGGAAGAGATTCATACCCGCTCATCTGAACGGTCTCGAGGCCGCGTCACCGCCAACCTCCTGATTCGTGTAGCCCACGATTTCGGGCGGATCGGCCGCGATGATCCCGTCGTCGTTCATTTCGATGTGCATCGACTCACCACAACACAGGCAGGGGGCATCGATAGCTACCGTCTTGCCGGGAACCAGCCAGCGGATAGCGGTGGCTTCGAACCCGCACTGTGCGAACCAACCCTTCTGACCGTCGATCGAGATCCGGTACTGGGTGGGTTGCAGATTGAAGGGAGGGAACGAGGCGAGATAGTCGGTGCCGGGATGCGTCCAGCCCGGAATGATCGACACCAGCGTGTGGGTTATGTCGCGGGCAGCGGCGAGGTCGATGTCGAGCGCAGCGGCCAACGCCGTGTAGTGCGGTGCCTCAGCGGTTTCCACGATTCTCGACATGATCACCGCGTGAGCACGATCGAGGACCTCAGGCGACGGACGTTCGGACGGCGTATTCTCAGGCACCGCCCGATGGTAGGAGATCGATGGCCTCTCGGCCAGTGCTCGTCCGCCTAGACGTAGGTAGAGCCCTTCGGCGCGCCACGGTCTTGGCGCATCTCGACGTTGATCAGGGCTGGCTTACCCGAAGCGTAGGCTCGTTCGAGCGCAGGGCGAACCTGATCGGGTTCGGTGACATGCTCACCGTGGCCGCCCAGGGCCTCAACCACCTTGTCGTACCGGGTGAAGTTCAGCTCGGTGGCGACCAGTCGGTCCTCGCCATACAACATGGCCTGAGGCCGCATCATCTGACCCCAGGCACCGTCGTTGCCCACGATGCCAACGATAGGCAGACCGAACCGTACCGCTGTGTCGAACTCAAAGCCGTTGAGCCCAAACGAGCCATCGCCGTACACGATCAGCACTCGCTTTTCAGGATGCGCCTTCTGGGCGGCCAGGGCGAAAGGCATACCGACACCCAACGTTCCCAACGGTCCGGGATCCATCCAGGTGCCGGCGGCCGGAACCTTCAGCACCTTCGACGCTTGGGCCACAATGTCGCCACCGTCGCCGATAATGATCATGTCTTGATTGGCCGCATCTTCGGCCACGAAGTCGGCGATCTCACGACAGAGCCGCAATGGGTCGATCGGCACCTCGTCAGAGTTCAACTGGCTCATCAGTGCGGCTGTGGCTTCGTCTTCCACCTGGCGCACGCTGTCAGACCAGGAGGAGAAGTCGAGCTGATCAGCACCGGCGGCGAGCATGGCGTCGAGGTTCACTCCCAGGTTGCCGACGAGGCCGACATCGGCCGGGCGGTTCTGGCCGATCAAGGTCTCGTCGAGATCGAGCTGCACGATCTTGGCCTCGGCCCCGATCGACTGACCAAAGCGCATCCGAAAGTCGAGTGGCGTTCCAGCCAGCACCACAACGTCAGCTTCGCCCAAGGCATGCTTGCGGCTGCGGTTGAAGAATTGGGCGTGATCCATCGGCAGCTGGCCACGGCCCATCCCGTTGGTGTAACACGGTATTTTGGTCGCCTCGACAAATCGACGGAGAGCGGGCGACCCCTCGGACCATTTCAGGGCAGTGCCCGCCATCAGCATCGGACGCTCGGCCGCCGCCAGAATGGTGACCGCCTCATCGACCGCGGCTGGGGCGGCCGGTGAAGCAACTCGATAGTCGCGGAACCGGGGCATCGCAATCTGCTCGCGATCGACCGGCCCATGCAGCACATCCATGGGAATCTCGAGGAAGGCTGGCCCAGGAACCCCGCTCAAGGCGGTACGAATCGCTAGCTCGACGTACTCGGCGATGCGGTGGGTCTCGTAGCAGGCGTCGGCCCACTTCGTGATCGGCTTCATCACCGAGACGTGGTCCATCTCCTGGAGCGAGCCCCGCCTCAGATTGTTGAAGGGGCCTTGACCGCCGATCACCAAGATCGGCGAGTTGGCTCGCCAGGCGTTGGCCACGCCGGTAACGCCGTCGGTGACGCCGGGTCCGGCGGTGAGCACAGCCACCCCCACCTTGCCCGGGTGGAGGCGGGCCCACGCATCGGCCGCATGAACCGCAGCCTGCTCATGGCGCACATCCACGATCTCGATGCCTTCGTCGAGGCACCCATCGTAGATACCCATTACATGGCCACCGGAGAGTGTAAAAATGCACTCGACACCGGCCATCTTTAGAGCGTCAGCAGCTAGTCGCCCACCGTGAGACATGACGATTTCCCCTTCTCAGGACACATCGGATTTTGTCGGAGGGCTTTGCCCTCCGGACTACTTGGCGTACAGGGCTTCGATCTCTTCGGCGAAGTGGGCGTGGATGCCGCGACGCTTCAGCTTCGATGTCGGCGTCAGCAGCTCGGTATCGGGCATCCATTCCTCGCCCAGGATCTTGACCTTCTTGACCTTCTCCGCGTTGTTGAATCCGGCCATGACTTCGGGGAGTGCGCCGTTGATCTCGGCCTGCACCTCAGGGTGGTCGGCCAGCTCAGCCATCGACGAGTACTCGATACCTTTGGCTGCGGCCCAGCCAGGGGCCATATCGGGATCGAGTACGAGCAGGGCGGAGACGAAAGGCCGGTTGTCGCCGATGGCGATGGCCTGACCGACGAGTGGAATCATCTTGAGTGAGGCTTCAAGATTCGACGGCGACAGGTTCTTGCCACCAGCGGTGATGATCAGTTCCTTTTTACGGTCGACGATCTTGACGTAGCCGTCTTCGTCGATCTCACCGATGTCGCCTGAGTGGAACCAGCCATCGGCATCCAGAACTTCAGCTGTTTTCTCTGGCTGGTTCAGATAGCCACGGAAGACGTTGCCGCCTCGGCAGATAATCTCACCATCTTCGGCTAGCGCAACTTCAACACCGGGCGTAGCAACACCCACATAGCCGGGCTTGACCCGGTAGGGCTCCCATGTCATCGGGCCGGTGGTTTCCGACAACCCGTAGATCTCCGACAGGGGCACACCGATGGTGCGGAACCAGGCCAACATCTCAGCCGGAATCGGCGCGGCGCCAGTGATAGCGGTAATCAGATGGTCGAGGCCGACCAGCTCACGTACCTGGGAGAAGGCGACCGCATCGAGGAACTCGTAGGTCTCGATCTCTTCCTGGGTCGCCGTTCCGAATGTCATTTTCTCTCGGATTGGGCCAGCCGCATCGATAGCTTCCTGGAACTTCTGCTGCTTCTCCGGGTCGGCGGCTAGAACAGCGTTGACGCCACCGTAGATCTTCTCCCACACCCGAGGCACACCGAACATGACGTGGGGCTTGACCTCGCCAGCGTAGGAGGCAAAATCGGTCGGGTTAGGACACGTCGAGACTTCGAAGCCAAACATCAGCGTTTGATACTGGCTGACCATGCGCTCGGCGATATGCGCCATCGGCAGGTAGGAAACGAGCCGCTTGCCCGCCGTCTCTTCCAGGTCCATCTGGATGCGTAGAGCTTCGGCCGTCCACACCACGTTGCGATGATCGATCATCACACCCTTCGACGGGCCGGTGGTACCGGAGGTATAGATCAGGGTTGCCAGATCGTCGGGCGAGGCTGTCTTGGCCGCCTCGTGCAAGTCGATCGGGTCGGATTCGAGCAGCTGAGCGTAGGTGAAATCAGCACCATCGCCGTCGACGACACCAATCTTCTCCAAACGGGCAATGTTGGGACGGGCCGACGTGAACCGGGCGAGAAACTCGGGGTTGCCAGCAATGGCGGTCTGGGCCTCGGCGTCGTTGCAGAGGTATTCGATCTGATCAGGCGACGAAGAGTTGTAGATAGAAACCGGGGCTGCGCCCAGGAAGAGGCAGGCCGTATCCAGCACGTGAAACTCGGGACGATTGAGCAACATCAACATGACGCGATCGCCATGACCCACCCCCTGGGCGGCGAGGCCAGCGGCAGCCCTGGCCACCTTGTCGCCGAACTCGGTGTAGGTCATTTCTTGCCAGCCACCGTCGGTGTCTTTCCACCGCAAGGCGACAAGATCGCCATGCTGAGACAACACCTTCAGAAACTCGGTCGGGATCGTCTTTCCTTCGGCAAAAGCGTCTAGCTCTTCCGCGACGGTCATGCTGTCACCATTCTTTCGATTCGTTGGTCGATGACCGCCGACAAGGACGCCGATATCGTCTGTCGATTGGTGGCGGTCGTACCGGGAGGTTGGTCTCTTTACCCCGAAGTAACCTTAGGGTATCGGCGTGGCGTGTGACACACCGCACGCCTACGAAACAGCCCCGGGTGAAGGCGGGTCACCAGTCAGCCTAGAATGGGAGTTGTGACCGACTTCGAGCCCGTCACCGACGTCCCCGATCGGATCGATCAAGACGATCGGCCGGTGGCATCCACCGCCCACACCCGCGACGCTGCCGTACAAACGCGTCGACGCCGCGTTCTGGTCACGGTTGTCATCGTCTTAGCGGGCGCTGCCTTCGCCCGTGGCTTTGATCCATGGCGGGTAGCCGTGGCTGCCGCCATCATGTATTTCATCTTCCGCTCCGGCTTTGCCATGATCGGTGCCTTCGCTCGGCCCGTTCCCGAGCCGCCTCCGCCTGGTGAACTGCGCCGTGTGAAGTTCAAGTATCGCTGCGGCCAATGCGGAACTGAGCTGCGCATGACGTTGTCCAATGATCAGGTGCCGGAGGCTCCCCGTCACTGCACCGACGAGATGGACTTGATCGCCACCGAGGACGACGCACTCTAGACATTATCCACAGATTGTGGATGCTTGTCTGTGCAGTTCAAAACGCTAGTATTTTTGCGGCTAACGGGCCTTGTGAGTATGCCCTCACTGTGGGCGAGTACCCAAAACCTGTCCACACCCTGTGAGTAACGTCAACAACCACTTGGGAGCACAAGGGAGCACCGGGGTTGGACCATGGCGGACTTGGCCGCAGGCTGCAGCTACCGGTATTGGGTTGCAGCAATGATCCCGGCCAAAACCAGCCCCAACCCACCGAGGAGATACCAGTTGCTCGGCATGCCAAAGTAGCCGTGAGGCAGGTAGTTAACGATGATCAGCAGCACGCCAGCGGTCAAGGTGCCAAACATCAGGATGGGCACGATCATCGGGGACGGCCCATCGATGTTCACCGGTTCATGGCTCACGCCACTAGGGGTCGAAATTGATCCCCGTCCCTCTTCTCCCCGAGGTGCTGTTCCCTTGGGAGTAATCCGCGACTTCGACTTGTCTTGACGTACCACTCCTTGAGCCTAGCTCGAAATTCGTCGTCCCAAGGCGCTGTTCGCTCCTAGGCTCGGAGTCGTGAATCAACGTGTGCTCGTCATCGACAACTTCGATTCGTTCGTCTACATCCTCGTCCAGTACCTCGGCGAGCTCGGCTGTGAGCCACTCGTGGTTCGCAATAACACCCACACGGTGGAAGAACTCGCAGCCCTCGAACCGGACGCCGTGCTCATCTCGCCCGGTCCTGGACGGCCTGAAGACGCCGGCGTCTCTATCGAAGCCATCCAACACTTTGCTGGTATCTCGCCCGTATTGGGTGTATGCCTCGGCCATCAGGCGATTGGCGCCCTGTACGGCGGCGACATCATACGGGCCCCCGAACTGATGCACGGCAAGACCTCATTCATCCGCCACCACGACACGGGCGTCTTCTCAGACTTGCCGAACCCGATGGAAGCAACCCGCTATCACTCGCTCATCGTCGACCGGGAATCCATCCCCGACAGCCTTGAAATCACTGCCGAAACCGACAGTGGGCTCATCATGGGTGTCCGCCATCGAGACCACGATGTCCAAGGCGTTCAGTTCCACCCGGAGTCCGTACTCACCGTTGGCGGAAAGCAACTTCTCACCAACTGGCTCGCCAGCGCCTGACGGCGCCGTTGACGATCGGCCGAACAGGCGAAACTACTCGTCGCCAGCCACGGTCGTTGTCGTGGTTTCCGAAGAGCTGGTCGTCGTGTCTTCGGTGGTGGTCGTCGTCGTGTCTTCGCTGCTCGAGGTAGTGTCTTGGGTGGTGGTCGTGGTGGTCTCCTGACCCTCCCTACCGATCCTCACGATGACGGTCTGGCCTTGACGAACCGCTGAATTCACGCCCGGCTGCACATCGAGCACGAGGCCAATATTCGGATCTCCAACCGGCAGATCGACCGGCTGGAACTCAGGAACCAGCTGATTGTCGGTCAACAAGCGCTCGGCCGTTGCCTGGTCTTTGCCGAGGAGATCGGGAACGAGCGTCTCAAGCGCCCCTTGCGAAACCCAGATCACGATCTGATCGTCGACCGCGGTTGGCTGATTGATCTGGGGTTCTGTGCGGACGACAAGATCTCTCGGCACCGTGGCCGAACCCTCATCATCAAAGCTGTAGTTGGTGAACCCCATCGAGTTCATGACGTTGGTGGCCTCGCTACGAGACATTCCCTTCACGTCTGGAATTGCCACCTGCTCCGGACCCTGAGAAACGATCAGCTCCACCGGGAACCCAGCCGGCACTTGCTCGCCGACAGCCGGGTTGGTTCCGATGACAGAACCATCAGGGATCGTGTCGTTCCACTCACGGCGAGGTGAATTCTTCAGGCCGACGTTGGTCAACGCCTGCTGAGCCTCTTCAAGCGTCATATTGAGCAGGGGCGGGATCGTCACCAAATCCTGAGGCTCGGAAACAAAGAGAGTGACGGTTTCACCCTTGGCCAGCTCTGAGCCGCCCTCAGGCTCTTGGCGAAAGACCGTGTTGGGGTCGGCATCGTTTGGCTCGAACTTGGTGTCGAACTCGAGACCCTCATTGCTGAGATCGTTTTGGGCCGAGATGACGTTCTCCCCAACGACCCTAGGAACCGTCACGAGATCAAGGGTTGGGTCGGTGACACCATCGTCACCACTGTTCAGGCCCGACAGGTACCAAATGAGACCGACGAGGCCCACCAGCAAAACACCGAGCATGATCACGAACACGCCGGTTCGGCTTGGGGGGTCGTAGTACTCCTCAACCGGCTCGACCTGGCTTACTGCGGCCGAGGCAGGAACGGCACGCGAAGTGTCGATAATCGCCCGCGACGTGCCCGTATCGGGATTCCGAGGGACACCGGTATTCATGCCAACGTTGTCGGCCATGATCATGGTGGAGTCGTTGCCGGCCATCATCGGCATCGCCGGGCTAACCGCTGTCGAAGCGGTCACAGAACCGGTCTGGCCCACACCGGTTAACGGCTGGCCTTCGCGGAAGCGAACCAGGTCGGCACGAACCTCTTCAGACGCCGGATAGCGCATCTCCGGGTCCTTGTTCAGAAGCCGATGGATGAGGGCGTCGAGAGCGGCCGGGATCGTAGGGTTCATGGCGGACGCCCGGGGAGGAGCTTCCTGCACATGCTTGTAGGCAATGGCGACCGGCGTGTTCCCGTTGAACGGTGTCTGGCCGACGACCATCTCGTAAAGAACGACGCCGAGCGAGTAAAGATCGCTGCGGGGATCCACCGTTTTGCCCTGGGCCTGTTCTGGCGAGAAATAGCTCGCAGTTCCCATGACCGAGCCGGTTTGGGTGAGTTCGTCGTCGGAACCACCAAAGGCCCGAGCGATACCGAAGTCGGCCACCTTGATCTGGCCCGACTGGTGGATCATGATGTTGCCCGGTTTGACGTCTCGGTGCACGGTGCCGTTGCGGTGAGCAAAGCCGAGAGCAACCGCCACCTCGGTGGCGATACCGGCGGCCCGGGTGGCCTCAAGTGGGCCCTCGGTCGCGATGAGATCGGCCAACGTCTGGCCTTCGACGTACTCCATCACTATGAAGTAGGTGTCGTCGTGCTCGCCCCAGTCGTAGACGGCGACGATACTCGGGTGATTCAGGTTGGCTGCGGCCTGCGCCTCGCGCCTGAATCGGGCGACGAAGGTTGGATCAGCGGCGTACTGAGGAAACAGAACCTTGACCGCGACAGGACGGTCTAGCAGTTGATCCTTGGCTAGGAAAACATCGGCCATGCCACCTCGGGCAATGCGCCGATGTAGTTCATAGCGTCCGTTGAGGACCGGGCGAGCGGCTGAAGTATTCGTCACAGCGTTCTCATGGTACTTAAATCACAGGGTCAACTGGCGCGGCTGGCCGCTTAGGAGAAAAATTGTTCCAAAATGGAACGTACGATCGGGCCGGCGGTACCGCCGCCGGTCTGGTCTGCAGAGCCCTCAACGCCCTCCACAAAGACGGCTATTGCAAGCTCTGGGGCCTGCTCGGGCTGGCCAGCGAAGGCGATCATCCAGGCGTGAGATCGAGGCGGGTCGGTACCGACCTGTGCCGTGCCCGTCTTGGCTCCAACCAAAACCCCAGGTACCGCTGCACTCTTCGCCGTGCCGGTCTCCACCACTTCGATCATGGCCTTCGTTAGATCTATAGCCCGATCCGTGGACATAGCGTCGCGCCACTTCCGGCCACCGAAAGAATCCGTCGTCCGTCCAGACTCGACGTCTCGAACCTCGGCCACCACATGAGGCTGGGGCACCGGCCCACCATTGGCCACCGCGGCGGCAACCAGCGCCATCTGGAGCGGGGTGGCCGCAACCTCGTACTGGCCGATGGCGGCCTGAGCCAACAAGGGTGTGTCCTCAAAGACACCGGCAGGTGACTCGTCGGAGGCGCTCTGAACCTGCGAGCCATAGTCGTCGGGGAATCGACTGGCCACGGGGGCCGGAAGATCGAGCTCGGGGGTGTTGTTGAATCCGAAGTTCTCGGCCGTCGCCACCATCCTGTCCGGCCCGACAAACTCTGCCCCAAGCTCGGCAAAACCAGCGTTACACGACACCACCAGCAGCTGGACCAGGTTTCCACCACACGTCGAGCCACCGAAGTTACGAATCGAGTGCGAGGTCAGCGGAGCCACGTAGGAATCGACAGCGGCGAACTCAGGCACGTCGAGCGTGGCCACATTCGCTTCCAGGGCAGCTGCTGCAGTGATGACCTTGAAGGTCGAGCCGGGAGCGTAGATCTCCTGGTAGGCCTTCGACAGCAGAGGTTTGCCATCGGCGTTCACCAGCTCGGTCCACGCCTCGTTGGCAAGTGCCCCATCATTGGCCGCCATGCGATTGGGGTCGAACGAGGGGTAGCTCCACATGGCGCGAATCGCACCGCTAACGGGGTCGAGGGCCACCACGGCGCCTCGCCGGTTGCCCAAGGCTTCCCGAGCCGTCTTCTGGAGATCATGATCGATCGTGAGGTAGATGTCGCCGATCGGGTCGCGCCCGTCGAGCGGGTTCGTCAAGCCTCGCAGCTCCTGGCTCGGCGAAGCCCCGATCAGATGATCTTTGAAGGTCAGCTCAACGCCTTCAGCCCCAAAAATAGACGACCAGTACCCGGTGATATGGGCGTAGAGCTCGGCCTGAGGATAGGTGCGCTGGTAGTCGAAGAACTCGCCGGGGGTCGGTGTGGACGAGGCCACCACCACCTCGTCGGCGGTAAGGATCCGTCCCCTCTGCTTGTTGAAATCTCGCTGGATAGTGCGGGTGTTTGCGTCGTTGGTTTGCAGCTCGTCGGCGTCGATTACCTGGATCCGGTTGAGCTGGATGAACAGGATCGTGAAGAGGCCCATCAGGACGGCGACGACGTGGCGGATTGGACGGTTCACGCCGACACCGCCTTCCAGCGGGAACGGGTGCGCGAGCTCACCGAGAGCTGCCCGCCAGTTCTCGAATTCTCCTCGAGCTCCTCAGCCACCTGCTCCAACGAGTTGTGCGAGATCCGAACCAGGATGGCCAGGATCACATAGTTGGAGATAAGCGACGAACCCCCATAGGACACGAAGGGCAAGGTCACACCGGTGAGGGGGAGAACCCGAATGATGCCGCCGATGATGATGAAGGCTTGAAAACCTAGCAGCGAGGTGAGCCCGGCGGCCAGCAGCTTCTCGAACGGTGAGCGAGCGTTGGTAGCGACCCGAAAGCCAGCGCCGACGAAGAAGAGAAACATCACGAGAATGGCGGTGGCCCCCAGCAAACCCATCTCTTCGCCGAAGGCGGCAAAGATCATGTCGGTGGCGGCGTACGGGATTTTCTTTGGGGTTCCCTGACCGAGTCCGGTTCCGGTCAGGCCTCCGTCGGCCAAGGCGAAGGCGGCTTCGACGATTTGGAAGCTGTCGCCCTTGGGGTCGTCCATCGGGTTGAGCCAGATGTCTACTCGTCGCTGCACGTGGGAGAACTGACGCCAGGCGACATAGGCCCCGCCCATGAAGCCGACCAGCCCGATCAGCACGTAGGCGAAGCGGTTGGTGGCGATGTAGATCAGAACCAGAAAGAGGGTGAAGAACAGCAGCGACGACCCGAGGTCTCGCTGGAGCACCATCACCATCAGAGCAACACCGAGGGCGAGCAGCAGAGGACCGAAATGGCGTATGTCAGGGATGTGGATGGGCCCAACCTTGCGGCCGGTGAGCGTCAGCAGTTCCCGCTTCTCAACCAGGAAACCAGCGAGGAAGGCGGCGAGAACAATCTTGGCGAACTCACCAGGCTGGATGGAGAATGGGCCGACTCGGAGCCAGATTCTGGCCCCGTTTATCTGGGCGCCGAGACCGGGGATAAGCGGCAGCAGAAGGAGGCCAACACCGAGAACGGCAAGGCTGTAGCGGTACCGCTCAAGCTTGCGGGGGTCTCGCAGCAAGGCAAGCACCGCAGCGAAGGCCACAAGCCCGATGAAGGTCCACGCCGACTGGCTCTTGGCCAGGCCCTGGTCGAGGCGAGAGATCATGATGTAACCCATGCCGTTTAACAGGGCGGCCACCGGCAACAACATGCCATCGGCTAGGGGGGCGAGAAAACGTACAACGACGTGGGCGGCTAGCAAGAGACCGACCACAACAACGAGAAGGCCTCCAACTTCAGCCTGGATGGCAGCGCGATCAGGGGCGGCAGCTTCGATCTGCTGGCTGAACAGCACGAAGCCATACCCAACGCAGGTGATAAAGCTGGCCAACACGAGGAGACCCAGCTCGACGGTGCGAGCTCTCATCGCGAATCAGCCCTCGCTGGTTGAGGTGGTTTCGCCGTCGGCGCCGTTGTCCTCGGGACTCTCATTGGCGTCCTGACTGCTGGCCGAGGCTCCTAGACCGGTCGCCTCGTCAGCGTCTTCGGTTGTCTCCAGAGAACCGTCGAGCTGTGTCTCAAGCCCTTCGATAGCCATCCGGGCCGAATCGAGGGAGGAGAAGTCGCCCCACGTCTCATAGCTGTCGATCGAAGCGGTGGTCAAGGTCTCGAGTTCTACACCGGACCGGTAGGGCAAAAGCTCACCGTCAACCCAGAGGAACCCGCCCTTACGACCCTGGTAGATGACGAGTTCGTCTTCGATCTCACCGACGAAATAGGCCGACTTGGCATACCACTCGATGGCAAAGAACCCGACAGCGATCAGGCTGGCGAGAATCAGGAACGTTCCAAGCACGCTGGTGAGCCGAGAGAGCATGGATGGCTTGCTCGACTGGTATGAGCCTCGGGCCGCATCTTCGGCTTCAAGCCGTCGATCGAAATCCAGGTCGCTGTGTTCGCCAGATACGTGCTCGCGTTCGAGCAGGGTTCCAACGCCGCCGCGGGCAGCGGCTCCACCGTCGGGGCGGTCGGTAATCTTCACTACTTCGGTGGCCACGATCGGAACCGGAGCGGTGATATCGATGTCGCTACCGGTGAGAACCTGTTCGGGTTCATAATCGGCCGGGATAACAAAGTCGTCGTCGACCACATCGACGACCGCCACCGTGACGTTGTCACGGCAGGGGGTTTCGAGCGCTGCCTCGACCAGGGTCGTTGCCGTCGTTCCTGGATCGACGCCAGCTTCGAGGATCTGACGGATCTCGTGTTCCTGGACCTCGCTGAACAGCCCGTCGCTGGCGAGGAGATATCGGTCGCCAAGCTGAGGCTCGAGAGGGAACTCATCGACCTCAACCTCGGGACCGATCCCCAACGCCCGGGTAACGATGTTTCGCTGGGGGTGCACGGCCGCCTCTTCAGGCGTCAAACGGCCCTGGCGGACAAGTTCTTCAACGAAGCTGTGATCGACCGTTATTTGGATGAGTTCGCCGTTGCGAAGTCGGTAGGCCCTCGAATCACCGACGTTGACGACGAGGACCATGCCCTCGTGCAATCCGAGCGCCACCATGGTGGTTCCCATCCCACGCAGGTCGGGATTGACCGACTGCTTGTGGACCTGACGGTTGGCTTCCTCGACGACATCGATCAACTCGTCGGGCGTGAGCGTCTCCGGCATGATCATGAACTCGCCGATAGCGAGCTCTGCGGCGCGCTCGCCACCCTGGTGTCCGCCCATCCCATCAGCGAGGGCGGCAACCGCTCCCTTGAACCAGGCTCGATCCTGGTTTGCATCGCGCAGGTTGCCTACGTGGGAGGCCGTCGCCCCGTGAAGCCGCATCAGCGCAGCTCCATAACGACGCCGCCGAACTGCACCCGATCACCAGACCTGGCGATCGTGGGGGCTGTTACCCGTTCTCGATTTACATAGGTGCCGTTTGTCGACCCGAGATCTTCCACCGCTATCCCATCACCGTTCGGCGAAACGCGCGCGTGTAGCTGTGAGATGTAGGTGTCTTCGAGAGTTATTTGGCATCCAGCCGCGCGTCCGATAGTCATCTCACCCAATACCTGAAACTGCCTTCCAGCTTCGTTTGGCGGTTCAAGAACGAGAAGCTGTAAAGCTTGCTGAGCCGCCGCGCGTTGCTTTCCACTTCGGCTGCGCCGACCGCCACCCTTGACTCCGCTCTCACCAACCCGGCGAACGGCGACATTTGTTGTGGAGCCAAACCATGTGGCCTGCAGCACCCGAAAGAAGAACAGGTACACCAAGGCTAACAGGCACCACTTCAGAAGCGTGAGGAGTGCGTTTTCCACTGGAGGGTAAGACTACCGACTTGAAGCGGATCGGGACACTACGGTCGCCGAAATCGCAGGGTTATTGGTCCGAAGGTCAACTCGTCCCCGTCCGTGAGGACGTGACGGTCGATTCGACGGCCGTTTACCTTACATCCATTGGTCGAACCGAGGTCTACCAGCTGAAACGTGTCGCCGAGCGGGTGCAGCTCAGCGTGCTGGCGGGAGACATTTTGATCATCGACGACGATGTCTGCTGTCGAGAGTCGGCCGATCGACATCACCCCGTTCTTTAGGCGATATTGCTTACCGTCCGGTGACTCTAACCAGCCGTCGGGTTCGGCTTCCGGGATTCGTTCGTCGTAGGACGGGTGAAGCCGAAAAACGCCAAGCCGAAGGGTTGGGTCGGCTTGGAACTCCACGGACACCCGGCCCAGGAAGTGCAGATTCTCCTGGTCGGCGTAGCCGCGGACGTTGGCGGTTAGTTCAGAGATAAGGGAGTCTTGTATCTCGGCAAACCGCTGGAAGTCCTCATTTGAAATGCGGACGACGAAGCGGTTCGGGGCGAGCGCCCGTCCAGTGACATCGACGGTTCGGCTCGCTTCCATTTCTCGTACAAGACGCCGCCCGATCTCCACTGGTTGAAGACCACTCTTGGACGCACGGGAGAACATACCCTCCATGAGTCGCTCGAGGCGGTCCTCGAAACTCTTCAAGACCATGCCTCTACGGTAGTGCGGAACAGAGGTCGATGGCATCCGCCAGAAAAACTCGTCCGAGATTCACCTCGTTGGGGCGCTCCTGGCTCGGAATACGCCGCGCCTGGGCGAGGTTGGAGCAACCATGGCCACCACTCCACCGTCGATCAGCGCCCCCGTCACCTTTACCGGCAGCCACGGTGAAGGGTTGGCGGGCCGGCTTGACCTGCCGGAGAGCCCGGCGAAGGCGTTCGCCCTCTTCGCCCACTGTTTCACCTGTTCAAAAGACCTGAGGGCAGCAGGACTGATGGCGAAGAAGCTCAACGAGCACGGCATCGGTGTTCTACGCTTCGATTTCACTGGTTTAGGCCACAGTGACGGCGAGTTCGCCAACACCAACTTCTCCTCAAACGTCAACGACCTCAAGCTCGCAGCCGACTGGTTGCGCCAGAATCATGCGGCACCTCAGGTCTTGGTCGGCCACTCGTTGGGCGGCGCCGCTGTGCTGGCAGCTGCCGGCGACCTGCCCGAGGTTCGGGCCGTGGCCACCATCGGGGCTCCATCGTCAACCGAGCACCTCACCCACCTCTTCGTCGATGAGCTCGATGCCATCAATGGCGACGGCGCGGCCGAGGTATGCATCGCCGGGCGAAGCTTTACCATCCGCCGCGACTTCGTGACCGATCTCGCCGCTCATTCCATTCAAGCCAAGACCGCCGAGTTGAACCGGGCGCTCCTGGTCCTGCACTCGCCTATCGATCAGGTGGTCGGCATCGACCATGCGGCCGCTCTCTACACCGCGGCCCGCCACCCGAAGAGCTTCGTCTCTCTCGATGGTGCCGATCATTTGCTAACCCGACCGGCCGACGCGAAGTTCGCTGCCACCATCGTGGCCACCTGGGCTGAGCGGTATCTTTCGGCCTAGCCCGAAACCCCTCACAGAATTTTGTATCAAACAACCCGGAGATCGGTCTGGGTAGGCAACAGGTCGTAGTCAGAAGTAGACGTACGAATCGCCCATTCACCCTGTCGGCTTCTGGCTACGACCCAACGCTGAGGGAACAGACGAGATCTCGTTGAGATCGTGCTTTACGTGCAGGACCGACGGCATCCGCCGCGTCTCTTTGTGGACCCATCACAGAACCCAAACCGAGCACTACCTAAACCTACATCCATGAAGGAGCCAGCATGACTGTCCAATTGGGCAACGGTGAACCACCTGAGATGGTGGGCGCACCAGAACTCGTAATCATCACGAAGGCCAACGCCGGCATTGGCGTGACCGACCAAGGCGTCGCCTCGGCTACCGGGGCCGACACCGACGACCTGGCTGGGGTTCTCGCCTCAGCCTCAGCAAGCCTGCAACATCTGTTTAGCGACGATACTGGGGGTTCCGGTGACACGGCGGCCTCGCCAGCAGCCGGCAACAACGGAAGCAGCACCGATGACCCTGACGGCTTGGCCTGTTACTTTACGGCCGATGTGCCCGCCGATCAGATGGAAGAAGTCGCAGCACGGCTCATCCGCTGTGAATCGGTCGAGGCGGCCTACGTCAAACCTCGAGCCGAGCTGGCCACCATCGTGGTCGACTCACCCGAAGGCATCGCTCCAGCGGTAACGCCGAACCTACGAAACCGACAGCTCTATCTCAACGCGGCCCCGGTCGGCATCGACGCCGACTACGCCTGGGCTCGCTCCGGAGGCAAGGGCGACGGGGTCACCGTGGTCGACTGTGAGTGGGGCTGGAACCTCGATCACGAGGACCTGATCCAGAAGAACGGCGGCGTGCTCTGCGGTTCGTCGAGTTCCAACGACAACCACGGCACTGCTGTGTGGGGCGAGATCGGCGCAGATCACAACGGATTCGGCGTGATGGGGATCGCGCCAAACGCCGAGCTCGGCGCCTCCTCCTTTGCCACCCTGCCAACGGCCACCGCCATCAAGTGCGCGGCCGACAAGTTGGTAGCGGGAGACATCATCCTGCTCGAAATCCATCGCCGAGGACCCAACGGTGTGGGCGGGCCCAATAGTCAGCAGGGCTACATCGCCGTCGAGTGGTGGCCAGACGATTTCGCCGCCATTCGCTACGCGGTGAACAAGGGCATCATCGTGGTGGAAGCGGCGGGCAACGGTTGGGAGAACCTCGACGACGCCGCCTACAACACGCCCGGCGCTGGCTTTCCCGCCAGCTGGAAAAACCCCTTCAAGCTGTCGAACCCATCATCGGGTGCGGTCATCGTCGGTGCTGGCAGTCCGCCTCCTGGCACCCACGGTCGCAACACCAGCCCGTGGAATCTGCCCTACGTGGACCGAGCCCGTTGCGGGTTCTCCAACTGGGGCTCCCGAGTTGACGCGCAAGGTTGGGGTTGGGAGGTCACCACGACGGGGTACGGCACGCTCCAGGGCGGCGATCGCGACCGCTGGTATACCGACACGTTCTCGGGCACGTCGAGTGCTTCGCCCATCGTCACAGGCGCCTTGGCCAGCGTGCAGGGTGTGCTCAAAGCGAAGAACATGCCACTGCTCACCTCCCAGCGAGCGCGGAGCTTGCTTCGGTCTACCGGTTCGCCTCAAACGTCGGCGCCAAACCGGCCGGCATCGCAGCGCATCGGCAACCGACCATCTCTGCGGCAGCTGATTCCGGCTGCGCTGAAGACATGGATCAACTCGGTGAAGATCACCTACTGCTACTCGCTGACCACAACCCAGTCGGCTTGGGCCTACGTGGACGGCATCGGCTGGCGCCGGGCCAAGAACGGTAGCGCCGATGGCGCCGGCAACGTGTTCGACGTGTGCTGCAACGTGCAGGCCGCGGGCACCAAGGCCAACGTCTACATCGACGACCAGTACATCTACAACATCATCCAGCTCTAAGGAACGGAGAAAGCCAATGTGGCATAACAACAAGGACGTGAGATACGTCTACACCACCCATGGTTCGCAAACCGCCTATGCCGTCGTCGCTGACGTCGCCGGGTGGAAGCGCATCAAGGCCGACTCGACCGACGGGGTGGCCAACGTCGCCACCCTCCTGTCGACGGCCAAGGCCCACGGCCGCAAGGTCAACGTCTACATCGACAACAGCCAGATCACCCGAGCCGTTTCCCTTTAAGGAGGAGCTGTGACACGAGAAATCATTGCCGAGATTTCGGCCGACTTCCGGATAACGCTTCCATCGGGCGACGTACAACAGGCCACGATCGGGGAGGCGGTGGAACAGGCCGACGATCACGCTGAGGGCTCGCCGGACGTTCCGCCGCTTCCCACCACCGACACCGACGAAAGCTCTAGCGCCACGGAACTGAACGGTTCTAACGCTGGGGGCGGCGTCGATGAGGTGTTGGCCGAGCTGCCGCCCGAGCTGCTCGAGCTCGGGATGGACAGCGAGCCCAGTGCCACCGAGCTGCCTCCGCCAAGCGTTGAGTATCTGGAGGCGATGGTGGCGGCAACCGATGTCGGGCTCGACGCCCTTCCTCCTGAGGTGGTGCAACTCGAGGCCTTGATCGAAGCCGATTCGGCTGACATGTTGCCACCCGATGTTGCCGACTTCGAACCGCCAAAGCGTTCGAGCCGGGCGCCGAAGAAAAAGTGAAGAAAAAGTAGGGCTAGGGGCTGGCCAGGCCAAGAGATGGCCGGTTGAGGGGAGCGGTGGCTGCGGCGCCACCGCTCCTCTCGCGTTTCGGCGCCCGAATCACTCCAATTTGCGACGCGGGTGTGGCGGGTTGACGCTACGATGCAGCGGTACATATTTTTCCACTCGCGCGAGTGGCGGAATTGGCAGACGCGCAGGATTCAGGTTCCTGTGTCCGAAAGGACGTGAGGGTTCAAGTCCCTCCTCGCGCACAGCTCTGACACCCGGAGGTTCTGTACTTGAACCTTTGTTTTGGGCATCAGTCAGCAGACGGCTCCTGTCGTCGACCAATCGAGCGTTCGACCGATGCGAGCACGTCGATCACACCTCCTGCTACCCAGACATGTGCCTTGCCAGACGTTTGCACAGCGGTTGGTCGCAGAACACCGACTTCAACAAGTCTTGCAACTGCTGCTAGTGCTGCTGGCTGGCTGACATCACGTAGGGCGCGTGCAGAGGCAATGGTAACGACAGGATTGGTCGGTAGGCCCTCCAAAATGGCGCGAGTGGTTCCATCACGGTGGGTGTTGATTTCGTCCTGCCACGACCGGCTCAGCCGGGTGAGGCCAGATGTTACGCCGGTCGCGGCCTGTGCTGCCACCGTGACAGCATCGGCGAACTCACATACCCAGTCATTGAGGTGGCCATCGCGGTAGGTGACCAAACCAGCAAAATAGGCTTCGCGACGAGCCAACAGCGCATGTGATGCTGGCACGATCACACCGTGCGCGACTCGACGAAGAATCGGGTGCACCAGAGCGCGCCCGACTCGGCCATTACCG
>CAKZXA010000083.1 GCA_937922045.1 uncultured Acidimicrobiales bacterium | reverse complement strand
GTGGGTATGAGCTTGATTGCGCGCCGCCGCCACACCCACCACCGTCGGATCGATCTGCGACTGCCCAACCGTCGATTCAAAACCTGGGCCGCCTGGGTCGTAGCGACCGCCGCTGTCCTCGTGGTCTTGCTTGGCGCTGGGCTGGTGTTCACCGCCGACTTCGGCCTGCGGGCGGCCGCCGCTCAATCAACCGGGACGGCCCCGGGGGCGACGGTTACCACCCATCTCGAAACTTTTCCCAATCCGGTCCACAACTCAGGTTTCACTGTCGCCCCGGCGTGTCGGACTACGACTCAACCCTGTGACTGGTCCAAACCGAGCACCTGGCGTTCAGGGTCGGTTCCCAGGTCGGGCGATCGGGTGGTTGTCGACGGCAACGTCGAGATCGGTGACCGGCAGGCCGTGGCCCGCAGTGTCGGCGTCTACCCAGGCGGCACGTTGACGTTCGCACCGAACGCCAGAACCCTCCTGACTACAGCCGACCTCGTGGTGTTCGACGGCGGCGCGCTCAACGTGGGAACTAGAGGCGCCCCGGTGAACGCCGGGGCCGAGATCGTGTTCCGTGACCTGGCCTTTGACTCGGGCGACGGCAGCCAACACCTTCGCGGTCTGGTGGCTTTAGGGGGAACGATACGGATCCACGGCCGGACTCTGTCTGATACCTACCTCCGCACTGCGCTGGAACCAACGCAGGGCGCTTCAACGATCACAACCGCCCAGTCGATGAAAGACGCTGGCTGGCGGGTCGGTGACACCGTGACGATCCCGACATCTGAACAGTGTCGGAACGCAAGCTCGGGCTGTGGCAGCCAAACCGAGGATCGTCGGATCACGTCCATCTCGGGTGACGGCCTCACCGCAACTCTGGACAATCCCCTCACCTACGACCACCCCGGGGCCAGAAACCTCCGCGGTGAGTTGGACTTCATGCCTCACGTGATCAACAAGACACGAAACGTCGTGTTCCGGTCGGAAAACCCGAACGGTGTTCGCGGCCATTTGTTGTTTCACGGCCGCAGCGACGTTGACATGCGCTACGCCGAGGTGGCCAGCATGGGGCGAACAAACATCCAGAACCTTGGGCCTTCAAACCAGAAGGGTCGGTATCCACTCCACGCCCATCACTTGATCGGCCCTCTAACCCCTCAGGCCAACGGCTACCAGTTCACCCTGGTCGGCAACGTTATTGACTTTGGTGGAGAAAACGTTACCCAGGGCCGGAAGTGGGGGATCGCCCTGCACGGCAGTCACTACGGCCTGATCGAAGGCAACGTCGTCGACCGAGCCTCGGGGGCGGCGATTGTCACCGAGAGCGGCTCGGAGATGGGCAACGTGCTCGACAGCAACTTCGTGGTTCGCGTGGTTGGTGGCAACAGTGTCCGAACCGTCGACCGGGATCCGAGCGATCAAACCAAGTCGGGGCGGGCCGGTGTGGGCTATTGGTTCAATGGCGGTGGCCGCAATACATTCCGGGCAAACATCGCTGCTGATGTGGCCGATTGTGTCTACTGCTTCGGTTTCAAGTTCGACAACGTTCGTACCGGCGACGTGCTCTTCCCGACGAGTCAGGGTTCGGATCCGCACGCTGATGGCGGCGAGATCGTAGACGGCAATGACATTGGGCTGAACGACTTCGTCGACAACGAGGCTTATGCGGTTTCCAGCGGCCTGACCATCTGGTGGCAGTGCATGTACGGGGAGACTCCCCGCAGCGGCTGCAGCAGCCATTTGGATTCGTTTCGAGTTTGGCATCACCACCGCTGGGGCTACTACGGCTACGAGACGTCTGCCATGACGCTCGACAGTTTCGTAGTGCGGGGCGACCCGGACGTGTTGAGCAACCGGTATGAGTCGGTTTCGGGGCTGGAATTTGGCGACTATGGACAATACGACCTGGTCATAGCAAATCCCGACATCCAAAACGTCCGCACCGGTATCCGAATGCCGACGTTCCGAGGCGAGCGGGGCTCCACCGGAGCCGATGCCGGAGTGACCGTTGTCGAAGGCGGCTATCTGGTGGCGACCGAAGGCATCGCGGTCTGGGCCCCGGCATCAGTCAACGGCTCTCCCGATGTGTTATCGCCTCAGCGGTCGGTGGTGCGCAATGTTAGATTCGACTACCCCAGCGTGGGTTCATCCGGCGACGAACCAGGCCACATCGTGATGAGTGATCGGTCGATCCTGTTGGATGCGAACAAGACCAACTTTGATGTTCGCAATGATGTCGTGGTCGAGAACTACAACCAGGCGCCGGGGGTAGATGGCGACGACTTCCACATCGTGCCCGACTATCACGGCCCCGGCCGATGCGACAGCGCCGTCGCCGTTTGCGGGTCGGAGCTGACATCGCAGTACGGCGATATCCGGAAGGGGCACGTCTTCGCCCTTGCCGGGGGAGGCAGCGAGCCGCCGGTTGACCCGCCACCAACCGGGGTCAATCTTGTGAATAACGGAGATTTCGACGCTGACACCGAGTCGTGGGGCAGTTGGTCGCTCGACTACAACCATCAGGTTTCCGTCGACAGTGGTGAACTGCGGTTTGAGCACCTCAACCAGTCAGGACGGAACTTCTCCCAGCTGTACCAAAGGATCGGACCGGTGGCGGCCGATCGTTCCTACCGCCTCCGTTTCGATGTGCGATCTGATCAAGATGACGGGTCCGTGTACGCGTTAATCCAGCAGGTGGGTGCACCGTGGCACCGGTTGACTAACGTCGAGCCGATCGCCGTCAACCGGGGATCTCAGCAGGTGGAGGTCTTGCTGACGGCGGATGCCAGCTACGACGACGTCACCATCATGCTGGAACTGAAAGGCGACAACCAGACCATCTGGATTGACAACGTGGAACTGGTCGAAGGCGGGTAGAGAACCGGCCTGAACTGCCCTCGACGATGACCGTGACACCACGCACCGCCGCACCCGACGAGTCAACCGTCTTAATGGACAGCGAAGCGATGGTAGCGCCACCGGTGGCGGAGCCATCCTCGACCGTTGCCTCCATCAACGTAGTCGCAATGGCTGCTGACGATTCGGTAGGCACGGTCGAGACGGTTGTCAGGTCACTGATCGCAGCCGACCGCAATTGCGATCGCAGCGCAGAGCGACCAAAGGGTCTCGGGGTCAAGGTGTCCGATGGCAGGACCAAGACGGTTCCGATCGATGGACTCAATCGCCAACGTGTTGACCCAGCACTGTCGATCCACGCCTGCGGCTTCGATATCGGCGACTTCGACCTGTGTTGGTATTTGCCGTTCCGTCGTCGTCAGATGAGCAACGAGAGGCCTGGACAGCATCGCAGCGCTGATCTCTACCACAGGCCGAGTCTTGGTCCCGGCAGTCGCCAGGTAGACATCACCCCTCATGACTAGAACCGTCCGTCGACCAGATGACCTTCCTGTTGGCCTCGCTGAATTCCACCGGATCGCCCCAATCGTCTGGAGTCGTCTCTGGCCGCCGTTCGTATTCGGCTTCGATCTGCTGCATCGTCTCTTGACGTCGTGCCTCCCGCAATGCAGCCGTGACTACGTCCGTCTTGGATTCCGCCTTGCTAAGCCACTCTGCGATGTCATCCGGGACGCGAACTGTAATCTGCTTAGTCATGCGTTCAGTATGACGATACGCACGTCGTTTCGCAAGTATCGTTTCAGGTTTCCCTCGTACCCATCCGTTCGAAGTGGTGGGCCTCGCTCACCTGGCTAAAGCCGAGGCGCTCATACCAGGTGCGGGGCCAATCGTCGGCGTCAGCGGTGAGGAAGATGAGTCCACAGCCCGCTTGAATCCCGAGCCTCGTGGCTTCGTTCACCAAGGATTTGGCGTGGCCGCGGCCACGGAAGTCGGGGTGGGTGAACAGATTCTCGACCTGGGCGATGCCCTCGACACCATCGACGTAGAGATCGACGCGGGCCGCAATCTCGGCGCCATCAAAGGCGGCCAGCAACGTCACTTCAGCCCCTCGCGCATACAACGCTGTCCGGTCGGCGAGTTGATCGAGCACCTCCTCTTCAACGTCGGGCAGTTCAACTCGCCAGTCGCGCATGAGCGCCGGTCGCAGTTGTTCAAGCGTTACCCCACGCACATCGTGCGCCAAGGGCCCGGGCGCGGCACCGGCGTAGACCATGGCGATGATCGTCTCATGGTCGTAGCCCGCTGCGGTGAAACCGGGGGCGAGACGCTGACCCAACCCTTCGTCGTCCACCGTCACATACCGGTGGCCTAAGCCCGCTCCGCCGAGCACTCTGTCCGTCGCGTCCAAGACATCCTCGACCGCAACACCCGCGGCCGACGCTTCGGATGCCACAACGATCCGGTTGTGATTGTGCGACAGCGGAACGTCGGCCTGAAGAAGGGCAAACCCCCACGGCAAGTTCTCAACATCGGTGGCCTGCGCTTGGGCAAAGCGATGCTCGAAGGCGGTGATCCGCTGTGCATCCGACATCATCATTCAGGAACCGTCATTCAAGAACGGTCATCCGACACCGTCATTCAGGAATCCTCATTCGGCCCCTCACGGGCGGTCGTGGTCGCCAACGAGCCCGTCGATGTGCTCTCGCATCAGATCGATTTGCCCGGCATGTCGGGCCACTTCCTCAACCATGTGGATTAGCACCCACCGCATCGACACCGTCTCCCCAAACCAGGCCTGGCCCTGCGCATCGATCGGCAGCGCCTCAATGGCTTCGTCGGCCGCCGCGCATGCCCGGTCGTAGAACGCCATGATGTCGGCGGTTGACTCATCGTCGCTGGCCTTCATATCGGCCTCTGGGTCGTCCTCGTCGAACGGTAGTGGTTCGCACGGGCGACCAAAGGTGTGACAGAACCAACCGAACTCGACCGCGCCAAGATGCTTGACCAGGCCCAGCAGCGTCAGGCCCGATGGCGTCATCGGCCGACGCAACTCTTCATCGCTTAGGCCCGACACCTTCCATCGCACCACCTGCCGGTGTCGTTCAAGCGCTATGTGGAGGCTTTCCTTTTCTTCGCCCAGGGGTGGCACCGGTTGATACATGCTCTGACCCTAGCCCACCGCCATCGCCGGTTCTCGGGGATAACTCGGGCTACAAAAGGTCGCGCAAGGAGGTGACGAGCTCGGCGTTGATGTGCCGCGGAGCGGTCGAGGCCCGATTGGCGAAGCGACGCTGGCCCGGCAAGCGCACACCCTCCATCGCTTCCAACTCATCGAGAAAGGCGTCACTGTGTTCAGCCCACCCGGGCCCGGCCAGAACCTGGGGCGACATGGCCAGGATGAACTCGCCACCGATGGCGGGACCCCCATCTCGGTTGTCGACCTTGATGGCTTCGTAGCTGAAATAGTCGCCAACCAGCCCAGCCGCCAACAGCTCGATCATGGTGGCAATAGCCGAGCCCTTATACCCACCGAAGGGAAGGATCACGCCGCCATCGTGGATCTTCTTGGCATCGGTGGTGGGGTTGCCGTCGGCATCGAGCCCAACGCCAGGAGGAACCTCGTGACCATCGCGAGCCGCTATACCCACCTCGCCCCGAGCCTTGGCTGCGGTGGCCATATCGAAGACGTACGGGTCGCGACCGGGACGCGGGTAAGCAAACGAGATCGGGTTGGTACTGAAGAAGGCTTTCTTCGCCCCGAAAGGAGCCATCATCGGCGTGTGCACCGTGCAGGCCAGGCCAACCATCCCGCGCTCGGCCAAGGCTTCCACCTCGGGCCAGAGAGCGGTGAAGTGGAAGCTGTTGCGGATCAACAACACGGCAACACCCATCGTCTTAGCCGCCTCAGCCAGCAACGGCACTCCCATCTCGATGGCGAGCGGAGCTAAGCCACGATCGGCATCGAGGCGGATGGCGGCCGGGGTAAGCGACTCTTCAACCGGCCGAGCCCGACCGTTCACCTTGCCGCTACGAAGAGACGCAAGCGTGGCCGGCAAACGAAAGAGCCCGTGAGACTCCGAACCATCTCGCTCGGCCGCCGCCATGGTTCGAGCCGCGGCCGCCGCATTGGCTTCATCGCAGCCGTGGTTGAGAAGGCATGACTTCGCCAGTTCCTCAATCTGAGCGAGACCAAGTTCAATCGTTGGCGTCTTCTCCGACATCCGAACCTACCTTCCGTCAAGGACCGACCTCGGTCAACGCCACTCTACAAGTCGGTCACTCCACTCCTAAAACGAAGCAACAGCCCGATCGAACGAAGCCGTCGGTGTTGATGACCAGCAGCGACATCCTGCGATTACCATGTGAGGTGCCCAACAGGAGGAACCTGCTATGACCGATACCGATCAACCCGAGCCTAAGTGGTACCCGGATCCGCTCGGTCGCCACGAGTATCGCTACTGGGATGGTTCCACCTGGACCGAGCATGTGTCATCGCACGGCCGTCAGTCGGTCGACACGCTCGAACGGGGCCATAAGATGGTCGCCGGCCAACAGGACAGCCCGAAGGTTCAGGCCCAGGTCGATAAGCACATCCAACAGTCCGAGAAACGAGGCGCACCGGTCGACGCCGTCGCCGCCCCATCCTCGGCACTCCTCGACCAGCCCGTCCTGGTCGTGAATCAGCGCTGGAAGCTGATCGAGGTGAACACCGAGTTTGCCATCTACGACGCCAACGGCACCCAGATCGGAGCGGTCCGCCAGGTCGGGCAAAGCGCGCTCAAGAAGGTGGTGCGATTCATCGGCAACCTCGACCAGTATTTCACCCACAAATACCAGGTGGTCGACGCCAGCGGCCAGCCCCAATTGCTGATCACCCGTCCGGCCAAGTTCGTTAAGTCTCGCGTGGTCGTTCAGGACGGCACCGGCGCCGAGGTCGGCCAGATCGTGCAGCAAAACGTGTTCGGCAAAATCCGGTTCGCTTTCATCGTCGGTGGCCAAGAGGCAGGTGGGATCTTCGCCGAAAACTGGCGGGCCTGGAACTTCAGCATCAAGGATGCCCAGGGCACCGAGGTAGCCCGCATCACTAAAACCTTCGAAGGGCTCCTGAAAACAGCCTTCACCACGGCCGACAACTATGTGCTCCAGGTACACCACCAGCTCCCCGATCCTCTTCGGCAGATGGTGTACGCCTCAGCGGTCACGATCGACACGGCACTCAAGCAGGATTCGCGGGGCGTGAGCGGCGGCGGCCTGTTCGACATGTTGGGCAACTGACCGTACGCTGCTGGCCATGAACCTCGATTCGTCGCGGCGTCAAATAGTTGAGCCAGCCCGCAACCTAGACGTCGTCCACGAGACCGATGTCCTCGTCGTCGGATCCGGCCCTGCTGGTCTCGCCGCCGCCATCGGCGCAGCCCGAGCCGGAGCTGGTTCCGGGATAAAGGTGAGCCTCGTCGAGCGGTTCGGATGTTTCGGCGGCAACATAACCACGGTGGGCGTTGAGGGCATGGCCTGGTACCGCCACGAGCAAACGATCGAGGCCAACGGCTTGGCCCGCGAGTTCGAAAACCGGGCCTATGCGATGGGGGCCGCCGTACCCGAAAGCCAGTCGGACTCCTACGAGATCGATGCTGAAGGCTTCAAGGTCGTCGCCGATCATCTGGTCGAAGAGGCTGGTGTGTATCCGATGCTGCACCGTCTGGTCGTTGCTCCAATCATGGACGGCAACCGGGTCGTCGGCATCATCACCGAGTCGAAGGCTGGGCGCGAAGCTATTCTCGCACGCCGCGTGATCGACGCCACCGGCGACGCCGACATCGCCCATCGAGCCGGCGCCCCAACCCACCTCACACCGCGCGAACAGATGCAAGCCGCATCGGTGATGTTCCACCTGGCCGGTATCGACAAGCGAGCCTTCGTTTCCGCCGTGGCCACCGAGGCGCCGACCTACGCCGACTGGGGCGGCAACGGAGAGTGGGACATCGAAACGACCGGCAAGGAGGACGAGATGTTCTCCCCCTTCCTCTACAAACCTTTCGCCCAGGCCGTGGCCGACGGCGTCATCCCCGACAACCTGGCAACGCTGGCCGGAACGTGGGGCGCTGTTCACGACTCCGGCGAGGTGACCTATATGAATGTGGTCCACCTGCCCGAAATCGACGGCACCGATCCCGATTCGATGACGCGAGGCGAGATCGAGGGCCGTCGCCACGCCATGGCCGCCATCGAGGCATTACGTCACTACACCCCCGGTTGTGAGAACGCCAGGCTCCGCAACTTCGGCATGACCATCGGCATCCGCGATACCCGCAAGATCGAAGCGGTCTACAACATGACCGAACACGATGTTCGTCACCAGGGCGCCTTCGAAGACACCATCGGCATCTTTCCCGAGTTCATCGATGGCTACGGCATTCTGATCCTGCCAACCACCGGCCGCTACTTCCAACTCCCCTACCGCAACCTCGTACCGAAAACCATCGAGAACCTTCTGGTGGCCGGTCGGTCATCGGGCGGCGACAGGGTCTCCCATGCCGCCACCCGCAATATGGCGTGTTGCGCCGTGCTCGGTCAGGGCGCTGGGGTGGCAGCGGCCGTGTCGCTCCATCGAGACGTTGATCTCCACGAGTTCAGCGAGGCCGACATCAAGACCACACAGGCGGAACTGTCGGCGCAGGGTGTTCGTATGCGTTGATCCGGGTCGGCGACGTGTTCTCGCCATCTCCTTGCGCATGGACCTAGACGATGCTTGTATCAGGGGGAACACTCACCACCAAACTCGGTGTCCAACCACGGGAGACCACCATGTCAACCAGGCCATTGAGGATGCTCGCCATCCTCCTCGCCCTCGCCCTAGCCATCACCGCCTGTAGTAGCTCCGATGACGCCGCTGAGAGCGATCCCGATGCTCCCTCAGCCGACGAGACAGGCGACGAGGGGGCGGCCGATTCATCCGCCGACGCCGCCGCCGACGATGAGCCAGCAGATCAAGCTGCGGAGACGACCGAAGACGATGCAGGCGATGCCATGGGGCCTTTCACGCCAGAATCCCCTGAATGCGTGGCACCAGCCGATGCTGGTGGCGGTTGGGACTTCACCTGCCGTTCCATCGGTGGCCTATTCGAAGATTTGGGTCTGACCAAGAACGTCGTGGTCACCAATCAGCCTGGCGGTGGTGGTGGTGTCGCCTTCTCCGATATTGCGGCCAACCGTTCCGACAATAGCGAGCTCGTGATCGCAGCTTCACCAGCCACCGCGATTCGCTTCGCCCAGAACCAGTACGGAGGCCTTGAGGCCGATCAGTTCCGCTGGATCGGCGCTATCGGCGCCGACTTCGGCGTGGTGGCCGTGCCCGACGACAGCGAATTCGAAAGCTTCGACCAGCTGATCGAGGCGGTCAAGGCCGATCCCACATCGATCGTCTTCGGCGGCGGGTCGCCGGTTGGGGGCCAAGACCACTTCAAGGTGCTGCTTCTCTCCAAGGAGCTAGGTATCGACCCAGCTGAGATTCCGTGGGTCGCCTACGACGGTGGCGGCGAAGCGCAGAACGCTCTTCTCGGCGGCGAGATCCAGGTCGCAACCCTCGACGTTTCTGAGACCATCGGCAACGAGAACCTACGCATCCTCACCGTGATGGCCGAGGATCGTATGGCGGGCATGCCAGATGTGCCAACCACGCGCGAGCTCGGCTACGAAACCATTTTCCCCATATGGCGCGGCCTGCTGGCTCCCGGCGGCATGTCGGACGAGGCCTATGAGTTTTGGGTCGATGCGATTGGCCAGATCGAGGCTTCACCCGAGTGGGCGGCGGCTCGAGAGGAGAACGGCCTCGAACCGCTCCGGCTGATCGGTGACGATTTCCAGACCTTCGCCCTGCAGGCCGTAGCCGACTTCAAAGATCTCTCCGAACCCTTCGGGCTGATCGCTGAGTGATCGAAGCTCGTCAAGTTACGTGAGGGCTCCCGGGCCACAGGTTGCGGCGGAGGGCGACGCCCCCCGAAGCGGCTGGAGCGATCGCGCCCTCGGCATCGTCTGCCTTGTTGGGGCCGTGGCCTACACGGCCACGGCCCGAACCTATGAGACAACCAGCTTCGGTTCGGGCCCGGTCGGCCCTAAGACGCTCCCGACCGGGGTCGGCATCGTTTTCGGTGTCCTCGCCCTCTACCTGATCGCCCGACCGGATCCCGGCCCGACGTGGCCTACCCGGTCGGCCGGGCTTCAGGTCATAGCGGTGGTCGTTGCGTCCTACTTCTACGGCCAGCTGATGGAGCCGCTGGGATTCATTGTCGCCAGCGGCGTGCTGGCCATCGTCATCGGTTTTCTCTTTCGGGCTCCGATGTCCAAGCTGGTCCCGCTGAGCATCCTGTTCCCCATCGTGCTGGCCTTTATCTTCAACAACTGGCTGGCATTGAAGCTACCGACCGGCATCTGGGGAGGTTTCTAGGTGCTGGCGGCAACCCTGCTCAACTTCAATTTGCTCGATGGTTTCGCCGCCGCCATCACCCCAACCAATATCGGTTTGGCTCTCGTCGGCTGCCTTCTTGGCACCCTCATCGGGGTACTTCCCGGCATCGGACCCATTACCGGTGTCGCCATCCTCTTTCCCATCACGCTGTCCCTAGGCCTCGACGACGCCGCCACCCTGATCCTGCTGGCCAGCGTCTACTACGGCAGCCAGTACGGGGGCTCCACCACGAGCATCCTGCTGAACGTGCCGGGGGAGGCATCGTCGGTGGTGACCACACTCGACGGCTACCAGATGGCACGCCAGGGGCGAGCCGGTCAGGCTCTGGCTATCGCCGCCATCGGCTCGTTTATCGCCGGAACGGGCTCGGTCATCGGGTTGATGTTGTTTGGGCCACCCCTTTCTGCGGTCACCACCGAATTTCAATCGCCGGAAAAGTTCATGGTGGTTCTGCTGGCCTTCGCCACCGTTTCCAGTCTGGCGGGCGCAAACATCGCCAAGGGACTGTTGGCGGTGACGTTCGGCGTCATGCTGGCCACCGTCGGCACCGACCTGCAGACCGGGGTCAACCGGTTCACCTTCGGTCAGCTCAAGCTTCAAGAAGGCATGGACTTTGTCATCATCGCCATCGGCTTGTTCGCGGTGAGCGAGGTGCTTACCCTGCTCGAAGACACCCTTCGAGGCGACGCCGTCGTCTTCCAGAAAGCCGAACGGGTCTGGATCACGTTCAAGGAGTTCACCGAATCGTTGGGTGCCATCATCCGGGGCAGTCTCATCGGTTTCTTCGTAGGGCTGCTCCCAGGCACGGGCGCATCGGTTGCCGGGTTCATGTCTTATGGGCTGGAAAAGCGCCTGTCGGACACCGAGGGAACCTTCGGCCACGGCGATATTCGAGGGGTAGCATCGCCCGAGTCGGCGAACAATGCGGCCGCTGGTGGTTCGCTGGTTCCGCTTCTCACCCTCGGTATCCCTGGATCGGGCACCACCGCGGTGATGCTCGGCATTCTGATCTCGATGGGCATCCGCCCCGGGTCGGGCAACGTTTTTGCCGAGACGCCCGAGTTGATCTGGACCCTGATCGCCTCCATGTACATCGGCAACCTCATCCTGCTGCTGCTGAACTTCCCCCTGGTGAAGTTGTTTGTGAAAATCTTGGAGATCCCGCCATGGTTCCTGATGCCGATGATTCTCATCATCTCCTACATCGGCGTGTACTCGGTCAACAACTCCACCCTCGACATCACGATCATGACCTTGTTCGGCGTGATCGGCTTCCTCTGCCGACGCCTGGCCATACCGCTGGCCCCGATTCTGATGGGCCTCATCCTGGGCGACGATCTGGAGCAGAACTTTCGGCGCTCGTTGGTGGCCAGCAAGGGTGAGTACTCAACGTTTGTTTCCGGCTGGCTGAACGTCGGTCTGCTCGTCATGGTGGTGCTGGTGCTGTTCCTGCCACAGATTCTCAGCAAGCTCCGCGGTTCCAACGTGAAGGACGAGTTCGCCGACGCCGGAGCCGAGGTCTAGATCGAATACACCAGCTACTCGTTTCGCCCTGGACCTGACTGGCTGAAGCCTGGACCCGACTGGCTGAAGACAGACAAGACCCGGCTAACCTAGTGAGATCATGGCCAAGAAAACTGTGGATCTCGATACCCCCTTCCGCAAGAACGAACGGGTGCTTACCACCCGCGACTTGGGCCCGATCGGCCAGGGGGCAGAAGGCATCGTCCAGCTTCAAAACGGGCTGGGCGAATGGATGCGCTACTGGGTGCTGTTCGACGACGGCGAACAGGTCGGCCAGGTCAGCCATCGAGATCTCGTCCGCCCATTCCAGCTTCAGGATTGGCACCGTCGCCAGGAAGAGATAGCCGAGGCAGCCGAGCGGGAGGCCAACAAGGCCGTTGCCGAAGTCGAGTCTGCTGCCGGTGGAGGCGGAGGCGGTGGCGGCGGAATCGCCGACCAGATCCCCGCCGACCTGCTCGAACGGTCTAGAGCGGCGAAAGCCCGCCTGCTGGGCTAGGTGTTGCGCCGGGCACATACCACCTGGCTCCAAACGGCGACCATCACACTGGCCCTTCTCTTGGCTGGTTGCTCGTCGACAGGCGACTACGCTTCCGAATCGCCCCAACAAGCAGCACCAACCAGCTCTGCCGAATCTGATTCCTCGACGGCATCGTCGGCCCCGACCGACGATCGAACCACGATCGAACGCTCGGCTGAAGCCAGCGCCGGGCTAGCAGTCTTCGATGGGTGGTTGTTCGAATCGACCTCCTCGCCCCAAGCATCAACCCGGCAACTCACCAGCCCGGTCGACGGGTCGATCCGTCTCAGCGTGATGCTGCGTGACGAATGGTTGGGTGGCGATATCACCCGCTTCAACGACAGGGGCTTACAGCTCACCACCGAGCCCGGAGCTGAGGCATCGGTCGCCCTCGTCTTCGACCCGGCCTCGCTGGCTGAGCTGAACCGCTACCGCTTCGACGGCACCGCCAGCGGCGTCTGCTTCGACGGCGAGCGCTTCATCACCTCCGACGGTTCGGCGAACCTTCAGCACCGCTCCACCAATGACTTCACCGTGGAATCGACGGTGGCAGTCGTGCAAGATGGCGTTCCCGTCACCGGCCTCTCCGCTCTCGAATGCTCATCGCTCGACGCCGTGTTCGCCCTTGTCAGTCGGCAAAATCGGGTGGTCGTGATCAACCCCGCCAGCGGCTTGATCATCGAGACGATCGACCTCGCCAACCCCAGCCTCGACTCGGCGGCGACCGCCATCGCCATCGACCGAGCGAACAACATCCTCTATGCAACAGGAAAAGGCTGGGCGGAAATTTCCACCCAGCCTTTGCCCGGCTAGTTGAATACCTCGGGTAGCCAGAGAGCCAACACCGGGAAGGCGATCACGAGGATCAGGCCGACGATCTGCAGGCCCATGAACTGGAACATCCCGGCGTAGATATCTTTCAGGTCCCAGTGAGGGGCTACCCCTTTGAGGAAGTAGGCCGACAGCGCAACCGGCGGC
>CAKZXA010000082.1 GCA_937922045.1 uncultured Acidimicrobiales bacterium | reverse complement strand
CCGCCGACCTCGGTTCACAGGTAGGTAGGGGCACGACGACATAACCTGTCCGCCAACGACCTCGCTACCGATTTCTTGGCACTCGTCGCCATCAACCCTGCGATCCACACCTGACCCAGGAGTTGTTCGAATTCTTGACATCATGCTCATATCCGACGACACTTCAGCAACAGCATGCTCCTAAGATGGCTCCGGGAATGTTGCTAGCTTTAGGCATTGGCTCGTGGAGTGGCCCACGACAGAAGATCTAACTCCTGCGATTGGCTAACGAGCGCTTCGCCCTTCTTGCAGTTCCGTAGCGCAACCTGGACCACAGAGTTCATATCTGTACCAACCGCCTTCGCCCGGTTTTGCATCTCGAGAATCTCCACATACTGATTTCCACGATTCCGCGGCCTGACAAAACGCAGTTTGACAAGAGATCCGTCCATCATCTTATTGTCTGACAGGAAGTCGGCATCTCCATCGCGAAGCCGCTCGGCGGCACATGAAACTAGTAGATCGAACACTGATCCGAAGAGTAAGATTCGGCTAGGTATTGCTCGGAGCTCGATAGCGGTGACACCATGGCTTGCAGAGTGCGCACACAAATGACGTTCTCGAGCCATGGTCTTTAAGTCAGCGAAGTAGTCGATAGGTTCTCCGTTGTAGTCCTCGGTTCGAAAGCTCAGTCTCTTCGCTAGACTCCAGACTTCCTTCCACGGATTCCCGATGTGAAACAGCCGGAGAATCGAAGCGTAATCTTCGGCCGCCATGTTGCTTCCACTCCAAAGCCAAGCTCTGGAAGATAGAGACAAACTTCTGCCGACCGCTGAAAGACTCTCGCCTACTTCTCTTGAGTGCTCTCGGAGTTCGTGTAGATCACTAGAGCCTCTCCTCATCTGGCTATTCGCCACAGCGACTGTATTGATGATGGCCCGCTTCTGGAAGCTCTCCGGCAAGTCAAGGAACTGAGTCGAGCCGGCATTGACCACAGACGCAATTTCAACCATGCGGTCGGCAATGAAGGTCTCGAGCAAGTTGTAACTCGCCACGACGAGACCGCGCCGCAGAAAGTCTCCGGTTCGATCAGACGATCGGACCTCGGTCACGTCAGTGGCATTGCGAAAGGCCTCCAGCCCGATCAGGAACTGTTCGCGAGAATCCGAACTCATAGAGTTAACCTGCGTGTGAACGAAGACTGTCGAGCATTACGTTAGTTCTATGCCTCAATTTCGATGGGGTATTCGTGGCCGTTCGAACGGCGTCCTCAAAGTCAGGGTCATCGAACAGCCCATTGGACGCATTAGCGACCTTCTTAGCGTTTGCGACGAGGCGTTCATGGCTGGCATCGCTTAACTCATGTAGAGCGATCATCTGAGCGTCGTACAGTCCTGCGATACTCTGATCTCGGCCTGGGCGCTTGAAGGCTTGATCGCCCCAGACACGTCCGGCCGTATCGATGCATCTTTCAAAGGATCGACGGAGCTCTGTTAGTCGTTGTTCTTCAGGTAGCCTATTTGTCCACATGAAGCGATCAAGTTCAAGCCTTAAACCACCAGCAAACGAGTGCCACCCAGCAGAGAGCGCGAAGAACCTCAGAACCATCTCCGCATCAGTCATCTTCCGGTATGCAGGCGATGATTTAGGCCGAACTTTGAACTGACTCCTCAGGAAGTGATTCTCTGCCAATTCGTAAATAAGATCATTCAGTGGGCCATGATATGCGACGTTGCGGATCTCTTGAGCGTTCAGAATCTCGCCACCTGTATTGAGCCGGAGAAAGACCTCGTGTTTCAGTTCATCGCTTGACTGTCGAAGCAACGTAGTTATCCGGAGACTCTTCATACCTAGCGAGTTCTGAATCGCCAGTGGCATGTCAGCGTGCCGAAGACCATTGAAGCTGGGCAACCTCGTCAGACCCTTTAGTTGGAGGCGATCGTTCAGAAAGTCAGAGATCGCTGTCAAGCGTTGCTTGCCGTCGATTACTGCGTAGGAGCCAAGCTTGCCCTGGTCCTCTGCGAGGTAGACCGGAGGGACGGGTATGTTGGCAAGGAACGACTCGATCAGCAGAGCCTGCTTGTCGCTGCCCCACCGATCGCGCCGCTGAAACCTCGGCGATACGTCAATGGATCCGGTCTCAACTAGCCGAGCCAACGACACCAGACCCTGGTCTGCGATCTCTATCACTGCACCATCTTGCGCTGAGACAAACTCAGCGATGAGTGCGTCTTCTGGGGTTTGTTCTCGAGCCATCCTGGTCTCCTACGGTCGATGAGGGCAGTCAGCCTCGCACCGTGGTCGCGGCTTCAACGCATCAGCCGATCACCTTCCGAGCCTGGTGGTGTCACCCAAGCACTGCTGGTACCCGAGTGGTACCGGACTCAATCGGCGGTTTAGCTACAAGGCTAAGTGGCGGAGAGAGGGGGATTCGAACCCCCGGAACCCGTGAGGGCTCAACGGTTTTCAAGACCGACGCAATCGTCCACTCTGCCATCTCTCCGTAGACGAGGTTAGCCGGATCTGGCGCACGGTCGGCGGAATAGGCCATAGCAATACGAACACATCGTTCGTGGGCAGATTCCCAAACATCGCCATTCAGGTCGAAGCTGTGCTGTGCACCCACTACAGTAAAGGAGGTGGTGCAACTTCTTGGCGAACCGCTGCCCCTGCACGAGGACGATGATCTTCGCCGTCTCGAAATTCCGAGTGGAACGCCGTCGCGCCGTGGACTGCGCTTCCGGAATCGTTTTCCGGATCGGGGGCTTGGGCCGAAGTTCGTCATTCTGGCTGCTGCTCTGCTCGCCCTCTTTATGGCCTATCGAACCCAACAGGGCCTCGACCCCGACGGCTTGTCGGTAGAAGCACGCCTGATCGAGTCAGCTCCTGCTGAATCAGCTGGCGATGGGATTGGCGATTCCGCTCAAGGTTTGCTTGCTGTCGACAGCGGGACCGCGGACCGCTCATCGGGTGGGATCGGCAGCGACGATAGCGACGGGTCCGGCGCATCCCGGCAAGGGTCGAGCCAAACGCCGGTCGACAAGACCACAACCACTCGAGTAAAGCGCAGCACGACCTCTACGTCGGCTCCTGGCTCAACCGCTGCGCCGACGAGAGCATCGTCCACAACGGCTGCTCCCACGACCCAGCCATCGCCCTCGGCTTCTTCGACGACGCTTGAGCCACCCACCACCGCGCCGCCGACCACGGCGCAACCGACGACAACAACAACTCGGCCCACAACGACAACGCCTCCGCCCAATCAGCCTCCGGTTCTCAAAAACCCCGGCGATCAGGTGAGCGTCGTTAACCAGGCCATTGACTTCAGGGTGCAGGCGACTGACCCTGAGGGCATGCAGACGTCGTTCTCAGCGACTGGGCTTCCCCAAGGGCTCTCCATGTCTAGTGGCGGCCGTATCCGAGGTACACCTACGAGGACGGGAACGTGGGGCGACGTTGTGATCACGGTGCGGGATGCCGACGGTGCTTACGACCAGGTTCGTTTCTCATGGCAAGTCGACGCCGCACCTCGCCCGGCGCCACGAAACTGCGAGCTCGAAGGCAGCGTGGCTTCTCAGAGCTCCCTGATGTCCATCTCGTTCACGATTGTGAACGAAACCGACTACGCCTACGAGCTTTTCTGGATCAACTCCAACGCGCGCCGCGTATCCTATGGATCGATCGCTCCTGGCCAACAATTCCAGCGCAGCTCCTACGCAGGGCATCCATGGTTGATCGCTGACGACGACACCAGCACCTGCCGGTTGTTGCTCGCTGATCCCCGAAACGGCGACGTTTACGCCATTCGCTAACACTGGGCTGCTACAGCGGTAGTAGGTCCTGTTTCGTATTCATGACAATGCGTCTTGTTGGCAGCTCACCGGAGGTTTGGCGGCGTCTTTGGGTCGAGCTACACCATGGAGGGATTGCCATGGAGCACGACTATGAACAACGCAGCGACAGACGGGCACATGCCCGGCATGTCCCTACCCAGCGGCCCTCGTTTCGTGGGCGCAGCAAGACGAGCCTGCGCCCGCGGTTCATCGGTTGGTCGATGCTGTTCGCAGTTCCGACCAACGTCGTGGTCCTAGTGACCGTCGCCGGATCGGAAGCTCCACCGGGAGTTGGCGCCATCGTCGGCGGGACGACCGTCGTCGCTAGCGCTCTGTTGGTGATTGCTGAAGTCATCTGCAGTTCGGGCTATGACCCATTCCAGTAGGCCGCCCGTAGGCTTACCGTAAGGATTGTCTCACTCGTTGGTTAGACTCATCTCTACCGACGAGACGATCGTTACGCAGAGAATTTTTAGGGGGGAGGGCTGATGGCATCAGCAGTAGCAGCGCGCTGGGAACTCTCGCGCCGCCTCGTTCACCGACGCAAGCGTCTTGGTGTCGACGTAAAAACGATCGCATCGACGCTCGAATTCACCCGCAATTATTGGTCCGCAGTCGAGAACGATCGCACGTTAATCGCCGAGGACAAGTTGATCGCCTTGTTCGATCTGCTCGAATTCAACGAGACCGATCGCATCGAGCTGCTGGCCTTGCGAGGTCTTTCGCGTCAGCGCTCCTGGTGGGACCAGTACTCCGATGGCACCGAACCGGAAACGCTCCGCTTTCTCGGCCTTGAGGACGGGGCCAGCACCATCGACACCTTCGCAAGCCTTCTCCTTCCCGCTCTCCTGCAGACCGAAGCCTACGCACGGGCCATTCTCAGCTTTGACCCATCGGTGAGCCAGCTCAAGATCGATCAGATGGTCGAGATGCGAGCGAAGCGCCAGGAGCGCGTCGTCGATGACCCCGACGTGCGGTATACCGCCCTGCTTTCAGAGGCTGCAATTATTCAGCGCTGGGCATCGGTCGACGACCATATAGAACAATTAAGCTTCTTGCTGGAGCTTGTCCATGCAGGCAAGATCGAGATGAAGATACTTCCATTAGATTCTTCACCGGGATTGATTGCCGCCGTATCTACGCTAGTTTTGATGACGTTCCCGTCTGAACATCTACCGAACGTCTTCTGGCAGGAATCAGTCCGCCCGCTTAGCATCATTGAAGAGGGCGACCATCAGCCCTACCGCTATCTGGCAACTTGCCTAGCTGATGGCACCAAACGGGGGCTCAGTGCTGAGGATTCCTTGACGCTTGTCAGTAAACAGATCGCCGCATTGCAACGAAACGAGTAGTTGCCTTAACCATAAATAAGCAGCAACAACCTCGCCGCATTAAGGCTGCAAAGCGAACCAATCGCAGAATGGATGAAAGAAGTGGTTGACCAAGGAAGTGCAGTTGTGAATTCGAGGCTCGAAAGAGTGTGGATGAAGGCAAGGAGGTGTGCCATCCAAACGTGTGTCGAGGTCAAGCGAACCTCTGATGCTGTATACGTGCGCGACTCTAAGCAAGCCAATGAAGATGGCTACACCATCATCTCTTCGACCCATCCTCAGTGGCGAGAATTTCTTGCCGCTGTGGCCTTGGAGTCTTCTGCTGGCTCGACTGAAGCGTTCTCGTACCGCTCGGAGGAGAACGGTGATGTTCTTCTCAGCGGTGCCGAAGGCACGCTGAACTACGATGCCGAAGAGTGGTCAGCCTTTCTCGACGGGGTTCGCGAAGGCGACTTCGATCTGGATCCCGCCTCAGTCTCCTAGCCGTTGGAGAGTCTTCTCTCCTGAGGTGTAGAAGAAGAGCAACGATCTCTAGACACCCGGTCGCTCCGCAGGCCGGGTGTTCTTGGTTTTCAAAAACATTGGCATGAATGCGACCGTTGGTTTACAGTGGTAACCACGACGAGTTAACGTAAGTAGATACCGGGAGGAGGGCTGCCACCATGGCCCCGGATCGACAGCAAGGGGTAGGCGGGCGACCGCCGAATCAAGAGCCATCATCTAGTGACCCATCATCTAGTGACCCATCATCTAGTGACATTGCAGAGGTCCTGACCTGGGCCAAGATCAGTGCTCTGTCTCGGCGTGTCTCAGCAATTGAAGCCGACGAAGTCGCTCAAGTAACCGCCGAGAAGATCTGGCGCAGCTGGAACAAACCGTCTGTTGAGGCGGTCCGCAGCCAGGGAACAGCCAAGCGGCGAGCCTATGTATCGGTCGTGGCCCGCAACACGTATCGGGATCTGGTTCGGGAACACCAGCGTCGCTTGGCCCGCAACGCTCGATCGGCCGATCGGTCGTTGGCTCAGCTGCCGGATCGTCCAGGTGTCAACCGCCCAACGGTGTCCGAGGTAGCAGCCGCCCACGCAGGCCGGCTGGTGCTGGTCGAGTCGTTGGCGATTCTGCCAGGTCGGCAACGTGTCATCGCCTACCTGATCATCGCTCGGCAGCTAACACCATCCGAAGTTGGCGAAATGCTCAACATCGAAGCCCAAACGGTGCGCAAACATCTGCGCTCGGCGAAAGAAGCGCTGCGCGACCACATCGCTCAAGCCGAAGCCATCTGACCGTTCAGGTCACACCACAAGCACTCAGATACGACCTCAAGCTACGACTTCTAGGATGGAGAGGAGCGGTCGACGACTAAGACGTCGAACCGCTCCTCCGCCACTTCAACACAGTGCTCATACCTCGGCAATGGATCTATGCGCCAGTTGTCGTGGTCGCAATCGATGCTGTCGAGTTGGCGTAGGGCCTCCCGCAAGATGAGATCGTCGACTACCTCATGGACTGCATCGGCACCCTTGCTGCTTCCACTACGACTCATTCGCCAACCGCTCATAGATCCGAGGCGTCGCGCACAGTTCGCGATCGCCATATGTGTTGTTGCAGATGAGACGCCGCCGAAGCAGCAACACGTTACCTGGGCTGCTGAATATCTTTCAGGCCTTCGAGCCGAAAGTTATTCATCAGCCTCGGCTCGGAGATTGAGAACCATCGCCGTCTCCAGAATCCGAGTCAACACCGCACTATCAAACTCGCCTTTGGGATCGGCCGCCGGCGCCGCCGGACCATCCAACAGATCTCGCCGCAGCATCATCACCTCTTGTTGGAGCACGCTGGCGGTCACGGCGTGCTCGATTGCCACCTCGTGTTTCCCCAGAGCGTCGTCAAGACTGGCGAGCAAGGCGGCGTGGTCCTCGGTGGAGTAGGTGACCAAGGTGAGGCGACCCTCGTTCTTCACGACGATGGTGCCGTCGCCGACTGCGCCAACCTTGAGCTCGTTTCCTGGGCTGCGATCGAACCGAACCTTGCTGTTCTCCCACTCGGCGAGACGGGCTGGTTCGAGCGGTTCTACGACGGCGAAACATAAGACGGGGTCGGCCGCTTGCTTGTGAGCGGTATGCAGAAGATGCACCAGGCCTCTGGCGACACGCTCCGCAGTCGATGCTGCCTTGGCAGCCTCCGAGCGATCGGACTCATCGTTCGTGAACTCATCGTTCGTGAAGAGAGCGAGGGCCTGGTCGAGCTGCGCTTCGGCGACACTCACCACTCCGCCAAAGAGCCGATGCAAGCCTCCTCCGATGGGCAGCGGGCGGGCTACGACCACGGCCCCAACCTCGAGGAGCTGGACGCCGTGATCGCCGGAACAATCGACTATCGACCCATCGAGCAGGTTCTCTAAAACGAGACGTCCACCCTCGGCGTCGGCCTCAGCCGCCTTAAAGACACCGCGCTCAACGCTGGCCCAGCGTTCGGCGACGCCAGCTTCGTCAGCCGGCAGGAGGGCCCGTCGGCGCTCCACGAACTGGGTCATACCTCCGGCCTCAGCCAGCAAGATGTCGACCAGAACACCGAGATCATCGAGCGTGTCGAGGCCGGCTTTCCAATCGGTGGCGTCGAGGCCATCAGAGGTGGCAGGATCATGACTCCATTCGCCCGGCCAGTACATCCACTGGGGCAGGTCGAGCCCAGCTCGCAGCAACCGGGTCGGCTTCTGATAAAGGGCGGAAGCAGCATCGGCAGCCGACGCTTCGGCCTGGTTTCCACCAGCACCGTGGCACTTCTTGAACTTCTGGTCCGATCCACACGGGCACGGCTCGTTGCGGCCGACATCAACCCGGGCGAACCAGGTCAGGTCGGAGACCAACGACATGATCCCGCCCCGGGCGCCAGCCTGTTCGAGGAGGGTGTAGGCATCGAGATAGCGGCTCTGGTCGACACGGCAGTAGCCGAGGTCTTCGCAAACGACCGGATCGTTTGGGCTTAAGGCATGGGCCTGTTCGAGGAGTGCAAGCTGAGTTTCACCGTTGCCAATGGCGGCGGCCGATACCGACTGCAACCAGAGGTAGGGGAGTGCTTCGCTGCCCCGCGCCCGTTCAACCATCGAGGATGCGAAGCTGTCGACGTCGGCGTGAGCGGCAGCTCGCTCCTCGGTGGTCGGCCCGGCCTCATAGTTGACGATGGCGGCACCGAAGGCTTCGGCCAAGAAGGTGTCGGGCAGCAGCGTTCGCGAGGCCTGGGCGGTGATGGCGCCCCGGTCTGAGGTATCGCTAGCTCGCCAACGTCGGAAGGTTTCTACCGCGTCTCGCAGGTGGCGTTGGCTCGGTGGCTCCAACCGGAAATAGGATGCAGCCGACTGAATCGGGGCCTCGGCTTCAGCCCGGTCCCAGTCGTAACCGGCCGGAGCGAGAAGGACACCACGAAGTTCGATCCCTTCCGACGCTGCCGCCTCCTCAAGCGGAGGGAGCTCATCCCACGTTCCTGGGTGATCGAGCAGGACCTGGGTCAAGACCGTGCCCGAATCGAGATGGCGCTGGCCGCTGGGATTGAGAGCGGTAAGGGCGAGGCTGAGAGCATCTCCGAAGGCCGCGACCGCTTCGTCGGTTGGTTCCTCGACTATCGGCAGAAACTCGATTGAACAGCGATGCTCGTCGTTTGCCTGGGACTCGTCTTCGCTAGAAGGCGAAGTGACCTTGAAGCCACAGAGACGCCCCGCTTCGCAGCCAGCCATCCAGCCTTCATCGACACGGTAGAAGTGGCGGTGGACGGGCTCTCCGTCATCGTCGACGCCGTCCTCGTGAATCATCCGAAGGGACGGGCCGTCGGCGATCGAGTCCCCCTCATTGTCGACCTCGAGCAGCTCAGCGACGGCGGCTACAGCCGCGCTGTCGCCGAGCCGTCCCGCCGCCAGCTCTTCGTCGGTCACCCGATGGGTCACGGTCAGATCGGCAAAGATCATGTCGTGGCGGAAGAACACCTCGCCGGGGTGCCAGGCCATACGCCGATCGAACATGAGAAGCTGATCGAGCACGTCGAGTGGATTATCGCCAGGGGTAGCACCGGTAAGTATCGCGGCCAGCTCATCCAGTGTGTGGGGCTGGGCCAAAACCTTGTGTACGACCGAGCCGAGTTCTTCGAAGGGAAGACGCTGTACTTTCACATGTCGACACTACCCGCCGGCGTGAGGGAAACTGGTAGACAGCCATGTCACCAACACCAGCAGCGTCTTCAACAGCGTCACCACAGCCGTCAGGGTCACAGTCACTCGGGTCACAGTCACTCGGGTCACAGTCAGTCCTCCCGCTATCGGATCTAGTCGTGATCGACCTCACGGTCGCTCGGGCAGGGCCAACCGCAGTACGGCAGCTCGCCGACTGGGGAGCCGACGTGATCCGCATCGAGCCCCCAATCGTTCCGAGCAGAGCGGGCGGCCACACCTCGCCCGACTACCTCAACCTGCATCGCAACAAGCGAAGCCTCGCCCTCGACCTCAAGTCAGATCATGGACGTGAGGTGTTGCACCGACTGATCAGCCAGGCCGACGTGCTGGTGGAAAACATGCGCACACCGGTGAAGCATCGCCTGGGTTTCGACTGGGAAACGGTGTCGAGGCTCAACCCTCGTCTGGTGATGGGTTCAATCTCGGGATTCGGCCAGACCGGCCCCTACGCCGAGCGGGGTGGGGTCGACCAGATCGCTCAAGGGCTCGGCGGCATGATGAGCGTGACCGGGCTGCCGGGGCAAGGTCCGGTGCGAGCTGGTGTCGCCATCAGCGACATCGCCTCTGGATTGCAGCTCGCGGTTGGCATCCTCGTGGCCCTCCACGAACGGGAGCGCACCGGTCGGGGGCGTTGGGTTCATACCTCCCTGTTGGAGTCGATGATCGGCATGCTCGATTTCCAGGCCGCCCGCTGGACGGTGGACCGAGAAGTGCCACCTCAGGCTGGCAACGACCACCCGACGCTCGGGCCGATGGGCATGTATGCAACCGCCGACGGCCATATGAATGTCGCCGCTCCGTGGGGCCATCTCTGGCCCACGTTCTGCGATCACATCGGTCGTGCTGATCTGGTCGATGATGAACGGTTCCAAACGGCGAAGCTTCGGGCCGAGAACCGCGATGAGCTCAACGTCGAGATCTCGGCCGCCCTCTCAGCCAAGACCACCGCCGCGTGGGTACAGGAGCTCAACGATCTCGGTGTACCGTCGGGCCCGGTCAACGACATCGGTCAAACCTTCGACGACGCCCAGGTGCAACACCTCGGGGTGGCGGCAGCGGTAACGCATCCAATCGCCGGGCCGATCGAGGTCGTCGCAAACGCCACCACGCTGGAAGGTGTGCCAGCCGACATTCGCCGTCCTAGCCCGATGCCGGGTGAGCACGGTGCCGAAATCTTGAGCCAGTTTGGTTTCACCGACGACGAGATCGCCGCCCTCGGATCCTGAACCGGGAGGTGGGCGCGCTCAGGTGTCACTACGACACGTCAGCGCGCCCACTTCTCTAATCGACTTCCTTGACTCAGCGGCAACGGCCTAGGGTTCGTCGGGCATACCCAATCGGCTCGGTGGGAACCGATCGGCGTTGAGCAGGGTGCGTTCACCGATCGGGGCGTCGAGGGTCACGGTGATGGGATGCCACGGGTTGCCGGGGCATCTCGCTCCGCCCTTGACGGGGGCGACGAACACGAGAATTTCGACCGTCTCATCGGTCTCGGTGATGACGGGCACGATCTCTCGATCCGTCGGCGCCTGGCCGCTAGCGCAGGCCTGCTCGTTGATGAGCAGGGGAAGCTCGTTGCTGGCAAGGTCGGCGATGCGTTCGGGGTCGTAGGCGACGCGGGCCGCCCCGAGCCCGATCGCCTCGACCTGAACATTGCAGCCACCCCATCCGCTGGCTCGCCACACCCCGTCGCCCGCCGACTCGAAGACGGCATCGCCATAGCGTTGGGCCGAGCCGTCGGCGTAGTGGGCGAACAGCACGATTCGATCGTCGGTTCGTTCGGCCACAAAGAAGGTAGCGTCCTCAACGAACCAATCGGCCTCGGCCTCGGCCTCGGCCGGGCCGGTGGCGAAGTCGTCGAGCATGGCTTGAACCTCCGCATCAATGGGTGGAAACTCAAACACGTCGGGCGGGATTGCACCGAATCGCACAGCCCCGCAGGTAGCGGTAATCCCGGAGGGTGAGCTGGCCGTCGAGTCGTCGCCGAGGATCGCAAGCGCTGTCTCATAATCCGCGATCGAACCGTTCAGTATCTGCACCCCAGCATCGAATACGACCTTGTCGCCGAAGCGTTCGGCCGCCTCGGCCAGCAGGCTCTGGTCGACCTGGAAGAGGTTGACGACGACCGCTCCGATGAACTCGTCACCGCCTGAACTTCCGCCTCCGCCCGCTCCGCCTCGATCGGTCCACGCAGCCAGCGGGATTTCGCCTTGGATCCGTTGGAGCTCCGCACTCGATGCTGTCATGCCGCCGACCACGCACACCGCCCCATCGAGGTTCAGCGCGGCGACCGCTTCCTCGTGGGGCGCAGCCGAACCGACAACACCGAGGTGGGCGGTACCGCTGTTCGATGCCCACACCATCCCGAAGGTGTCGGGGTTCGAGCGTCCATAGGCATCGAGGGCGGTGAACACCGACTCGGGGCTGCGTTCACCGATCCCGTCGCAGTGGTTGCGTCGAATCTCACCCATACGGTCGAAGATCTCGACCTGTTCATCGACCAGCAGAGACCCGTCGACGAGACGGCCGCGCACCTTGGCCAAACCATCGGCGTTGACCTCAAGAGCACTGGCGGCCTCGCCAGCGAGCGGCAAACAGGGGCGGTGACCGGCAGGGCAGATCGTGGTTCCGTCGACGACACCGGTGACGATTAGCTCCAAACCATTGCTGCGGCCTGAAGCCTCTTCAGCCTCAAGGCCACTGCTGGTAGCGGGTCCGGCGTCGTCGCCCGGGCCGACGTTCACCCACCCCTCGTCGCTAGCGTCGCTGCACGCGGCTGCGCTCATCAAGACGACGGTGGCGATGATCAGAAAGCGCACGATGGTTGGAGCGGTGGTGGAAGCGCTCATAACCCCACGCTACTGCTTGAGCTGGGTGCGATCGGCGCGGCCCTAGAGGAGGCCGAGTGGCTCGGGGTCGTTCGCCAGCACCGATGCCGCTTCTACTCCCAACCATTCTTCGGCCAGGCTGGCCAGGTAGCGGTCGAAGCCAACCGTTACCGCCATGTTGCCGTCGTGGTCGAGGTTGGTGAGGTCGGGACGTTCGCCCAGGCGCCGATTGTCGAGCGGCCCGGCCAGCAGCATGGTGGATGCCGTGCCATGGTCGAGGCCGCTGCCGTTCTCGCCGACCCGCCGCCCGAATTCTGAAACGGTGGCCACCACTACCTTGTCGCCCCGCCCGGCGTCTTCGGAGAGGCGCAGGAATCCGTCGATGGCGATGTCGACCTGTTCAAGGTTGGAGGCCTGGGTGTAGAAGTGATCTTGATGGGTGTCGAACCCACCGAGGGCGGCGTAGATGATGCGGACGCCAACATCGGCGTCGAGCAGGCGCGACGCCAGGTACATCTGGGAGCCGAGGTCACCGCCTTCAGCCAGCAAGGGGTCATCCCAGTCGACGTCGTCATCGTTGCTCGTCACCTTAGGACCGAGATCGAGCAGCTCGCGATAGGCGGTGTTGATCTGGGAACCCAGATCGGATCGGCCGACAGCAGGGGCTGAAGCGAAGGCCTCGATTCCGGCCAGCCAGGCTTGTGAGTCGCCCCATTCATGAGGATAAAAGGTGTCGAGGGTGTTCATGCCGTCCAATGAGAGTGCGGCCGCATGTTCCGACAACAGGTAGGGCGATGTTCCGGCCAAGGAAACGCCGACGAGCGGCGAGCCATCGTCGATCGTGTCGAGCAGACGCCCGAAGAAGCCGGTGCGGTAGGCGTTGGTGCCGTCGGCGTCACCCCGCTGCCAGCGTTCGGTCATGGCGAAATGGGAGAGGTCGCCGTCGATGGGCCCCACCCCTTCAACGGTGGTCACGCCCCTTTTGTGCAGCCTCGACAGCGACGGATGGAGACCAACATCGTCTCCCAGTGCTAGGACCTCATCGTCGGGCACTCCAAGGTCGGGGCGAAGGTCGTAGTAGCGGCCGTCGCCCGCGGGGACGAGGGTGGACAGGCCGTCATTGCCTCCTTGGAGATCGACGATGACGAGGATCCGATCGTCTATCGCTCCAGGGACCCGTCGCCCTGCCGCGGCAGGATCTGCGGCTGCAGCCGGACTAGCGGTCGAGCCTGGTCGAAACCCATCAGCTCCCGGGCGCAAGGAGCCGGGTAGACCGTTGCTTGAGCCGATCGATCGGGATGCTGCGTAGCCGCCCGCTCCGAGGGCTCCGACCGCGGCTAGGCGTTGGAGGAAGATCCGACGTGACGTCGTGGTCGGTTGGGGTACATCACCGGTAGGACTCATAGCAGGTTGAACTCCGGACTGGCGAGAGCGAGACGCCAACGAACGTGGCGGACGTTGTGCTCGGTGAGCTGATCGTTTGGTTTCACCGCATTGAGAGCGGCCCGGGTAGTCGCTGAGGCTTCGGTCAGCCCGCAACGAGCGAGAATGGTGTCGGTGTCGATGGGGTGCTCCGACGGGTTCTCCTGATCGTTCAGACCGGCCCGGTCGAGGATCGACCAGATGCTGGCCGCGCGCCCGAGGAGGGAGCCGGGTTCGAGCCAGCGGTCACCCCAGCCCGAAACGTTCGGTGGATGGTAAGGCATTTGGCCGATCGACCACAGACTCCAGTTGATGTCGTTGGATGCGTTCGGCACGGCGCCGGTCGCCGCTCGGGCCGCACAAAACCATTCGACCCCCGAACGGGCTCGAACCGACGCGGGGGCGAGAAAGTCGGGGGACAACAAGATGCGTTCGATCAAGGGATCGATATTCAGCTCTTCGCTCGCCCACCAGCTGCCGAGCGCTTCGGCATCGGTGGCGGCCAACTCTGTCCCTACCAGATGGGTCCACAACCGAGCTGCGATACGGGCCGGTGTGGCCGGATGATCGCAGAGTCGATCGACGATGGAGGTCGTGTCCCACAGGGCCTGCTCATCCATAAAAACGAGGGGTGCGATGAAGGCGTTTTCACGGCGGAACAGTAGCTCGCCATCAGCCACCACCCATCCGGCCAAGGCCCGAGCCGCGGCCTTCACGTCGAACTCGTCGTAGTGGCCATTACCAACGGTGAACAGCTCCATCAGCTCACGGCCGAGGTTCTCGTTGGGGTTTGATGCCTGGCTGTGGCTTCCGTCGAGATACTCCTGAACGGCGCCGGTCGCCACGAAACCGTGGAGCAGGCTGCGAAAGTCGCTGCGGCCCAAGGTGCGGAGAACATGGAGTTGCTCGGCCAGGAGCGGCACCGTCGATACCTTTTGAGCGTTCGTGGTCAGCAGGTTGTGCCAGAACCAGGCCATGCGATCGGTCAGACCGCTGGATGGCGCTGCCATCTGATCGAGCCACCACCAGATCGGTGTCGCCCAGTCGGTATCTGTTCCCTCAGCGTTTTCGACCGGCGGCTCATCATCGACCGCGGCTTCGGTCATGACCGAGTTCACGGCGTCAAGCCACGAACCCTCGGCGTGGACTGCCAGGCGCTCGATGCGGGCCTGGTTCACGCCGAGGGCACTGCGATTGGCTAACCTAGAGACGGCCCTCAGCGCCGTCGCCTCCACTACCTGTTTACCGTGTCTGGTTGCTGAAAACCAATTTCTCACCATAGGACTTGCACCTTAAACTGCAGGCCATGAGGTGATCGTGAAGGCCGTCTTCATGGCTGCTTCATGTGATCTGTGAGAGGCTGAACCGATGCGACTTCTGCTCGTCGAAGACGATGCTGCCCTGGGGAAGGTGTTGGTACGCGGCCTCGCCGACCAAGGATACGCGGTAGATCACGCGACCTCGGTGGCGTCGGCTACCGAAGCCCATTCGGTGAATAGCTACGACCTGATCGTCTTAGATCTCGGCCTGCCCGACGGTGACGGGGTAGACCTCTGCCGGTCGTTTCGAGATGCAGGCGACCAAACCCCGGTGCTGATGTTGACCGCTCGCGATGGCCTGTCCGACAAGGTGGCAGGGCTCGACGCTGGTGCCGATGACTACCTGGCCAAACCGTTCGCCTATCCCGAGCTTGCGGCCCGGGTCCGGGCCTTGCTTCGGCGGCCGCCAGGGATGAACAGCCCGGTGCTTGAAGTCGGCGATGTCTCGCTCGACCCGGCAGCTCATACCGTCTTTCGAGGCGCCATCATGGTGCCGTTGACGGCACGAGAGTTCAGCCTGCTCGACTACCTCATGCGCCACTCGGGAATGGTGTGTCGGCGAGAAGACCTGTTGGAGCATGTGTGGGACGCCAACTACGACGGATTGTCGAACGTGGTCGACGTGCACATAGCCAACCTGCGGCGAAAACTCACGATGCCCGGCCTCGACGATCCGATCGAAACCGTTCGCGGTGTCGGCTATCGGATGGGCAGCACATCGTGACGAGCTCGCTCGTGCGGCATCGTTGGATAGTTGCGCTCGGGGCTGGCCTGCTGGCTGCCGCCCTCATTTCTCCGTTTGCTATCGTCGGTGCGATCAACCGGGCAGGCAAAGCTGAGGCTGACCTCGCGGCTTGGGCCGATGCCCAGATGGCTCAGGCCATGAGCGCCCGCTACAACGAGCTGATCGAGGCGCCTGCCAACAGCTGGATCGTGAACCCGGTCGATCAGTGGGCCGATCCGATGACCGACGAGATCTGGACCAGCCCTCCCCTGTTCAGCGTGGCCGACGATGCCCTTGCTGCCGGTGAGGCGGTCACCGAGTATTCGTTCGATGGTTCGTGGCGAGCGGTGGCGCGATCTCTCGACGGCACGAACCACACCCTGGTCGTCGTCGTTTCGACCGAGGATCGAGAACAGACCATAGCTACTTCCCGGTGGCGATGGTTTGGCATGGTTGCCCTGGCCTCGGCGCTGACTGCCGCCAGCGCCTGGTACCTGGCTGGTCGGGCCCAGCGTCCGGTCGAACAGGCCCGCGCCGTCAACCGTGATTTCATCGCGGATGCTGCTCACGAACTCCGAACCCCCTTGTCGGTCATCCAGGCCTCGGCCGGGCACGCCCTCGCTCGCGAGCGCTCGGTGGAGGCCTATCAGGAGTCGTTGAGCGAGATCCTGACCGCAGCGGAACGCGCAGGGTCCAGCGTTGGTGAACTGTTGGAGTTCGCCCGGTTCGAGGCAGGCCAAGCCTCACTGCGGTTGGCGCCACTCCGGCTCGATTTGCTGGTTGAAGAGGTGGCGGTTTCAACCCGTGTCGATGACACCGTGATCGAGGTTGGCCCATCTGAGGCGGTGGTGGTCGAGGCCGACTACAACCTGATCCGACAGGTGGTTGACAACCTAGCTCGCAATGCTGCGGCCCGAGCTGAAAAGGTCATGCTCTCGGTTCGGTTCGATGGTCAGATGGCCCGCGTTGATGTGCTCGACGACGGCCCAGGTTTCGATCCTGGCATGATCGACTACGTTTTCCAACGGTTCCGACGCGGCGATCGATCCGGCTCTGCCGGTCTCGGGATGGCTATTGCCCGTACCATCGTTGAACTGCATGCGGGCCGGTGTGAGGCTCGTAACGTGGAAGACGGAGGGGCGCAGGTTTCGTTCCTTCTTCCCGCCCATAGATCGTGACCCTGGAGGAGGGACCATGACCACAAAACACGACATTGATCCGCCGAGTGATCCATGTTCGGCCGGCGCATTCTCGATCAGCCTCACCGTGGCTGATCTGGCTGCCTCTACAGAGTTCTACGGCCATCTCGGCTTTAACGCCATGGGCGGAGATGGCGAGTCGTGGACGATTCTCACCAACGGAAACGCCGTAATCGGCCTGTTCCACGGCATGTTCGACAAGAACATCCTCACCTTCAACCCGGGCTGGGCCGGACCTGGCCAAGACGTCGACGAGTTCGACGATGTGCGGGTGCTACGAGACCGGCTTCTAACGGCGGGCGTGGAGGTGGCGAGCGACACGACGCAGGACTCGGCCGAAGGCCCAGCCTCATTTGTGATCGTAGACCCCGATGGCAATCCGGTCATGATCGATCAACACGTCTAGCCGCCAGCCGCCAGCCGCCAGCCGCCAGCCGCCAGCCGTCCGCCGTCCGCCGGCGACGCTCGCCTAAGGCTTTGGTGGATTGATCTCAACGACGGGCAGGCCGAAGGTTCGGCGAACCCGGTTCGGCAGGTCGATGCGAAGTGAGCGAGAAACGAGGCCGGGAAAGGTCGACACGATGATCTCGTCGAAGCTGCCTCGCTCCAAGACTTGTCCGATCGCGGCAAACGGATCGTGGCGGCCAACCTCGCTCGTAATCACGTGGTTGTACTCGTTGAGCGAGTCGAGGAACGTCTGAAGACGAGCCTCCGCCTCCTCCCTGTCCTGGGAGCGGGCGGCGGCGAGGTGCTCGTTCGACACGATCGAGTAGCCCGACATTGGATCGCCACCGCCAGCGATAAGGCGCAGTGTCTCCTTTGATCGGGTTGCCGGAACCAGAATGTGGAACTCGGCTGGTCCTGCGCCCGCCCGCTCAGCCACGAGGTCAGGGATACGTTCGCCGGCCTGGGTTCGGTCGGCCACTATCAAGTAGCGGCGCACCTCAACCGCCGGCGCCCCCTCGACCGGACTGGCTCGTAGTCGATCGAGCTGGAAGGCCAGTTCGAGCTTCACGCGGTAGGCGACGATGCCGCCATCGTCGACCAGGGCGTCCATCTCGATTGCTTTGGCGTGACTGAGGTTCTTGATGCTGGCGCCGGCTTCGGCGATGCCCTTGTGGGTGGCGTCCTCCCAGGATTCCGACGATCGGGCGATGAGCCTAACGACCTTGTAGGTCGGCTCACCGCCAGCGGCCTCAGGAGGGCTGGAGAGGAAGGGTTGGTCGGTGGCGGACACGATCAGTCATCTGCCATTTCGTGCTTGAACGACAGTCTGACCTTGGATCTGAACAGCACGACCTTGCCCCCTTCGACGATCACATCCTGTTCGATGACCCGAGCGACGCGGAGGTCTCGTAGCGTTCGAGCCGCCTCTGCTACCGCGTTGGCGGTTGCTTTCTCCCAGGAGTCGGCGCTGGTACCTATTAGCTCGATTACGTTGTAAACGCTCTCAGTCATGGTTGAAGAGTAGTTTTGACCGATGGCTGGCGCTACCAAACGACAACAGAGCGACACATCGTCTCGTCAATTGCTGCCGTCAACTCCTCGTTCGACACAGGAACAGGCGACGCCGAGGGTGGCCGTGGTCGGAGCCTCAGGCCATCTCGGTGCCAATGTGGTCCGCGCCCTGCTGGCCTCCGGCTTTGAGGTTCGGGCCATCGACCAGGTGTGGAGCAGCACCCTCACCGGGCTCCGCATCCAGCGGGCAACCGCTGATGTCACCGATCCGGCCACATTGGCGGCGGCCTTTGCCCAGGTCGACGTTGTGATCAATCTGGCGGCCGTGGTCTCGGTTAGCGGCAGCGTTGGTGGTCGGGTTGAGGCAGTGAATGTTGACGGGGCGTTCAACGTAGCCCGGGCCTGCGGCGAGAGCGGCCTGCCGCTGGTTCATTGCAGTTCGGTACACGCCTTCGGTCTCGCCACGATTGGCGCCCTCGGGTTGATTGACGAATCGTCGCCGCGTGTCGAACCGGGGGCCGCAGCCTACGACCGATCCAAATGGGCTGGGGAGCAGGCGGTGAGGGAGTCGATGATCAACGGGTTGGAGGCTGTCTTTGTCAACCCGACCGGCATGCTTGGTCCCTACGACGCCGAGCCGTCGCTGGCCGGTCGCACCCTGCTGTCGATCGCGAAAGGACGAATGCCCTTGACCGGCCCCGGTGGGTTCGATTTCGTCGATGTTCGGGATGTGGCCAACGGCATCGTCGGCGTTCTTCGGCGAGGGCGATCGGGAGAGAGCTACCTGCTGGGTGGCGAGTGGTCTCGGATTGCCGACCTGAACCGTATGGCCGCGAGGCTAGCTGGCCGCCGGCCCCCTATAGCGGAGATTCCGTATGCGGTGGCGGCAGCGCTGGCGCCGCTGGCCGAATGGGCTGGCCGAGTTGGCGGATCCAAGCCGGTCTTCACCCCAGAATCGTTGAACACCGTGAAGCATGGACCTCGGGTTGACTGTTCGAAGGCTCAAGCCGAGTTAGGTTTCCGAGCTCGACCGATTGAGGACACGCTGGTCGATACCTACAGCTGGTTCCGGCGGGCCGGTTTGCTCGGCTGAACGTGAGCCGAACGTGAAGGCTACGGCTGGGTGATCTCCACATAGTCGACCTCGAAGGTGGCACCTTCGAGGCCGAGAGCTGCATCGTCGAGCGGCCCTGGGGTGCCACCGAGCGCAAGGTTGATCCGGAGTTCCGAGATTGGCTGGTCGAACGGGGCAGGCCAACCCTGGCGCGTGGGGGCGGCGGTGACGGTGTGAACGAGATCGCCATCGAGGTACCAGCGCAGATTGCCGCCGATGCCGTAGTCAAAACGAACGGTGTGCCAGTTGTTGGAGAAAGCTTCGTCGCCGATCATCTCGCCAACCTGTTTTGACGGCTTGCCGAAGGAGTCGGCGAAATGGATGCTGAACACCGACCGCTGTGGATCGTCAGCGGTCATCACTTCCAGCCAATCCATCTCACCACCGAGGGGCCAGTCGCCACCGCCCCAACCCGACGCCCACACGGCTGGCCACAGGCCCGACTGGTTAGCGGAGTCGGCCGGTGTTAGCTTGACCCGAAACTCGATTGTCTGCCCGGGGGCGAAGGTGATCCCGCGGCTGCGAACCATGCCTGAGGTGTAGTCGCGAACGGAGCCGTCGTTGCATTCGAGCGATGCTCGCAACGCCCGGAGCACGAGGGCACCGTCAGCCACTGCGACGTTGTCGGGAGAGTAACACTGGAGCTCGTCGTTGCCCTGGCCGAAGGTGCTGAACTCAGGAACCCAACGAGAGGTATCGAGCGTGTCGAAATCTTCCCGGAATACGATCGTGGGCGGAGGATCGTCTGAGCCGCTCACCAGCAGGGCGACGGCGAGCAGGCTCAGACCCGCGAGCAGCCCGACAGACCACATCACGGCGCGGTGGTTCATTCATTCTGCTTTCCGCTCGATCACATCAGCGGTTGACCCGTCGGCAGTGGGGTGGAGGACTGAAGCTCGACGGCAAACGTTCTCGACCTAGGCGGCGGCTCGCTGCTCCAACACAGCCTGCCCTGCTCGATCGATCATCGTCCCGCTCATGGCCCGATGCTAATCCAACGATGAGCAACGTTCGAGGCGGACGAGGCGAGAAACGACAACCGCCATTGGCTCCACCCCGAACGGTGGAACCAATGGCGGATGTGATGCGGCGGTAGATTCCGACGGCTAGTTCGCGGTGAGGCTCATAGTTGAAGGACCGCTACCGGCGATGTTGGTGCATGAGTAGCTGCCAGGGGAGGCCCCAAACAACATGCTGAGGCAGGTTCCTGTCGCCTGTTGGCCGAGGGCGTTGGGGTGCATCGATTCCTGGGCGACCCCCTGCGTGAGGCCTGTCACGAGGAACCGAGCCCATTCTGCGTCGGCTCCTGAACCAAGGGCTGCGCTGGTCGAGCAGACTTCGCGTCCCTGCATCTGATTGCTAAGGTCGAGGAACTCGGCGCCCTTGGCGGCTGCAACCGCCGCGAGATTGTCGCCAATCTGGGCGACCAGTGAATCACGGGCCCAGCTGGCATCCACATTCCAGAAAGGACAGCCACCGGTGTTGGTGCGAGACCATCCGCTTTCGCTGTAGCGAAACTCGCCGCCCCGTGGGATCGGTGATGGGTAACCCTGGAGGACGAGACGGTAGCTGTCTGGTGCCTGGCCAGCGTCACCCATGACGGCCCTGATCTCATCGACGGCCTTGGCCACACCGGCCATTGCTCCACCCATCCGGGCGTCGACGTTGGCCTGCTGTTCGCCGTGGCACGTGTTGGGCCACCAGGAGGGGCTGGTGTTGTACTCGATGGTGCAGTCGATGATGATGTCAGCAAAACCGAGATCGTTACCACCGATGGAGAGCACGATCATTTCGACATCGTGGTCGGCTGCAACCGTGGCCAGCTGATCGGCTTGTGGCGCCTCGCCCTTGTGGGTGGTGCCACCGTTCGAGCCGCGGAAGACGTTGGCGGCCACAGCCCCTGAACAGGCCAGGTTGATCTTGGCATCGACCGCAATCGAGTTGCTCAGAACCTCGGCCACGTCGGATCGATGGCATTGGCCGGCCGTGGATCCATAGACGCGGGAGGCGTCGTAGTACCACACACCCTTGCGCTTGTACGCGGCCCGGTCTGTGCCGCCTCGGTTGCCTTCTGAGGTGGCCCAGTTGCCCTCCCAGCGGCCGGCTTCGCCTGAGATGTAGCTGTCGCCGAGTGTCACGATGGCGGTCGCTGCGGTTTCACCGCCTCCACCACCATTGCCACCGCCTTTGCCACCCTTGTCGGGTGGAGCGGCTGCGGCCGCTCCGGAGGCGGCTAACAGTGTTATCAGGAGAGCGGCAAGGAACAGAGTTGGTTTGCGCATAGCGGCGGTTTCCCCTTATCTTGTCGTTGGTTTTCGCCCACTGTCTATCGCCCGAGGATTGGGCAGACAGCTACCTACGTATCCACTAAGGATTGTCCAGGACCATGCCGGTCGTCAAGGTTTGTCTTCGAAATTGGAACCGGATGATCGGGAAAGACCGCCGTTGAGGGTGCTACGTCGACCGTGTTTTGCGTGAGAGCGTGGCCAGAAACTCAGGGCCTTGCCGGTTCAGTTTCTGGGTCACGCTCCGGGCTGACAAGGTCAAAACCCCGATGCCGATCGCGGCCATAGTGAGGGCGCCAGCGTAGGAGGCGGTGAGATTCAGTAGTGACAATCCGAAGACGACAAGGATCACGACAGCACCGAACAACCCGGCCAGAATCAGGAACCCGAAACGGGCGGGCAGGGTGCCAACAGCTCCGGGTTCGGTGTTGAAACCGGTAATGGCCGCCGTGTCCGGCAGCGGGATTGGAGCCCGAACCGAGACCTGAAGTCCGGCGGCCACGCCAACCGTCCCGGTCGCCACGGCGATACCGATACCCAAAACCCAGCGCGACCAGCTGCCCGTCACCACCGCTGCTCCGGTTACCAGGAGCATGACGGGGATGATGATTACCGTGATGCGCGACAGCGCCTTGCCCCAAACCACGGCCGAGAGATTTGGTGCAACCAACAGATCGACACCGAAGTTGCGGCCATCGGCTCCGAACAGGTTCATCGTCACGATCGCCGCTGAACCACCAGCCGCCCCGCAGAACAGGACCACGTTCTCACTGCCCCCCTGCAAAGCGCCGAGTGTTGGGATGGCCGACAACAAGGCCAACGGCAGGAGGGCGGCCAACTCGACCAGTTCGCGAACATCGCGTCGTAGTTGGCGAAGTGCTCGAGACCATACGGCCACCGTCGGGGAGCGTGAAAGGGAGCCGGGTAGGAACGTGAGAGGGCCAACGAGGATGGAGCCGCCACGTTTAGCCGGTGGATTGTCGGGTCGAACCTGGAGGCTGCGCATCGTGAGACGAGACCACAACCCAAAGCAGCCACCGGCCAAAGCGGTCGACAGCAGAAGCCAACCGAAGGCCAGGCTCATCTCGCCTTCGACCACCAGCGCCATCGTCTCACCGGTCCAGCCCCACGGCAGCCAGCGGGCGATGCGGCGCACGTCGGTCATAGCGTCGATGATCGAAGGGACGAAGGTGAAGAGCTGAACGGCCACACCGAAGGTGATGCCGGCAAAGGCGGTTAGAAAAACGGCGATATCTCGCGACCGTCGCCCCCCGAGAAGTCTGTCGAGCCCGGCTACGATCGTTCGGCCTAGAAGCAAGGAGATAAGCCACTGAAGAACAGCGGCGGGAAAGAGCAGAAGAGCACCGGTGAAGGATGGTGTGTGGCCGAGGGCGGCGAGGGCCAAGATCATCGTTGCAGCCGATGGCAGGGTCAAGGTCGATGAGACGAGGAAGCCGAGCATCAGCTGGCGATCGTCGATCGGGAGCGTGAGAAGTTTTCGAGGGTCGAGGGAATACTGCGACGAGCCGAGGGCGGTTGCTCCCACCGTCCAACCGATCGTGCTGACCAATCCGATGAGGGCGAGTAGGTCGGCGGCGAGCGGGTTGCCGCGTCGGGTGGCAACATAACCGCCGATGAGAAGCGCAGCCACGGCCGTTGCGGCGCCCAGCACAATGTAGAGAACACGGCTGCCAGAACCCATGGTGGCGAACGTCAGCCGGTGACGTAGCTTGACCAAGACCCTGATCAGTGGCCAGGCGCCGATCCCCGAGGCTGTCACCAGAGGCTCCGATGATGTGTCATAGCATCGGCGGTTCATCGACCGGTGTTCGGCCTTGGAGCCACGATAACGTCGACGCGTCGACCACCTCAGCACCGACCGCACGGGCGAATGCATCATCCAGACGGCCACCGGCGCGCACCTCGTCGATAGGACCGGTCACCACCACCCTGCCCTGGTTCATGATGGCCACGTGCTGGCAGAGATCTTCGACGGTTGCCATGACATGGCTCGAAAGAATCACCGTGGCCCCTCCGTCGACAAGTCGGCGGAGCACCGACTGAATCACCCTCACCGCTACCGGGTCTACCGATTCGAAGGGCTCGTCTAGCAGCAGGATCTTGGGGGCGTGGATCAAGGCGGCCGCCAGACTGATCTTCTTCCGCATGCCTTGCGAATAGTCGACGATCAGCTTGTTGGCCGCTTCGTCCAGAGCCAGAACCTCCAGGAGATCCTTGCTGCGATCAGCGACGATGTCGGCGTCGAGGCCGCGGAGAATCCCGACGTACTGGAGTAGTTCCGAGCCGGTCAGTCGCTCGAAGAGCAACAGCGTTTCAGGAACGACACCGATGCGCTTTTTCACCTCGACCGGGTTCGACCACACGTCGATCCCGTCAACCCAGATCTGGCCGCCGGTTGGTCGGAGCAGGCCGGTGACCATCGCCAACGTTGTCGACTTGCCAGCGCCATTTGGCCCCAACAACCCAAAGAATGATCCGGCTGGTATATCCAGATCGATGGTGGCGACCGCGGCGAGGGGGCCGAACAGCTTGGTCAACCGCCGAATGACGATGGCCGGTGCCTGGCCGGTTGTGGCGGCTACATTAGCCGCTCCATAATCGGTCACACGCCAGCCTCGGCGCCAGCGTTCAATGTCTCGCTCAGGCTCTGATGAAACATCGACAAGGCCGGTTCGTTTGCGCCGAAACGCAGCTGGTTGATCGCTCCCGAACCGAGTCCTCGCTGAACGCCAGCCATGGCGTTGAAGTCTTCACGTTCGACCGTGTCGATGGTGAGCCGCCAGTTTTTCTCCCAATGCTCCTGGGCTGCCTCGCTGATCGGTCCAGGCGGAACATAGAAGTCGAGCTCGCAGATCGAACGGCGAGGATCCCCATCCGGGTGGGGCCAGATGCGCCAGGTCTCAACATGATCGATCTGCATAACCAACACCGTAGAAGGGAACAGCACATACACGAGCGCGCTGTGGGGGACGATGTCCCATGTTTCGGGAGGCTGGTCGGCCAGCTTTAGAAGACTCCGCCGCGGAATAACCTCGCGGACGTGAGGGCCGTGACGATCGGCGAAGCAAAGATTCGGAAAGAAGATCGGGCCGACGGTGTCACGGTGCAGGCTGGCGAAGTGGTAAGGCTCGAGAAAGGTGTCGATAACGAGCTTCCAGTTCAGGTTCAGATCAAAGCGGTGGGTGCGCCAATGCTGCTGCTCGTCGAGCACGAGCGAATCCAGGTCATCAGCGATTGCGCCCAGACTCGGCACGCTCAAAAGGTTCTTGTGGTCACCCTGGGACGCAGCCCAGATCAGACCACGGTCTTCGACGGTCGGTAGTTCGGTCAGGCCAGGGCCGGGTACCTCGACCGACGGAAATGAGCTTCGATTCGGTACGCCGACAAGGGTTCCGCTCTGGTCGTAGGTCCACGCATGGTAGGGGCAGGCGTGCCGATGTTGGCACCCTCGATCCTCGCGAACCACCTCAGCGCCACGATGGGCGCACACGTTGGCCAAGGTTCGGACGATACCGTCGACGCCTCGACTGATCACAACCGAATAGCCAAACTGATCTCGCCGTACGAACGAGCCTGGAGTTGGCACGTCAGCGGTCAGCGCCACCACCTGGGGGAGGCGATCGAAGAGCCGTTCCCGTTCAAGGGCCGCATGATCCGGATCAACATAGTCGGCGGCGTTCGCCGATGACGGCTCCGTCAACCACGGTTGCCCGCTCTCGATGTGGCCGAACAGCGTGCGCACGATCGGCTGTGCTCTGTCGTTGTTCATGCCGGAATCCCCCTGACCGGTAGATGCTTCAGACCAAAGAGCCGATTGTTCGGCATCCAGACTTTTTCGTCGACCAACTCGATGGCCTGGTATCGATCGATGATGGCTTCGAGCGCCACCTTCATCTCAAGCCGGGCCAACCCTGCGCCCAAACAGAAGTGTTCGCCCCACCCGAACCCTACGTGAGGGTTGGGGTCGCGCCCAACGTCGAAGCTGAATGGATTGTCGAAGACCCCTTCGTCTCGATTGGCCGACATCTCCCAGAATGTGACCTTGTCGCCGGCCTGGACGGCGCTACCAGCAATCGACGTGGCCCGACTGGCGGTGCGGCGCTTATAAACCGAAGGTGTTGTCCACCGCACGATCTCTTCGATGGCGGTTGGCAGAAGGGACGGGTTTGCTCGCAGGCGTCGGAATGCATCGGGATTGTCGGCGAAGGCGGCGAGCCCTCCGGCTATTGCCGATCGGGTGGTCTCCGATCCGGCTGGAAAGAGCAGGGCGAAAAAGGCGATGAGTTCGCGGTCGCTCAACCCCTCGCCGGACTCGAGCGTGGCGTGGGTGATGGTCGACATGATGGCATCGTCTGGTTTAGCTCGCTTCGTTGCGATCAGCGCCGATGCATACTCGCGGATCTTGGTCGTTGTCTCCCGAGACACGATGGCGGCGCCGGCGGTCTCGATACCAGCGTCGAGCCAGTCGATGAGCTGTCCTCGATCGGGTTCGGGTACGCCGAGCACGAGGCAGATCGCTTGGGATGGAATCTCACGGCCGAAGTCGGTCACGCCATCGAAGACGTGGTCGTTGGCGCTGATCGTGTCGAGCAGCTCATCGGTCATGATTCTCAGGTCGGTTTCAAGCCGGCTCACCGCCCTCGGCGTGAAGCCTCGGTTGACCAGTGAACGCAATCGCCGGTGCTGATCGCCGTCGGTCTGGTTGAGCATGGTGCCGGCGGTGCGCGCGTCTTTCATGCCGGTGCCGCCGCGTTCGCGCAAGCCGTCGGCTCGATCGGAGGAGAAGAGCTCGGCGTCTCGCTGGACCGCCATTACATCGGCGTGCCGAGACACCACCCAGAAGCCCTCTCCATCCGGGGTGTGTTCCGTTGGCTCATGCCACCAGACCGGCTGGTGGGTTCGCAGCCAGGTGAAAAATTCGTGGGGAAACCCGTTGCGGAACGATTCACCGTGCGACAAGTCGACAGCGGTTGGCGCGGCGCTGGTCACGGGGTGGCCTTTCTGGTCAGGGCTGGCACTTCAACGCCGGCCCGGCGTTCAAGTTCTTTCAGCGTTGCATGAAAAACTTCGGCACCAAATCCTGCGTCGACGGCATCGCTGTAGAGGTCGGCGGCCGCCCGAGTCAGCGGGGCGTCGACCCCAGCGTTGGTGGCTGCATCAGCCACGAGTTTCGCGTCCTTGGCCGCTATGTCGAGGCGGAAGATGACGTCGTCGAAACGGCGACTCAGGAGCAGGGGCGCAAGCTTTGCATACACCCCGCCCGACGAGGCCTTCACGATCGTGTGGAGATCGCTTGGGTCCATGCCGAGGGCGGCGCCGGTGAGATAGGCCTCCTGAACGAGTACGGCTGCGCCCAGGAACAGCTGGTTGTTTATCAGCTTCGCCACCGTTCCTGCACCGGTCGGTCCGGCGTGGAAGATGTGCTCGCCGAGCGCATCCAAGATCGGCTGGATGGTGGCAATGTCGCCGGGTTCAGCCCCCACCATGATGGACAGCTCTCCGGTTCGGGCCTTGGCCACACCACCCGAAACCGGAGCATCGATGAACCGCACGCCCTCGGATGCACAGGCCTGAACCATCGAAGCGACCGCCGTCGGTGCGTTGGTCGAAAAGTCAATGATGATGCTGGCCGGATCGGCGGCTCGCAAGATCCCTTCGGTGCCCGTGACCACCTGCTCCACCTCGTGAGGGCCGGGCAGAGAAAGGGCGATGATGTCGGCCCAATCCGAGGCTGCGGCTGGCGTGTCGGCACGGATCGCCCCGTGATCGCATACGGAGATAGCGGCGGCGTCGACGGGGTCGCATATGGAGAGGTCATACCCGGCATGAAGCAGTCGCTTCGCCATTTCTGCCCCCATGGTTCCCGCACCGACGAACGCAACCCGTTGGTCTCGTCCTTGGCTCATAGCTTCAGCTTCGCATATGTTCTTGCTTATGAGCCAGGTAACGACCGAGGTACTCGAAGTAAACGCTGAACGGCTGTGGGGCCGCTTGATGGCTATGGCCGATGTTGGTCCGGGGGTTGCTGGCGGCTCGAACCGTCAGGCGTTGAGCGACGAGGACCGGGCCGGTCGGGAACTGTTTCTCTCCTGGGCCACCGCCGCCGGATGCAGCCACGAGTTTGATGCCATCGGCAACCTATGGGTTCGCCGGGCTGGCAGCGATCCTGACGCCTCGTCGATCCTGGTTGGTTCCCACCTCGATACGCAGCCGACCGGGGGCCGCTTCGATGGGGTGTACGGGGTGCTTGGCGGCCTGGAGGTGATCGAGTCGCTGAACGACGCAGGGATCGTCACCCGCCACCCGATCGACGTGGTCGTGTGGATGAACGAGGAGGGTTCACGCTTCCCGGTGCCGATGATGGGCTCTGGTGTTTGGGCCGGCAAGTTCGAAGATGACGAAGTCCTCGCCATGACTGACATCGATGGAATCTCCGTCGGTACCGAGCTTGCCCGTCTCGGATGGGCCGGTGAACGAGCGGCCGAACCACACGCCATAACAGCCGCCTTCGAACTCCACATCGAGCAGGGCCCCGTCCTTGAGGCCGAGGCGACGCAGATCGGTGTCGTCACCGGCGTCTACGGCAATCGGCGCTATTCGATCGAGTTCGGCGGCACCCCCGCCCACGCTGGACCAACACCGATGGAGGCGCGTCAAGACCCAGCCCGGGCGCTCGCCGCCACCATGACCCGCGTCTACGACGAGGTGATGTCGACCTTCAGCCCTGAAGGCCGAGCCACCTTTGCTCTGTTCCATTCGCATCCGGTATCGCCGAACACGGTGCCCGAACTGGTTCGGTGTTCACTCGACATGCGAAGCCCCAGCGCGGAGGGTCTCGAAGCACAGGACGCGATGATGCGTGCGGTCGTGGCTGAGGAGGCGGAACGCTTTGGCGTGACCCAACAGGTTGACTGCCACTTCGACTCAGCGCCCGTGATCTTCGCCGATGGATGCATCGAAGCGGTGGCGGCATCGGCCGAGGCGCTCGGCTACTCGTCTCGACGCATCGTCTCTGGAGCCGGGCACGATTCGTGCTACGTGAATCGCCATGCGCCGACGTCAATGATCTTCGTGCCCTGCGAAGGGGGCCTGTCGCACAACGAGGCCGAACTGATCACCGTCGATGACGCGGCCCGAGGAGCCTCGGTTTTGTTAGGCGCTATCCGCAACGCCGACGCAACCGCTGAGGTGTAGGCAACCGCCTGTCGGGTGATGTTGGCCAAGTCTTTCCTGTTCGCTACTCGACGAGAAACGAGCGTCGACTAGGTTCGTCCTATGGAAGGCACTGCCGGAAAAGCCACTGCCGGAAAAGTCACTGCCGGAAAAGTCACTGCCGGAAAAGTCACTGCCGGAACGCGGCGCCTGTTCTTCTCCATCGGGGTTCTGGTTGTGGCCAGCCTGCTCGTGGTGGTCGTCGTTCCTCGATCCGATCGAGCTGATGCCAGCCCCATCGCGTCTGAGGCTGTCGTGGTCGAGGCATCGTCCTCCGCGGTGGAGAGCGATACGAAGGGCCAAACTCTGCGCGTTCGGCCACCGGACCGCGAAAAGCCGAAGAACCGCGGCAAGGGTAAGCGAACAACCACAACCACCGAAGCCACCACGACGACCTCAACCGTGGCGCCGACCACAACGAGCCTCGACACCACAACGAGTACGGCTTCACCCACGACCGCCACAACGCAGACGACCACGGTTACCACCCAACCCCCACCTCCGCCCAGCACCGCCGGGTGCACCTATGACGATGGTGGGTCGCGCCAACCCGTCGACTTCGCTGCCTTGGCGGCAGCGGGAAGCGACGCCGCCGCTCTAAACGCGACCAATGACGACACCTATTTCCGCACGGTCTATGCGTTGGAGACACCCCGGGAGATGGACTACGTCGACGATGGACTGCGGCTGCGTTTCGACGTTGCTGACCAGCCGGCTACTGGCGACTGGACCAATGCTCAAAGCCGTTCAGAGATGCGGGTCCAACAGATCGATGTTGCCCCGACGCTCGGTTCTACGGTCGCTTATTGCATGACGTTTATCGCTGACCATCCCAACATTTTTGGGCCGACCACGATCTTTCAGGCCTTCAGCCGTGAGCTTGACGAGCCGCTCCTGGGGATTGAGCTAACCGGCATCAATCAGTTCTACGACGCCGTAGCCAACGAGCTTCAGGTCGTGTCGGTCGACGGCAGGCACCGCATCGCCAACGCCCAACTCGATCGAAGTGGAGGGATCAACAACCTGCTTGTGGTGCTCCACTACGACGTCGAGAACAAGGGCTCCTATCTCGTGTCGCTCAACGGGCGGACGTTGCGGTCGTCCAGCGGAATCTCGACCTGGTCAAGCCAGGGGGTGTGGTGGCAGTTCGGGCTTTACGCCCACGGGATGAAGGATGGATCGGGGCGCGGCTTCGAGAGTCGTCAGGAGCAGCTCGCCTCCGGCTCCACCAGGCTGACATCGACCTACCAATCGGTGGAGCGCGTGGTGTATGAGCCAGGCCGCCGCTCGGGCGGGGCGAACCTCGACGGCTTCGGAACCGAGCAGTAGAACCGAGCAGTAGAACCAAGCAGTAGAAACAGGGTTGAAGTGGTGGCCACCGGCTGGGGCAACTAGATTTCGGCTATGGGGGACACCAACGAATCCAAAGGCCCAGACGCCGAACGCTTTGATACCGGTCGGGCCTTGGCCGCCAAGCTTTTTGCTGGCGCGCCTCGCAACCGGCCGTTAGGCCGCGAGATGACCGGCCACACCATGGGGCACCTGTTCGGAAACATCTGGCAGGGTGAGGGGTTGAGCACCGAAGAGCGATCGTTGATCACCTGCACGGTGCTCACCGTGAGCGGCAAGCTCGACGAACTACGCCTCCATGTGCGGGGTGCCCGCAACCTTGGCATCGAACGCCAAACCCTTGAAGCAATGATGATCCACGTCGCCCACTACGCCGGGTGGCCGGCCGGCGTCTCAGCCATCCGGGTTCTCGACGAAATCTGGGAACAGATGGACGCCGAACAAGCTGCAACCAAGCCGTCAGAAGGAGACGCTCAATGACCTCACCGGCACCGCTCACCGAGTCCTACATTCATAACACCGACGACGAGGTTCGCGAATCGACGGTTGGTTCGATCCTTCGGGATGCTGCGGCCAAAGCACCGGACACCGTGGCTCTCGTCGAAGGGGTGCCCAATCCTGACGATCGCCGTCGATGGACCTACGCCGAACTCCTCGCCGACGCCGAGCGGGTAGCCCGAGCCCTCGCCTCCCGCTTTGAGAAGGGTGAGCGGGTCGCCATTTGGGCGCCCAATATCGCTGAGTGGGTGTTGATGGAATACGGGGCGGGACTGGCCGGGGTGGTGCTGGTCACCGTGAACCCTGCCTACCAACCTCAGGAACTCAAGTACGTGCTCGAACAGTCTCGAGCATCGGGCCTGTTCTACCTGCCGACGTTCCGGGGCAATAATATGGCCGCCCACCTCGACGATGTTCTACCCGACCTGCCAGAGCTACGGGAAACGATTTCATTCGACGACTTCGAAGACTTTCTCAACTCGGCGCCCGCTGACCAGCCGCTACCGGAGGTTCTTCCGGACGATCCGGTCCAGATCCAGTACACCTCGGGCACGACCGGCTTTCCCAAAGGCGCCTACCTTCACCATCGTGGCATCACCAACAATGCTCGCCATACAGCCGAACGCCTCCGCCTCGACCCGGGCGGGGTTTACATCAATCCCATGCCGCTGTTTCACACCGGAGGCTGCGTCCTCGGCGTGCTCGGGCCGGTGCAGCGGGAAGCCACCCTGGTCAACCTTCTCCAGTTCGACCCCGAACTGATGCTCGATCTCTGCGAGCAGGAGAAAGGCACGCACATGCTGGGCGTGCCGACCATGCTGATAGCGATGATGGAGCACCCCACCTTCGCCGGGCGCGACATGTCGCATCTAGCCTCGGTCTGTTCTGGCGGTTCCACGGTGCCCGCCGACCTGGTTCGCCGCATCGAAGAGACCCTCGGCGTCGACTTCGCCATCGTCTACGGGCAGACCGAAGCCTCGCCCGGGATCACGCTCGGCATGCTCGACGACCCGATCGAAGACAAGGCCAACACGCTTGGCCCGGTACTGCCACAGATAGAGGTGAAGGTTGTCGACCCTTCAACCGGCGAGATACAGCCGGTAGGAGTGCCAGGAGAACTTTGCGCCCGCGGCTACCTGGTCATGCTCGGCTATTTCGACATGCCGGAACGAACGGCGGAAGCCATCGACGCCGACGGCTGGCTCCACACCGGCGATCTCGTCGCCATGGACGACCGCGGTTACACCGTGATCACCGGCCGCCTGAAGGACATGATTATTCGTGGTGGTGAGAACATCTATCCCCGCGAGATCGAGGAACTTCTCTTCCAGCACCCCAAGGTGGCCGAAGTGGCGGTTTGCGGTTTGCCCGACGCCAAGTGGGGTGAGGTCGTTGGTGCCTTCATTCGGGACGCAGGTGACGAGCCTGCAACCGATGCCGAGCTGAAGAGCTATCTGCGAGAGAATCTCGCCCCTCACAAAACACCCGTCGCCTGGTTTCACGTCGAGGATTTCCCTCTCACCGGATCGGGAAAGATTCAGAAATTCCACCTTGTCGAAGACTGGGAAAAGGGTCTTTTCAGCTCGTGAGCGACATCGACCCATCTGATATGCCCTATCGCGCAGGATCACCGGCCGGTCCGCCACGGGGCTATCCGTCGCAGGGTTATCCGTCGCAGGGTTATCCACCGCCGCCGGGACACGGCCTCCAGCCGCCGGCACACGGCCTCCAGCCGCCGATTCCGGCCAACGCACCCCAGACCCCGTACCCAAACTATGGGGCGTCGCAACCACCGAAGAAGCGCCGCGTCTGGCGGTGGGTCGGTGGTGTCATCCTGGTCTGTCTGCTCGGTATCGGTGGCTGCGCCTACGCCGTGGTTCAGGCCGTCAAACCCACGATCGACACCACAAACGAGCTGATGGCTGCTGTCGCCGAAGGCGATTTCACTCGGGCCGCCGCCCTGAGTTCAAATGACCCTGACTGCTTCGGCGACGTCGCTGAGCAAGAACTCAGCGCATCTTTCGAAGGGCTCACGGTCGAGTCGTATAACTTTGCGTCGTCGAGCGTCACCAGTCAGGATGGTGATTCCGCCGCGGTCGTAACCGGAACGGTCACCTTTGGCGGCGGCACCGAACAGGCGGTGGATGTGGTCCTCGTTAAGGAGGCCGGTGAGTGGAAGGTCTGCGGCCTCAGGTAGGCGAGGTTCAACCGATCTGACGGCGGATTGAACCCAGCCAGGCATCGGCTTCGGCCCAGGCCGTGTTGGCTTCGTCGCGGGTTGCGGTCGACCCATTGCCAGCCGCCGGGTAGCTTCCCAAGAACTTGACGTCGGCGTGTTTCGCCCGAATCGAACGTAGGCAGTCGGCGATCAGATCATCGCCGATATGGCCGTCGAGATCGACGATGAAACAGTAGTCACCGAGAGCGGTCTTAACCGGCCGCGAGGACAGGCGCGAAAGGTTGATGCTGCGAGCGGCGAACTCCTGCAGGATCGCAACCAGCGAACCAGGCTTGTCTTCCCGCTGGGTCAGCACCACCGTCGTCTTGTCGTGGCCCGACGGGCTGGGAACCCCGGCACGGCCTACCAGAACGAAGCGGGTCTGGTTGCCCGGGTGGTCGGCGATGTCGGTGGCCAACAGTTCTAGGCCATGTTTTTCGGCGGCCAGGGCGGGACCGACTGCAGCGAGGCCAGGGGTTTGGGCCGCGATGACCGCTGCGTCGGAGGTGGAGTTGGCCGGCTTGACGTCGACATCGGGCAGCTCCTTGGTGATGAAGCCGCGCACCTGGGCGTTGGCGACCGGGTGAGAGGCCACCGCGGTTATGTCGTTCATGGTCGTGCCAGGCGTGGCCATCAGGTTGAGGCGAATGTCGAGCACCACCTCGCGTTGTATGAGCAGTTCGTGATCGAAAGCCAACGCATCGAGGGTGATGTTGACCGTTCCCTCGATGGCGTTTTCGATCGCAACGAAGCCGAGATCAACCTCACCATCGGAGGTGGCTTGCAGCACGTCGACAAACTTCGGCAAGGGCACGAGGTCGAGGTCGGCGAGATCGGGCTGGCTCAGCAAGGCTTGCTCGGTAAAGGTGCCAGCCGGGCCAAGATAGGCAATACGAGATGGACTCGACAGGTTAGAACTGCTCACCATTTGAGCCTAGAGTCAACGTATGGACGATCGCCTGTATTTTCGACAACTGCTCAGCGGCCGAGACTTTGGGGCCGACAACATGATCGCCAAGCAGATGGTCAACTTCTGTTATCTCATCGGCGATCGCCAGACCGGTGAGGCGATGGCCATCGACCCGGCCTACGACGTTGCCGGTATCCACCAGATCCTCGAAGATGACGGGATGACCCTCACCGGCATTCTCGGCACGCACTACCACGCTGATCACGTGGGTGGCTCCATGATGGGCTACGAGCTCGAAGGCGTGGCCGAGATGCTTGAACGGGCTGATGTGCCCGTGCATCTGCAAGCTCCAGAGGTTGAGTTCGTGACCAAAACGACCGGCTTGGCGCCGGGCCAACTCGTCGGGCACGCCTCGGGGGATGTGGTGACCGTTGGCGAGATCGATATCGAGCTGATCCACACACCAGGCCATACGCCGGGAAGCCAGTGCTTCCTCGTTCGAGACAACCTGGTTTCCGGTGACACCCTCTTTCTCGACGGTTGCGGTCGCACCGACCTTCCCGGCGGCGACCCAACCGAGTTGTACCATTCGCTAACCCAGCGGCTGGCGAAGGTGCCCGACCACGCCACCCTCTTCCCCGGCCATCTCTACTCGCCTCAGCCGTCGCGGTCGATGGGCGAAACCCGTGAGCTCAATGTTGTGTTCAAACCGGGATCGGTAGAACAGTGGTTGACGATGTTCGGCCACTAAGACCAGCGACGGCAACCGAATCGCTAATATCGGCGGGCCAGGGGCCGAAAGACCTACGTGGCCCTGAAACTGTTTCTTCGCTCCCAAGACCCGCTCGAAGAAGAGCTGGCTCGAACCCGTCATGAGCTTCTCAACGCTCAGACGAAGCTGTCGGTCGAGCAACGCCGCTCAACCGAGCTCGGCACTCGCCTTGAGCAAGCTGAGGCCGAGCTTCGGCGTTCGGCCAATGGGGTAGACATCTATGCTTTCGAAGATGATGACGACCTCTGTCTTGCCTTTGACGCGTTCATTAACCAGCCCGATCCCCATCTGGACAAGGTTCGTTCGTTTCTCCTCGGGTGAACGCCGTGGCAGTCGGGCGATCTCATGCAACACTAGGATCCTGTGACCGTCTCTAAGCGTCCCTCCACCAGCGGCTCCGCCCTACGCCTCACCGGCGTGACTTTGGGCATCGTTCTGGCGCTCCTCGTTGGGTTACTCTTCGGAACTCCCGTTTCGGCCGAGACCCCAAACGACATCGTCGACCAGCTTTCTGATGATGGCGTGTATGTGGCGCGGGCTCGCTCCGAGGTCGATGCGGAAACCCTTATCGCCGCCGTCGAGGATGTTCGCTTCGATGGTCTCCGTGTGGTGGTGGCTGCCCCCATAGACCCTCAGCCCGACGCAAAGGCCTTCGCTCGCCGCATTCAGGAGGCGACCTCAGCCGATATTGGGCTGGTTTTTCCGAAGGATGGGCCGTTGGAGGCCTTCGTCATCGATGATCTCGATGGGTCAAAAATTCGCTCAACGGTTGAGGCCCGAGCCCAGTCCGACCCAGCTCAAGCGGTTCGGGTTTTCGCTCAAGAAATCACCTCTGAACGCGAAGCGACCCGCCCGCCGATCGTGGGTCGGCTCATCACCGGTGTTGTCTTGTTGACCCTCGCGCTTGGGGTGGCCACGGTGCTGGAGCAGCTCATCAATCGCCGGAGGAGATCTCGACGATCTCAGACCATCAGCGCTTCGTCTGCGCATTCTTGATCGTTTGAAGCTAATTCGCTGACTATTCCTCAAATAAGCTGTCGAAACATTGTGTCGAACCGCTCGACGGCGGTCGCATCTTTCTGATTTTCTGGCAAACTCCACACCATGGCATCTGATGTGACCACGAAAGACGAAGACGACAGGGCTGCCACCATCGACCGGTCGAAGGGCGCCGTTGCCCTCGCCGACGAAAGCCCTGACGAACTGCCAGCACTTTTGGCCTTGGCCGTCGGCGTTGCCATCCTGGTGATCGCCGTCGTCTGGCCATCGCTTCAGAGCAGCCTCGAAGACGACACGGTCGCTGTTACGGAAACCACCGAAGAGCCGGTGGTTGTCGATGAGGAAGAACCTGTGGTCGAGGAGGCCGCCGACCTTGAGGTCAGCACCTTCCTCGATGAGCTAGGCACCCAGGGAATCGCTGGTATCGGCCTGAGCGCGGCCGGTGGCGTCGTTACCGCAACGGGCGAAGTGCCCGACGAGGCGACCCGGGGCCAGATCATCTCCTACCTGCAGGGCCAGCCTGGCGTTGAGCAGGTAATCGATGAACTGACCATCGCCGAACCAGCGGCCGACGTGAACGGCGAAGCCACAATCACCGCCGCTCAGGCTTCTGTTGTGCTTACAGGCACGGTGCCTGATGAAGCCACCCGAGAAGCCATCGTGTCTCGAGCGGTCGATATTTACTCAGAGGCTCAGGTCGATGATCAACTGGTGGTCGACGCGGGCCGTGCGGTGCCCACCCAGGTCACCATCTCTGGTGCGCTCACCGATCCGGTTCTGTACAACCAGGTGCTCACCGGTTTCGCCGACATCGAAGGTGTCGAGGTCATCGCCTCACCGATCGCCCTCGAAGAGTCGAGCGAGCTAGAGTCTTCCCTTAATTCGCTCGAACCGATCCAGTTCGCTTCCGGTAGCGCTCAGATCGATGCCGAGTCGAATGCAATTCTCGATGAAGGCGCCGAGTTCCTGACCGCTAACCCGGATGTGGCTATCGAGATCGGCGGCCATACCGATTCGATCGGAAGCGATGAGGCCAACGAAGCCTTGAGCCAGGCTCGGGCCGATGCGGTGAAGGCCGCTCTCGAAGAGCGTGACGTCACCAATGAGATGACCGCTGTCGGCTTCGGCGAGCGTCGCCTCAAGAACGATCCTGACGCTACGCCTGAAGAGCAGGCCGAGAACCGTCGCATCGAGTTCCGTATCATCGGCTAAACCGACGCTGAGCTGAAACGCTGAGCCGTCGACGTACGAAACACCGAGCGACCCCGGGCTACTACAGCCCGGGGTCGCTCGCGTGTTGGCGGATCCAGGAGAACATGGCGATGCCAGCGGCCACGCCAGCATTGATCGACCGGGTGGAGCCGAACTGAGGGATCGAGCGACACTCCTCCAGCACGTCTCGGATTGCGTCCGATAAACCCGGCCCCTCTTGACCGAAGACCAGGACACACGCCGTTGGCAATGGCTTCGATTCCAGAGGAATTGAACCGGGCAGATTGTCGATACCGATTAGTGGCAGCTGATGCTCTGCTGCCCAAGTAACCAAGTCCTCAGCGGTTGGGTGATGACGCACGTGCTGATAGCGGTCGGTGACCATGGCGCCTCGACGGTTCCAGCGTCGTCGCCCGACGATGTGAACCTCAGCGGCCAGAAAGGCGTTGGCTGAGCGCACGACGGTGCCGATGTTGAGATCGTGTTGCCAGTTTTCGATGGCGATGTGAAAGGGGTGGCGTCTGGTGTCGAGGTCGGCGACGATGGCCTCCATCGACCAATAGCGATACCGGTCGAGCACATTGCGCCGATCGCCCTCAGCCAGGAGGGCGGGGTCGAGCCGTTCGTCGTCCGGCCAGGGTTTGGGGTGGGGGCCAACCCCAATCTCGTTCTCGCCCTTGGCCGGGTTTGCCGCGTCGGGCGGCGGATAGCCAGCCTCGCGCTCGGGTGGTGGGCTGTCTGCGCTCACGCGTTCGTGAAGTCGGCCTCGACCGCTCCGGTGAGACGGATGAGGTCGGCAGGTGAGATGGGAAAGACATGACGGGGTGTTCCGGCCGCGGCCCAAACCTCATCGAAGGTGAGAAGGTGAGGATCGATCCACGTCGCCACCGTGGTCAGGTGGCCGAAAGGAGCCACGCCGCCGATGGCGAAGCCGGTTTCGGCCCGCACTTCGTCGGCGGTTGCTCGATGGCAGGCGTCGACCCCCGCCAGCTCGGCTAATGCAGCCCCGTCAACGGTGTGGGCCCCGCTGGTCAGAGCGAGCACGAGTTGTCGATCCTCGCCAGCGGCGAAGATCATCGACTTTACGATCTGATCGACCTTGCAGCCAACGGCGGCGGCCGCGTCGTTAGCGGTCTTGGTGCCGTCGGGGTATTCGTGCAGGTGGAGTTCGAGGCCGTGCTCGGCGGCGGCTGCGACCACCCGCTCAGTGCTCGATTGGGTCGCCGGTGTCTTCGAACCTGAGCTGCTCCGGTCTATCATGCTCAGCAGGCTATGCGAATCAACGACCAACCAGACATCACCCTGTCCGACGCCGACGGTAGTCAATGGTCGTTGTCCGATCATCGGGGCCGGAGCGTGTTGATGATCTTTCATCGACACCTGATGTGACTGCCGTGCCAAGAACATGTGCTGGCCGTGCGCCAGCATCTCGATCGATTGGGTGACGTCGATGTTGTTGTCGTGACCTTCGGCGAACCTGCAGCGGTACAGAATTATCGGCGACATATGGCGGTGCCGTTCCCCATTCTGATCGACAGTGGCCGTAGGTGGTATCAGGATCTTGGGCTGGCCCGAGGATCCTGGTGGTCGGTTTGGGGGCCGGCCAATGTCGCTGCCTACGCCCGGTTGCTTGTGCGTGGTCGTCGCCCACACCGTCCAACCGAAGCCGATGTGCGCCAACTCGGCGGTGATTTCGTCTTCGACAGGGAGGGACGCCTAGCCGCGGTCTTCCGCCCCGCGAACCCCGACGACCGCCCCTCGATCGAGGAACTGGTCAGCGCAATCGAAGGCGCCTCGACGGGGCCAGACCACTGACCCTGCCACTAGTCCATTTGGTCTAGATTCTGTTCTTGATACCGAGCGGGAGGTGCCGATGGACTTGGCATGGGATGGTTCTTCCGCCTCGTTGGTATCGCCGGGATCTTCGGATTCTTCGGCTGGTCCATAAACCACTGGGTCGAGGCCAGTGACGACATACGCGCTAGCGAAGCTCAAGAAGCGAGCGATGAGGAAGGTTCGACGGACAGCGATGATCCGGACGCCGACCCCTCAGCGCCGCGCTATGTGGCCTACGTGCCCGGTGTGGCCCCGGGCAGCTACGTTGTGCTCGATGCCCCCGGTAGCAACGACTGGGATCATGGTCTTCGCCGTGGCGAGGATCACGACATCCCCGAACCCGATGGTGAACTGATGCCAGGCCTTTACGCGTCGAGCTTCACCAGTACCGACTGCACCTACGAGCTGTATCGGGTTGGCGACAACCAGCGAGAGCGGATGATCGGATCCGATTCCCTTCGAGCCGGTCGGCTGCTGGTTACGCTCAACGAGATCGAACCAGACCGGTTTGCATCCGATGGCGGTTGCGGAGAATGGATTGAATGGTCGCCCCTCGTCGAGCCGTTGCGCGAGGCGCCCAATGGCGACTATTGGGTGGGCGACCTAGCCAACGGGATCTGGGATGTACCAGCAGGCTGCCATTGGGAAGAGGTCGTCGGCTTCCGGGGCAGCCAGGTCCACGACATCATGGAAGCGGGCATAGGGCCCGGCACGATCCAAATCACCAACCAGTCGATGGGCTTCCGGGTGCGACGTTGCCATCAACCCCTGATACACGCCACCATGATCGACGAGTAAGAACGGGGCGAAGAGGCCGCCTCAGCTTGTGTGTTCGGCCAGATTCTTGCCGGCGAATTGGGTGTTGTAGAGTGCAGCGTAGGCTCCACCGGCTCTGAGAAGAGCGGCGTGGTCGCCTTGCTCGACGATGCGGCCGCCGTCCATGACGAGGATGAGGTCGGCGTCTCTGATGGTCGAGAGCCGGTGGGCGATCACGAAGCTTGTCCGATCCGATCGAAGGGCGGCCATCGCCTCCTGGACCAAAGCTTCGGTTCGAGTGTCGACCGAGCTCGTCGCCTCGTCGAGAATGAGAAGGGCCGGGTCGGCCAAGAAGGCTCGGGCGATGGTGATGAGCTGCTTTTGCCCGGCCGAGATGTTCGAACCCTCGTCGTCGATGATGGTGTCGTAGCCGTCGGGGAGGTTCCGGACGAACCTGTCGACGAAGGTCGCACGAGCGGCGGTAAGGATCTCTTCTTCTGTAGCCCCTGGTCGGCCGTAGGCGATGTTGTCACGAATTGATCCAACGAACAGCCAGGTGTCCTGCAGGACCATGCCGATCTGGGACCGCAGCTCGTGGCGACTCTTCTCGGTGATGTCGATCTCGTCGATCGTGATGCGGCCGCCGTCGAGTTCGTAGAACCGCATGATCAGGTTGACCAGTGTGGTCTTGCCCGCACCGGTGGGGCCAACGATGGCCGCCGTCTGTCCCGGCTCGACCACGAGTGAGAGGTTCTCGATCAGTGGCGTATTCGGGTCGTAGCTAAACGAGACCTTGTCGAAGGCGACCCGACCACTGCGAGTTTGGCTGGCCGCTTCGGTTTCGCCGCCGGTCAGCGACGGGAGGCCATGATCAACATCGGCCACCTCCGGTTCGGCATCGAGGAGTTCGAAGACTCGCTCAGCGGAGGCCACGCCCGACTGCATCAGATTCGCCATGGAAGCCAGATGACTGACCGGATGGGAGAACTGGCGGGACAGCTGGATGAAGGCCTGAACCCCGCCCAGGCTCATCGCCCCGGCGGTAACCCGCCAGGCCCCGATAACGGCGATGGCGACATAGTTGAGATTGCCGACGAACGTCATGATCGGCATGATGAGACTCGACAGGAACTGGGCGGAGAAAGCGGCTTGAAAGAGCTGCTCGTTTTCCTCGTCGAACCGTCGTTGCGACTCCCGGCGACGCCCAAAAACCTTGGTGAGCGCGTGCCCGGTGAACGCTTCTTCGATCTGGGCGTTTAGGGCCCCGGTTCGCCGCCACCGTTCGATAAACCTCTGTCGTGAGCGACGCATGACGACCCCGGCTACGGCCCCGCCGATTGGAATGGACACGATGGCGATCAGGGCCAGCAGGGGAGAGAGCCAAACCATCATCACGATGACGGCCAGAACCTGGAACGCCGAGCGCAGCATCTGCTGCATTGTTTGCTGCAGACTCTGCGAGAGGTTATCGATGTCGTTGGTAACGCGGCTTAGTAGCTCGCCGCGGGGTTGGCGGTCGAAGTAGCCGAGGGGCAAGGTGTTGAGTGTGTCCTCAACATCGGATCGCAGGGTTCGCATCGAGCCCTGGATGACGTCGTTTAGCAGGTAGCCCTGGGTGAAACTGGTGAGCGACGACAAAAGGAAGAGGCCGATGGCGATGAAGAGCACCGAGGCGAGCGCTTCCTTGTCGATTCCCGCTACACCCACCACCGGGTTATCGACGATGCCGTCATAGACAATGTCGGTGGCCCAGCCCAGAGCAATGGGGCCGAAAGCGCCGGCGACAACACTGATAGCGGCCGCCACGACGCTGAACAGGAGCCGCCAGCGGTAGGGCCGCAGCCGTCGGAGCAGACGGCGTGACGATGGAGCGAAGGTAGTGGCCTTCTGGCCGACCATGCCACCACCGAAAGGCCCGCGCATTGCGCCGCTTTCCTCCGTGATGCGCTCGGTCGATTCGAGCTTTTTGGGATTCTTCGAGGCCTCGGTTGAAGCCGGCGATGCGGTGGCCATCAGCTCGCTCCTGGCGCTGGGCCGCCGGCTTCTACCCGGAGCTGGGAATCGACGATCTCGCGGTAGGTGGCGCAGCTCTTGAGCAGTTCGTCGTGGGTGCCGACGCCAACGATCGAGCCGGCCTCCAGCACGATGATCTGGTCGGCGTCGACGATGGTCGCAACCCGCTGAGCAACGGTGATCACGGTGGCGTCGACGACGATCGGTTCCAGCGCTGCGCGCAGTTGGGCGTCGGTGGCAACGTCGAGCGCTGAGAACGAGTCGTCAAACAGGTACACCGAGGGACGCCGCACGAGGGCGCGGGCGATGGCGAGCCGTTGGCGTTGGCCTCCAGAAACGTTGGTTCCGCCCTGAGCGATAGCGCTGTTCAAGCCGTCGGGCATCGCCCGCACGAAGTCTTCTGCTTGGGCGATCCGAAGGGCGTCCCAAAGCTCCTCTTCGGTTGCGTCGGCCTTGCCGAAGAGGAGGTTGGATGCGACGGTTCCCGAGAAGAGGTACGCCTGCTGCGGCACGAGGCCGATCTGGTGCCAGAGCGCATCGGGCTCGTAGTCGGTGACATCAACGCCGGCCACCGAGACCGCACCACCGGTGGCATCGAAGAGTCGGGGAATGAGGTTTAGCAAGGTGCTCTTACCGGCGCCGGTTGAGCCGATAATGGCCGTTGTCTGGCCTGGCGTTGCCGCGAACGTGATGTCGCTTACTACGGGGTCGCTAGCCCCGGCGTAGTGAAACGAGACCTTGTCGAAGACGACGCCGGCCTTCGAATCCGATGGAGTCGTTCTTCCACCATCCTGAACGACGACCGATGACTCCGTGTCGAGCACTTCGGCGATGCGGCTGGCCGACACGGAGGCTCGCGGGATCATCGCCAGGGACATCGTCGACATCATTGTGGCCATCAGAATCTGGCTGAGATAGACGAGGAAGGCGCCCAGCGAGCCAATCTCCATACGACCCTGGTCGAGCAGGTCGGCGCCGAACCAGAGCACAGCGACGCTCGACACGTTCACGATCAGCATCATGAAGGGGAAGATCAGGGCCATCCACTTGCCAACCCAGATCGAATGGTTGGTGAGTTCATCGTTGGCGTGGCCGAAGCGTTGCGCCTCGTGAGGTTCCCTCACGAAGGCACGGACGACCCTGATGCCGGTGATCTGTTCACGGAGGATCTTGTTGATTGAGTCGAGGTGTTCCTGGATACGGCGGTAGGCGGGAACCATGCGCCTCACGATGAGCACGGCCGCCAACACCATCACCGGCACGATGATGGCTACCAGCCAGGCAAGATCTGGCTCTTCGCGGATCGAGAGCGCAACGCCCCCGATGAACATGATTGGGGCGGTGACCAGCATGGCGAAACTGGTCATGGCCAGCATCTGGATCTGCTGCACATCGTTGGTATTGCGGGTGATGAGCGATGATGCCCCGAAGCGGTCGACCTCGCGGCTGGAGAATCCTGCGACCCCGTGGAAGATTCGCGAGCGCAGGTCGCGTCCGAAGGACATGGCGGTGAGGGCACCGAAACGCACGCCGATGATGTTGGCCGCGATCTGGATCAGCGACACGAACAACATGATGAGTCCCAGGCGCAGAATTACTCCGACATCGCCGGGGACTATGCCCTGATCGACGATGTCCGCGTTCAGCGCTGGGAGGACCAGGGAGGCCACGGTGCCGATGATTTGGAAGGAGACGATGGCGGTCACCCACCCGGTGTATGGACGCAGATGTTCACGAAACAACCGGATGAGAGCAGGGGTTCGCGAAGGGGCTGACGTCACCTAGAAAGCCTAGCCTCGCTAGGCCGCCGCTCGCCCATGCCGCCGGGGCCGCTTTCGCCCCGGGGTCTCTCCGCCTAAACCCCTTGCTTTGGCCCGTGTTCCGAGCGAGTGTGGATCATGATTCCCTTTGCCGATGCCTGCCTCGCCTCTCCGGTCGGTGCAACGCTGCTAGCGCGGCTGGAATGCCGGATGCGACCCGACGGGCAGCCTTGGCGCATCGTCGACGATCCCTCATCCGATCCCAACCTTGTCGCGCAGGCCGTTCAGCGGGTCGAGGAGATGACGTTTGGCGAGTTGTGCCAGGAGGCGCTTGAGGCTGGCGAAGATGTTGGACCGTGGACTGCCAGCGCCGAGATTAGGGCCTGGGCAACACTCGTTGAGGTCGAGAGCCGCCGTCCGATCGCGGCGGCGATCGAGCGCCGTTTCGGCCCAGAGCTGCACGCCCCGATCGATCTCGACCACCAGTACTGGTGGCTTCACAGCGATGGGGCGACCTTTCGAGGCGTGGGACGCGAGTGTTGGCGAAATGCCCGAGCCGGTTTCGGTGTGGTCGTTGCCCGTCGTCAAACCGGTTCGCACCTTCGAGATGCATCGCCCTTCAGATTGGTATGAGCTTTGTCATCGCTACCCGAGGGCTGCCACCCGCGGCCACGGTTCATGGGCCTTGCCTGGCCCCTACGCCCCCGATCCCACCGCTCGTCTCTTTGAGCTGGAGAACCAGCATGCAGCGGCTTCTACTGTTGATAGCCATCTTTGCCCGATGTGGAGCCAGGTGGCCGCCGACTACGACGCGACCCGGCAGTCCTACCGGCCCGGATGGATCAGGACACGTCCACGATCCGAACGATGCTGGCCCGACCGGAGCGGTGAGCTCTCCTCAATCGTTGGTCGTGGTCGCGGCCAGGGGTGCGGCGAATAGGTTGGGGAGTTGGCCGACGATGGTGGCCAGTGCCAGAAGGGCGACCACCAACTTGGCGATCAGAAGCCCCGGCGAGTCACCGCCGAGCGACGACGGCAAGCTTTCCCGTGTTTCAGCCACCTCAGCACTCAGGTTGCCGAGGTCTTCAATCGAGTCTCGTAACTCGTCGGCCACCGCGTTCAGCTCTGCAGCGAGGGCATCGGACTCGGGACCGAACCGGGCGGTCTCGGCCGAGAGCTCCGTCAACGACTCCTCGGCCTCGGCGAGGTCGTCGAGAAGAGGCTGGGTGTCGGTAAGCCGGGCGTCGATTCGCTCGATCTGGCCGTTGACCAACGGAATGGCGTCGAGGATGCCGTTTACGCTGGCGATGCTTTCGTCGATCTGTTCGAGCCCGGTCGACACGGCGATGATGGTAGGAGGCAGCGTGGCGGTGATTTCGGCCATGTCGGCGGCCACTTCGGAAGTGGCCGCCGAGGTCTCTCCTGCTTGTTCCAACGACGCCGCTGCCGCGTCGAGGGCATCGGCGGTGGCTAGAGCGGTCTCCGCCGAACCGTCGATCGATTGCTCGATCGTGGTCAACACGTCGGTGGTGTTGCCCAGGGCGTCGCCAGCACCTAGCTCAAGCCGGCCGAGAGCAACCCACCCGATGATGCCGCCAAGCACCGCAAGAACTACGGCGATCCAGGCCATGACTCGACGATTTGTAAGCGCTTTCACGCTGGCACCCTATATCCAGTTGCGTGTTATCCGTGCCTGTTATCCGTTGGCCTACTGTCTGCTATGTGCCGACCACCTGGATCGAGCTGTTGGTGATCGACGGACCTTCGAAGAGGGCGCCGCTCACATTGTCTCGGGTCGATCCGATGACCTGGCAGTAGTTGTTGTTGCCAGCGAACTCGAACCCATGGTTCTGGTAACTCGGACGGGTGCCTTCCTGCTTGTCGTAGGCCTGGCACCCGATGAGCTGCACCCATTGGATCCATGCCTTCACGTAGAACCCCGAGTACGCAGAGGTTGGATTGTCACGATTCCAACTGTTGGAGTCGGCGTGGCACGACGTGAAACTTACCTGGCCGGCTCCGATGTAGAAGCCGTCGGGAGCTTGAATCCAGAACCCGTAGCCGTCGACGATCCAGGTGCGAACCCGGCTCACCGTGACGCCTCGACCGGCGATGATCCGGAGACCGTCGCCACCGAGCCTGTACAGGTAGACATCGATCACGTGATGGGTGGAGTCGGGGCTGCCATCGTCGACCCGCCGCCGCCGGGCGGCGGTTGTGTTGTTGTTGTCGCTGCGGTCGTGGTGGTTGTGGGCCCGGCGGTGGTGGTCGTCGTTTTGGGCGAAAGCCTAGTCGATGTGGATCCTGGCAGTTGCCTGTTCGAAGAGCTACGGCAATCGAGGTTCAAGCGCCGAGAGGTAGTCGACCAGGCGGGCCGCTATCTCGAAGGAAAGCTCGCCGTCTTCGAGGTTGGGCTCGATCCACGCCTCCGACACGCGGCGCCAGTTCTCCGCCCCGAAGAAGACACCACCTTGAGCTTCGGCTCCCAGCAGCTTGCGCCATTGACGTTCGCTGGTGGTGAGGTGATCGAGCACCGCCTGGTTTTTTGACGG
>CAKZXA010000081.1 GCA_937922045.1 uncultured Acidimicrobiales bacterium | reverse complement strand
TCACATCAAGGAGAATGTGGGAATAACGGCAGACATTGAGGTGGTCGATGTCGGGGCTGTTCCTCGCTCGCAAGGCAAAGCCCAGCGGGTGACCTAGCAGAGTGACCTAGCGGCCCGTGCCGATCAGCCTTCGCAGGCGTTAGCCCGCCGGGCTGAGGCCAACATGGCCTCCCGGTCGCTCGACCCGGTTTCCGTCGATGGTGCCGGCGACGACATCGACGATCTCGCAACCACCTTCAACGCCATGCTGGGCAAGCTTCGAAGCGCTGACGCTGAGCGCCGCCGGTTCGTGTCCGACGCATCCCACGAGTTGCGAACCCCGCTGATGGTTCTCAGCGCCGATGCTGAGTACGTGATCGACCACCCGGTGACGCCAATCCAGCCTGAGGCTGAAAGGTTGGCCCAAACGGTTCTCGATTAGAGCGGTCGTCTGACCGAGCTTGTCGATGGCCTGCTGGCATTGGCCGACGCAATGTCGATGGTGCCACAGCTGGCGCCGTCGACGGCCCAGATCCTCGTGCCCGATGTCTCCCGGTCGCTAGCTAACGTGATTGCCAATGGCCAGCGACATCGACGAGATCGGATCAGGCTTGACGTTGCACTCGACGCCGAAGCTGAGGCCGATGCTGAAAATGTGATGTTCATCGTCAATGACGACGGCCCTGGCATCACCGTGCCGATTTGCGCCACCGGTGCAACCAGCCAGAAGTTGGCGCGCTGAGGTGTCACAGTGACACCGAATCGCGCTTACCTCGCGTTGGCGAGCGCAGTTCTCACGGTGGTGACCAGGGCGCCTGGGTGGTTGGTGTAGTCGTCCCAGGTGAAGGCGAGGACCTGGAACCCGGCAAGGAGCAGGTTGTTCTTGCGTCGAGGGTCGGCTTCAAAGGCTCGTCGGCTGTGATGCCATCGAGCGCTGTCACACTCGATCGCGATCTTTACGGCAGGGTAGGCGAGATCGACCCTGCCGATCAGCCGGCGGTCGGCGCGAACCTCATACTCATAGCAGGGCGCTGGTAGTCCCGATCTGATCAGTAACTGACCAACCCGACGGTTGAAGACACTATCGGGTGGCCTCGAGCTCGCATTGCGTTCGGCCAGAAGCTGGCGAAGTCGGCCAGCTCCGGCTCGTCCCTGTGTGCCGTAGGAATCGAGGGCTTGGTTGAGCGCCATCAGAGTAGTCAGTCGCTGCCGAAGCACGGCGTCGAGCAGAGACTCCAACTCAGCGTTGGCGGCCATGGCGGCTGTGTCGAGAACCGAACGCTCGATGCCGGTTACCGGGATGCCGGCGATCTGACGTCCATCGGCAGCGTTGAGAGAGGTCGACCGGTGAACTGATGCTCCCGCTGGTCCGGTAGCCCGGCGACCGCGAGACGTCGAGACGTGAATAGCCGCGGCCCGGTCGTAGCCATCGACTTGCCACAGCCTCAGAGCACTCCGATGGGAAACCAGCCCGCGAACGGAAAGTGCAGCTGCCCGGGCGTCGGCCTCCCATGTCGCAGGGGAGGTGGCGATACGATAGACGCTTGGCCCAACACGGAGCCACGCCCCGGTTCGCAATCGTCTTTTGATCTGCCCAGCCGTGACGCCGAGGCTCAGGGCTTGGGCTCGGGTGAGCACGCCGTGGTGGGTGGCCAGATAGTCGGTGAGCGAGGGTGGTTCCATGATGGCTCCGGAGAAAGATGTTCGTCCGGAGGTCGCTACCTCGATCTGTAGCAAGGCTAAAGACCTCCAGTGACACCCTCATCGACACGGGAAGTCGGCGCGCTGAGGTGTCATAGCGACACCCAATCGCGCCCACTTCGCTGAGGAGCAGGGGGAGGCTGCGGCTCAGACCGCTTGAAGCGCTGCCCGTCTCGTCACCATGAACCCGGCACCGAACACCAGCAGCGTGAGGGCGGCATACAAGGCTTGACGCAAGTCGCCCTCCTCAGCGGCCCACAAGACCTGGGACGCAATGAAGAGAGGGAGCCACACCAGTGCAGGCACGAGCGGACGCGGGTCCCAGGCGCCGATCGCTAGCCCGACAACCGAGAGACCCAGTAGGGCGAACACGGGCACGAGCAGGACGGCGCTGATACCGGTGGCGAGAGAGCTGGCAGCGAGGACACCAGCGCCCAGCAGCCACCACCGGCCGAGCAATCGATCCGACTCATCCGTGCGACGCCACAACCACCCGGCGACGCTGCCAGCCCAACCGATGTAGGAGACGATGGCGACGAACCATCCGAACAGCTCAAGCCAACGCCGATCATCCCACGCCGCCGCTATCTCGATGTGGGTGTACCACATGGGGTGAACGGCGGCCGCTACAACAAGAACGGTGGCGACGCCGTTCGCTCGCACGGCCAGAGCGATGGCGGCCACGAGAGAGGTCGGGCCGAGCACCGCCACCTCCCACGGCCAATCGCCTGAACGGTAGGCCACGAGCGGTCCGAGCCCGTAGAGGAGGAAATAGGCGAAGAGGGCCAGGCGAATGGTCGGTGCCAGGAGTTGAACCGGGTCGCCATGTGCGGCCAGCCGAGCTCGGGTGCGTAGACCGTTGGTGGCGAGAGAGGCCGCCTGTCGAGCTGACCATGAGCCGTCGGCCAACTCATCCGCGGTGGTCGCAAGTTCGGGGTAGTGATCTCGTCGGAACGGCTGGGGGTAGCAAAATCGAAGCCGGTTGTAGGGCTGCTTCATTTCCTCACTCATCGTGCTTCTCCCAAACGTAGGTTGCTGAACGCGCCGTCGACCACGTCGGCGGCTCGGCGCAACGCCACCGACTCCGCCACGATGGCTTGGGTGCCGGACTCGGTGATTCGGAAGTAGCGGCGGCGGCGACCTTTGACCGTCTCCTCCCGATCGACCTCGATCGAGCCTTCGTCGACGAGACGATCGAGCGCGCCGTACAACGTGCCAGCCGTGAGTTTGACCGAACCGTCCGACAGTTCTTCAGCCCGCTTGGCCACGCCATAGCCGTGAAGCGGCTCACCCACGAGCGAAGCCAGCACATAGTACGTTGAACGATGCATACGCCCACTATAGAACGTTCAACGTACTATGTGAACCGCGGTTGGAGAATTATTCCGCTGGTTGTGTCTGGCGTTGGCGAGTAGGTCGATCCATCGACCTGAATGTGATACACGAGATCCCTCTTGCCTAAAAATCGTGTGTCATTTAGACTGACGTTATGACGTCGGTAGAAAAGCTGGAAGCTCGGTTCGAGGAGATCCTGGCCAACGATGAGAAGGTCGAGCCCCGCGACTGGATGCCGGAGGCCTACCGCAAGACGATGATCCGCCAGATCGCCCAGCACGCCCACTCCGAGGTGATCGGCCAACAACCCGAAGGTAATTGGGTCACTCGAGCCCCCACGCTCAAGCGCAAGGCCATCCTCATGGCCAAGGTGCAGGACGAAGCAGGCCACGGTCTCTACCTCTATTCGGCGGCCGAGACACTAGGCATCTCTCGCCACGAGCTGAACGAGTTGCTCCACTCTGGTCGTCAGAAGTACTCGTCGATTTTCAACTATCCCACGCTGAGCTGGGCCGACATCGGCGCTGTTGGCTGGCTGGTCGATGGCGCTGCCATCACTAACCAGGTGATGCTCACCCGCACCTCCTATGGCCCGTATGCCCGAGCCATGATCCGCATCTGTAAAGAGGAGTCGTTCCACCAGCGCCAGGGCTTCGAGATCATGATGACGTTGACCAGCGGCACCGAGGCCCAAAAGGCAATGGCTCAAGACGCGCTCAACCGCTGGTGGTGGCCGAGCCTGGCGATGTTTGGCCCGCCCGATGCCGAGTCGACCCACACCGAACAATCGGTGGCATGGAAGATCAAGCTGGAGACCAACGACGAACTGCGCCAGAAGTTCGTCGATATGTCGGTGCCTCAAGCCGAGCTGCTCGGCCTCACGCTGCCCGATCCCGACCTGATCTGGAACGAGGAGCGTGGCCACTACGATTTTGGCCCCATCGACTGGGACGATTTCTGGCAGGTGGTTAAAGGCAACGGACCGTGCAACCGGGAGCGCATCGAGCACAAGGTCAAGGCGTGGGACGACGGCGCATGGGTTCGAGAAGCCGCCACGGCCCACGCTGAGCGTCAAGCCCGCCGAGCCGCCGCTGCGGCCCCAGCACAGGAGGCCGCCTGATGTATCGCTCACCTTACTTCCGAGTTTCGTGCCGAAACTCGCCGGAACGAGGAGTAACCCATGTCCTATGACTCGCCGGAACGAGGAGTAACCCATGTCGTATGACGTTCCGGCGATTGAGGGTGAGGTGGAGGCCGAGCTGTCTGGCGCACCCGGAGGCCTTCCTCTTTGGGAGGTCTTTGTGCGGGCCGACCGGGGTTTGAACCACGTTCACTGCGGGTCGGTGCACGCCGCCGACGCCGACCTGGCCCTTCGAAACGCCCGAGATGTTTACACCCGCCGCCGCGAAGGCGTGAGTATCTGGGTGGTTCCCTCATCACAGATCTCGGCCAGCGATCCCGACACAAAGGAAGCCTGGTTCGACACCGATCACCCCTACCGCCACCCCACGTTCTATGAGATCCCCGACGAAGTGGGGCACATGTGAGCGACCCGGCCGACGTCTCGGCAATGCAGCTTTCGCCGCTGCTCACCTATGTTCTTCGCCTCGCCGACGACAACCTGATTCTGGCCCAACGTTTGGGCGAGTTGGTGTCGCGGATGCCCGAGCTCGAAGAAGACATAGCCGTAGCCAACATAGGACTCGACCACCTCGGTGCGGCCCGGATGCTCTACGCCTATGCGTCCGAACTGGACGGTTCCGGTGAAGGTGCGGACCGCAAGCCCGGGCGGAGCGAGGACGAATTCGCCATGCTGCGGTCTGAGCGCGAGTTTCTCAACGCCGTCCTCGTCGAACAGCCAAATCAAGATTTCGCCCACGTGGTCGTGCGCCAACTTCTCGTCGACGCCTACCAGGTGCCGATGTATGAAGCCTTAATGAAAAGCAGTGACGCTCAGCTGGTCGCGATCGCGGCCAAGGCGGTCAAGGAAGCTCGTTATCATCTCGACTACTCGTCGATCTGGGTTGTTCGACTCGGCGACGGCACGAGCGAAAGCCATCAACGAAGCCAGGCCGCCCTCGACGGACTATGGCGCTTCGCCGCCGACCTCTTTGCCGCCGATGAGGTTGAGCACAACCTCGTGGCCGAGGGCATCGCCGCCGACCCAGCCTTGATCCGACCACGGTTTGATCAGATCGTTGCCACGGTTGTGGCCAGGGCCAACCTCACGATCCCCGAAGACCCCTACGAGCGCATCGGGGGCCGAACCGGCTTTCATACCGAGCACCTCGGTCATCTCCTCCCCGAGATGCAAAACCTTTACCGAGCTCACCCCGGGGCGACCTGGTAGGCATGATGCTTGGTAAGACGTGATGATGCCGGTTCAAGAACACGTACTCGACGAGATCCACCGCCTGGTGGCGGCCATCGAAGACCCCGAGATGCCGCCGCTCACCCTCGAAGATCTTGGCATCTTGCGACATGTCGCCCAGGTCGGCGACCAGATCGTGGTAACGATCACACCCACCTACTCGGGCTGCCCGGCGGTCGAAGTCATCGAGGCGATGGCGATTGAGGCGGTGACCGCCGCCGGCCACGACGACGTGCGGATCGAGCGGAGCCTCCACCCGGCCTGGTCGACAACCTGGGTCACGGCCGCCGGGAGAGCAAAGTTAGCAAGCGTCGGGATCGCGCCTCCCCGCCCGGTGATAGTCCAGATCGGTGCTGGTGCCGATAAGGGTCCGCGTCTCGAACCCGCCGATCCGCCCCCATGCCCCCGATGTGGTTCAGCCGAAACCGAACTGATCAACCGGTTTGGGGCCACCGCCTGCAAGGCGTTACATCGCTGCCGTAGCTGCAGTGAACCGTTCGATCATTTCAAAGAGCTTGTATGAGGTCTACTTGTGGATGTTGAGTTTCACCCTCTAAACGTTGCCTCGGTCGAGGCGCTCACCGACGACTCGGTGGCGGTGAGCTTCGACATACCCGTCGACCTGGCCGACACGTTTACCCACATTCCCGGCCAGCATGTGGTGATTCGAGCCGACGTCGACGGTGAGGATCTGCGGCGTTCGTACTCGATCTGCTCGCTGCCGGGCGAGGATCGTCTCACGGTTGGTATCAAGCGGATTCCTCAGGGGGCATTCTCCAGCTACGCCACCAGCGAGCTAGAGGCTGGCGACACCTTGGAGGTCATGGCCCCGATTGGCGAGTTCACCAAGGCTGCTGATCCCGCGATTGCCAACCGCTATGTTGCCATCGCCGCCGGTTCGGGTATTACGCCCATTCTGTCGATCGTTGGTTCGATCCTCGACGTTGAGCCTGGAAGCCATGTGACGCTGCTCTACGGCAATCGCACGTCGCAGTCGATCATGTTTATCGAAGAGCTCGAGTCGTTGAAGAACCGTTTTGCCACCCGGCTCCAGGTTCTCCACATCCTCAGCCGCGAACCCCACCAGGTCCCCCTCTTCCAAGGGCGGATCGATGACGAAAAGCTTCGTTTGCTGGCCGACTCGTTGATCGACACCGACGAGGTCGATGGCTGGTATCTGTGCGGACCCCTCGACATGGTGGAGACCGCCACCGCCACCCTCGCCTCGCTTGGCGTAGCTGAAGATCGGGTCCACTCCGAGCTGTTCTTCGACGAGCGGATCGAGGAACTGCCCGAAGCAGAGCCCGACGGAGCAGATCTCGTGAGCGTGTCGGTAACGATCGACGGGCGAACCTCGCTGGTGAAGGCTGATCGCAATGGCCCCTCGCTGCTCGACTACGCCCGGTCGGTGCGAGCTGAGGTGCCGTTCGCTTGTAAGGGTGGCATGTGTGCGACCTGCAAGGCGAGCGTGACCAACGGCGAGGTCACGATGACCAAGAACTACGCCTTGACCCCCGAAGAGGTCGAGGCCGGGTTCGTGCTCACCTGCCAGTCTCACCCGGTGACCGACGAAGTGGCCCTCGACTTCGATCGGCGCACGGGCGCAAGCTAGGCCAAGACCCGATCGAGATAGACGTACTCCAGGGCCGTCAGGCGGGCTTGCTGCTTCAGGTTGGCGCTAGCGCTGTGGCCACCCTCGGTGTTCTCGTAGTAGTGCACATCGTGCCCTTGGTCGATCATGCGGGCCACCATCTTGCGAGCGTGGGCCGGGTGGACTCGATCATCGCGGGTTGAGGTTACGAAGAAGACCGTTGGGTACTCACGCTCGGGTTCGACCTGATGGAAGGGAGAATAGGAAGCCAGATAGTCGAACTCCGCTTCCACCTCGGGGCTTCCGTATTCACCAACCCAACTCGCACCGGCGAGCAGGAGGTGGAACCGCAGCATGTCGAGGAGGGGCACAGCACAGATGACACCCGCATAGAGGTCGGGTCGCCGGGTAAAAGCGGCGCCAACCAGCAATCCACCGTTGCTCCCTCCCTTGATAGCGAGACGATCGGGGGTGGTCAGACCCCGCTTGATGAGGTCATCGGCCACGGCCTCGAAATCCTCGTAGGCCTTGTGTCGATTGGTCTTGAGCGCGGCCTGATGCCATGCCGGTCCGTACTCGCCGCCACCTCGAATGTTCGCCATCACGAAGCACCCACCCTTTTCGAGCCAGAGCTTGCCGACGGTAGCGATATAGCTTGGGGTCATGGGGATCTCGAAGCCGCCGTAGCCGTAGAGCAGTGTCCGGTTGGGGCCGCCGGCGTTGTGTTCCACCGCCTGGCTCGGGCCGACGACGAAGTAGGGCACACTGGTGCCGTCGAGGCTGGTGGCGAAGTGCTGAACAACGGAGACACCCTCGACGTCGAAGCGCGACGATTGCTGGCTGAGGGTCTCGGGCGGCGCCGACTCCGACAATGCGGTTTCGGTGGCGGTAAAGGCCAGAAGCGAGGGTGGGGTCAGGAAGTCGTTGTAGGCGACAAAGACTTCGTCGCCGGCCTCGCTCGCTGAGACAACATCGATGCTGCCAAGCCCGTCCAGGTCTACCCGCCGAATCGACCAGGGCTCGTCGGTCTGGATCGGGGCTGGGGTTGAGGCTGGGTCGACGAGCGAGGCGACATAGATCGAACCGACTACATCTTCCAGGGTCGAGAACACGACCGTCGATCGGGTGAGCGCGACCTGGGCGATCGAGGATCGGTCGGTAGGGGTGTAGAGCGAGGCCGTGCTGCCGCTTGCCACATCGACCGAGACGAGGCTGCCCTGATCGAACCCCCGCCAACCGCTACGAAGCAAAATGATGGCCTGATGGTTGAAGAACCCATGGAACTGAGCGTCGTCGGGAAACTCCACAGCGGCCAGCGAACCATCGGGTTCAAGGAGGAGGGTTTGGCCGGTGAAAAACTCCGGCATGACCGAGACAAAGGCATAGGTGCGTTCCGGACGATTTTGCACACCGACCCCAACCCCTACGAAGGAGAGGTCTGCCTCGTAGACGCTCGTGGCCTCCGCTAGGGGCGAACCGCGATGCCAACGCTTCAGGACAGCGGGATAGCCCGAGTCGGTCATGGTGCCCGGCCCGAAATCGGTGGCCACCAGCAGGGTGTCATCGTCGAGCCAGGCCGCCGTGCTCTTGGCCTCTTCGAGGACGAATCCATCGTCGACGAACTCGCAATCAACGAGATCGAATTCTCGCATGACGGCGGCGTCCTTGCCGCCGCGAGACAGCGAAACGAGCGCTCGGTTTGCGTCGCGATCGGCAACGGCCCCTTTCCAAACCCAGTTCTCGTCCTCGTCGGTGGCTAGCTTGTCGAGATCGAGCACGGTCTCCCAAGCGGGATCATCGCTGCTGTAGGAGGCTCGATCGGTTCGTCGCCAGATGCCGCGCACATGGTCGGCGTCTTGCCAGAAGTTGTAGATGTGGTCTCCGCGATGCACGCCCCAAGCGATCTTGTCGTCGGCCTCCAGGATTGTGAGTGCATCGTCTCGGTAGGTCTCGAAGTTGGGCGCTGCTTCGAACAAGGCGAGCGTGCCGGTGTTTTGCTGCTCGACCCAAGCCAATGCCTCGTCGCCCTCAACATCTTCCAGCCAGAGGTAGTGGTCGACGTTGTTCGTCATAGCGTTCATGGCGGTACGTTACCAGGGCACCTCAGCCGGTCAAGAGGCGGACGAGCAGAACGATGGCGGCCGCTGAGCACAGGACAAGGATCGCTGGTCGGGCGCTGCCTCGGTCCATCACCCGGCTGAGGGGGCGCGAGGCGAGGTAGCCAAGCACTGCAGCTGGCAAAAGTTTGAGCGAGGCCGAGGCTTCCTCTGCGCCGAACTCTCCGGCTACGGCCAGCCCCGCTAGCGTCATCGCAAGCCCGAGAGCGAAGTAGAGAGCCAACGATCCCCGGATCTGGGGACCAGGCGCATTCTGAAACAAGAGAGCCACCGGCGGGCCGCCGATGCCAGCGGTGGTGGCGCCGAAGCCGGAAACGGTGCCACCCACCATCATGTTGCGCCGAGTTCGGGGAGCGGTGAAGCCAACGGCCGAGACGGCGGCAGCGGCCAACACCACGATGGCCACAACGAACGCGACCCCGCGTTCGGACAGGAAGCCGAGGGCGACCACAGCCAGGGCGGTGCCCCCAAGGCGACCGGCAAGCGCTTCGCTGATCGGTTGAAACTCGATTGAACGACGCTCTTTCCACATGACCAAAATGTTCAACACGCCGATGGCTAGGAGCGTGGGGCCGGGCACGAGGGCTGGATCGATCTGCACAAGGACCGGCATGGCTAAGAGGTTGGCCCCAAAACCAACGGCGCCCTGTACCGCGGTGGCAACAACGATGACGGTGAAGGCAGCAGCGAGGATAGAGACCGGCATGCCGGGACCCTATCGGCCCGACGAGGCGTGATTGGAGCGCTGCCCTTGGCCGTGACCAACGACCGTGAGGTCGCTCGGGCTCCTAGCGGTGACGGTCGTTGATGCGGTCGATGAAAGCCTCGACCGAAGCCATACGCTCGGGTCGGTTGAACCGAGGGTCGATATGCACGAAGGTGGGGAATAACTGGAGGGTGACGTCGACCCCAGCCGCCTGAAGGGCTGTGCTCAGCAGCTCAGCCTGGTCATAGGGCACAACCTCATCCCAGGTGCCGTGCAAGATGTGGAACGGCGGCGCGTCGGAGGTGACGAAGCGGACCGGATTAACCAGTTGAGCGATCTCGTCGACCTCGGCGTCTCTGAACCCGGTCATGTAGGCCAACACGAAGCGTTGGAGGGGATTGCCCTTCGTCATCTGGGCCAGATCGGTCGGCGCATAGTAGGTCACCACGCCAGCGATGGTCGATGGTCGACCCGGGCGGTAGAGGCCGCTAAGCGAGTCGATGTCATCGTGGGTGAGGGCGGCGGCGGCCGCAATGTGCCCACCCGCCGACTCGCCGGCGATCACGAGGCTGGATGTGTCGAGTCGGAGCGTCGCCGAATGATCTCCCAGCCACCGCAGCGCCGTCTTCACCTCATGAAGCTGGGTTGGCCACTTGGCCCTGCGCAGAAAACTGTAGGAGACGCTGACGATGGCGTAGCCGCGGTCGGTCTGGGCCAGGATGCCGGGTGGGATGAACCGTCGATGCCCGATTTCCCAGCCGCCGCCGTGAACCCAGAACACGACCGGCACCGGATGATCGACAGCCGGACGGTAGATATCGAGTCGAAGGTCGCGCCCGTTGTAGCCTCGCTGGCCGTAGGTGTGGGTTGAGCGCAGTCGACGATAGCTCGGTCGAAGTGACGTGGAGGTTGTGACGACGGCGCCGGTAGCAAAGCCGGCGACGTTGGTGAGGGCGGCCGCGACCCTGGTGAAAAAGGAAGGCTTGTTCATGGCGAACCTAACCCCCAGACCCAAGCACCGTTTGGATCACGCTGTGTCGAGTTCGGTGTCGAGCTCGTCGAGCACGCGCCGAGCGATGCGAAAACACTCGACGCCAACAGGGATACCACAGTAGATGGCGATCTGATGGAGCACCGATCGAAGCTCGTCTCGACTCAACCCATTGCGGATGGCGCCCCGAAAATGAAGTTCCCACTCGTGCATGCGATTGAGGGCGGCGATCATCGTGAGATTCATCAGGCTTCGATCGCGGGCGCTGAGGGTTTCGTCGGCCCAACAACCGCCCCAGCAATACTCGGTAACGAGCTCCTGGAATTCGCGATTGAAGCTGTCGGCGTTGTTGAACGAAGCCTCGACGTACTCGTCGCCCAATACCGCTTTGCGCTTAGCCAGTCCCTGATCGAATCGTTCGGTCGTCATCGTGAAACTCTATTCGGTGCCGGCTAGAAGAGCTTGCCGTCGAGACCTGCGGCCAGTTCTTCTTCGTCCCAAAAGCCGATCACGATGCCGTCGTTTGCGGTATCGCCGGGGGTAGCGGATGCCGCCCTCATCGGCTCCACTGTGGTCGACGTGTTGTCGCGCTGGCGATACCACGCGAAGAGGCGTTCGTGGAGTTCGGCCTGCACAGTGGCCAAGGACGGGTCCGCGGCGCGGTCGTGAAATTCGTCTGGATCGTCGTGCAGATCGTAGAGCAGGTTGGGCCCGACCTCGCTCAGGATGTACTTGTAGCGGTCGGTCCGGACCATGGTGGCCCGCATCTGTTCGGGTGTTGTTCCGGCCGGTAGATGATTCGACATTTCGAGGTAGCCGAAGTCGGTTTCAGCGAAGTTTGCCTCATCCGACGCAGCAAGCTGGGTTTCGGCGCTTTCGTGGAGGGTAGGGATCAGGGAACGACCCTCCAGCCAAGTGGCGTGAGCAAGGTCGCTGGGATCACCGCCGATCGCCTCGACCAAGGTGGGGGCAAGGTCGATCGCCTCCACCAGCTGGTCTGAGACTGAACCTCGCGTAGCGTCGGCCTCAGGCCGCGGATCGACCATGATGAACGGAATCTTCACCGATTGATCGTGAAACCAGTCTTTCTCACCCATCCAATGATCGCCCATGTAGTCGCCATGATCGGCGGTGAACACGATCATGGTTTCGTCTGTCTTGCCTTGGGCATCGAGGGCGGCGAACAAGCGTCCAAGATGATCGTCGATCTGTTTCACCAGGCCGAGATAGGCCGGATACACGGTTTGGCGCACCTCGTCTCGCGAGAAGCAGGAACCAATCCGCGACCGTTGAAAAGCGTTCAGCACCGGATGCTCGTTCGCTCGCTCCTCATCGTGTCGAACCGTGGCTGGAAGATCGTTTGGGTGAACCAGCTGGTGATACGGCTCGGACACGACATAGGGCCAATGCGGCTTGATAAACGAGAGATGCATACACCAGGGGTCATCGCCTGATTCGCTCATGAACGAGATTGCTCTGTCGACCATGTAGGCCGTCTCGGAGAGCTCATTGGGCACGATGGCCGGATAGGCCGAGGAGCGGAGAAGCCAGCCAGAGACCACATTGCCAGCCTCATCGGTCACCGAGTTTGCCGCCGTGTGCCACGGGTTGGGAACGTCGAAACCGTTGGCTCGGAGGAACCGGTTGTAGGGCAGGTCGAACGGGTTTCGTTGATCGGGATGGAGGCCGTCGTCTCGTTCAGTCCCCTCGAACCCACACTGCATGAGATAGACGTTTTCAGGAGCGTCGGGATCGAGGCCTAGATGGGCCAGGCTGTCACGGTCGGGTGCGTGGTGGGTCTTGCCGACCAGCACGGTGCGCAGACCGTAAGGGCGAAGATGATCGCCAAGCGTGCGTTGGCCGATGCTCAACGGCACTCTGTTCCACCTGGCACCGTGCGATTGCACGTAGCGCCCGGTGTAGAAACTCATGCGAGAAGAGCCACACACGGCGCCCTGGGCATAGGCCCGATCGAAGCGTACGCCTCGCCCAGCCAGACGGTCGATGTTGGGTGTTTCGATCACCGAGTGGCCAGAACACGAGATGGCGTCCCACCGCAGCTGATCGCACATGATGAACAACACGTTTCTGATCGGTGAGGCTTGAACGGTCATGTCCTTCTCTTTTGCATGTTTTTGTTCATGATGTGCATCGATCGTGCTACTCGGCGCTGGCTTCAAGGCCGGTGATCAAACGGTGCAACGCCGCCCGCAGGTCGTCGGCATCATCGAATCGGTTCAATGCTTCATTCTCATAGCTCTCGGCGATCGCTACCAGTTCTGTGGCGAGCGAGGCGCCCTCGGCCGTTAGCTCCACGAACCTTTTACGTCGATCTTGGGTGCCCAACGACCGGGAAACGTGCTGGCGCTTTTCGAGGCGGGCGATCGTGTGGGTGATCGTTGGTTGAGGAAGACGAACGTGAGAAGTTAGCTCACCCACCGTGCATCGGCCCTGATCCAACAGGATGGCCAACACCCGCCAGTCGGAGGTCTGAATGCCGCGACGGTTGAGATCTTGGTGAAGGCGCGCCGACAAAACGTGATCAGCTCGGTTGAGCAGGTACGGGATGTAGTGTTCGGAGAACGTGGGTCCGCCCATCATCTGAGTATTTCACAGAAACATGATGAGTCCTCCAGCTATTCGTCCCCAGCACGGGTCGGCAAAGGTTTGGCACGTTTTTCGAGCCGGTATCAATTCTGGTTGGGCCATGGTGGCCTACGATCAGAGCTGGCGGCAACGCACCGTGCCGGAGTTCCTCCGGACCCACATGGCTTTACTGCGGCATCGGTAAAGAGGAGTTGCTCGTGAAAATCCTGTTGGTAGAACCCTGGCTCACCGGGTCACATCTTTCGTGGGCCGAAGGCTATAAGGCATCGAGCGCCCACGATGTTGGCATCGTTGGCTTACCCGGCGAACTCTGGCGGTGGCGTCTTCGGGGTGGTGCACTTCCCCTAGCCGAAAAGATAACGACCTGGATCGACATGTACGGCGCCCCCGACCTCCTCCTGATTTCGGGTCTGGTCGATGTTGCTGAACTGCTGGGCTTAGCTCGGCGCAATCTGCCAGCCTCGGTCGCCGTTGTGATCTATCAGCATGAAAGCCAGCTCGTGTATCCGGTCGCCGATGGCAACTACGACAACGGAGCGGCATTGCGTAACTGGATGTCATGGTGTGCTGCCGATCTTGTTCTCTTCAACAGCTACTACCACATGCGGGCTGTAGCTGAAGCACTGCCCGCCTTTGTGGCCTCGCACCCCGATGACACTCACGTTCCGATGCTCGACCCGGTGATCGGACGGTTTGAGGTCTTTCCCGTTGGCGTCGATTTAGACCGGATCCCTGAGCTCGAACCGTTTCCACGTTCCGACGGTGCTGGATCGGAGCCCGGTCAGGTGCAGATCGTCGAGAAGAACGGTTCTGCTCCGATCGAAGCTCAGCCCCCGACGATCTTGTGGCCCCATCGGTGGGAGCGAGACAAGGACCCAGCCGCCTTCGTGGCGGCACTGAAAAAAGTGGAGGAGGCTGGTCTCGACTTCCGACTCGTGTTGGCGGGCCAGGACCCTCCTAGCGGGAGCGCATCGGCGGTCGCTGAGCGAGCTGAGGCCGAGGATCGGTTCGCCGACAAGATTGTGGCGTCCGGCGACTTCTGTCGCCGCGACTATCTCGATCTGATCCAACGTTGCGACATCGTCGTAAGCTGCGCCCGACACGAGTTCTTCGGTGTCGCTGTCGTCGAGGCGGTCGCCGCTGGCTGTATGCCGCTTCTACCCAACGCTCTCAGCTATCCCGAGATCATTCGGCCACCCTGGCATCGTTCGGTGCTCTACCAGCCGGGCACCTTCGGAACCCGGCTGGTCGAGGCTGTGGCTCACATCGACGAACTCAAGCCCGAGATGACCGGGCTCGCGCAGAGCATGCGCAGGTTCGATTGGTCGAACCTCGCCTCAACCTACGATCGTCGGCTGGACTGTGTGCTTTCCCGATTGAACGGATCCGCTCTGGCCAGCTAACGTCGCCGCTGAGGGCAGGCGCCACCCGGCGCTCGCTCACGGAGATCGAGGAGGCATATGAGAGTTGATATCGAGGGTGTAGCCGTCGGTCACGCGACGAATCGATCTGCTCGCACCGGCTGCACCGTCGTCTGCCTTCCGCCGGGCACGGTTGCTTCAGGAGAGGTGCGCGGTGGCGCGCCAGCCACGAGGGAATTCGCCCTGCTCGAACCGAGCCGAACAGTAGCCAATGTCGATGCGGTCGTGCTCAGCGGTGGATCTGCGTTCGGCCTGGCCGCGGCCGACGGTGTGGTCTCTGCCTTGGAAGCCGATGGTCGGGGGTTTGCTACCTCGGCCGGCGTCGTGCCGATCGTTGTCGGCATGAGCCTGTTCGACCTGGCCGTCGGCGACGGGAGTGTTCGACCCGGCCCCGACGACGGTCGTACCGCCTATCGCAACGCTAGCGCTGAGGTTGCCGTTGGGCAGGTTGGTGCTGGTACTGGTGCAACGGTCGACAAATGGTCGGGAGAACCGAAGCCGGGTGGCATCGGTGCCTACCAGCTGACCGACGGCCCCCTCGTCGTCTTCGCCCTGTTCGCCGTAAACGCGGTCGCCGCCATCGACGCTGGTCAGCGTCCCGAGGCAATCGGCCCGCCGCCCGGGTCGCCGATGGGCGAGAACACGACCATCGGCGTTGTCGTCACCAACGCCAAGCTCGACAAGGTCGGCTGCTACCACCTCGCCCAAGGCGGTCATGATGGCATGGCGCGAGCCTTACTACCAGCGCACACAGCGCTCGACGGCGACGCCGTCGTCGCCGCTGCCACCGGTCAGGTGGAGGTTGACGCTGCCCACCTTCGTCTGCTCACGCAAACGGCTGTCGAACGGGCGATTACGAGTCTTCGAACGACGTATTAGCTCCACAGAGAATCACCGCGGTATGGGAGCCAGGTTCAGGCTTGAAGCGTTTAGAAAGCAGGGCCGCGATCGGCACTGCTGCCGATGGTTCCAACATGATGCGAAACTGTTCCCACATGAATTCTCGCGCCGCCATGACATCGGTATCGCCTACCAGCACGCTCTCGGCTCGGGCTGCGGTCAGAGCGCTGAAGGCGAGTTGCCCGATGCTGGTCGCACCCAAGGCATCGGCGGCAACGCCGCTGATTTCTACATCGACCGGTTGGCCTGCGGCGCGAGCTGAGGCGAACGCCGTCGTCGTCTCCGTTTCGCATGCCACGATCCGTATCGGACGCTTGCCACCAGCAAACCAGGCGGCCACTCCACCGACCAAGCCTCCGCCGCCACAGGCGACCAAGACAGCATCGAGGGGAGCGGTTTGGGTTTCGAGCTCCATGCCGGTGGTGCCAGCCCCGGCCATCACCAGCGGATCTTCGTAGGCGTGGATGGAGGTAGCACCTGACTCGGCCACGAAGTTGTTGCAGGCGGCGAGCGATTCGGCGTACACGCTGCCAACCTGGGCCACGTCGGCACCGTAGGCGCTGAGTCTCGCCACCTTTGTTGGTGATGAGATCGATGGCACAAAAATGTGCGCTCGAACGCCTTGCTGTTGAGCAGCCCAGGCGACGGCGGCGCCATGATTACCGCCGGAGGCGGCGGCGACGCCGGCATCGGTCACATCGGCGGCCAGCATGAAGTTTGCCGCGCCTCTGGCCTTGAAGGTGCCGCTGTGCTGGAGGAACTCGAGCTTCATGCTCACGGTTCCCTTGGTGCCAAGCTCGGCGCCGTCAACGGTAAGGATCGGTGTGCGGCGAAGGTATCCGGTAAGCCGATTGCCGGCTGCCCGAATTTCAGATCTTGTTACCGCCACAGTCATAGCCTTCACGGTAACTCACCGGGAGCGGTGCGGCATGGTCAGATTCACAATCTAGGCCATAAAGAGCAGTAGGGGCTCGTGGGCGGTCGGCGTTGACGCTAGGCCCGTCGAGGAACTCGACACCGCCAGTACCCTGAGATGGTGCTGCAGGTCATCGTCGCCACCAACGGACCGGACGAAACCCAAGAGATTGGGCGTCGGCTCGCGCCCGGGTTGCGGCACGGCGATGTGCTGATCCTGCGTGGAGACCTCGGTGCAGGCAAGACCTGCCTCACCCAGGGAATCGGGCGCGGTTTAGGCATTGAGGCCCGCATAACGAGTCCCACGTTTGCCTTGGCCAATCAATACCGGGCCACCCGATCGTCGGGTGCCGGTGCCGCCGATGAATCTCTCGTGCTGCACCATCTGGATGTTTATCGACTCGATTCGGCGGCCGAATCGCTCGACCTCGATCTGCCTGAGCTGCAGGACAGCGGCATCACCGTTGTCGAATGGGGTGAGCGGATCATGGAAGCCCTAGGCCCCGACTATTTGTCGATCAGTCTGCGCTATGCCGATCTTGCCGACGGGGTCCTAGCCGACGGTGCCGACATCGATGCTGGTTCGTTCGTCGAAGACAACCGTCGGATTCTTACCGTGTCTGCTCATGGAAAGGGTTGGGAGCAGCGCTTCTCCGCTCTGACGAGAGGGCTCGAGCCATGGCTGGTCGAAGGTATGACCCGATGAACACCGCCTCAAACCTTGGCGCCTCAAACCTTGGCGCATCAAAGGGTGGCGTTGCGCTCGCTGTCACCTCATCGACGGGCGTGATCGGGGTCGGTGCTGGTCGCAAAGGGGCGGCTTTGGCCTGTATCGAGATCGAGGCCGAGCGTCGCCACGCCGAAGAGATCGGTCCACTGATTCGTCAGGTGCTCGCCGATGCGCAGCTGACAATGCAGGATCTCGACTACCTCGTCGTCGACATCGGGCCCGGACGTTTTACCGGCCTTCGCGTTGGCTTAGCCACGATGCGAGCTCTCGCTTTTGCCCTCGACCTTCCGGTGGTCGGACTGAGCAGCCTTGAGGTCATAGCGATGACGGTCGAGGCCCCGATCGTCACCGCCGTGATCGATGCTCGACGCTCGGAGGTCTTTCAGCAAAGCTTTGCCGCTGGGGAACCGGCTGGTGAACCGCTGGTCGGTCGCCCCGAGCTGCTCCTACCGCAAGCTCGAGGTGTTCTGGCCGGTGACGGCATCGACTGTTATTGGGACGCCTATGCACCGGCTGAGGGTCTTGATCTCCGTAAAGAGGTGACGGTCAGTGTTGAGACGATGCTTGGCCTCGCCGCCGACCGTGTCGCCCTGCCAGGCACCCAGGTCGAGCCCCTTTACCTACGCGATCCCGACGTCAACCCGAATGTCAAGGTTCGTCCGCATGCCTAAGGCCCAGAGCGCCGATGCCGGCGACCCGACGCCAGCGATAGGAGGTTCCGAGAGCATATGGCTGCGCCCGATGGACGAGTTTGATGTCGCCTCGGTCGCCTCTATCGAGTCGAAGGTGGCTCCGGACGGCTGGACATCGGCGTTGTTCGCCGGTGAGTTCGGCCTCGCCGCCGACGCTCGTCACTGGTTGGTGGCAATCGATGGAGCTGAGATCGTCGGCTTCGGAGGACTGATGATCGCGGTCGACGAGGCCCACGTCCTGAACGTGGCGACCGACCCTGGCCATCAACGGCGAGGGGTAGCTCGACACCTTCTAACCGCACTCATGCACGATGCCGCCGACCGAGGTGTCGGTGCGATGACCTTGGAAGTTCGGGCTTCGAACGAGCCGGCCCTGTCGCTCTATCGAGAACTCGGCTTTGTCATCGCTGGCACCCGGCCGAACTACTACGCCGACGGCGAGGATGCCGTGATCATGTGGTTACACGATCTATTCGCCTGGCAGCGTGGCTGCATCGAAACGATGAAGGAGACGATGTGAGCCAGCAATCGACGTTGGAGTCCGCGGCAGAGAATGGATCGAACGGCGACACGGTCACGATCATGGCGATCGAGACGAGTTGCGACGAGACCTCGGTTTCGGTCGTCACCGCATCACCGGCCCCCGACGGGTCGGCCGTGCCCTTTGTCCTCGACGTGAGGTCGAATGTCGTGTCGAGCCAGATCGATATTCATGCGGCATTCGGCGGTGTCGTGCCGGAGGTGGCGAGTCGAGCCCATCTGGAGATGATGGAGGCGGTGACCGCCCAGGCCATGGACGAAGCAGGCCTGACCATGGGCGCAGAGCCACCTGCGGTAGACGCGGTGGCAGCCACCTGTGGCCCCGGCCTTGTCGGAGCACTGCTTGTTGGCGTATCGGCGGCCAAGGGAATGGCGCTCGCCTGGGATGTTCCGTATGTCGGCGTCAATCACATGGAAGGCCATCTGTTCGCCACCTTCCTCGAGCGACCGTCGATCGAGCTGCCGATGGTCGTCCTCCTGGTCTCCGGTGGCCACACCATGATTGTGGAAGTCTCAGCGCCCGGTCGTTACCGGTACCTTGGTTCGACGATCGACGATGCTGCTGGTGAAGCCTTCGACAAGGTCGCCCGCTATCTGGGGTTGGGTTACCCGGGCGGTCCTCTTATCGATCGGCTGGCCCGCGAGGGCGACCGGAAAGCGATCGACTTTCCCCGAGGCCTTATGGACGACAGTTTCGACTTCTCGTTTAGCGGGATGAAGACAGCGGTCGTGAACTACGTTCGGCGCTATCCCGATGTTTCGAACGCTGATGTGGCTGCCAGCTTCCAGGAAGCGGTCGTCGATGTGTTGGTGACCAAGACGATACGGGCCGCCCTTTCGGTGGGCGCCAAATCGGTTTGCCTGGGTGGGGGAGTAGCGGCTAACTCGCGCCTGCGAGAACGGTTCGCGGAGGAGGCTGGCGAGGCTGGCCTGGAGTCGCTCATCCCCGACCGGTCGTTTTGCACCGATAATGCGGCAATGATCGCAGCCGCCGCCCATTGGCGGTTGGCCGCCGATGGTCCCAGCCCTCTCGACGGCGGCGCTGATCCATCACTGCTCCTCCCCACGACCTAGCTCGAACCGACGCTCGTCTCGGACCGAGCCTCTCTCACACGACCGCAAGTCGGTCAGCAAGGCCTCGTCGTACCCGGTTGAGTCTGGTTGATACCAGGCTGGGCGTGATGCCGAAGGCGTTGGCGATATCGCGGTTGGTGTGTTCAAGAAACCAGGCTCGGTAGACCAGCTCAGCGTTGCTCGGCCCGAAATGCCCGACACCCGACAGCTCCGCCACCTCCGAACGCAACGCCACTCGAACCGACACGCTTGAGGTGTCGATGGCCGGAAGGGAGTCGGCCGACGTTGCCGCCTTGAGCGATGCGTCCGGCGATGAGGGTCCGCGAGGAGATGTGCGAACTACACGCTGTCGGGTGTCGAGCAGAAGATTGGCCGCGATCTTCGTGGGCCGTCGTGCGAGATCATGTCGCATGAGGGTCTCGAAGAACACCGCCTTGACCTCGAAAGCGAGATCATCGAATGGTTGGAACTGCCGGCTGTTCCAGAGCGAACGGGTGAGTGCGAGGAGCCCGGGACGGAGCTGGACGAGAAGGGTGAGGGTCGCTTCGTCGCGGAAGTTGCCGTTGTCATAGCCTTGAGCGATGGCCACCAGGCAGGCTTGCATGGCGTCGGTGCGGTGCCCTGTGGTCGGATGACCGAGGGTGTCTTCGTCGATATCGGCCAAGGCTGGCCACCGTTGGGCCCAATGGGCCCAGCAGCGCTGTCCTGGCGCTGAGCAAACCCACAACTGCCAGCGGTCTACGATCTTGCGATCGAACGCCGCCGGTGGCGGGGAGGTCGAGGAGGTGTTCATGGCTCAATCTGACCACTGCCGCCTCATCTCGTCGGCTCCGGAACAGCTACAGATTGGGGTACCGGTTGCACAATTTCCAGGCGATGCGGGGCAAGACTCACGGAACGGGTACCGATTCAACTACCGGAGAGGTGAATCGGCGCTGTTGGCTGGTTGTATTGAGGAGACCGGGGCGACGAGCGGCACCTAGGATAGAGGCATGGCCCCGCAGGCGTTGCCAACCCCACCGTCGCCCTCTGAGGCGATGACTGTTGCCCCGGCCTCCCCACCGACGGCAGCTTTCACCAATCAGCGGGTTGCTCCCGATCAGCTCCCTCGTCTAGACCCGGGCTCGTTCGAGCCGGTGGCGCCTGCTTTCGCCCGGATGCGACTTTTCATGGTCGGGTTGTCGAGCGTTGTTGGCACCGTTCTTGTCGGTGTCGTCGGATTGGCTGTTCTCGACCTCGCCCTCCCTGTCGTGATCACTGCCGTAGCAGCGGTGCTAGCCGCCTGCTTAGCCATCGCTCTTTTCCAGCGAGCAGAAGCTCGGCGCATGGGCTACCAGGTGCGGTCTCACGATTTCTCCTTTCGCCGCGGCGTGGTTTGGCGACGAGTCGATACCATGCCGTTCGCTCGTGTTCAGCACGCTGTGATTCGGCGAGGACCTGTCGAGCGCTTCTTCGGCCTCGCCACGCTGCATCTGCGTTCGGCGGGCGGAAGTCTTCTCGTAACCGGCCTCGACACCGATCGTTCCGACCGGCTCAAGACGTTGGTTGTGGAGCGGGCCGGGGCGCTGGCTGACGAGGAACTCATGGAGCAGGGGTGACAGCGGCGTTGACAGCAGACCGACAACGGCTTGCGGATCCGTCTCGGCAATCGCCGGGCGCCATCATATTCATGGCCTTCAGGTTCCTGCGCCAACTCAACATCTTCCAGATCGCCGTCCCCTTCTACCTCTTCATCAGCGGACGTCTTTCGCTGGAGTTTCTGGGTTTGGGAGCTCTGGCTCTGGTCCTGTGGCTAGCGGCCGCTGTCGTGAAGTGGTGGCGGTACGTCTTCTGGATCGAGGGCGACGAACTTAAGGTGGCTCGGGGCGTGTTCTCGCTCGAGCGCACCGCAATCCCGTTGGATCGAGTGCAGAGCGTCTCGATCGAACAGCAGGTTCTCCATCGATTGGTCAACCTTGTGCGTGTCTCGGTGGACACCGCTGGGTCGTCGAGCGCTGAACTGGTTCTCGATGCTGTCAGTCGAGATAGTGCAGAAGCCTTGCAACGCCTTGCCGCCGACTTCCAAGCCTCCCGGGTCGTCACGACAACAGGCGCCGAGGCTGGTGAAGAACCAGGCACAAGCCAGCACGTGCCCCCGCCACCCTCACGTGTGCTCGTGAAACGCACCCCGCTTGAGTTGGTCAAGGTCGGGTTGGCCCGATGGCCATTGGCTGGCCTTGTGGTACTCGGACCGCTCGTCGCTGCCGGTGCCGACATAGCGGAGACATTTGCTGAGCAACTTGGCGGTTTCCTGCCCGACGGGTTGGTGGTCGAGGAGGAGCTCGACAGCTTGTCGACGAGCGCGATCGTTGGTCTCCTGCTTCTCGTGGTGGCGGTGGCCGCCCTGCTCGGGTGGACGTTGCAAGTTCTGCGTTCGATTCTTACCGACTGGAATCTGACCGTTACGCAGACCGCGGAAGGGCTTCGCCGTGATGCAGGTTTGGTGAGTCGACGCAGCCATGCCAGCAAGACCCGCCGAATCCAGTCGGTCGACTGGCAACAGTCGCCTGTCGAACGGCTGCTCGGTATCTCGCGGCTCCGGTTGCAGATCATTGGTGAAGGGGATCTGGTCGTTCCGGGTGCTGATGAGGCCGATGTGAGCACGCTCAACGCAATCGCTTTCGGCGGGGCAACCAGCGACTCGCCGCCACCCGATCGTGGTGTCTCCTCGGCCATGGTTTTTCTCGCGGTTCGCAATGCCGCGTTCGCAATGGTGGCATCGGTTCTTGGACTGGTCGTTCTTTCTCGCCTCTCGCCAGAGATCGACTGGCGATGGTGGATGGTGACCCCCCTGCTGATCGTCCCACTTCAACTCGCCAGTTCCTGGTGGCGCTGGCGCAACCTGCGTTGGGGCGCCAACTCGGGGCGGATTGTTCGCACCGAGCGTTTCGTCGGACGTCATCGGGTCGAGATGGAAAACATCAAGGCTCAGATGGTCTCGGTAACCGAGAGTCCGTTCCAACGTCGACGGTCGTTGGCTTCGGTGACGGTTTCCACCCCTGAGGGTGGCATGTCGGTCCCGATGCTCGCCAACGATGAGGCTGGCGATCTACGCGATCTGGTGCTGGCTGGCATCGAGTCGGACTCGCGGGCCTGGATGTAGTCAATGGTTGCACGGGATCTCGAGCCGTTGCCAGGACCTAGGGGTTCGTGGCGACGCCGATGTGAAAGTACGACCAGGGCTTCGGTCCTTTGGCGTAGGCGGCGTCGTGCCACACAATCTCGAATCCGGCAGCCTCGAGAAGTGCGGGGTGGTCGCGACTTGCGTGGCAGCCGTCGAGCAGCCGCTTCTGGAACGGGTCGATGCGTTTCTGCCACTTCACCACCGAAGGGGTCGGTCCTTGGCCGTGCTCGACAAGGTGTAGAGTCTCGCCAGGTTTGATCACCCGTCGGAGTTCGGCCAAGGCGGCCATAGGGCTGGGAATCGTGCACAGCGTGAAGGTGAGCACACCGGCATCGCAAGCATTGTCGTCGAGAGGTATCTGCTGGCCCGTGACAATCTCAGTGATCTGGCGGCTCTGGCGGCTCTGGCGGAGTTAGAATCGTCACATCCACCTGAGCGGCCGGCATCAAACGTAGTTTGATCACTCCCTTGAGTGAGCTCAGGCCGATCTGGCTCTGGGCGATGGTCACGCCAGAACCGGACGACTTGTAGCCCAAACCCAAGGATCGATCGGTGTGCGCCGACTCAACTGGCCGAAAGCCAGACGCCGCCAACACAGACCAAACGTGTGGACGAATCGATGGGGGTAGGAACGATGGCATGGGCCTAGGCTCAATAGCTATGGCAGCTGCCGAAGGCCCAACAGAGGACGCCGACGGGCCTCGTCGGATGACACCAAACTCAGGATCATTCGAGTCGCCATGGAGAGCCTCGAAGTGGAAGGCGATCTGATCGAGGTCGCGGTCGAACTGCAGAGCGGCACACCCGACCCCAGCGAGCAATCAGCACTGGCTCTCGTCGTCGCTGGTTGGTCTGGACGGAGCGACCAGGGGCCACGCGTTTTGGCCGAACTCAAGCCATGGGATGACGCGGTTGCTGGT
>CAKZXA010000080.1 GCA_937922045.1 uncultured Acidimicrobiales bacterium | reverse complement strand
GCTGCCCCGGCGATATCGCCATCGTCTCCTTCGATGGCCTCCTTCCACCCGATCAAACGGTGCCCCGCCTCACCTCGGTGGTTCAGCCGGTTTTTGAAGTCGGCGAGCGGGCCGCCCTCCTTCTGCGATCCGTTATCGACGAAGATGCGGCGAGTTCGGAGCACGTGGTTTTCCCTACCGAACTCGTCGTTCGAGAATCCTGCGGTGGCTAGAAGCGGACGACTCAGCGATGGCTCCTGAGGGTTGACCACTAGCAACATCGTTCGCCTCGACGATGGCTGATCCGCTACGGTTTTTCCATGCGCACAATGTCCCCAGCCGAATTCGATGCTGATGCTGTGGTCGTGGAGCTGCTCGACGGGGGTGGCGCGCTTCGCATACCTGGCCTGTTCTCCGACCAGCAGGTTGCGCAAGCCAAAGCTCTCATCGAGTCTGACACCGATGAGCGAGCAATAACCGGCTCCCATTTCAATACCGCCGACGATGACGCCCTCCTCCAACGTCGGGTCTGGAATCTGTTCGCCCGGGATCAGGTGTTCGTCGACATGATCAGCGATCCGCTGATCGTGGCGTCGATGCAGGCCTTCCTCGGCACCGACTTCATCGTCGGTTCCTACTGTGCCTCGCGCACGATGCCAGGGTTCGGTGGCCAAGAACCTCACATCGACTATCCCTATTGGGATTTCCATCGCGATCGCAGCTTCCCAGCCCGCATCAACTCGTCGTTCCCGCTGAACTGTCAGGGCACCATCGTCATCGATCCCTTCACGGTCGAATCGGGGGCTACCGCTTACCGTCCCGGCACGGCATCCGAGCTTCACTACCCCACCGCCGATGATCGATTCTTCGACGACTACCAGCAGATGCTGGGCGAGCCGGGCGACCTCATCCTCTTCTACGGCCTGACCTGGCACTGTGCGATGCCAAACCGGAGCGAAGCCGGCCGCATCGGGCTTCTCATCGAGTTTCTCCCCAAGTTCGTCACGCCGATCGAAGACCTTCTCACCGACCTCCCCGAGGGGTTTCTGGATCGAGCCGATCCCGTGGTTCGCCAGATGCTCGGCCAGTCGTACCCCTGGCCAAGCCAGCCTCCCCACCCACCCCTCGTCGAGGCCTGATGAACAGCATCGGACGGGTCTTTCTTGCCGTCGACCTCGATGTCAACACCAAGGCCGCGGTGGCGGCCCAGCTCGAAGACATATACCTCCCCGGCAAGCCATCGTCCCTAGCCAACTGGCATGTGACCCTGCGGTGGATCGGCCACCTCGACGAGGTTCGCTTCGACATGCTGCTGGCCGAACTCGACCAGACCGATCTCGGGCCGCCCTTCAAAGTAAAGGTCGCCGGATTCGGCGCCTTCCCAAACCCCGAGACGGCCAACGTGCTGTTTCGCCACGTCGGCGACGGCGAGGGCCGATTGATGGAATTGGCCGATCGCATTGAAGCGGCGTGCGAGAACGTTGGGCTTGAACCGAATGAGCGACCCTACGTACCCCATCTCACCCTTTCCCGACTTCGCCCTCCCGTCGATGTGAGCTACCTGACCGACACCAGCCCCGAGTACGACACCGACGTCAGCTACTTCGATGATGAATCCGAGACCTCGGAGGCCTCCGAGGTCCCATACATGGTGCCGGTGCGATGGAGCATCGATACCATCACGGCCTTTACCTCCGTGTTCGATGAACCGCACTCTCGTTACAAGGTTCTCGACACCATCAAGCTCGGCTGATCTGGCAAACCCGTTCAGCCGCCTGGCGTTAATCGGAGATTTGTGGGCTGCTTTGTTGATCCTGACACAAGCTCCACCCATCTTCTGCCTACGCTCAGGACACCAGGGAGATGAACATGACCACTATCACCATGACACCGTTTGCTCTGGAATTTGGGCTTTCGGTTGCTGTCTTCAGACGAGAGCCAGCCCAGACGGCCCTGCTGGCCGCCGCCGACAGGGCGATCTACGAACTTGAGATCATGGGCCAGGGCGATCGGCGCGTCGTGCCGGTCACCGAGTGGCGCACCTGCCATGAGCCCTTCGAGGGCCAGCAGGGGGCCGAGGGCGCCACCTTTGTCGCCAAAGTCGAGCTCCCCGAACTTCCCGCTGGCACCAGGATCGAGTTCGCCTTACTCAACGGTGACCAGACGGTGGCCGAGGCCTCGGCGTGGACCAAGCCAGCAACCTCGATGGATCGATTCACCCTTGCTTTCGGTTCGTGTTTCGGGATCAGGAGCAATCCCTTGAAACCAGAAAGCGCGCAAGACGACCTCGCCTTCGACGAGGCGGTGGCCACTCATCTTGTGAAGGCCCACCGCAGATTGGGCGACGAGGGCGGGGGGCCGATCTACAACATCTGGCTCGGCGACCAGACCTACCTCGATGATCCCCCGGTCGGCGCACTCGGCGATGTGAACATCCACGATCGCATCCTGTCTAAGTACGACAAGACGTGGGGCCTCGATGGGCCATCGGGTCTCGGCCGCCTTCTGTCGCGTTCAACCAACTGGTACCTACCCGATGATCACGAATTCTGGAACGGGTTCCCGCGGGCCAACATCACACTGCTCGGCCACACCGGTTCGCGCCTGGTCGAACAGGCCAGGCGTTGGCTGCGTCACCGCGGCGAGCAGACCCATCCCTATCATCAGGGTTCGTGGGGTCGAGTGGCAGGAGCGGCCTTCATGGCCTTCCAGAGTGTCAACGACAGCGACCTCAACCAGTTCGATGACACGGTCTCGCCACCGGAGCTTCAAACCATCACCACCGACGATGTCAGCGTGGTTCTGTTCGACACACGTTGGCGCCGAACAATGCTTCGCAGCAGCCACGGTAAACGCCATGCTGGCTTCGCTTCCGAAAAGGCGCTTCAACAGCTGTTCTCAAAACTCGACGACGAACGACTTGTCATCGTCTGTCTTGCTCGCCCGCTGTTTGGTCGGCCGCCGCAGAAGTTTACGATTCCGATCATCTCCGAGACCGCCCCTGAGCATTACCGCGAGCAGTACCGGCGACTTCTCGCCGCAGTCGAAACTCGAGCGGCGCAGGGCAAACCAACCGTTCTGCTCGGCGGCGATGTTCATCACCATTCGGCGCGGCTAGGCCTCGACGAGCGTGTGCTCGAGTTTGTCTGCTCGCCGATGAGCCTCATCGCAACGCTCGACAACAGAGACAACCCCAACGGTGGACAATTTCCCAGTCCACGCTGGTTCGCCAGAAAGGGTCGAGACCTACTCAACTGGGCCGAAGGCAAGCTGAATAGGCCTACCAAGGAACAGTCTTGGGCCATCGATCCCGGTCTAGACCTCTTCCCGTACCCAACCGGATCCGACGAGCACAAAGACGATGGCTTGGCCACGCTCGCCGTCGACACCACCTCTTCCACTGCGCCGCGGGTCACCTATTCGGTGTGGCTCAGGAACCAGGAACAGCCCGCTTCGGTCACCCTGCGCTGGGCCGGGCAGCGGTGGCATGTGGTCGGTCAGGATTAGTCCGGCCAGACTGGAGTGCTATGAGCACCACAGGCGATCAGTCCGGCAACGACCACACACCCGTCGGGCCGGTGAGCGGCACCGTGGTGCCCCGCTATGCCGGGCCTTCCACCTTCGCCCGGCTCCCTGAATTGAGGGATGTGCCTCGTTGCGACCTCGCCATCCTCGGGGTTCCGTTCGATGCCGGAACCAGCTATCGACCGGGCGCCCGCTTTGGACCGATGGGTATTCGTCAGGCCTCTCGCCATTTGCGCACCAACTATCACCCCGCATACGGCACGGAGCCCTTCGCCGAACAGCAGGTGGCCGACGCTGGCGACGTGGCCTGCAACCCCTACAGCATCGAGGAGGCGATCGGGCAGATTCAGGATGCTGCCAACGGGCTCCTCGGTCAGGTTCGCGGCATCGTTGCCATGGGAGGCGACCACACCATCGCGGTGCCGATGTTGCGGGCGGTCAATCATCACGTCGGGCCGGTGGCGCTCGTTCACTTCGACGCCCATCTCGACACCTGGGACACCTACTTTGGGGCGCCATACACCCATGGCACGCCCTTTCGTCGGGCCGCGGAGGAAGGGCTCTTCCTCGACGATGCCTCGATGCACGTCGGTATTCGTGGCCCGCTCTACAGCCGCGACGATCTCGAACGAGATGAGGAACTCGGTTTCAAGGTTGTGCACTGTGATGAGTTTCAGACCGAAGGTGTCGAGCATGTGGTGCGCCGAATCCGAGACCGGGTCGGCGACCATCCTCTCTACCTATCGATCGATGTCGACGTGCTCGACCCGGCCCACGCTCCCGGCACTGGCACGCCCGAGATCGCCGGAATGACGACCCGTGAGCTGGTCGGGGTGTTGCGCGGTCTGGCTGGCCTCAACCTCGTCTCGGCCGACGTGGTCGAGGTGGCGCCAGCCTACGATCAGGCCGAGATCACGTCCCTGGCTGCAGCCACGGTGGTCTACGAGTTGACCAATCTGTTCCTCGCCAACCCGGATCGCCGCCAGCTTCCGAGCTGAACAAGCCTGACCCCCCGACCAAACAGCATCCGAGTAGTATCGGCTGCATGCTGAGCCGCCGATTCGACGAGCTGATGGCCGAACTGTTGCGGGCCTACGTGGCGTATCATCGGCTTCCGCGGAGCCCGGAGACGGTCACCCAATTGGCCCACGCTCGCTTCTATCTCGAAGATGTCCGCCGCGATATTGCCGAGGAACGGGAAGCGATCTTCACCCCGCCCGATGTTTATGTCGACGAAAGCGAGTCGACGGCGTCGGCCAGTCGTTCGATGTCGGATTCGTCGTTGTAGATCTGGGCACAGAGGCGCACCACGAGGCCGGGCTCGGCACCAACGCCGTAGGCGGGATTCGATGTGGCGAAGATCGGGGCTTCGATAGCGAGGTCGAACAGTTGCTGACGTACGGCTTCGGCTTGTTCAGCGCTCGAACCTAGTCGTTGAGGCAGCTGCACCGTGGTTAGCGAACCAACCATCTCTTCGGGTGTGGTGAACGCAACCTGCCACCGGTCGCTCAGGTAAGCGCAGGATGACCAGATCAGCTCGTGTGTGTAGGACCGAATCTTCTCTTCACCGCCGAGTTCGGCCCGATAGTCAAAGGCGGCGGGTGCGGTAAGAAACGGTGACGGGTCGCGGGTGCCGGGAAAGTCGAACTCTGCGCCCATGCCAGCGCCTCGACCCCATGAGACAACCGGCGCATGCGTGCTGGAGCGATGCTGGGGCGCCGCCCATAGAAACCCTGCGCTTCGTGGAACCCATGCCCACTTGTGCAGGTTGGCCACATACCAGTCGGGGTTGAGTTCACCGATGCGCAGGTCGAGTTGGCCCGGTACGTGGGCGCCGTCGATCAGCACGAGGGCGCCAGCGGCCCTGCACGCCTCGATAATGGCGTCGATCGGAAGCACGAGGCCGGAGAAAGCCGTGAGGTGATCGATCACCACGAGCCGGGTGCCGGCTTGAAGCTGATCGGTGAAGGCGGCCACGAATGCTGAGACCGGGGCGCCAGGGGCGGGAAGATCGATTACCTGCACCGAAGCGCCAGCGCGCTGGGCGTACAGCTCCACGGCGTTGGTCACCCCGCCGTAGCCAAGGTTGGTCACCGCCACGATATCGCCCTCGTCGAACGGCAGAGAGGCGAGCACGGCGTTGGCGCCGACGGTGATGTTGTCGACAAAGACCATGCCGTCAGCCAGGTCGTTGCCTGAGGAATCGCCGTTCTGATCACCGACTGGCGCACCGACGAAGGCGGCGACCTGGGCAGCGGCGCGGCGCATTCGGCTTGGTTCCCCTCCGACGTCGAGTCGGTGAGGATTCGAGGTTTCTCGGAGAATGAACTGGGCGGGCTGCCGCTCGATCTCTTCCACGATCCGGCGCTGCTCGGCCAACACTCGGCGCGGGGTGGCGCCTACGGTTCCGTGGTTGAGGTAGGTAAACGCTGGGTCGAGGAACCAGCGATCGAGCATCGGACGACCAAAGGCACTCATCAGCGCACCCTAGTCTCCGACCTTGGCTTCGGTCGATCTTTTCGATCACGTGGGCGGGCGTTAGGGCGCCGGAATCACCGTTACCGGGCATGGCGCGTGATGGAGCACGTAGGTGCTGACCGAACCCAACATGAGGCTTTTCAACCCGCCATAGCCTCGACAGCCGAGAACTAGTTGATCGGCGCTGGCGGCAATGTCGACGAGCTCGGAACCGACGTGGCCCGATCGAACCACAGCCTCCATCTTCGGAGCGCCATCCCTGGCCTTCACCGACGCGATCGTCTCCTCGACCAGCCTCTGGGCCGCGAGCTTGATGTCGTCGACATTGAGGATCGGCATATCGATGCCGTAGACGACCGGAATCTGCCAGATGGTGGCGACCACCACTACATCATCCGCATCACTGTGTGCGAGCGCCCATTCGAGGGCCGCAGTTGCTTCTTCCGAACCATCGATCGCAACGACTATTCGTTCCATGTCACCCATGTTCGCTGAGGAACCGGCGCCGCCGTAGGGCACGAAGTCCCTTTCGCTTGGGCTGCGCTCAGGATGCGGGTAGTGGTACCCGCCAGGTGATGGTGGTTCCCTGGTCGAGCCCGGTCTCGATTTCCACCGAGCCCCCGAGGCTGGCAGCCCGAGCTTCGAGGTTGGCCAGGCCGTTGCCCTGGGCAGCCGATGATTTGTCGAACCCGACCCCGTCGTCGCTAACCGTCATCACAACAGATGCGTCGTGTACGTCAAGTCGCACCCTGCCTTTCACCGCTTGCGCGTGGCGTGTCATGTTGGTGAGGGCCTCGGTGACCGCGGCCAAAAGTTGTTCGACCACCTCGTCGGGAAGCGATTCGATGTCGCCGCGTGGACTAAAGTCGAGACGGAAACCCAGCTGATCGTTCGCCTCCTCCACAATGGCCTTCAGCCGCCGGCCGACCTCGACAACCTCGGGATTGTTGAGGCGGAAAATGGCGTTGCGTAGCTCGGTGATCGTGTCGTCGAGCTGGCCGACCGACTCAGCGATTCGTTCCGCGATCTCAGGTTGAGCGACCAGGCTCTGCACCGATTGCAGCCGAAGGCCAGCGGCAAAAATCCGCTGGATGACGAGATCGTGCAGGTCTCGCGCTAGCCGCTCGCGGTCTTCCAGCACTCTGAGCTGCATTCGGCTAGCTCGGGCCGCCGACAAGGTTAGTGCGCTACCGGCTTCGGCCGCGAAGCTGGTGAGGCCATCGACGTCTTCGCTAGCCAGGGGCCCTTGAGGCCGCAGGGTCACCGCCAACACCGCCTTGGTTTTGGTGTCGCTAACGATCGGCACCAGGATCTCTCCCCCTGCTTCGTCAACTACCATCTCGCCGGCAAAAGCGTGTTCGAGCCGATCGCTGGTGTTCTCATCGAGCGAGTCTAAGGTCAGGATGGAAATCGACTCTGCGTCCAGCAGTTGCGCTGCCTTCGAGCAGATCAGACCGAGTGCCTCGTCGACCGGGAGTTCGTTGACCAGTCCCGCTCGCACTTCGGCCAGCACAGCGAGCCAGCGTGTACTGCGGTCTCGTGCCTCTTCGACCGCGAGGCGAGCGGTGATGTCGCGGGCCACTGCCACGACCAATCGACGGTCGCCGGGTGACGCTGGCGGTGGGAACTCGATTACGACATCGACGGGGACCTCGGATCCAGACTTTCTGCGATACGTCGTGGTCAAGGTATGGGATTCAGCCGACGCCTGCAGCACAGGCTTGAGCAAGGCCCGGAACGACGGTTCGTCGAAGTCGGGAAGAATGTCGGTCGTCGTCATCGTGAGCAACTCGTCGGGTTCATACTCCAGCAGGCCGACGGCGCCCCGGTTCACGTAGGTGAAGAGCAAGCTGTCGGGGCTGAACATGAACACGGCGTCATGGGTGGCGTCGATCGTATGGAGAACGGCGTTGGCGTGGGCCTGTGCCTTCACTCGGTCGGTGACATCACGGATCGTGGCGACCACACCAGGACCGTGGCGCGTCGCTACCGGGCTCAACGCGATCTCAACCGGGAACTCGGTGCCGTCGGCCCGGCGTCCGAAGAGATCAAGCCCTGAGCCCATCGACCGAGCCGAGGGTTGTTTCGTGAAACCGCTGCGATGCCCTTGGTGAACGGATCGGAACTCCTCAGGCACCAGAATCTCAACATGGTGGCCGATGAGCTCCGACCGGTCGTAGCCGAACAGTTTCTCAAGCTTGCTGTTCACCAGAAGGAGGCGGCCGCCGCCATCCACCACCGCCATACCGTCGGGGGCGTGCTCGATCAACAGCGACGCGTCTACGAGGTCTACGTCTAGTGTTCGGTCTGTCTCCAACGAGTCTCCGCTCAACCTGCTTGAAACCCCCCGTTTGCGGATAGGACCATCCTAGTTTCTCATCGCCGGCTCAGCCCCCGCACAATCCCGATAGCCGGACGAATACTGTGCTGGTACGATGTCTCCTGGTTCATACCCACGTTTGGCGACGTAGCTCAGCTGGTAAGAGTGCTCGACTCATAATCGAGAGGTCGTGGGTTCGAGTCCCACCGTCGCTACGAAAATTGTTGTGATCTGAACAACAATCCATCGTGGTTTACCTGAACGTCCGAGCGTCAGGCAACTTCCACATATCGCTGCTGAGCGGCTTGGGCCGAGGTGCCGAGGATCTGACCGATCCGTTTCCATGACAGGCCCTGCTTTCGCGCAGCTACGACTGCCTCAACGATCTCACGCTCACTGCGGGCGCGGGTCAGAACCGCACGTTCCAGCTTGTACTCTTCCACCGACCGCTCGTCGTTGGCGTCGGGCTCGTAGCCCTCGAGCCTTGACGCTAGCTCATCGGCGTGATCGAGAATTTCTCTAACGCCTTGCCTGCAACTGGTCGGGGATCAGCCGCCCTACGGAGGATCCGCAGCCAGCTCTACTTCTTCGGCTGAAAGCCACGTGGCCTGATTGGCACGCCTGCTCGACGAAGCTCTTTCCCGACCACGTACTGTGCTAGATCGAGGGCGGTGGCGATGTCGGCGATCGAATCGCCAGCTTCGTACAGTCGGCGCGCTCGCCGCGCCTCCAAACGGTCGAGCGATTTGGCTCGGTAGCGGGTCTGGATGTCGAACCCGGAACGGGTTCCACTGGCAAGCTGGCCGGAGGGCGGGGCATCGTTGCCCGCCCTCCGGCCCAGCCACTGCAACAGGATCAGGCGAGCGCGGCGCACACCCGGGGGAAGAAGTTCGAGTCAAGGTTGTCCGGCCCTCGCTCGAAGACGACTTCTCCGTCCTCGACGATGACGCGCCCGGCAACCAGGATGACGCGTCCTTCACCGGGGACGGTGATCGAAATCTGTGGCCCGCTGAAGGCCGAGCGCACCAGCTCACCATCAACGACGGTGTCGATCCTAGTCACCCGGTTCCGATCGACGGTGGTGTTCCCATTGTCCGACCGGGTCCAGGTGTTGTTGGACCTGAACGATCGGATCTCGCGCGTGGTCTCACCGTTCTCGTCCGTAAACGTAATCTCTTCGGAGACCCGCTCGAATTGCAGCAGGATGTCGATTCCTTCACCACAGGCGTCGGTCGACGTGAACTCGAACTCGAACTCTCCCTTCGTCTTCTCCGGCGGTCCGGCCGCAGCCGGCACGGCCAGGATGGTGGCGCCGCCGACGGCGATGGCAACAAGTGCGACGGCGAAGCGTCGCAGCAAGCTACTCATCATCTATTCTCCTTTTTCGAACGCCGATCACTACGACCGGTCCGATTGCGTCCTCGCCTTTGGAGATGACCCATTCAAGGTCTCTCCGCCTGACGCCACCCCATTGCGCTGACGTATTCATACTATGGGAAAGACGCGGACAGTAAATCGCACCGGAGATCCGAAGATCGAGGGACCGGCAGCAACACCCGCCTGCAGCGGCGAAGGGGCTTGCCGATCGAGGGCGGTGGCGCTGTAGGCCGACCGGCCCACACCGACCGGCCTAGTCCAGGAGGCAAACCTCCCCAGGCCGCAGGCTGAAACGCCTCGAGACGCCTTCAACGACAGGTGAATCACCCAAAACGATTGCGGCTATCAAAAAACCATATCCATCGTAAAGTTTGCTGGGCTAACGCCGTTCACCATATCAGTGCTAAACGACGCCGAGTTCACAGGAGCAAGTCCGTTGCCATCACCTACCACCACCGCCGCAGCCCCGAAGCGAGGTTGGCGCCTAACCAAGCGAGCCGCAATCGTCGTCGGCGCGGTTCTCAGCTTCTCAACCGCCGCAGCCGCCGACGTCCTCGTTCAGAACTACATGTCGACCACCTTTGAGGCTTCGACACCCCCCTGCCTTATCAAGGTCGCAGGCGAAGACGTCGCCTCGTTCCCCGACGGCTTTGGGTTCGACGCTACCCAGACCGCAACGGTCGACGGTCTTGCCATCACCGAGGAAGCAGTCACCATCAATGGCGTCACCGGCGACCGTGTTCTGGCCGACGAGGTCTATGTGATCCGAAATGACTGCACGGTTCCTCTCAATGTCTCCATCGTGGCTGCCGAAGCCGCTGGCGACTGGGACGAGAAGCACCTTGAGGTTTGGCTCGGCAATACAACCGCTACCGGGGCCTATCCAACAGTAACTCCTGATGCCGGATCAACCGAATGGGACCAGGCGCCCATCGTAATCACAGCAACCGGCGTGACAAATGCGACGACCGGCGTCGTATCGGTACCTCCTAATGGTGGCTCCGTGTCCGTCGGCATGGTCGTCACCACCGGACAATCCGCACCCACCACCGGCAGTGGCACCGCTACCTGGCGAGTCCAAGCCGAATCGCAGTAATCCACGCTGGCCCGGCGGATCGAGATCCTCGTACCCGTCGGGCGTCTGCTTGAGGATCACCCATGACCACCATTACCTCCAACCGACGACGCAACGCCACCCGACCCGGCCGCCGTTCAGCATCGTCGAGCCGGGCACAGGAAGCGTCGGGCGCTGACCTCGTCGAACCAATCGAGCCTTCGCCGATCACCGAGCATTTCTCCTCGGCCCAAGACGCTGAGGTCGAAGAGTCGTATTGGCCACTGCTACGTAGCGCTGCGTTCACCGCCCTCGCTGCATTCGCGGCCAATACCTTCGTGCTCATCTTCTTGGCGCTTCAGAACGGAGCGACCATCGGGTTCGACCGCGTCTTGATCTTTCCGCTTATGCGGATCTACACCGCAGATGCGTCTCTTGTTCTCAGCATCTACCGCTGGAGCCTGATTGCCACGGTCGTCACCGTTGCCATTCTCGTAGTCGCCGCCTTCGTCCGTCGAACCAGCACCCAGACCCAAATGGGACGGTCCTTCGGCTTCCTCGACGTGGCCGGAATCGGCGCCTTCAACCTGGTCTCAGGGCTCTTTGGCACCGAGTCGATTCTGCTGCACCGGCTCATGGTGTATATGCTCATCGGTGGGCTGCTCGGGTTCGCCGTGTCGTTCTGGCTGGCCTCGGATCTGGGTGCCGACCACCACGACCCGTCCCGCTCGACGGCATGAAACGAATCTCGTTTCCGTTCATCGCCGTGATCGTCATCTTCGCGGCCTTGCCGGTCGGGGCCTCAAGCCGATTGGTGAACTACATGTCGGCGTCGTTCGATGCCGACACCGTAGAGGGGCAACGCTTTTTTGCCTACGGTTCTGGCACCGATCATCTCTACGACGACGATGCCGGTTTCGATCTCGGGACACTGACCGGCGACGCCAAGGTCACGGGAGGAGCAATCCAGCTAGGTTCCGGCGGCAGCGACTGGTGGGACGCTACATGGCAGCGACGCCACTGCTTCGAGGTCTCGGCCGAAACCAGCCTCACCTCCTACCCGATTCACCTTGGGGCCGACACGACTGGTCTCGCCGCCGACGATGTGCGGGTTGTGGCCCTTGGCGCTTCGACCCCGATTCCGCACTACATGGAATCGGGCCGGGGAACAGACTTCACATCGGTCTGGATCAACCAGTCGATCGGACCGACGGCCATCACCTACTGCGTGTATTTCGATGCCGAGCCAGCCCAACCGTCGACCGGGCTAACCGATGAGTCCTCGATTTTCGTCTATGCCCCCGCGACCACGGTCAACTACTACGTACTCGGCGATGCCTACGACGGGTCTCTCAACGCCGCTGGCAGCCTCGATGTCATCTCCTACACCGACGGCAACGTGGTTACCCACGGCACCGATACCGCTACGATCAGCGCCGGCAGCATCGAACGCTTCACCGGCGTCGACGGTTCGTCGGTGTTCACCGCCACCGGCCCGATCGATGGTTCCTACAACCTGACCAACAAGACCGAGCTCATCCCCGAATCTCAAGCCGCATCGAGCTTCACCTTCCCAACCAATCGGAACACACAGTCTTTCTGGATTCGTTCGCCTTTCGGGATCGTCGACGTGGAGGCTGTCAGCAACGGCGCCGTCATCGATACCGTGACGGTCGGACCGGGAGATGGCTCGGTCAACGTCGCCGCCCAGCCCGCACCCGATGGCGGCTACATAACCCTCAGATCCAGCGCCGCCACGCCAATCGACTTCCTCGCCGCCCATGAAACCACCGTCAACTACGACTACTTTCCGGGCGTTCCGTGGTTTGGCGACGATCTCTACGGCGTCGGGTCGACACGGGTTTACATCGGAGGCCCGACTGCAACGACCTTCGATTATCGACGTCAGACGGGGGCGACCGGGTCGGGCGCCGTCTCGCTGTCAGCGATAACCCGGTTCACCGGCTTACCCAGCCGGGGCGACGGTGAAGCGTTCGCCATCGAACCGAACGGTTCGGCGCTGGCCGCTATTCAACAGGCCGATAGCAACGGCCAAGAATCAACATCGTTCTTTCCTCAACGCATGCTGAGTCGCACCTACCGATTCCCGATCGATTACACCTACATCACGGTGGCCTGCCCTCGCCCCGGCATGACACTGTGGTTCAACGGCGTTGCCTCCACATGCAACGGAAGCGGTGTCGGTGGCTATCGCACCGCCTTTGCCACAGCCCCGGCTGGCATGTTGTTAGAAGCGGACGAACCGATCTACGCCTACTACGAGAGCGCCAGCGGATCCGACGAACGGAACCTCTACGGCTACAAAGGCTTCACCCCTTATGCAGGCGATGTCGTAGCGACCCCTTCGGCCGTCGAGGTAGCGGGCACCAACCTCTGTGCAGAATGGACATCCGATACCTTCACCATCGATGGGGTGATGGGCCTCAGCTGGCTGGAGACCTCGCTCGCACCGACCGGTTCAATCTCCTATCTCATCAGCTTCGACGGCGGCGCTTTTGCCGGGCCCGACGGCACAGCAGCCACATCGTTTCACAGCACCGAACCCGTCGGCGTGGGCGATGGCACGAGCTGGCTCCCGTTCAAGGCTGACTCCGCGACAACGGCACAGATACACGTCTCGTTCTGTGGAGCCGAGGGCGACGAAATCAGCCGCATCGGCTTCGAATCCGACCTTGCCGAGGTCTTCAATGCCGATTCGCTCTCCGCCTCCGGGCCCACGATGCTCTTGCGGGCCTACGCATCCTCGCCAAGCGCAACACAATGGGTTCGCCACAACACATCGAGTGGCCAGACCGACTACCGGCTTCGGGTCGATGTTGGCGGGCTAGCCGATGACGGAACCCAGATTCAAGCGACGAATGGCACCGTGGCGAATCCGGCGACACCCTACACCGCCGATCGTTACAACGTACTTCTGGATTCGGCGACGACACAAAACGCGCAGCTGACGTTCACGGTCGTGCACGAGGAGATGGTTCGGCTAGAGACCAGCTTCGATCTCTCAATCACCATCCCCTAGCAGCGCCGGAAGTGGCCTGAACGTCAACAATCATGCGCCGCCATGATTACGTCCGCAAGCCTCGCTCTGGGCGGATGGCGACATAGCTTTCTTCGCTCGATGTTCAACCGTTGACCAGCGAGCACCCGCCGGGAGTCACGACCCGTCGATCAGAAGGCGTCAAATCATAGCTTCCGAAGTCTGAGGCCGATAGCCTTGAGCCCCGTACGACATGGTGTCCTTCGCGTCAAGTCGACGAGGTGCCCGAGGGCGCCAGCCAGAACTGGATGTCGATGGACGGCATCCCACAACCGATCCCCGGGCTACTACCGGATGCACGAAAGGACGAGGCCCACTCATGGCTAAGGAAAAGTTTGAGCGTACGAAGCCTCATGTGAATGTTGGCACTATGGGTCATATTGATCATGGGAAGACCACTCTCACTGCTGCCATTACGAAGGTTTTGGGTGATCGGGTTGCTGGTAACTCTGCGACTG
>CAKZXA010000079.1 GCA_937922045.1 uncultured Acidimicrobiales bacterium | reverse complement strand
ATCGCCGGTCGGCGAATAGCGGCAAGCGTTCTCCAACACATTGCGCAGCACCGTGACCATGCGAGCCTCGTCCACGGCAACCACCGGAATAGCGAGCGATGGATCGATCTGAACCTGGCCGCGGATATGGGGCAACCCCACCAGCGTCGCATCGAGCAGGGACAGCACGTCGATCGCTTCCACGTCGAGATCGACCATTCCGGCGTCGATCCGGCGCATGTCGAGCAGCCGTTCAACGAGCCGAGTCAATCGATCGGCTTCACCGCTAACCAGCTTCAGGAATTCGTCGCGCTCGGTGCGCCCCCACTCCACGTCGTCGGCCAGCAAGGTGGTGGCGTAGCCCTTGATGAGAGCCAACGGGGTACGGAACTCGTGAGAAACCGTCGCCAACAAGCCCGACTTCATCTTGTCCAACGCACGTTCGTCGGTGACATCGGTCCACACCTGGCCGCGGCCGATGGCGGCTCCATCGTCTGCTGTCACCGCAAACCCTTGCACCCGGTAGGTCACCGACCGGTCGCTTAACCCTTCACCGTCAGCCATTAGCTCGATGTCGAGCCATTCTTGCCGGCCAGCCTCCAGGACCATGAACTCCACAGTAGGGCATCTGCTGGCCCAGCGCTCAGGGCGTACACCAACATGGTTCCACTCCGCCAGCCCCGGTGCTAGCGTTCGGCCATGAAGCTCGAATCGATCGAAACCTATGCCACCGCTCCCCCAAGCGGCATCGGCGGCTCATTCTGGATCCTCGTTCACGTTCGAACCGATGATGGCATCGAGGGGGTCGGCGAATGCTACGGCATCCCTTTTTCGCCGTCGATCGCCTGCGCCATGGTGACCGACACCTTTGACCGGTTCATCGCGGGCGAAGACCCCCACAACATCGAGGCCATGTTTCGCCGCGTGTATTCGGCTGGCTTCACCCAGCGCCCCGACCCAACCATGATGAGCGTCTTCAGCGGTATCGAGATGGCGGTCTGGGACATCCTCGGCAAGGCGGCCGGGCAACCGGTCTACAACCTGTTGGGCGGCGCTTTCCACCAGCGCCTACGCACCTACACCTACCTCTACCCTCGCAACGTGCACGATCCGTCTCTGCCGACCGACGAGGCCGATGTCTATCACGATCCAGACGAGGCTGCGGCCCGAGCGCTCGAGTACGTCGAGCAGGGTTGGACGGCGGTCAAGCAAGACCCAGCCGGACCCTACAGCTTCCAGGGTGGACGTGAGCTGTCGCTCTACGAGCTTGAACGCAGCGAGGCCAACGTCGCTGCCGTCAGGCAGGCGGTTGGCGACCAGGCCGACATTCTCTTCGGCACCCACGGCCAGATGAGCACGTCATCGGCGATTCGTCTCGCTCGACGACTCGAGCGCTTCGATCCACTCTGGTTTGAGGAACCCTGCCCTCCGGACCAGGTAGAAGCCTTCGGACGCGTGGCCCACGCAACGTCCATTCCGGTAGCCACCGGTGAGCGACTCACCACCCGGGTTGAGTTTCATCAAGTCCTCAAAGCCGGGGTCTCGATCCTCCAACCCGACATTGGTCGGTCGGGCGGTGTCTGGGAAACGAAAAAGATCGCCGTGATGGCCGAGCTTTTCAACGCCCAACTCGCCCCTCATATCTATTGTGGTCCGGTCGCTCATGCTGCTGCCGCCCACGTTGCGTTCTCCAGCCCGAACTTTCTCGTGCTGGAATCTATCGACACCCCGTTTCATCGCGATGTTCTGGTCAAACCACTCTCCTGGGATGCCGGCTATCTAGCGGCGCCGACCGAACCCGGATTGGGCGTCGAACTCAACCTCGATGCTGTCGTGGCCAACCCGGCAACCGACGGCGGCCGCCTGCATTTGGAGATGTGTCAGCAGCCGCTGGACTCGGCCAACCGACGAACGATCGGCGAGATCGAAGGCGGCTAGACCCGGCCCCAGGTTTCAGCGATGCGGCCGGGTGTCGCTACCGACGTGGCCCTCAGCCGAAGGTGGGCGAAGGCGTTGGCCCTGTGGTCAGATTCACCGCGAACCGATCCTAGTGAAAGCGGATCGATTCGTCATCGGCGCCCCGGATCGAGGCGGCGTACACGTAGAGGTCGACGGTACGCCGCCAGCCAACCACGGCTGCTAGAACAAGAGCAGCGAGAACAAGAACTGCGGCGAGGACCGCCAGTAGCGGCCGACGCGATCTCGGCGAGGCCTCAGTATGAGAGGTCCCCTGTTCCGGGCGAACAAAAGCGGCATCGACGAAGGCTCGCACCGAGGCAAACCGCTGCGCAGGATTCTTGTCCAGGCCACGGGCGATAGCCGCGTCCAGCTCGGACGATGCGTCAGGGCGCACTTCGAGCAAGGGGGTCAGCGATGTATCCAGGTGCTGGTAGAGGTTCGATGCCGTATTCGCTTGAACCGAAATCGATCAATGTCGTCCGCCAGCGTTCATCAACCAGCACGTTGCCGAGGGAAAGGTCTCGGTAGAGCACGTTCTCGCCGTGAAGGTAATCGAGCACATCGGCGAGCTGCCGGGCGACCATCAGCGCTTCGTCAACCTCGGGGCGACCGCGATTCGCCACCAGGTCGGCTAACGACATCCCTTCAGGCCGATCTTTACTGCCACCGGGGCCTCATCGGCGCCGTGATAACCCAGGTGGAGGAGACCGAACCCACCGGCAGCGACGATTCGGTCGAGCCTTGTTCTACCGAGGTTCAGCCCTGGTTTGAACGGCCCCTCGATCTCGATCATGCCTCTTTAGCCTCGTCGGGTCGCCCCGAGGCGACTCGACGAGTCAGCGGTTAGCGCGGCCGATATGCCGAGGGGCCAGCGATCACGATGAGATAGCCATCAGGATCTCGCACCCATGTCTCGCGTTGTTTGGCATTTGGGTTGATGTGGGGCTCACGAACGATGGTCGCCTGCAACCTGGTCGCCCGCTCGACGGCGCCGTCGAAATCGGCAACCTCGAACCACACAAGAACCCCGTTACCCATCGGCGTGCCAGCGTCGGCCAACGGGCCGTGATCATCGTCGGGCTCATTGTCGTGGAGCTGCATCACGATCTCGCCGTCGTGGGTGAGCTGCTCGTACTCATCGCCACCGTGGCCGCTTTCGAACCCGAGCAGCTCACAATAGAAACGGCTCGATGCCTCGACATCAGACACCACGAGCATTAACTGAGGCCAGATTGCGGGAGCCATAAACCAAATACTAGGCGGCTCAAATCCTGGATGCGAGCGCTAGATCTGAGCGGGTGTCGGCTCGCCGAAGCGGGCCGACACCCGTCGGGTTACCTAGCTACTCACACTGTCTGGTGGACTCGGCCCCTCGGCAGGAGTCGGTTCCGCCACCACCATGCAAGCTGTCGTCGCCCGGACCGCCCTCTAGCTCATCGTCGCCGCCGCCACCCTTGATGTCATCGTCGCCTGCGTTGCCGTAGACCATGTCGTCGCCGTTGTTGCCGATGAGATCATCGTCACCCCGGCCCCCGAAGATGATGTCGGCGCCGTCACCGCCGAGCACTCGATCCTCGCCATCACCGGCACAAATGATGTCGTCGCCGCTGAGTCCGTTGATCACATCGTCACCACCAAGACCCATGATCACATCGACGCCCATGGTGCCCTGTAGACGATCGTCGCCCTCGGTTCCGTAGATCGTGATGGCCGAGCCGAAGCAGGTTGTCAGCGATGCCGATTCCAGTTCGAAAGCACCGACGTCGCAACCGCTTCCCTGCGGCCGCAGGATCCCCCGTTGATCCGCCTCCGGGCAGAGCCCGGCGTCGGCGGCATCGATGGCTGGACTGGTCGGAGTCAGGGCATGGGTTTTCGTCGTGGCCCCATTGTTAGCCAGGTCGTTGAGTCCGGCATTCTCAACGACCTGGTCCGATGTCCCAGGGGAACATGTTGCATCGGTGAACACGTTGTTGGCATCAGCGTTCAGCTCGACCGCTCCAGCGCCGAAGTAGGCCACAAAGCAGCCGGCCGCAGCATCCGAAATGATCGTGTTCGAAAGGTTCAGCGTTGCCGAAGTCGGGCCAAACGTGCCGACGAAGAGGGCTGACGGCCCGGCCGAGGTGTTGTCGGCCACGGTCACATTGGTGAGATCGACCACACCGTCGGTGGCGAAGACCGCGCCACCGTGCCAGCCTGTGGCGGTGTTTCCACCAATCGTCGAGTTCGTGATGCTGGCATCGCTCAGTAGCCGAAGGCCGCCACCAACATCGGCGGTGGTGTTACCACTGATCGTTGAGTTCTCGATCGTGGTGGTGGCGTTGAAGAACGAATAAATGCCACCACCGGCCCAGCCCGAATCGTTGTTGCTCACCGTGCTGTTGACCAGGGTAAGGCTGGCTCCGTCACCATTGTAGATGCCGCCGCCACCCTGCCAGAAGTCTCCATTGTCGGTGGTCATCACGTTGCCGACCACCTCAACCGCATCCAGGGTGAGATCACCGTTGTTGAGCACGGCGCCAGCGAGCTGAAAGCCATAGCCGTTGGTCATCGTCAGGTTGCTCATCGATGCCGTCACACCAGCGTCGACGACGAGAATCCGATCACTGCCACCACCGTCGAGCACGAGGCCCGGGGCATCAGAGGCATCGATCGACACGTTCTGTTTGAGTTCGATAGGTCCGCTGAGAGCGATAGTGGAACCGGCCAGGGCGGGGTCGAAGGTTATGGTGCCACCAGGGGCAACGGTTGCAGCTATATCTCGCAACGAACCGGCACCGGCGTTGGCCGCGTTGGTGACAATCGCCGAGGTCGGCGGTGGCACTGGATCCAGACGGACCAGGTCGATCATGGTCGAGGCGCCCGGTAGAACGAACCCGTAACCCCACACGTCGGTGAGCGTCAACCCGTCATCGGGGGCGCCAGCTGGTTGGTCGGCGCTACGGTCGAAGGCACTGAATGGCACCGTCACCTGCTGCCAGCCGGTGAAGTCGTCGACGAAGCTTGCGTCGAATCGCTCGGCGGTGTCTGGGCCCTGGTATACCCGCACGTAGTCGACCAGCATGGAGGCGGGCAGAGCTATGTCCGGATCGATGTCGCCGCCGAAGTTACCGCCCATGGCCACGTTGAGCAGCAGGAAGACGGGATCGTTGAAGACCCATTCGTTTGGCGAAACATCGGCTGGTGTGGCGGTGTGGTACTGGATGCCGTCGACAAACCAGGTTATGAGATTCGGCTGCCACTCAACCGTGAAGGTGTGGAAGTCGTTGAACACGGGAAGACCGAAGTCATAGGTGTTGCCGTAGCTGGCACCGCCTGCATAGCCCGGACCGTGGATGGTGCCGAAGATCTCATTCGGTACACGGCCAACGTACTCCATGAAATCGATCTCACCGGTTCCAGGCCACGGGTTGGAATCGATGTCGGTACCCAGGCTCCAAAAGGCGGGCCAGATCCCAGCGCCCGCCGGCACCTTGATCCGCGACTCGACACGCCCGTAGGCGAACTCGGCCTTGTGCCAGGAAATCAGCCGGGCCGACGTGTACTCACAGGTGCCGTAGTAGCACTCGAGCGAGCCATCGGCCTCGCGCACGGTGACAGCGAGATTACCATCGCCATCGGTGGCGGCATTGGCCGGATCGTCGGTGTAGTACTGGCGCTCACTGTTTCCCCACCCATTCTTACCGTCGGGGGTTACATCACCGATCTCGTAGGTCCAGTTCTCAGGGTTCGGCGGCGTGCCGGCAGCCTCGTTGAATTCATCACTCCAGGCCAAGTCCCACCCAGCGGGGCCGGGATCAGCGGCACGGTTATCGTCGAGATTCACGGTCACCTCGTCACCCGAACCTGAGCCGTAGTACCAGAAGGTCAGTGCCTGGTTGGCGCTCCAATCTTGGCCGATCGCAAAGTCGGTGCTGATGGTGCCAGCTCCGTCGGCGACCAGCACTCCTTCGCGCGGGTCTTGACCAGGTCGAGCGTTGGCGTTGCCGGTCGACAATTCAGTCTGAGACAGGGCCACCGTCTCGGAGGCCCACAGATCTGGACTGCGCTCAAAGTCGTCGATCAGCAGCGGATCGAGCGGATCGTTCTCGGTGATGAAGGCCGAGGCGGTTACAGCGAAGTCAAGTTCGGCGTTGACCGGATTACTCAGGCGAAGCGCGATGCGCTCGTCGCCCTCCCATTTACTGTCGTCGAATGTTTCCAGCGAGAACGAGAGCTGACTTGGGCCGCCTTGCACGAAGGTGAGCGTTCCCGACGTCGGCGTGTACTCGCGGCCTTCGGTGGCCAGGCCACCGACGGTGGCGTAGTCGACCGAGACCGAACTCGGGTCGTCATCACCGAGGGCACGGTTGAGCTTGACGGTGATCTCGCCGGTCGAGCCTTCGTCGATGTCGAACCGGGCCGAGGTAAAGGTTACGGCGAGGTCGGGGAGGACCGCCTCGCCGTAGAGCTGGGCGTCATCGAGGTAGAACCTTTGCACGCCGTCGGTTGCCAGCGTGCCAAAGGCCCAGCCGTGAACCTGGGTGAGGGTGAACCCATCGTTGGGAGCGCCGTTGCCGATCTCTTTGCGGACGAAGTCGGCGAACGGAAATTCGAGGAACTGCCAGCCGTCGAAGTCATCGGCGAAGGTCACGGTGAAACGCTCAGCATCGTCTACAACCGAATTGGGGTTGCGGTTATCGATCACGTCGATGAAGAAGCTGGTGCCGGTGTTCTGACCATAGACCCAGAGGCCTAGACCTTCGGAGCCAGACCAATCCTGGGTCAGCCATCGGGTGGCGCCATCATCGGTGAAGCCGTGGATGAACACACCGAAACCCGACACATCTCCCTCATAGACCAGGACGTCGTTGTCGGCACCCGAATCGGGTACGGGGGCTGGCGGGGTTGCCGTGGTGGCGATGGAGACCGGGCTGCCGTCGCTCACTACGAAGTAGCCGACCGAAACACCCTCGCCCGTTGTGCCAGATGCAAGGCCATCTTCGAAGTCATCGATGATGACGACCTCGCCCTCACCCCCACCGAGAGCACCTTCGGAGAAGACCCAGTAATCGGTGGTGAAGTTGGCGTCGGTACCCGAGCCGACGACCGCGACAACGACATTGATCAGCTGCCCGTTACCGCCGGCTGAGGTTGGCACCGCATCGAGTACACCGTTTCCGGTTGTGTAGAGGGAGTTGTCGTCAACAAAGTCGACGAGAGGGATCGATACGAGCTGCCATCCGCCTCCGGCAACGGCGCACGGGCCAGCTGGCGAAACGACGCAGTCGTACTGGAACTCGTCGTCGGTAGCTGGGTCTGCGGCGTCATTGCCGTCGTCATCATCCTGAAGGTTTACTTCCAGGGTGTAGCTCTGATCAGCCGTGGGATTGATCCAGAAGTTGAAATGGTCGGAACCCGAGAGATCGCTCGGGTTGGTGCGACCGAAGCCGCCATAGAATCCGGCGACCCCGCCTGATCCCCAACCGGTTTCGAGGCCAAAGCTGCCCCCATCGCTTGGAGGAGTCTCCGGTGACGCGCTAATCCCGCCGCCACCTACAGCGCCGCCGAAGGAGAACCAGCCATTGGCTCCCGGATCACCGTGCTCCATGTCGTCGAAGACAACTGTTGGTGTTGCCGCGTCGGCCACCAGACTGACGCCCGGTGCGACAATGCTCACCAACAAGGTGGCGAACAATAGCGCAAGTATCTGTCGTAGTTTCACGAAGTATTCCTCAAGTGGTCGGCGGATGGGAGCGCTCCCATTACTTCCTAATCTATGCGCTCGTACTCGGCGACGCAAGCAGAACGAGCGCCGCTACGAGAATCGAAGCGTCGAAAGAACCTCGTTGATCTGATCGAGGATCAACGCTCTACCGGCATGGTCTCCCAAAGCGATGTACAGCACGAAGGCGCGGTCGCCTATCCGGAAGAACGCCTGAGCCCCCGATTGACCGGCCAACGGTCGCTGCATCTGCTGAGGATCGAAGTCGTCGACCGTTAGGCGCGGCACCCCTTCGCTCTCATAGAGTTTCGTCGACGCCATGGCTCCATCCTCTTCGAGAACACAGACGAGCACGTGACCTCGGCCCATCCGCTCCACCGCTCCACTTCCAAAGTCGCCTCGTCCGAGTGGTAGGGCAAAGTTGGCCGCATGAAGGCGAGGCATGATCACGGTCAGCAGGCCACCATTTCCGCCACCGACAACACTCGGTGCTCCGGCACCGGTGTCGATCTCCGCCTCCCAGCCGTTCGGCACATCAACCGAAACCCCGATGGCCTCGATGCGGCGAGTCATCACAGCAACCTCCAAGCGAATCTCCGTACGCTCGGCCCCTCGGCCAGCCGACGATGAAAGATGACCAGGTCGGTGGGGCTATGGATCGCTCGCGTACTCAGAATAGATAGGCCGCGTATCGCTCCGAAGACGACGCCGAGGCCGACAGCGACCGGCGCCGACCCAACCGCCACCATGGCGAGCAGCCACACCCAAACCATGGTCGAACGGATGTAGGTGGCAACGCCGGCTCCCAGCTGCACACCAAAGCCGAATCCGTAGACCCAGCCCCGAAACTCATGCAGCCAGTTCTCATCGACTTGTCGAGCCAGAGAAGGCAAGCTCCGTCCCGCCAGCCTGACTGCGAGTAGAGGCCCAAGGCCAAAGACGAGCAACCAGACCGTGGGAAATCCCCGTCGGGCCAGAATGTCGCCCAGCGCTCCGAGAACGAGCGCGATGCCGACGCCGCCGACAGTCGAGCCAACGATGAAAGCACTTGCCGTGTGCTTGTATCGGTTACCTCTACCCGCCTCACCGAGGGGGTGGATGCTGGACAGCATCGATTCTCCTCAGGGCGACCACGTCGACCGGATGGCGCCCCAAACTGCGGCGCCAAGGCCAACACCAGTCACCGCAGCCGTCGCCAGATCGAGGCCGATCACGAATCGACCTCGTCGAGGGCAACAGCCTTGTCGTAGGGGGAAGCATGAAAGAGGCGAGAGTCACCCGGCTCAAATCCAGCGGCGGCAAGGTCGGCGTCGACCAGGCGGTGCCGGTTACGGCCCAGCATCATGTCGCGTCGGCTTACCGGCGAGGTGGCGGCAGCTATCGTTGCTGCCCGCTCGGAGTCAGCTATCGCACGATTCAGCATTTGCTCGACCAGAGCCCAACCATGGGCTGCTCCCTCCCCGATCACCACGCCGCTGGCACCATCGACGAGAGCGAAGTAGGGGGCGACGGGCACGCCGTAGTCATCCCAGGCCTCGCTCGACATAACCGTCACCACCGACGAAGCGGCCAGAGCTGCAACATCGGCCGGACTCTCCTCGTTGCCACCTTTGGTAACGACCACGAGGCGCACACCGGCCGGAAGCGTCACACCGTCGCGTAGGGCATTCCAGAAGTTGGCGCAGGTGCCGCAACCAGTGGACAAGAAGGCGAGGAGGGTGGACTGGGGGCCCGAGATCGAGATCATTCGAGCGCCACCCGTCGGGATCATGCCGGTGATGTCGTGGCCTCGACGGCCACTCACCTCGGCCGATCCTGGCACGCCTTCAATGGTTCGCAAGTCGATAGAGCTCGAAGCGCGCAAGGGTGCTGGGCTCGCGGCCGGAGCATCGGGGTCTAGGTTGAAACCAGCCTCGTGCAAGGTTCGGATAATGACAGCATGGCTCCGCAGCAAGCCAACCACCATCACGGCGAGCAGAGCGCTAACGGCGGTCAACGCCCAGATCACGATCGCCATCATTGGGGGAACCTCGATTGGGCCCGACGGTAGTATTCATCGCTACTGCTCAGGAAGGTCGCGAGCTTCAGATCGTCACCGCTCGTCAACACGCCAGCCCAATACTCGCGGCCCTCATCATCAGCGTTGCGACTCAGGAAGCGTCGATACAGGTTGGTGACCCGCTGGCGACGAGACTCGATCGAGTCGAAGAAGAAACCGCCAACCTTCGACCGCTTCTCCGGAACGCCAGCCACCCCCACCCAGTAGGCGAAGCCGTCCACATCTGGGGTTCGGCCCAAGATGTCGGCGTAGAGGCGGGTCACGAATCCTTCGACCCCGCCCGACGTGGCGAAGTACTCATCAGATCCATACATGTTGGCTGCCACCTCGGTAAAGGTGGCACCCGCTTGGAGCCGAGTGGTCCAGAACGACCGACCTCCGTCGTCCAGCGGCCGGCCCAAGATCTGCCGGTAGAGCTGCTCCAGAATCGACGCTATATAGATGTCGCTTCTGGCGAAGGCAACCGATAGCGTCGTGCGATCGATGGAGGAGCTCTCCTGTCGGGCGAGCTCTTCCAGCTCTTCTTGGGAGGGTGGTCGCCCGAGGTAGTCGGCATAAATAGCCTGAGCCCACGCCAAGCTCTCCGGCGTAATCTCCACCTCGGCTTCCAGGCACGCCCGGTGGTGCAGGGCGGTGGCGGGATCGGTGCGAGGCACCGTCGAACAGCCCGGGTCGAGCTCCCACGGCTTGCTGCAGGTCACGACCCGGCACAGGATGGGGCCAACGCAAGCAACATCGTTGTTGCAGTTGCCGTAGCGGAACACGGTGCAGCCGTCGCGGCGGGAGTCGCAGCTACGACACTGACAAGGGGTTTCCGAGTCTCGACACACACCGCTCGAACCACACCCACAGTTGGGTGTGGCCTTGTTACAGTCCATGTAGTAGCGAGCGTCACCATCGCAGAAGGTCGAGTTGTCCACCTTCCACCAGCCGGCCAGCAAGGTGTTGTCGGGGCAGAAGTTGTTGCCCGTGATATGGCAGCAGAACTCGGTGTATCCGCTACAGCAGAGATCGTTGCAACCGCAGCTCCGGCCGTGACCAACCGAGGCTCCTCGGGGACACGAGCAGAGAGCAGCGTAGGCCGTACCGGGTCGCAGAACAAAGGTCGACCCGCCAGCCATCACCGCGCTGCCGACCAGTGCGGTACGGCCGACAAAACCGCGGCGCGAGGTGCGGCGTTCGACGAGGCCGGCGGCCCGATCGGTCAGATCGCCAACCAACGTCATGCCACTCCTGTCGTCGAATTCTGGACGTTCAGCTCAGACAGGGCGGGGAGCGCGGCCAGCAGCCAGGCGAGAACGGCGACGATCACCAGATACGGCAGCGTCGTCTCGATACCAAAGGCGAACGTGTCGACGATGGTGGGCAGGGCTTTCCCCGCGACCGCAGCCATAGAGGCAAGGCTGAGCACTGCGACCGCTATCCAGTTGACGAGTCGGTGGGCGACAC
>CAKZXA010000078.1 GCA_937922045.1 uncultured Acidimicrobiales bacterium | reverse complement strand
GCCAACCGACACTGGCGATCGATCAACGGTTCGACCGGACTACTCATCGTCCCCGGCGACGACACCTATGTCTCTCCCCGCTGGTACCCGTCGAAGGCCGAGCACGGCCGTGTCGTGCCCACGTGGAACTACGAGCTGGTTGAAGTGACGATCACCAATCTCGAAGCCAAACGCAAACTCAGCCAGAACCGGGCCGAGGCCGACCAGTACGGCGTGATTGACGGACTCGCCCGATCCGACCACAGCGTGGACCACAACCTGGCGGCTGCAATGACTCGACCTAGCGTCTAGCTCAGCGTCTCTACTCACGGGCCGATAGGGCAGGTATGCCCTTCGACCAGGTCATCGTCATCGGTGTGCTCGCCGTCATGATGATCGCCCTGCTCTCGAAGCGGGTGACGCCAACGGTTGGCGTCATCGTCGCCCTCATCGTCCTCTACCTCGCCCGAGTCGTCGATGCCGAAGGAGCGTTCAAGGGGTTCTCCAACCCGGCTCCGCTCACCATCGCCGCTCTCTATGTGGTTGCCGCTGGCGTCGAACGATCGGGAGCCCTGCTGCCTGCGCTTCGACTCGTGCTCGGTGTCAGCTCGCTTTCCGGGGTGTTGTCCCGGCTCTCGATAACCGTGGCTGGGCTTTCTGCCGTCGTCGCCAACACCCCTGTCGTAGCCATGCTTATCGCCCCCGTCCGATCCTGGTCCGATGCCCAGCGCCAGGCAGCCTCGAAGCTACTGATCCCCCTTTCCTACGCCGCCATACTTGGTGGCAACCTCACCGTGGTCGGCACCTCGACCACACTGGTCGCCTCCGGAATGATGGCTCAGGCCGGGTTTGACGCCTTCTCATTTTGGGAGCCGGCCCGACTTGGCCTCCCGGTGGCTGTCGTAGGTCTCGCAGCGACGATCATCCTGTCGCCCAAGCTCATGCCAACCCGAGACAACGAACTCAGCCCTGAAGCCGGCGACGACGTAACCGGCGGCACACCAGCCGGCGTGGCAAAACCCTTTGTCGTGTCCTTGACCGTCGATGGCCACGGGCCGCTCGACGGCGTAAGCGTTGCCGACGGCGGACTTCGCTCGTTGGCATCCACCTACCTCGTCGGCGTCGACCGAGGTGGTGAGACCTTGACCCCGGTCGCTCCCGAGTACGTGCTTCGGGCTGGCGACACGCTCACCTTCGCCGGACGGCTGAGCAAGGTGGTAGACATCGACCGGATGCGCGGCCTCACCCTCGACGAGGACAAGCATGTGTGGGCGCTCGATGAGAGCCAGCACGCCTGGTATGAAACCATAATCGGTGCCTCGTCACCACTCGTTGGCCGCACCATCAAGCAGTCGGGCTTCCGACAGCGCTACCAGGCCGCAGTCGTGGCGTTGAACAGGGCGGGCGAGCCAGTCAACGCCAAACTTGGCGACATACGACTTCAGGTAGGCGACTCGTTGCTCGTCGTCGCCGACCTCGGCTTCCGCGATCGCTGGCGACAAACCGGCGATTTCCTCTTCATCCATCAACGCCATGAACCGCCTCCCACCTCGCTCGCGAAAGCTCCCTTGGCCCTCGCCATCCTGTTCCTCGTCGTGCTGATGCCGGTCACCGGATTCGCTGACGTGCTCTACGCTGCTCTCGTCGGAGCCTTGGCCATGGTCCTCGGCGGTGTACTCACAACCAGGCAGGCAAGGGAAGCGATCAGCCTCAACGTTGTGGCCATGATCGGCGCCGCCATTGGTATCGGTAGCGCCGTTCAGAATACGGGCCTGGCCGACCGCATCGCCGCGGCCGTTGCCGATGTGAGCGCTGATCTCGGCACCGTCGGATCCGCCCTCGTCCTCGTCGCCGCCACCCTGGTGCTCACCGAGCTGATCTCCAACGCCGGCGCCGTCGCCGTCATGTTGCCCGTGGCCCTCGCTACCGCTGTCGGCGCCGATGGTGACCCTCGTCGATTCGCCCTAGGTGTCACGCTGGCCGCCGCCTCGTCGTTCCTCACCCCCATCGGCTATCAAACCAACACGATGGTGTTCGGGCCCGGGCGCTACCACCCGTCCGACTACCTGCGCCTCGGCTTGCCGCTTACCGGTCTGGTCTTGGTGCTCGCCCCTGCCTACATGGCCTACGGCTGGTAGGGCTGCGACCCAACGGCCACCCAACGGCCACCGGGGGGAACGGCAAACTCGCTCGCATGAGCCAACAAGGTGTCGCTTGATAGCGTGGACCCAATGACCGAGGCCGACGAGAAGATGGAGCCGGTTGATGGCCGGGTAGCCCGTCGCCAACGCAACATCGACAATGTCCTCGACGTTGTTCTGGAAATGTTCGGCGAAGAATCACTGTTCCCCACGATCGAACAGGCCGCCGACCGCTCCGGGCTCTCCCTCCGATCGCTCTATCGCTACTTCGCCGATCCTGGCGAGCTACTAGAAGCAGCCATCGTCCGGAGTCGCGAAGTCGGTGCTGAGGTCGCCCACCTACCCAACATCGGTGAAGGACCGCTAGACCAGCGGGTCGACGATTTCGTCGCCATGCGCCTCCGTTTGTATGCCCGCGTTGGGCCCGGATACCGTGCCACGGTTGCAAACGCCGCTCGTCATCCACGTATCGGAGAAGAGCTGGCGAGCGTTCGGACGGTCTTCCGTACGCAGTTCGAAGCCCAGTTCGCGACTGAGCTCGCCAAACGTGATGCCAGCGATCGAGATCCTCTTCTTTCGGCCGGAGACTTGCTGACCCAGCTCGACTCGATCGATTTTCTCCGACGGCATCGAGGGTTCTCACCCAAGAAGACCGGAAAGACGCTCAAAGCATCGCTTCTCGCCCTCCTCGGCTAGCCGGTCGACCGACGCTCCGAGTCTCCGAGTCTCCGGCCCTAGACTCAGAGCGTGGAGCTACCCCTGTTTGATCAGGTCGATGACCTCGTCCGAGCGATGACGCCCGAGCATCTTGGTGAGCTCAAGACGCGTTCACATCGTCGGGGTATCAAGGTGTGGTTTGGCCAGGAGAAAGCTGGCAAACAACACTATGAGGCTCAGATCCTGGCTCGGCGACACGTCGACGGTCAAGAGGGGGTCGCCATCGAGATCGGCTTCCACAGTGAACACGCCGACCCGTCAAAAAACCAGGCGGTGCTCGATCACCTCACCACCAGCGAACGTCAATGGCGCAAGCTGCTGGGAGCCGAAGCTCAAGGTGGTGTCTTCTTCGGGGCGGAGAACTGGCGCCGCGTGTCGGAGGCGTGGATCGAGCCC
>CAKZXA010000077.1 GCA_937922045.1 uncultured Acidimicrobiales bacterium | reverse complement strand
CGGGTGTCGGTGGTGCCGATAACCGAGCGATGGGCCATCGGGATCACATAGAACAATCGCTGCGTGTCGTCGAAAAAGGCGAGGACGCGTTCGGTATCGAAAAGGCGAGGGACGACCAGATGTATGCCTTTTGAGTACACGATCCGATGGTCGGTTCGGACCTTCAGGTTCTGGTTCATGACGTCGGCGAAAGGCCCGGCGCCGTTGATGATGGCTCGGGCCCTGGTCTGTAGGTCTTGACCGTCGACCTCGTCGTGAAGATCGATAGTCCAGAGCTCGGTTTCGGGATCGAAATGAGTGCTGGTGACCGTCAGGTAATTGGCTACTGCGGCGCCAGCGTCCAACGCGGACCGGATGAAGGACCAGACGAAGCGAGCGTCGTTGTCCTTCATGTAGGCATCGGCGTACTCGATGCCAGCGCTCGCCGACTCGGTCCGAACGACTGGTTCCGCCTTCTTGATGGCTCCAGGCCGGTAGTAGCGGGGTGGCTTGGTCGCGAGCCCACCGATGCCCCAGTAGCCGACAGCGCCAAGCGCGGCGAGCCAAGAGGGGAAAGGGGCTGACTCATCGAGCGTGGCCAGGAAACGAATCTCACTCACGGCGGTCGGATAGGCGTCGAGCAGACGGTTCCTCGACCGGCACAGCTTGAATACCAGTGGGATCTCATAGTTCTGGAGGTACTTGAAGCCACCCCACACCAGGTTCGACGACTCCTGGCTTGTGAAGCTGGCAAAGTCATTTCGCTCGGCCAAACCCACCTGCAGGCCGCCGTTGGCCAAGGCGGCGGCTGAGACCGCACCGTTGATACCACCACCGATGACGAAAACATCAAGTGTCGATGTCGAGAGGCGATCGAGTTGACGGGTGCGAAGGCTCGATTGCGCCGATCCGTTGTCGGCTGCTGAGGTGTTCACCACGTGTAGGGTACCGACGATGCCCCGATGTCGAACCGAGTGCGAGCGTGACGCCTGCCCTTCGGTTACAACGTTTAGATTCCGTCATCTAGGCTGACGTATCGTAAGTGGCTTTGAGTGAGGAGAGCACAATGGCAGAGTTCGTATCGATTGAAACCACCAGCGATGAGAAGGTCGCCATCATGCGGCTTGATCGTCCGAAGGTGAATGCCCTGAATGCTCAGGTCGGCGCTGAACTGACCGAGGCGGCTCGAGAACTGGCTGGCCGCACCGACCTCCGGGCCGTGATCCTTTGGGGAGGCCCCAAGATTTTTGCCGCCGGCGCCGACATCGGCGACTTCCCTGTCGGTGATGGCCACCGGGATCCAACCCCGATGACGGGCACGCTCAACGAGGCCAACCTGCTTATCGAAGCACTGCCACAGGTCACGATCTCGGCCGTAAATGGCTACGCCTTGGGCGGCGGATGCGAACTTTCGATGAGCACCGACTTCCGAGTTTGTGGAGAATCGGCGAACTTCGGCCAACCGGAGATTCTGCTCGGGATTATTCCTGGAGCCGGTGGCACCCAACGGCTACCTCGGCTGGTTGGCATGACCAAGGCCAAGGACATCAACTTCACCGGCCGTATGGTGCCAGCGGCAGAAGCGGTCGAGATCGGTCTCGCCTCGGCGGTCTTTCCCGATGCGGAGGTCATCGACCGGGCCTTGGAGATGGCTTCGGGGTACGCCAAGGGTCCGGCTGCGATCGCCAACGTTAAGAAGGCGATGCTCGACGGCTGGAATCTGCCGATCGATCAAGCCATTGCTGTCGAGGAGCGAGAATTCGTGGGAGCCTTCCAAACCGAAGACGCGGTTACCGGTATCTCCAGCTTTCTGGAGCACGGTCCTGGCAAGGCCTTGTTCAGTGGGAAATAGCGGTCGTAGCGTCGAGTAGGCTTCCCCCTGTGCCTGACAACGAGACGTCGCCAGCCGGCGAGCTTGCGCCCTATCCGCCAGCAGAAGACCTCGGAGAAGTGCTTTTCGATGCCGAAACGATAGCGGCCCGCGTCATCGAGCTAGGGCGTGAGATCGCTGACGATTGCCGGGGAGAGGTGCCCCTGCTCGTTGGTATTCTCAAGGGCTCCGCCATCTTTGTGGCTGATCTGATGCGGGCCATTCCCGGTCCGGTAGAACTCGACTTTCTCGCCGTTTCCTCCTACGGAGCAGAGACGAAGAGCAGCGGTGTGGTGAAGATCCTGAAAGACCTGGATCGAGACATCAATGGTCGCCATGTCATCGTGGTGGAAGACATCATCGATTCGGGTCTGACCATCGCCTTCCTCGAGGAGTATCTGGAGACGCGAGACCCCGCCAGCGTCAAGACCTGCACCCTGCTTCTGCGCCAGCACGCATCGGCGGCTGGTGTCGCTGATGAAACCGTTAGCGGCATGACACCGGACTACGTCGGCTTCAAGATTCCGCCAGCGTTCGTCATTGGCTATGGCCTTGATGTCGGCGAGCGATACAGGAACCTGCCCTACATCGCCACCTATGGGAAAGCGTGATCAACGAGGTTACGCTGAGCGATCCGCACGAACATACAAACCGATTAAAATGTATGTTGTTCGTTGAGTTGTGGCTCGACGACAAATCGAGGGAGATTTGATGGCTGATTCATGGGGATTCGAGACCCGGCAGATCCACGCTGGTCAGGAACCAGATCCGACGACCGGGGCCCGGGCGGTTCCGATCTACCAGACGACGGCGTACCAGTTTCGCGATAGTGAACATGCCGCCAACCTGTTCGCCTTGAGCGAGCCGGGAAATATCTACACCCGGATCATGAATCCGACCCAGGGCGTAGCAGAGGCTCGCATAGCCGCCCTGGAAAACGGCTTGTCATCGACGGCAGCCGGTGTGCCCGGCGCCCTCGTGGTTTCCTCCGGCCAGGCGGCCGAAACCTTGGCCATCCTCAACATCGCCGAAGCGGGATCACACATTGTGGCCTCCGCCGCCCTCTATGGCGGAACCTACAACCTGTTGCACTACACGCTGGCCAAGCTCGGCATCGAGACCAGCTTCGTCGAGGATCCCGACGATCTCGAAGCATGGCGTGCGGCGGCCAAGCCGAACACCAAGCTCTTCTATGGAGAAACGATCGGCAACCCGAAGAACAACGTCCTCGATATCGAGGGTGTTGCGGCCGTCGCCCACGACGTGGGTGTGCCTCTCATCGTCGACAACACGGTGGCCACCCCCTACCTGATCCGGCCGCTCGACTGGGGAGCCGACATCGTGGTTCATTCGGCCACCAAGTTCCTGGGCGGACATGGCACCGCGATGGCTGGCGCCATCGTCGATGGTGGCACCTTCGAGTTTTCCGATATCGAGAGGTTCGCCAACTTCAACGAGCCCGACCCGTCATACCACGGGCTGCAGTACTGGCCGATGCTCGGTGCCGGCTCCTACATTGCCAAGGCTCGGGTTCAGCTCCTGCGCGATCTGGGCCCGGCCGTTAGCCCTTTCAACGCCTTCCTTCTTCTCCAAGGCATCGAGACGCTGTCGCTACGGATGGAGCGGCACGTGCAAAACGCTCAGGCCGTGGCTGAGTGGCTAGCGGCTCGCGACGAGGTCGAGTCGGTCTCCTTCGCTGGATTGAGCGATTCGCCCTGGTATGAGGCAGCCCAGAAATATACGCAGGGTCGGGGTGCTGGCTCGGTCCCGGCCTTCGTGATCAAGGGCGGCCGCAAGGCGGGTCAGGCCTTTGTCGAAGCGCTTCAGCTTCATAGCCATGTGGCCAATATTGGCGATGTTCGATCGTTGGTTATCCATCCGGCATCGACTACCCACAGCCAGCTCACCGAAGAGGAGCAGGAATCAGCTGGGGTGCATCCTGGTCTCGTCCGGCTCTCGGTTGGTTTGGAATCGATCGACGACATCCTTGCCGATCTCGACAACGGGTTCCGCTCGGCCAAGTCGGCGCTGTGACATTGGCGCTGTGACATTGGCGCTTTGACATTGGCGTTGTGACATTGGTGCTGGGATGTCGGTGCTGGGTCGTGGGTTGACGGTGCTACGGTAAGCGCTTCGTGTACCGCCAAGTCAGGAGAACCAGACGTGCCTGAATGCCCAGCAGTTGACGGATCGAGCCCACGCCAAACGAGCTTCGATGGCCCGTTCGACATGTGTATCGATCCCGCAAAGAGCTACACGGCCGAGATGGTCACCAGCATGGGGAACCTTACGATTGCCCTCGACGCGGCGAGCGCCCCGAAGACGGTAAACAACTTCGTTTCGCTGGCCCGGTATCACTACTACGACGGTCTGATCTTCCATCGGATCATCCAGGGTTTCATGTGCCAGGGTGGCTGCCCTGAAGGCTCTGGCCGCGGTGGCCCTGGCTATCGCTTCGAGGATGAGCTGCCCAAGCCTGGTCGCTACGAGATCGGTTCGTTGGCCATGGCCAACGCCGGCCCCAACACCAACGGAAGCCAGTTCTTTATCGTCAGCGGTCCGAGTGGCGCCGGTCTGCCTCCCCAGTATTCCTTGTTCGGCAAGGTCGTGTCGGGGCTGGATGTCGTCGATGCCCTTGAGAAGGTGGCCACCGGATCCGGCGATCGCCCATCTGAAGATGTCGTGATTCAGTCGATCACCATCACCGAGGCGTAAGAACGAGTCGTACACGCGGGTCCTGCGAATAGGGCCTCGTCAGAAAACGATACGGAACCCCTGGGTGGGATGACCCAGGGGTTCCGCCGCGTTCGTGATCTATTGCCTAACCGCCATCAGCTTGCTCGTGGACCAAACTGGTGGTGGATGTGTGGTGGCGTGTTGGTGGCATGCCATTGTGTTGCGTGGGCGAGATCTGCGATCGGTCATCACTATCCGGGATGTTCTCTGCGGAGGGTGGCGATGCACGACCGACAGATACATGATGCGATGGCGTCCGACATCGGCGACCAGAACGTTGGCCCTCCTCGCCTCGATGAGAGTCGACTTCGGTTCAGCAACCGCCACGAGAGCCCTGCGTTGGAAGCGAAGGTCGATGTGGGGCCTGCGATGTCGCGTGAGACATCGGATCAGATGCGTCAACCTGCGGAGATGGGCTCGGTCTTCGATCAAGCCCGCCCCATGGTTCGTCAAGAGGATCGACACCTTCAACGCCGACACGATCGCCGGTCGGGGTGGCTGAGAAAGCTCGCGATTGTGTTTGCGGTCCTGGCCCTGCTGGCCG